>NZ_JBIBEP010000019.1:12480-184382 GCF_042955185.1 Streptomyces sp. NPDC012474
GTGGTGGCCCCGCCGGCGGCGCCCCGCCCCCACCCGCGGTCCCGCCCCCCCGGGGGCCCCCCCCCCCCCCCCCGCCCCCCGGGGGGGGGGGCCCCCCGGGGGGGGGGCCCCCCCCCGGCCCCCCCCCCGCCCTGCCGGAGCGCTCCGTACGGATCGCAAGGCGCGTCAGCGGCTGGGGCCGGGTCGGTGAGGGCGTCGGTGAAGGCGGCGATCAGTTTGACGGCCGTGCGGGCGCCGAAGCTGGCGTACCAGGCGGGCCGGTCCGGCTCGGCGACGTGGTGCAGGGCCACCACTGGTCGTCGGGGTCGGGCGCAGGTGGGGCTTCTGGTCGGGGCTGGAGAGCAGGACGCGTGGCATCAGGGGGTCGTTGCCGTGGCTCCATCCGCAGGCACGGTGGAGGGGAACGGTGATCCAGGCGGTGTCACCGCCGCCGGCGAGGTGGCGCGGGGTGATGAAGTCGACCTCGATGGTCTCGGGAGTCGGGGCCCTACTTCCGTGCCGCGGTTCCTCGCAAGGGTGCGAGGGCAGGCATGGGAACCAGGGATGAGGGGGCCTTGCGGGCTGCGGTGTTGATCTCCCGGAGCGCTTTGCCGTGGGTGGCCCAGTCGTCGAGGTAGCTCCAGGATTCGGCGTGATGTTCGGCGAGGGCGTCGTCGAATTCGGCGGTGCCGGGCTTGGCGGTGGCGGGCAGGGCGTCGCGGGTGAGCAGCCATTGCTCGTGCAGTTCGTCGAGACGGTCGAGGGCCGTGTGCAGGACGCCCAGCTGGTATACCCAGCGGCTCTGCACCGTGTTCTCCGGCAGCTGGGCCAGCTGTGTCTCGGCGGTCGCCAGCAGGTGCCGGGCGCCGTAGCGGAGCGGCTCGAAGGCCTCGGCGGTGTCGGCATCGCGCTGGCTCTTGCGCATGCCGTAGGCGTGGTCGTCGTAGGGCCAGCCGTCGAGGCCGGTGTGCTCGTCGGAGTAGGCGTCCCAGGCGTCGAGGATCTTCTGGCTGTCCCGCACGTAGTGGTCGAGGTGGCGCAGGAAGTCGCGGTGTGCGTGGTGGTCTCGGAAGATGGGGAGGGGTCCTGTCAGGTCAGCGGCGAGCGGCCGGCTGCGCGGTATTGGCGTGCGCCGGGATCGTCGCGGGTTTCGTCTGCTGGCGGCGGGCTGAGCGTGCCTGGGCGCGTAGATGCTTGATGCGCGTGGCGTGGGCGTCGACCACCTGCTGCGGGCGCAGCGTGCTGGGCTCCTGTACGGCGCTGTAGTGGCCGGTGCGTTCGAACATGCCGCGCTGGAGCGGATTGCGGTCGGTCAGCGCGGTGAGGAACGCGCTGACCAGGTGAGCGGGGGTGTGCTCGTCGAGGTAGGCGTGCCAGATGCGCGGGCCGGGAAACTCCCCGTGGCCGGGCTCGCGGGTCTCGATGTGCCAGGACGACCGGTCGTGGAATTCGCTCAACGGCCGCAGTTCGATGTGGCACATGGAGTCCGGCGAGCGCGCGCCGTTTGGCTCGTGGTGCCATCCTGCCGAGGTCACCTGCTGCCACGGGCCCGGCTGCTGTGGCGGCGGGGCGGTGAGGGCGTCGGTGAAGGCGGCGAGGACCTCGGCGGGCACGAGTTCGCCGAACTCGGCGTACCAGCCGGGCTCGGTGCCGACGGGCTCCGCCCGTAGCCGCCACCACGCCGAGGTGCGGGACTGCGGGTCGAACTGGAGCCGGTGGCGAAGGTCAGGGCTTGCCAGGATGATCTCGGCGCTCAGGGGGTCGGAGACGGCGTTCCATCCGGCGGCGGCCAGGCCGTGGGTGACGTGGCGGGCATCTCCGGGGCCGGCGAGGTGGCGGGGGCTGGTGTCGTACGGGATCTGCACGGCGTGCTTGTCGGCGAAGGCGGCGAGCTGCCGTTCGCTCAGCGGCACCAGCAGCACCCCTGCTCGCTCGTCGGCGACCTGCCGTACAGGTCACGGAGATCGTCCAGCACGTAGTGGAGGGTGTGCTGGTCGGCCAGTTCCCACGCGGCCGTGCGCAGCTCGGTGATCAGCAGGTCGCCCTGCGCCGTGCGCGGCGCGTGAGGGTTCTCCTGAACGGCGCGGGCGAGGGCGCGCAGCGTGTCGGCGAACTGGACGGGCAGGCCCGTGTACTCGTCGAGGAGCGGCTCGACGAGGGCGAGGGCTTCTGCGGGGTCGGGGTTCTCGCGCAGGTAGTCGGTGAGGTCCGCGAGCGTTTCGGTCAGGGTGCGGATGGTGTCCGGGGTGAGTGCGGGCATCGGGCTCCTCGGGGCGGGGTTATTGCGGTCAGCGGCGGGTGCGTGCGCCGCCGGTCGGGGTGTAGGGACGGGCGCTGGTGCGCGGCCTGGCGCTACGGGCGCTGTTGCGGGCCCAGGTGGCGGCGCGGGCGGCCGTGATGCGGGCCTGCTGCCACGCACTGAGCTGGGAGGGCTTCACGGACACCGACCAGGTACGGATCTGCGCGCTGTGCGGCACGCGTCCGCGCGGGCGCATCACGGGGTCCGGGCTGGCGAGTTCGGTGGAGAAGGCTTGCACCAGGTGCATCGGGGTGTTCGGCGTGAAGTTGGCGGTCCAGCCGTTGCCCTGCTTGTCCCGTGCTCCGGTCCACCACATCGCCGCCCCGTCGGGGCTCTGCCGGTACTGCATCCACGCGGTGTCGTCGGGGCTCGTCGCCATGTAGTTCTGGCCCTCGAAGCGCGTGTGCCAGTTCTGCTCCTGTAGCGGGGCCCAGACGTTGGGGGCGTGGGCGAAGCGGGGGCGGGTGAGGGCGTCGGTCAGGCCGGCGACGATCTCCACCGGCGTTTGCTGGCCCAGGTGGGCGGACCACTCGCCGTTCGCTCCGTCTGCGTGGCCGTGGATGGTCCATCCGCCGGGGAGGACGTAGGGGTCGTAGGCGATGCGGACGGTGCGGTCCGGGCTCTCCATGCGCAGGGGGCCGCCCGTCTTGGACTTGTCCCGCCAGCCGGAGGCGCGCAGGAACTCCGAGACGTGCCGGACGTCGCCGCCGCCGGCCAGGGCGCGGGGCTGGACGAGATAGTGCTGCTCGGCCTGCTCGTCGGGTCCCCAGCCCTGCCACTGCTTCTTCTTCACCGGCGGCGCCGGACGACGAGCGGTGCGGGTGCCGGGGGCTTCGCCGCCGTAGTGGCGGGCTGGGCGCCGACGCGCTGAAGAGCGTCTTTGCGTTCGTCCAGGTCGAGGGTGATGTCGCCGAGTTCGTTCGAGGCACGGCCCAGGGCGAGCCACACCTCCGCGGGGAGCGCGCCTCGCTCTGCCTGGTCCTTGGCGAACACGCTGCCGGTGGCGACGAGGTGGGTGACGCCGCCGAGGACTCCGGTGTCCGGGTCGAGCACGCGGACGATGACCTGAGCGGCCTGGGGCAGGGGAAGCTGAGATAGGTGGTCGGCGAGCTGGCCGAGCTGGCGGGTGATCTCGTCGGCCAGTCTCACCGGGTAGGGGGTGGGGTAGGACATGCTCCTCCGGGGCGGTGGACGGTCAGTGGTGGTGGCGGTGCCCGACGCGCTGTGTCTCGGCGAGGGCGGCCTCCGGGCGGGCGCCGGCCAGCGGGGAGGTGTGGTCGGGGCCGGTCGGAATACAGGCGCGCAGATAGCGGCGGAAAAGGGCCGTGGCGAGTCGGGGCTTGAGCCGGTTACTGATCGATGGGGGCGTGCGGGTTGCTACGGGTTTCTCCGTGTCTCGGGTGGTGAGGCGGGCGGTCCCGGCGCGGTTGCCGGGACCGCCCAGGTGCCTTACGGGGTGCGGCGGGCCGGAGCTGCAGGCGAGGGGGAGCCGATCGGTGCCTGTTGCCGCACGGCAGGGCGGCCCGCGCGGGTGCGCAGGTCCTGCACGGCCTGCCGGTAGGCGGATTCGTCGAAGACTTCGGGCGTGCAGTTGACCTCGTAACCGGCCAGGAGCAGGGTGGGGATGGCGCGGGTTGCCAGCCGCTTCTGCTCGCTGGCGTCGAGGTGTTCGGGCACGGTGTGCCAGATGTAGATGGGCGTGTCGGCGGGGTACTCGTGGCGTTCCAGGCCGAGGTGTTCCAGCAAGTCGTGGAGCTGGGCGGGGGCGCCGGTCGGGGTGTCGGCGTGGATGGTGGTCGTCAGGGCCTTGATGTAGATCTCGACGTCCGTGCCGTATTCGTCGGCCAGGTTGGCCATGTGGTTCTCCGGAGTCAGCGGCGGCGGGATACCGCGGGCTGGGCGCGGCTCGGCGGTGGTGAGGTAGTGGCCGGCCGCTGCGCAGGGCGTGCGACGTGGTTGCGGGCGTGGAGGATGGCGCGCGCGGCCTCGCTCATGGAGGTGGCGGTGCTTCCGAGCCGTGCGATGGGATCGGGTTCCCCGGCGGGCGTGGCCCCTTGGAAGTCGCTGGCGGCGATCCAGGCGCGGACGACGACCTCTCTGGCGAGAGGCAGCAGCCCGTGGACGGGGGCAGCGATCTCGGTCAGGACCTCGGCCACCTCGCTGCTGGTTGTGGCGGCTGCGGCTCGCTCAGCGAGACCCGCCAGGTAGCGCAGGGCGGCCTCACGTTCACCGTCCGGTGCGACCAGCATGTTCAGCATGGGGTCGAGGTGGACGCTGTGACCGGCGGCGAGCAGAGCGTTCGAGGCAGCGGTCGCCTTCCGGCGCTGCTGCTCGACGGGCAGGCCGTGCTGAAGCCGGTGATAGTCCCCGCGCGGTCCGGGAGCGGAGAGGAAGCCGCCGGTTCGCTGGAGGATGTCCGCGGCCTTTTCGGTACCGCCGATGGCCACGACCAGGCCGGTTCGGGGGTCCTTGGTGATGGTGACGTACTCCAGCACCCAGAAGTCGGGCTCCGTCTGCTTCACCGAGACCGGGTGGCCGGCGTACGGGGACCGGCAGGGACGGGCGGCACGGAAGCGGCGGCAGTGGGCGCGGTCCGGCCTGCGGGATGCTGCAGAGCGGTGCCGATGCCGAGCGCGTCGAGGCGCGGGCCGATCTCGCGCAGGGCGCGGGCCTGGGCCTGAGTTTCGTCACCACTCAGGCGGTAGATGCCACTCTGCGGGTCCTGGACGAAGCCGTGGGCCATGAGGACAGCGCTGGCGCGGTCGTCGGCGGGGGTGGTGGCGATGCTGCCGTCCGGCTGCCAAGTCAGGACGACCCGGTCCGGCTGGGAGGGCTGGATGCCGCCGCCCAGGGCGTTGTGGCGGACCTGGGCGAGGGCGGCGTCGTATCGGGCGAGCAGGTCGCCGGTGACCTGCTCGGCGCTCAGGAACGGGTCATCGGCCAGGGCGATGCCGTTGGGCTCGGGAACGCCGCGGAACGCCTCATCGGGCAGGGCGTGCGGGGCGACGGCGGCGATGAGGAAGCCGTCGCGCTCGTCGTGCCGGTCCAGAAGGACGAGCTGCGCACCGTCCTGTCGGCTCAGGACGGCGGCCTGCTGCAGGGGGTGCTCGGCGAGAGAGGCGGCGACCAGGTCCAGGTCCCAGATGCGGTCGGCGAGTTCGACGAGGTCGTCCTTGGCGTCGGCTGGCAGGTGGGAGCTGGTCCAACTGTCGGGGAGTTCGCCGGCGAGAACGTCGGCGTACGAGGCGAGGCGCTCGGAGGTGTCGTGGTCGTGCATGGTGTCCTTGGGCGAGGTGGGAGTCAGCGGCGCAGTCCGGCGGCCATCGGGGGCGGCGGGGCCGGCAGGGTGCGCGGCGGTGGCGGGCAGGCGCACACGGCAGAGCGCTCTTGCTCGGTTGACGGGACTTCCCCGGTGCAGGTGCTGCGGCCGGGGTGCGGGGCATGCCGGTCGGCGAGCTGGTTGCGGGTCTCGGAGAGGTCGGTACGGATGACGCGAAGGTGCTCGTCGGCGAGGTAGCGAAGCCGCCGCGCGATGTAGGGGTCGGCCGCCTGGCCGAGCCCGTCGTGGAAGTCGGCGGTGGCGGTGAGGACTTCCTCCAGCGCGGCGAGGACGCCGTCGTGGGCGGCGGTCAGCTCAGTCAGCGCATCGGCCGCCTCGTCAGTAGTGGCGGCCTCGCGAAGGCGCTCGGCAACGTGGGCAATGGAGGATCCCAGCGGCAGGTAGCTGGCCGGACGCGAGTCGGTGTCGAAGCCCGCGTCGCAGTCGACGTGGTATCCGGCCGCCCGCAGGCGGGCCACGGCGTCGGTGGCCAGACGGGACTCGTCGTCCTCCGCTAGGCCGGTCGGGGCGCGGTGGTACGTCTCATGGACGCGGACGACGGCGACGAAGCCCGCGCGCTGGAGGAGGCTGTGTGCCTCGGAGTCGCCGCCGCGGGCAAGGAGTTCGTCGGAGTGCGGGTCGCGGCGGATGTCCAGGAAGCGGTCGGTGCGGGGCAAGGAGACGTTTTCTCCTACGGCGGTCGGTGGGCGTTGTGCCGGACGGCGGTCGGGGCCGGGACGGCACGGGGCTGGACCAGGCGGGTTGCGGTGGTGTCCAGGTCCTGCTGGATGGCGTGGAGGCGGCGGGCGATCAGCTCCAGGCGGTGTGCCGTATCGGTGCCGGCTGCTCCCGGCTGGCGGGCGATCCGGTGCGAGGTGTGCTCGACGAGTCCGCGTACCGCTGCCAGAGGGCCGGCCTGTTCGTCGGCGAGCTGCGTGAGGATGGTCGCGAGCTGGGCCGACGCCGTGAGCGCCGCGCGGACGGCAGGCCGCGAAGGGGGGTCGGATCGGACAGGGATCAGGTGAAGGTCCTGTTCGATGCGACGCGCCTCATCCGCCAGGCGCCGCCGTTTGTCTGCGGGAGGAGCGTGCCACACGCCGTCGAGATGGATCAGGTTGGCGATCAGGTCGAGGCGACCGGGCTGGGCTTGGACGGCGATCCACCGGCAGCCATGTTCCTTGCCGGGGATCTCGATGCCGACGGCTCGTGCGAGCCGTTGAGCAACCTCGGCCCACTCCGGTCCGGTCAGTTCCCGGTCGTCCGGGTGAAGGCGGATGTCGAGGTGGAGGATCGCCCGCCGGTCGTCGTCGGGGCTGGCGGCGAACGGGTGCTCCAGGTAGGGGTCTTCGAGGTGCTCGGCCCACTGGACGGACGTCCAGATCCTCTGCTCGTCGTCCAGGGTGAAGTAATCCAGGCCGGGCCAGTGGGCGACGATCGTGTGCTCCGTCAGGCCCTCGTTCGGTGAGACCGGCTGCCCCAGCGCCTCTTCGAGCGGGTCGTGGGGCCGGTGGGTCCGCTCGTGCAAGCGGGGGATCACCGGCCGCTCCGGCTGTCGGCGATGTGCACGAGCTGGCCCAGGGCGGTGGTGGTGTACCAGCCGCAGTCGATCAGTTCGTCGCGGTCGACGAACCGTGCGAGGAGGGTGTCCTCCATGGCCCGTAGATAGATCAGGCAGTCAGGGCAGCGGCGTGAGAGGTGCACGAGGTAGCGGGGGTGGGCGGTGACGTAGGACTGGGCGCCGCCTGTCGCATCACGCAGCCGCCACCCGTCCTCGTCGGTCGGGGTGTGCCAGGAAGGGGCCACGACGCGCATCGCGTCGCCCCACAGTTCTCCGCCGGCCACCCCCTTCAGGACGACGATGGTGTCACCGGCCTGGAAATGGGCGTGGGTGATGTCCCGGTCGGGGGTGAGCGGGTCGGGCGTCGGTGCGAACGCCGAGGCGGACGGGGGCTGGGACATGAGTTCCTTCCACGCGATGGCTGGCGGGGTGGGAGCATCAATAGTCCGGAGGAACGCCGGTTTGGCTAACCGGCGTTTCCCGGCTATGTTGCCCCGCCGTCAGCGGAACGGGTTCTCCGTCCCGCGGTCCGCCTCACTGGCCGCGTCGAGGAGTTCGAGCAGGTCAGTGCCTTCGGCGTCCCGCTGGTCGATCCACCATCCGGCACGGGTGACGGAGCGGGCCTTCTCCTCCAGCTCCGCCCAGTCCGCCTCGTCCCAAGTGCCCTCGACGACGAGCGCGGTGTGCGCGGCCGTCATCAGCTGGTGGCGGGAGCGCTCGCCCCAGCCCAGGGCCTTCTCCGGGCCCTCCAACTGCGGCATGTAGAACTGCTTGGCCCACGCGACGGCTGCCTCCTGCTCCTCGGCCCGCTTGGTCGCGAGCCACTCCTCCTTGGACTCGGAGTCGGCGTCGCGCGCCGCCTTCCAGCAGTCGGTGCAGTCCTTCGACGCGAGCCAACGGGCAAAGCCCGCCCGCTTGTCGGCAGGGCGATTGGACAGTTCATGATCCACGCTGTGGGAGCAGGCGTGTTCCACGGTCCAGTGCGTACGCACGGCCATAATTCGATCTCCTCAAAAGGGGTTGGAAGGTGGGGGGTGCGCCCTGATCAGGACGTCTTGTGCCGGCCTCGGAGTGGGCGGCGGTGTCAGCCGCGCGGCCGGTGCCCGGCGGGGTGGAGCTGTCGGCGCGCGGCGAGAAGGACGGCGAGGGCGAAGGCCGCGCCGGCGGCGGGGAGCGCCGCGCTGGCCAGCGTCTGCTCGGCGAGGCGTCCGGCCAGGGCGGTACCGGCGGACTGTCCGACGCCGATCGAGAGGATCAGCCACGCGTACGCCTCGCTGGTCCGGCCCGCAGGGGCGAGGGCATCAGTGGTCACGTAGGCGCAGGCGACCACGACGGTCAGGAACGCACCAGGCACGGCGACCGCGGCGGTGGCCGCGAACGGCGCGGGCTGGGTTGCGAGCGGGAGCCATCCGGCGAGGAACGCGGCGCTGCCGATGATCAACCGGTCGGCGGTGGTCCGACTCCAGGTGCGGCGCCCGTAGACGAGGCCGCCCAGGAGGCTGCCGGTGGAGAACGCGGCGGGGATGATGCCCGAGAGCATGTCCTGTTCGTGGTGCTCGGCTATGGCGATCGACCACACATTCATGGCCCCGATCGCGAACCCGATGCCGGTCAGCGAGACGAACAGGAGCAGCAGGCCGGGGCTGGTCAGCCGTCCAACGTCACCGTGCAGGGTGCCGACTGACGGCGTCGATCGCCATCGCCGCGATGGCGGAGCGAGGACGACCACGGTGGTGCCGGCCAGGCCGAGGACGGCGGTGACGGTGAGCGCGACGCTCGGGTTGTACGCGGAGGCGAGGGCGGCGACGAGCAGGGGGCCGACGATGTACAGGAGGCCCTGCGTGCCGGTGTCGAGGGCGAGCGCGGCGTGCCGAAGGCGGGCGTCGGGCAGCACGCTGGGCCACAGGGCCCGCAGCCCGGCCTCCAGGGACGGGGTGGTCAGGCCGGCGGCGACGACGAGGGCCGTGGCGAGGCCCGGTCCGCCGTACGGTCCCGTCAGCGGGAGGGTCACCAGGAGAGCCGAGTTGAGCACGGCGGCTGGAAGATGCACCGCCGTCTGGCCGTGGCGGTCCATGAGGCGTCCCTTGACGGGCTGCACCACCGAGGAGGACAGCCCGTACAGGGCGCTGAGCAGTCCGCCGAACGCGATGCTGCTGCCGCTCGTGGTGGCCCACAGGAGGATGGCGACGGGCGCCATGCCGTTGGGGAGTCGGCCGGTGAGGGTGCCGCCGAGGAGGCGGGCGACGTACGGGCTGCCCAGCACCGCGCCGTAGGTGATGCGCGGTGCCGGGGCCGGGGGTGCGGTCGGGGACAACGGGTGCTTTCTCGGGGTCTAGCGGTGGCGGGCGGTCGTGCTGGCGCGAGGTGGCGGCGTGGGCGGGGTGGTGTCCACGGCCGGGCGCGGGCGGGCGCGTAGTACGGGGGTGCGGTGCGGGGGCAGGACGGTGACGGTCGCGCCGAGGTCTTCGGCCACCTCTTCGACTTCACGGGTGAGGAACTCGATCTGCCGGCCCAACGCTGAGAGGCGGGCGGCGATCTGGCGGCCCTGCACGGTCTCCAGGGCGCTGGCGAACTGGCTGCTCGTGTCCAGGAGTTCCTGCAGGCGGACCATCGGACCGGCGGCGTAGCCGCGCTGGACGGCTCCGAGGAGAGCGTTCGATGCGTCACCGGCGGTGTGGCCTTCGACGACGTCGCGGATGAGTTCCTGCAGGGACACCTCCGGGGCCGGTGCCGGGCGGTTGAACCGGGAGACGTCTGCGCGCAGGATGCCGGGCGGGACCGGAGCGGGCAGGGCCTTGCCCGTCTCGTACTCGTGGACGTAGTGCCCGATCACCTGCCAGCCCGGTACCCCCGGATCGCCGCGCAGCGCGACCACCGTCGAGTCGTTGTCCTCGACCAGGTAAGCGAGGGTGATCGGCTGCCCGTCGGCGGCATACCACGACTCGGTCAGCTCCAGCTCGCCGCGCCGCTGCGCGGCCTGGGGCCTCTCGGCCCACATCTGCTGCTCCTCGTCGGTCAGCGGAGCCTTGTGGTGCTGGCCGTCGCGCTGGTCGGCGAGGTTGCTGGCGATAGAGCTGTGGTCCGCCCAGGCGGTGAGGTACGGCCACAAGGCCGCGTGCTGAGTGCGTTCGGCCTGGGAGCCAGGGGCGGCCGGCCGGTCGAGGGCCCGGCGGATCTCGGCGGCGGAGGCAGCCAGGCCGTCCAGGACGGCTCGCCACCCGGCCAGGTGCCGGGCGGGTGGCAGCTCGTCGAGCACGAGGCGGGCGGCATCGAGGAGAGCCTCGGCGTGCGGGGCGAGGTGGGTGGCGTACGCCTCCACCGCCGCCTTGTCACGGTGGGCTCGTGCGGCTGCCGCGGCGCCCGCGTGGACGGTACGGCCGTAGCGGTCGCGTGTCATGTCGAGCGCGGCCTCGGTCTCGCTGTCGATGACCGCCATCCGTAAGCGGAAGTCGCGTGCCCCGTTGGCCCGTTCGGAAGCTGTCGGCAAGGGGCCGTCGGGGGCCGGGCTGCTCGCGAGTGTCATCGGGACCGCCCGCCGGTCGCGGCCGTCAAATGGACGGTCGGAGCGTACGAGGGCTTCGGCGGGATCGGCCGGGCCGCCGGCGGGGAGGTGGTGGGCGGTGCGGAGCGCTGCGTCGTCCGGCCAGCGGCTGCCTGGGCGAGCCGGCTGCGGCGCTCCTGGAGTCCGTTGGGCCGGACGGGGCGCGGCGGGCCGGCCGAGAGGGACGGCTCGAGGCGGATGTCGGCCTGCACGGTGTAGCCGTGGCGGCGCAGGTCGTGTACGGCTTGGCGGGTGCGGCGGACTCCGTCGCGCTCGGGCTCGCTGAGCCGGTAAAGGCCGGGTTCTCCGGGAACGGGCTCGAACTGCTCGCGCTCCAGGTACCAGTGGGCGAGGTGCGCGGGCAGGGCGGCGGTGAAGGAGGCCACGAAGCCGTGTTCCTCGTGGTCGCCGAAGGCGAAGTGGGTGCCGGGTCGCAAGGGGGCGGGGCTCTCCTCGGGGCGTGGGGCGGAAGGGCCAGGGGCCGCGGTGCGGGGGCGGGCTGGCGCGGTGACGGGCAGGGCCGGGCGACGATAGGGCGCGCTGATGCGGGCCTGACGAAAGAACGTTTCGCCGTCGGCGAGCCACGTCTCGACGGCCGGCCACGCGCGTGCTCGGCGCTCCTGCTCCGGCACGGAAGGGCGGTGTGCGCCCACCGATACTGCTCGCCCGAGGCGATCGCGACGATCCCGGACTCCCGGCTGTGCGACAGGACGATCTGTGCCTCAGCCACGGACCAGGTTTTCGCCACCGCGCAGGACGGCGCGCAGGCTGCGGCCGTACGCCCAGGCGTGCTCCCGGGCAGCCGCCTCCAGCCGGTCGTATCCGACCTGGGCCGTCATCTGCCCGTCCCACTTGCGGTACCTGTACACGGGTACTGGCAGCAGGATCCCGGGGGCGAGAGCGGTGACGCCGAGGGCCGCGCAGTAGTCCTCACCCTGGACGAGGCCGCCCATCGGAGCGGCGCGCACGAGGTCGGTGCGGGCGAGGATCGTGGTCGGCCCGATGGGGATGGTGTCCGCAGGCGACTTCCAGTACGTCCACACGTCACCGGCCTCATGCCGGCCGGGCGGCGTGGGGCAGCGCCACAGGGTGGTCGAGCCGTCGGGGTGCTGGTCCTCGCTCCAGCCGGCGCACCAGCCGACTCTCGTCGACTGCAGGGCGTTCAGCCGTACGGCCATCGCATCGTCGGGGAACAGGTCATCGTCGTCGGCCCAGTTGGTGTACGGGGTGCGTACGTGAGAGAGGGCCAGGTTCCTGGCGCAGGCGGCGCCGACCGGACGGGGCAGCGCCAGCGTGCGAACGCGCGGGTCCCGCGCGAGCGGGGCCGGCAGACGGTCGGGCGAAGCACCGTCGAGCGCGATCACGGCCTCCCACGGCACGGACTGCCGGGTGAGGCTGGCGTGCATGGCGGCCAGGTAGTCCAGTCGGTCTTCGCGCAGGCGGCTTGCGATGACGACGGTGATCAGGGGCGTGGTGTACGGGGGCAGAGAAGGCTCCGGGAAGACGAGAAGGACCTAGCGTCGGGCGGCGGGGCGCGGGGTGCCGGCCTTCGCCGGGGCTGCGGCAGGAGCCCTCTGGGGCTGCCTGCCGCGCGAAGCCCGCATGGCGGGCGGGGAGTCGAGGGAGGACCAGGCCGCCGGGTGGTCGTTGAAGGCGGTGCGCGGGTCGGTGGACCAGCTCACGATCGGGCCGATGTCCTCGTGCAGGAGGCTGATCACCTCGACGCCCTCCTTGTGCAGGACGTACCCCCACTGCATGTCCTGCTCGTCGGCGGTCGTGTCGGTGACCGACATGCGTACCGGGGGTGAGCCGTCCGGGGTGATCAGGTGGTCGAGGGTTCGGCTGGGCCAGTGCTCGCCGCCGGTCAGCGCGGTCACGAGTGCGGGCGGGACGTCGTCGAGGAGATCGGTGCCGAGTTCGTCCCAGCCGACGACGACGTCGTCGATGAGGTGCCGGGACATGGCCTCGATGTTGCGTCCGAACTTGTACTGGTAGGCGGCCAGGAGCAAGGGGAGGAGGTGGCTGGGTACGCCGTCGAGCTGGACGGGGATGCCCGTGTATCCCGTACCGCGGGTGGGGCGGGCGATGAAGGAGCGTGTGGACAGGGGATTCTCCGGAGCGAGCGGGGTGCGGGGGAGGTTCGGCGGCCGTCACGGTGGCGCACGGGTGCGTCTACGCGCGGTCGGACCAGGACGGGACCGGAGGGCCGGAGGCGTCGGTACGCGCGCAGGTGTAGCCGATCAGGCGGGAGGGCTCGGCCCTCGCGGGGACGGTGGCGGCGTCGTTGCACACGAACGTGTTGCGGATGGAGGTGCGGGGCACGTCGTGGAGCCAGGCCCGGTCGTCCTTGCCGGGATTGATCTGCAGGCCGGAGTGCGCCACGGCGTCGGTCTGGGTGTGCGTGTGGGAGAAGAGGATCAGCGCGCCGCCGTCGGTGGTCTTGAGGGCGTAGGCGTCCGTGTAGCGGTTGGCGGCGCCGGTGAAGACGGTGGTGCCCTGGGCCCCGAAGCGGGTGCCGGTCTTGTCGTGGACTTCGATCTGCCGCTTGCTCGCCTTGGTCGGTGCGAAGACCTTCGTCCCCGTGTTCGTGCCTCCGGTGGCGAAGTTGTCGAGGATCGCGGTGCGCAGCAGCTTGGCGTCGGCAGCGAGGTGCTTGTTGCCGTCGGCGGTGACGGCCGTTGCGTATCCGTCGTGGTCGAGGGCGATGTCCGGCAGGTCCGGGCTGTCGAGGTCGACGACGGAGACCATCTCCCAGCGCTTGTGCTGGGGGCGTTCGGCGAACACGGCCAACCGCGAGGGGGCCTTGCCCTTCTGGGCCGAGAGCGCGGCGGCGAACCAGCGGTTCTGTCCGGCTCCCAGGCGCGGGATGTACAGCCTGGCGTCCGCGGAGTCGTAGGACCACGGCTTGTACGGCTTGCGGTCTGCCGCGGGGAGCCCTTCGGTCTCGGTGTAGTCCGAGACGGACATCGCGTACAGCGGGCCGTCCTCGACCGTGTCGAGCAGGCGCCGGTCGCGGTCGGTGTTGGCCTCGTTGTTGATCTCCGAATAGCGGGTGATGACGTCGCGGGCCTGGGCGGCGCTGAGAGCGGGCACGGGCTTCGGGGCGGTGCTGGCGTGGGGCGTCTGCCGGGCATGGGCGGGGCCGTCTTCGCCGGCGCAGCCGGTGAGGGCCAGGGCGAGGCAGGCGGCGCCGACGAACAGCGGCAGGGTACGGCGAGCGGTGCGGATAGGGGGCTCCAAGGGTCTGCTGGGCGGATGGGGATCAGCGAGCACGACTGGTCGTGGGTGCTGTCTTCGGCGATGTCGGCGGAAGGGCTGCGCTGGCGGCGGGCCGAGTGGCGGAGGTTCACACCGATGCCCTTGGCCGTGAGCTGCTGGACCACGCCGTGGACGCGAAGTGCGCGACCGCTGTCCCCGTAGGCGGCGGGAAGGGGAGGGAGGCGGCGGTGCGGCGTCAGCGCATGTGCCGCGACGGAGCTGATGGGAGGGCTCGCGGCGGAAGGGACGGTGCACGAGCCGGGGTGGAGGGCAGCCGCGGTGCGGGCGCGAGCGGGGTGAGGGCCCGCATCCGGTCCTCGGCCACGTGCAGGACCTCTCCGAGGCTGCGGATCTCGGCAGCGGCGTCGGCGAGGTCGTAGGACAGGTCGAAGCCGTCGCCCTCCTCGGCTTCCTTGGCTTTCTCGCCGGCTGCTTCGAAGAACTCGCCGAGCTGTGCCAGCAGGCCGTCGGCGGGTTCCAGGACTTGATGCAAAAGGGCAGCGGCATCCGCGTGCGACTCGGCTGCGTTGAGCCGGTCGGTCAGATCGCGCAGCGCGTCGCCGTAGACGTAGGCGGGGTCGCGGTCTGGTTTGCCGGGGATGTCCGGGGACGGGGGCGTGGGCGTCGGTTGGGCCGGGTGCACGTGGGGGCTTTCGTGGGGCAGAGCGGGGTGCGGTAGCAGTCCGAGCTGGGCGAGGCGGAGGTCGATCGCCTCGATCAGGGGTTGGGCGCTGCCGCCGTGGCGGGCTTCGGGCCGCCGGCGAGCGCCGGGGTTGTCGGAGGGGGCGGAGTCGTAGAGAACCTCGAACAGCGTCTGGTCGTCGGGGTGCTCGTGGGTCGCGATCCAGCCCTCGGGGTCTCCGGGCGGGTGGTCGGAGGACGGTTCCTGCGGCGGACTGATGATCAGGTAACTGTCGTCGGGGAGCGAGACGCGCACGATGTAGGCGCTGAGGCCGAACTCGATGTCGCATGGCAGTCCGCGCGCTCGCAGCGGCGTGGTGATGTGCGCGTGGCGACGCCACAGCTCCTGCCACCACGGCATGTTCACGTCGCGGTGGTCGGGAAGTGGCGCGATCGGAGCCGCACGGGCGTCCGTAGCGTTCGCCTCGTCAGCGGCCACGGATTCTCCTGCGAGACGCCGGTCGGTGTGACGGAGGCGTTCGGCGAGCGAGGTCGACTTCTGGCTTCGGAACCGGACTGGAGTCGAGTTCGTACTCGTCGTCGGCGGCGATCAGGTCGTGTTCCAGCTGGGCTTCACGATCGGCGACTTGCGCCATGAGGTCGTCGTGCTCGGCCTGGCACTGCTGGTATTCGTCCCGGTCGGCGTCGCTGAAATGAGCGGGGCGGTTCAGAGCATTCCTTGGGGATGTGGGTGGATCGGGCTCCGGGCAGGCGCGGTCAGCGGTGACGACCGCCCGGCCTGGGTGGCGGAGGCGCCGGCGGGCCTTCTTGTGAACACCTGTACGATGCGCGTCGGGGGTGGGCGAATGGGGATGCAGGCTAGGCGTATTGATGTCTGGCTTGGCGACCCCAGCGACGGTGTTCCCCAGGGGATGCCGACGCCGTTCGAGATCCGCACCTGTGACGAGTGCAGCCGGGTCCGCGCATGGGTTTGGCACTCGTACGCTGAGGTGCGGAAGCGCATCAAGTGCCCGTGCGGACACAAGCGGAACACTCCTCAGAAGCAGCAGATGCTCTTCAACGACCGCCTGGAAGTCTTGCTGCCCACAATTCCGCTGAAGGACATGGTCCTGATGAACCAGGGATATTCGGCAGTGGGACGCGTGCCGCGGACTGACCGATGGCACTTCTACAGTCTGGGATCTTTCCCGCTCGGCGATGAGACTCCCACGTGGGTGTACTTGATCGCCTTCCCGGACTGGAATGGAGAACGCTTCGTCAAGATCGGTATCGGCCTCGATCAGCGGGTGCGCGACCACGAAACGCGTGGCGGCCTCGTTCTGCAGAAAGTTCAGGTGCCGCGTTGGCAAGCCCGAGTGATCGAGCGCCTGGTTCTGCGGCAGTACCCGCGCCAGCGTCCGCGTGTGCCGCTCCCGCAGTTCGGCGATACCGAGTGTCTCGTATGGGAGGCGGCGGAGAAGATCCAGCTTACGGCGCTGGTGCGCATGACTGCTGGGATCAAGTCCGACACTGCGTAGCCGTCCCCCCGCCCCAAGCAAGCAGTATGCGATGGTGCTGTCGGGGGTTCCGGGAACTCCGGGCTGGCATAGCCTCTTCATCGGAACACAACCCGTGGGTTCATGGGAATCATGGGCGCAGAAGTCCGGAACTCACGGACCTTTCAGTGCATACGGGCGTCGGTGTCGAAGAGCGCCAGTTCGTGGCTGTGCAGGAGGTGCTGAACAATGAAGCTCCGACCTGCGACTTTCCACAGGCCACGCCCTCGGTTGAGGTGCGCGATGGCGTCCATCTCGACGGAGGTCAGGCCGAGCAGGGAGGCCGCGGCGTGGAGCTGGTCGGTCTCCTGGCGGTAGATGATCCGGGTGCTGCAGTCGGCGAGGAGTCCCTCGGCTAGGGCCCGGCCTTGTGATCCGGCGTCGCCGGCGGTGAGCAGGTCGGACAGCCGGTGGATCACCATGAGGTTGGCGATGCCGAGGCCGCGGCTGAGCTTCCACTGGGCCTGCATCCGCTGGAGCAGGCCGACGTGCCGCATCAGGCGCCATGCCTCGTCGTACACGATCCAGCGCCGGCCGCCGTTGGGATCGGAGAGGGCGGATTCCATCCAGGCGCTCGCGCAGGTCATTGCCAGGACGAGGGCGGTGTCGTCCCCGGAGCCGCCGAGGCGGGACAGGTCGATGGTGAGCATCGGCGCGTTCGGATCGAAGGCGACGGTGGAGGGGGCGTCGAACATGCCGGCCAGGTCGCCGTGGACCATGCGCCGCATGGCGTGGGCCAGGTCTCGCGCTGCGTCGCCGAGTTGACCCGACATCATCCCGGCGGCCTCGTCGAGCGTGCTTGGGTTGTTGAGGGTGGCGGCGACGTCGCCGAGGAGCGGGGTGCGGTGCGTGTCGGCGGCGCGGGTGACGACGGCGTCGAGGGCGACGTCCAGGGCGGTGTGCTCCATGGGCATCAGGTCCCGGCCTAGGACGGTGCGAGCAAGGGAGCCGAGCAGGAGCAGGCGTCGTTTGCGGATCTCGCCGACCCAATCGGCCTCGGACACGCTCTCCGGGCGCGGGGCCGCGTCCAGGGGGTTCAGGCGACCCGGCAGTCCGGGCCCGAGGGCGACGGACCGGCCGCCGAGGGCTTCTGCCACCGGAGTCCACTCGCCCTTCGGGTCGCACGGTACGTAGACGCGGTATCCAAAGGCGACCGATCGCAGCGCGAAGGACTTGGCGAGGGCGCTCTTGCCCTGGCCGATCACGCCGGCGAGCAACAGGTTGGGGTTGGTGAATCCCTCGACTTTGCCGTACAGAGCGAACGGGTCGAAGACGAATGATGCTTCGGCGTGGACGTCGCGGCCGATGTAGATGCCCTCGGCGCCGAGTCCGCCTTCGGCGAGGAAGGGATAGGCGCCGGCCGCGACTGCTGTGGTCATGCGGTGGACGGGCAGCTTCAGCCGGTTTCCGCGGGAGGAGGCGGGCCCGGGGCGTCCGCTCGGTGGGTAGAGCGGGGCGGGCATCTGGTGCTCGGCGGGCGTGCTTTCGCTCTGGTGGGCGCTGGCTTCGGCGCGGGCTTTGGCGGTGGCCTCGGCGAGCTGGCGGCGGGCGGCCTTGCGGCTGGCGCGGTCGGTGCCGTGGGGGGTGAACAGCGGGCTGGCGGAGGCGCGACGGGCGCGACGGGCGGGCCGGTGGCTCATCGGGGGCCCTCGATTCTGCGGGTGGTGCTCATCGCACGCAGGCCGTGGTGCGCGGGCGGAGGTCGGTGGGGGTGGTTTTGCGGCGGACGACGTGTCCGGCGGCGAGGTGGCGTTGGCAGATGGTCAGCAGGGGCGGACCCTCGGGAAGCCGCTCTGGATGACAGGAGCTCGTCCCGGCGTTGGCCTCGGTTGTGCCGGGTAGCAGGTGGAAGGCGGCGTGGACTTCGGTGGTGGCCTGCCAGAGCCTGGTGTGGGCGGTGGCCAGTCGACGTCCGGCGGCCGGGTGAGGGGGCCGGGTGTGGTCGGCGAGCCGGTCCAGAAGCTGGAGCAGAGCGGTGAGGTGGGCGTGCAGCACGTCAAGGTGCAGCCGGTCCACGGGCCTGGGTGGGTCCGCGTCCGACGGCGCTAGGGTCCGTGCGTGGTGGCGGATGCCGGCGCTCGCGGCGCGGAGGTAGGGGTGCGCGTCGTCGGGGCGCGTAGGAGAGGTCAAAGGTGGTGGTCCTTCCTGCCGGTAGGCAGGGTGGCGACGGGCGTGCGTCCCGTCGCGGGTGATCCGGAGTGCAGTGGGCCAGGGCGCGGACTGGCGAGGTTGGTTCACAAGGCGGTGCGGGCGAGCGGGAGCGCGGAGAGGGCGAAGGCGTCGGGCTGCTGGTAGTTGAGCCGTCGGAGGTCGACGCCAGAGGTGACGGCGTGGGTCTCGATCTGTGCGCAGGCGGCGTCCAGGAGGGCGTCGGTCTCGGCGGTGACGGTGACCAGGCCGGTCAGTGCTACATCCGCGTGCCCGGCGATGAGTTGGCGTTCGCGGGTTTTGACGTCGGCGTACTCGACGGAGTCCTCTTCGGAATCGACCTGTCCGCGGCGTGCGCGCTCGTTGGCGTCGGCGATGATCGCGGCCTTCTTGCGCTGGACGTCCCGCAGTGCGGACTCGAGCCCCTGCGGCACGTATGTAAGGGAGAGGCTGCGGCGCACGCCGGCCGTGAACATCAGCCCGTGCAGGAACCCGGCCCCCATCTCGGTCCTCGGCCAGTTCTCCACCCAGTACGTCGCGTGCCGTGCGCTGTCGGTGGCGAGGCGGTCGTACTCCTCGAACTGGACGACGGGACCGGCGGCTGCGGGGTCGGCTTCGGCGCGGCCGGTCTCGGACCACTGCTGGAGCGCGGCGAGGGCCTTCGGGTCGTAGGCGGTGCGAATGACGGCGGCGATTTCCCGTGCGCTCAGCCAGCCGGTGACCTGGAGACCTGCGTTGCGGGCGGCCTGCGCGATGGACGCGGTGGTCTGCTCCATGACGGTGAACGCCCCGGGCAGCCCTCCGCCGGCCTGGTTGATCAGGCGCCGGGCGGCCTTGAGGTCGAGGGAGATGGCGAGGTAGGTCTCGTGCGGGGCGGCGGCAGGGCCGGCAGAGGAGACCAGCTCGGAGTAGATCTGTCCGGCGATGGGGGTCTGGGGCTGCCCGTTGTGGGTCCAGTGGCGGGTGAGGGTGTCGCCCGAGTCGGGGACGGTGCGTTCCAGCACCTGCACGGTGGCGATGTGCCCGGTGCGGGCGATGCCCGCGAGCGCGCGTCCCCAGCTGCTCACGTTGTGGTTCTGGGTGGCGGGGTCGAGGAGGGCGAAGGCGCGGCTGGTGACGCGGGCGATGGCGGTCAGGGTTTGCTGGTGCGGGTCGTGGACGGCTGCGGCGCCGTTGGCGGAGTCGCCGGGGGTGACCACTTTGAGGGATGCGGCGGTGCCGGGCAGATGGAGGACGCCGTCCTGCCGGGGCCGGGTGACGGGCCGAGCGAGCCAGAGGGTCTGGCCGGTGCGGCGACGGTGCGCATACCGGGTGACGATCGGCGCCCAGTCGATCAGGGAGCGGCCGTGCCGGCGGATCGCGACGAGTGCCCCGGATGCCGCCCAGAGCGGTGCCAGGGCGACGGCGCCGAGAAGCCCGGTGGAGATCACCGTCATCAGCAGCAGGGCCAGCATGCAGGAGATTAGTACGAGTTGGGGCAGGGAGAGGCCGAGGAGGATGCCGCGGCGGCTCCGGTGCGGGAACTTCACCGTGACCGGGGCGACGGAAAGATCAGTCAAGGGGCGGGTCCTGGAGGCGCGGGTGGAACCCGGGGGCGGGAGGGCGCGTGCACTTCCCGCCCCCGGAGTCGGTCAGGGAATCAGAGGCCGGTCGGAGGCGGCTGGGGTCCGCTCGCCCCGCTGGACGGGGTGTTCTGCGTGCCGGAGGACGGCGGTGCGCCCTGCGGCGGAGGGGTTGTGGTCGGCGGAGTGGACTGCCATCCGCTGCTCTGCCCAGACGCGGCACTCGCACCGGATCCGCCAGGCCCCGGGCTGCCGCCCACCTGGCCGCTGGTGTCGGCGGACGCGCTCGTCGGCGCGGGCTGGACGGCCTTCTTCAGTCCGGACTTGACCGCGTCGCCGCCGGGCGAGGCACCCGTTCCGCCGCTCTGCGATCCCTCCTTGCCCTCGCCGCCTCCGCCGGTCGGGTTGGCGGCGATGTCGCCAGGGAAACCGCCTCCGGCAGCAGCCTCACTGCCCATCGCTGCGGCGCCTGCTCCGGCGGCAGCGCCACCGGTTCCGGCGGTGGCCGCAGCGGCGGCGGTCTTACGGGCGGCCTTCTCGGCGTGAGCCTTGGCCATCTGGGCCCCAGCGCCACCGGCCCGGTGGATGGACTCGCCGTCGGTGCCTTCGGCTGCCCAGTGAACGAACTTGAAGACGGCGTACGGGCACAGCAACACCAGAATCATGATCACGATGCCGGACATAACGTCGGCCAGAGCGGCGATACCATCGCTGGCCTCGGTCTTGCCCATGGCGGCGATCCCGAGCACGAAGATCACGGTCATCAGCAGCTTGGAGACGACGAGGGTGGCGGTGGCTTCGATCCAGCCCCTGCGCCAGCGGCGCGCGACCTCCCAGCCACCGCCGGCGGAGGCGAAGACGGCCAGGGTGACCATGACGAGGATGCCGATCTTGCGGACCATCATCACGCACCAGTAGAGGAACGCGCCGATGGCGGCGCCGAGACCGGCGACTGCCGCCACGAGCCAGCCCAGTGCGGACAGGCCCGGGATCTGGCCGACCTTCACGATGCGGCGCACAGCCGACTCGATGTTCAGGTTCGCTGTCTTGAACAGGCCGGCGGACAGGGCGTCGACCACTTCGACGGCGACCGTGGTCAGGGCGATGGCGCAGAAGGCGAACAGGACGCCCGACATGGTGCCGGTGAACGCTTGTGTCAGGGCTTGTCCGTCGCGCCTGACGGCGGCTCGGACCAGCTGCGCGCAGAACGTCGCGACCAGCAGAACCAGGCCCAGCGGCAGCAACATTTCGTAGTTGTCCCGGAACCACCCGGCGTTCAGGTCGACCTTGGTGGTGGTGTTGACTGCCTCGGCCGCCAGGTCGGCTGCGGCGGCTGCCAGCTCACCGGCGGACTTCGCCATCCAGTCGCCCATGGCCTTGGCGGGGTCCGAGGCGAAGTCGACCGCATCGCCGACGGCGCACAGCTTGTCTGCCAGGGGGAAATCACAGAAACCCACGGGGAGTTACTCCTCCATTCTTGTGTCAGGCGCGGGTCACTGCGTGACGCTCGGTGCGATGGCGGCCAGGGTGCAGTCGTGGTTCGGGCGGCACTGGACGGCGAGGGTCACGGCCCGTTCCTCGGCCCCTCCGCCGCCCTTCTTCCAGCTGAGCGTCTGTTTGCCGTTGACGGTGACGACGTAGATGTACGCCTCGGTGATCGCGGACGGGTCGTCGGCCAGGGCCGCCTTGAAGGCGGACGGGTAGTGGCCCTCGGTGACGCTTGCGGTGGCGTGCTGGTCCTGGTCGGCCATCCGCGACCACAGCACTGGGTCGGGAACCTGGCCGGAGACCGAGGCCCAGTCGGCGTATTTGGTCTCCGTGGTCATCCAGGCGCGCATGCCGGCGAGCTGCTGGTCGCGGCTGGTGTCGCGGGTGTCGTAGGACCAAAGCATTCGGGCCGCAGCCTTGGCGTAGGCGACCGGCTCGGCGATCTGCGGAGGCTTGGGCACTGACCCGGATCCGGAGGAAGGCTTCGGGGCGGCCTCGGTGGAGGACGGGCTGTCAGCCGGGGCGGGCGCGGCGGTGCCCGGGGCCTGGTGGCCGTTCCCGCCGCCGGTCAGCAGGGCGACGACCCCGGCGATGGCGAGCAGGACGGCGACTACGCAGGTGACGATCGCTATGCGCCGGTTGGCCGACCAGCCCGAGCCGTACGAGGACAACGAAAAGGAGGGGGATCGTTTCCGCATCAGTGGACCTGCGACCCCAGGCCGGAGAAGAAGGCCACGATTCCGTTCGCGGCACCCAACCCGAGGGCAGCACCGGCGGCCACGACCGCGCCCTTCTTACCGTTGGCTTCGGCCTGGTGACCACCGGTGTGGTGACCCCAGGCCCATACGCCGAGCGAGACGGCGAGGGCGCCGACGACGGCGATGATCCCGAACATGTTGATGCTGTTGACGACGTTCTTCAGCACACTCAGCCCGGGCAGTCCGCCGCCTTTGGGTGAGATTCCTGGGTCGTAGGCGAGCTGGATGACGCGGTCTGCGAGAGGGACGGACATAAGTGTGGCAGGGCTCCTTGCATACGCGGGCCAGGCGAGAGCCGGCGGGAAAGGGGGAAAACGGAGGGGGGTGCGCTCGGAGCGCGGAAGTGGCCGCGGCGGCGCCCCGCCCGGACCGGCGTCGGGCAGAGGCGGGGCAGAGTCCACTCCTCGGGCCGGGGCGCGGCTTCGAAGCCGCTTTTTCGGCTCGGGGCCAGCGAGGGCTGCCGGGGCGTTCTACTTCGGGATCGACGGCTTCGGCGCCGGGTTCGACCCGTACGGGTTGGCGCAGTCGTAGATCATGTATCCGCGGATCTTCTTGCCGTCGGACTTCCGGGTCACCGTGCCGCGGGTGTACCAGGTCTTCTCTGCGTGCTTGTACGCGAACTGGTTATAGGTGACCTTGTCGTGCCCGTAGGCGATGCCCACGACGGTGGATTTCTTCGAAGGGTCCTTGCGGACCTTGACCGCCTTGCACGAGATCGTCGTGTGGCCGGTGTCGTACGCCTGGGCTGTGGAGGCGCTGGCTAGGCCGCTGGCCGCAACTGCGAGGCCGATCGAGCTGGCCGCGAGGGCGCGCCGGACGCGGGAGTGGATTGTCACGTGGATGCTCCGGGGTGTTGAGGGATAGGGAGTGGGCCGTCGGCTCGTCCTGCTGGGCGGCCGTCGGGCGAAGCGGTCGAGAGAGATGGGGAGTCGGCCACCGAGAGCTATCGGGCAGACCGCCGGCGAGGTCCTGGTGACGGCGGCTAGCGGGCCTGCGGGCTGTCCGGGATCAGATGACGCGGCGGGCGGCGAGGATCGTCCAGTCCTTGATCGGGGTGATCCGGACCGGCTTGGTGGTGCGCGGCGCCTCGATCACGAGGCCCTTGCCCATGTACATGCCGACATGCTCGGGCCGTGCGGCGGTGCCCCGGCTGAAGATCAGGTCCCCGGGCTCAAGTTGGGAGGGCGAGACCGCATTGCCCTCGTTGACCTGCGTGTACGTGGTGCGGGTGAGCGTGACGCCGGCATGCGCGTACGCCTGCTGCATCAGGCTGGAGCAGTCGCAGCGGCCCATGGGGTCGGGGCCGTGCGAGTTCGTGCAGGAGCCGCCCCACTGGTAGAGGGTGCCGAGCTGCTGCATCGCCCACGTGATGGCCTTACGGGCCCTCGGATGGGCGTCCTTGGGGATCGAGTAGCCCTTCGGGACGCTCCCCTCGGGGATGCGGCCGAAGCCGGAACCGTCCTGGCCCGGCGCGCAGCCGGTCGTACTGGTCGACGGCTTCTTGTCCTGGTCTGTGTCCTTGCCGTCCGCGTCACCGCCGCCGGGGAAGGTCTTGGCGATGGCGGCCTGCAGCGCGGTGGCGAGCTCTTCCCACTGCGCGTACGCGTCTGGCAGGCCGGACTTCTGCACGGCTTGGGCGGCTTGGGTGACGGTCATCTGCTGCCACCCGCTCACTTTGAGCAAGTGCTTGTAGAACTGCTCGCTCGCGTAGGTGGGGTCGCGGATCTGCTCGGCGCTGCCCCAGCCCTGGGAAGGGCGCTGCTGGAAAAGGCCGAGGGAGTCGCGGTCGCCGTAGGCGAGGTTGCGCAGTCGGCTCTCCTGCATCGCCGTGGCGAGCGCGATGATCTGTCCCTTCTTGGGGACGTCGAGGGAGAGGCCGGCGGCCACGATCGTCTGGGCGTTGGGGACCTGCTCGGCGGGCAGGTCCAGGCCCTCGACGTGCACGTCCTTGCCGGAGGCGCCGTCGAGGATCTTGGTGACCTGTTCGGCGACCTTGTCGCTGTCGATGTCGCTCAGGCAGCTGCTGAAGGAGCCGCTGCGCTGCACGGCGTCGGCCGAGGAGGCCAGCATCATGCCGGTGCCGGCGATCAGGATCGGGGACAGGAAGACGACGCCGATGCCGGCGGCGAGCCCCTTCAATCCGAGCGGACCGCTCGCCGGTCAGCGTTTTCGGGCATGGGTGGGTAGCGAGACATCATGAGCGTGTCCTTGGGGGTGCGGTGTCCGGCGTACCGCGTGCGCGAGGCGTCTCGGAAGGGCGCGGCAGCCGGGGTGGGCGATCGGGACGGGCCGGTGCGGGGCGAGTTGCCGCTCGCTCCGCGTGGCCGGGCCGTGAGCTAGGTGTGCCGGGGCAAGGGGTACCTCCGTGAGGTGTGGCAGGGGAGTGGCCAGCGGCGGTGTGCGCCGGGCGGTTCAAAAACAGTAGGCGCGGATCGGCGGTTGACCAAAAAGTCGGCGTGAGGTGCCGGAAACCGATACCTCGACAGGGCACTTCTTGGTCGTCGGCGGTTTCGCCTCTACAGTTTTTGGACTCCCCCTCGCCCTCCTCGGTCTGCGGCCCTGGGCTTCTGCATGCCCACTTCCGGCCCGCGAGGACTCCTGCGCGAGGCGACTATTTCCCTCCGCCTTTCCGCACCCGAATCGGGGTTCCCCTTTGCCTTTTTCCCTTCACCAGGGCGACGCTCTGGCCGTTCTCTCCGGCCTTCCGGACGGCTGCGTCGACTCCGTCATCACCGACCCGCCGTACAACAGCGGAGGGCGGACCGCGAAGGAGCGCACCACGCGCTCCGCGAAGCAGAAGTACACCTCCGCCGACGCCAAGAACGACCTCGCCGACTTCACCGGCGAGAACATGGACCAGAGGTCCTACTCGTTCTGGCTGACGCAGATCATGACCGAGGCTCACCGTCTCACCAAGACCGGCGGGACGGCCCTGCTGTTCACCGACTGGCGCCAGCTCCCGACGACGACGGACGCGATCCAGGCGGCCGGATGGCTGTGGCGCGGTGTCCTGGCCTGGCACAAGCCGCAGGCCAGGCCCCAGAAGGGCCGGTTCACCCAGAACTGCGAGTTCATCGTCTGGGCCAGCAAGGGGCCGATCGACGGCTCCCGCAACCCCGTCTATCTGCCTGGCATGTACTCGGCTTCGCAGCCCTCTGGCGCGAAGCGCCAGCACATCACGCAGAAGCCGGTCGAGGTGATGCGCGAGCTGGTCAAGATCAGCCCCGAGGGCGGCACGGTCCTCGACTTCTGCGCCGGCTCCGGCTCCACGGGCGTGGCCGCCCTGCTGGAAGGCCGGGACTTCATCGGCGTGGAGAAGACCGAGCACTACGCGTCGATCGCGGCCGACCGGCTCACCGAGACGATCCGCGCAACCCTCACGCAGGACGACCTGGTTCTCACAGCCTGAGCCGCGTCCTTGCCCGTCGCCAAGGCGACCAGCCCCCAGGCGTAGCCGTCGGCGGAATACCGCCGGAGGAACGTGCAATCCGCCGACGGCGCCGCGCGAGTGCGCCCCCGCACTTCCCTCATTCCGCGTCTCGTAGGAGGCCGAACTTCTCAATGCCCGAATCCGCAAAACCTGCCGACGATGGAGAGACGGAGCCGATTCGTATTCCGGATCCGCAGCTGGAGGGAATCGAGGCGAGCGTGCGGCGGCTCATGGAGCAGTCGGCGCAACAGGCTCAGCAGCTCGACCACCTCGCGTCCGCCCCGTCGCCGAGTGGATCACCGTTCGCCGCGTTCGGCATGCCGGGACTCGACGGCCCGCCGACCGCCGCTCCACCGGAGCCCCGCCCGATCCTGGAACTGGACGGAGAGGAACGCGAGGACGAACTCGACGCCCTGTCCGACTGGGTCGACGACTTCTTCCTCCCGGTATACGGGGCCGAGGTCACCACCGCGGCGCCCTGGTGCTTGCAGTGGCAGGAGCACGACGACGTCGTGGCCTGGCTCCATGCCTTGTGGCTCGCCTACCAGCAGCACAAGGATCCCGAAGCCGGGCTCTCCGGCCTGTTCGTGTGGCACCGAGACTTCCTCACCCACGCCGTCGCGGCGATCCGCGCACCGGGCGGCCCGCTGTCGGCCTGCATGACCTCTCCCGACCGGCCCGCACACCGTCTCCTGCCCGGTCCGCCGCCGTCCGTACGGACGGAGACGGAGACCACGGCGGAAGCCGCTGACCAGGACGAGCCGGCGTCATGACCGCGGGACAGGGACAGCCCGCCTTCGGACTGAGCTTCGATCCGCGCGCGCTGACCGATCTCCTCCAGGCCCCCAGTGACATACGTGACCTCACCCTTGCCTACCTGCAGGAAGTCGTGAACGCGCAGCGCTTCGGGCTGCGCCTCGACGGTGACCTGGAGGGCTGTCGAAAGCTGTTCGTGGACTCCCGCAAGGACTGGCGCGTCGTCTACGCCGTCCGGCCGGCGCCCGCGGAATCCGCCCACCACAAGGAGATCCACGTCGTCGCGATCCGGCCGCGCGCGGGCAACGACGTCTACGACGAGGTCGGCCGCCGTTTGGGCATGACTCGCCGGCCGCTGAGCGCCCGCACCCACGCGGCACGCTCCCGTTCCCCGCAACTGGCCGCCCGCGCGCCCGTGCCCCGGCCCGGTCCGCCGCCCACTGCGCCACCGGGTCTGCCCCGTCCCGCACCGAACCCCGCGCACCATCCCACCCGCTGAACGCACGGAGCGTCGCCTATGCCCCCTGAACCCGCGCCAGCACCCTCCCGGCGTGCGGTCTCCCCGCTCGACCATCGCCTCGAAGCCGCCACCGGGCACGACATCGACACCCTGTGGGCCTACCGCGAGCGCAGCGTCCTCGACGAGCAGCACGCCCAACTGGTGGACCGGCACCGGAAGCTGGCCAAGACCCAGACTGGCGTCATCTTCCACGTGCGCCGAAGCCGCAGCAGCGTCCGTCGCGCCCGACGCGCAGCAGCTCTCGACTGACGACCAGGCGGCGCTGCTCGCCCTTGCCGACGGCGCCAAGCTCTACGAACACCTTCTGACCGGTCGGATGTCCGTCACAGCCACCTCCGGCACCCGCATCTCCCAGGCCAAGCTACGGCGGCTGGAGGACGCCGGCCTGGTCGCGCGGGACACCGGTCACCCCGTACACGCCGGCCAGCCGGTCGCGCCTGCCGACGCCGGACGAGCCGCGCTTTTCGCCGCCCGCCGGGCCCCCACGCCGCAGACGCCGAAGGTCCCAGCTTGCCCCGGCACATCGCCGTCAACTCGCGGCACTGAACTCCACCGAAAGGCCCCTTGTTGTCTCCCACCGAACCGGCGCCGGTCCGGAAGTCCATCCCCCAAGTCGACTTCGATCTGGACGACCTCGACGCCGACGAGGAGAGGTACTTCGACTTCTACCGCAAGGTCGGCGTCCACAAGGACATGCTCGTCCCCCTCGCCGAACATCACGACGGTCCGCACAGCTGGTGTGTTAACTGCACCTTCTCTGGCTCGTTGAGCGGGATGAACTCAACACCAGGGAGCCAGAGTTGCAGGATCTACATCGTGAGCTCATCGAGGGGCGGGCCAACGTGCCCCGCGTCGGTTCTGTCGTCGAGCTGGAGACCGTACATCCCCGATACGCCGTCCTCGCTGCATCCGGCGTCGTCGTCGAACCCGTCGCGTCGTATCTGCGCGGGCTCGCACTCGATGACAACCGGCCGCTGACCAGCCGAAGCTACGCGTACGACCTGCTGCGTTGGCACAGGCTGCTGTGGTTCCTCGGGGTGGCCTGGGAGCGGGCCACCGAGGCCGAAGCCTCCGCGCTGGTGGGCTGGCTCCGTGTCACTGAGAACCCGCAGCGCGGCCGGAAGAACCCCGGCGCTCCGCCGCCCGGCTCGGTGAACCTGCGGACCGGCAAGCGCTACCTCAAGGCTGGCTACGCGCCCACCACGATCAACCACAACCTCACCGTGGTCAGCAGCTTCTACGCCTTCCACCGGCACCACAACCGGGGTCCGCTGGTGAATCCAGTGCCGGAATCACGGGTGCAACGCCAGGCCCTGGCCCACCGTATCCCCGACGCCCACATGCCAGTGTTCCGGCGGGCCCGTCTGAGGCAGCGCGTCAGGCAGACCGACCCGCGCGCGATTCCGGACGCGCTGTGGGACGAGCTCTTCGCAGCGATGACACACAACCGGGACCGGGCGGCGATCTTGCTCTATGTCTCCAGCGGCTCGCGGGCCAGCGAACTCCTGGGCGTCACTCCTGGCGACATCGACTGGCCCGGCCAGCAAATCTACGTGGTGACCAAGGGCACCGACGACCGCGAACCGGTCCCGGCCAGCCCGCAGTCCCTGGTCATCCTGGCCGCTTACCTCGACCAAGCGGGTCTGCCGCCGGCCCATGAGCCGATTTTCCGCACTCTTCGCGGCGCCGACAAGCCGCTGAGCTACTGGGCGATGCGGCGCGTTTTGCAGCGGGCAAACGAGAAACTCCAGACGAACTGGAGCTTGCACGACCTGCGGCACACCGCCGCGAACCGGATGGCCAACGACCCCAACCTCACCCTCGCTCAAGTGCGGGCGATCATGCGACACGCCGACCTTGCGACCACCGGCCGTTACCTCAACGCCCGCGTCGAGGACCTCTTCGACGCTCTGCAGCAGCACTACAACCGGCCCCGCGTCGAGCGGAGCTTCGCACCGGGATACGACCCCGACGATGTCAAGGCGGTGTTCGGTGGTTAGCCGCACCCGGGTCGACACCTACACGGCCCGTAACCGTCGGCAGACCTTCCGCGAGGACCCCGCCCCCGAGCCGACCCGGTTCACCAGCGCCGCCATCAAAGCGGCACCAGCCCCACGGCCGGAGAACCCGCCGGCCCCGTTCGGGGACCTCTCGAAGGCGGAGGTCGTCGAGCTGTGCGGCGTGTCCAGGGACATCCTGCCGGGCCAGAGCGGATCGTCAGCCGAGCAGCGTCGGGCCGGCATCCGGATGCTGTTCCACCATCTGGCGACCCTGCCGGGTAACACGTGGCAGGAACGGTGGGAGACCAGCGGCTTCAACGACGTGAACGCTCCGTCGGTCACCATTCTGGGGCGGCCCGAGGTGAGGTACCACAGCAGCTGCCTGACCTCGGCGCTCAAGATGGCATTCTCCCTGCGGATCATCCAGCCGTCCGTGCCGGGGTTCAGGGCCAACAAGTTCACCGACTACGCCGAGCCGTTCCGAATCATTCAGAAGGACCCGCGGCTGGACGAGTTCTTCAAGACGGTCGACGCCCAGCCGCACCTGCACCTTGTCCACCGCCAACGGGCGAAGTTCGACGTCACCTGCGCGCTCACCACGCAGGGCATCGCACTGGAACACCTGACGCCGTCCGCTCTGCTGCACTACTCGCTGGAGAACAAGCGGCTCGGCCTCACCCCCGGCGCCATCAACAACACCACCCGCTTCGCGGCCCTGGGCGCCTGGGAGATCCTGCATCGCATGGGGCACTTCCCGCCCGGGACGGCCCCGACTCTCCGGATGTTCATCTACAGCGGCCAGTACACCGTCGAGGAACTCGTCGACCGTTACGGCATCAGGAATGCTGGCGTCCGCCAGCTCCTGATCGACTACCTCGTCCGGCGCCGCGCGGACACCGACTACATCACCATCGAGGGGCTCTCCCGCAATCTGGCCAGCCTGTTCTGGGCGGCCATCGAGCGCATCAACCCCAACCAGCAGAATCTCGAGCTCAGTTCAGATGTCTACGATCAGTGGCGAGCCGAGCTCCAGTACCAGCAGAGAGACCGGACCAAGCAACGCAAGGGTGCCGCCAGTATCCTGCTGGCCGTCCGCGGTCTCTACGTCGACCTGCACAGCTGGGCAATCGCCGAACCCGAGCGGTGGGCCCAGTGGGTCGCTCCCTGCCCGATCATGCCGCGCGATCTCAAGGGCTTCGGGAAACGCCGCCGGGAGATCAACCGGCGGATGGCCGACAGAACCCGAATCCGCCAGCCGCTGCTGCCCGTACTCGTCCAGCACGTCGAGGCACGCTACGAACACCTGACCAGCCTCCTCGAAGCCGCCACGCCGGTCCCCTTGGGCGCATCCTTCGTGCACCAGGGACGCAGCTACAGTCGCACCGACTCACGGGATGACCGGCGCAGGGCCACCATCTTCTCTGACCCGTCCGTCCGGGTCATCGACCACGGCACCGGCGAGACCATTCACGTGACCATGGCCGAGGATGCGGCCTTCTGGGAGTGGGCGGCGGTCGAGATCCTGCGGCACAGCGGCATTCGTATTGAGGAGCTCTGCGAGCTGACCCACCTCAGCATCCGCCAATACCAGCGGCCCAACGGCGAGATCATCGCGCTCCTGGTGATCGCCCCGTCCAAGAGCGAACGCGAGCGGGTCATTCCCATGTCCGCCGACCTCTTCCACGCCGTCGCCCAGATCGTCCGCCGCCAGACCCGGAATGCGCGCACCATTCCGCTGATCAGCCGCTACGACCCCCACGAGAAGACCTGGTCCGAGCCCATGCCGTTCCTGCTGCAACGCCAGCTCGGCACCGTCCGGGGCGTCATGGCCGCCGGCACCGTTCTCAACATGCTCACCCGCACCTGCAGGGAGATCGGCGAGACCAACCCGGCGTTCGCCAAGTTCACCCCGCACGACTTCCGCAGGCTCTTCGCCACCGACGTCGTCAACGGCGGCCTGCCCATCCACATCGGAGCCGCTTTGCTCGGACACCTGAATCTGCAGACCACTCAGGGCTACGTCGCGGTGTTCGCCGAGGACATCATCAAGCACTACCAGGACTACCTCAACCACCGCAGGTCGCTCCGGCCCGAGGGGGAGTACATCGACGTCCCCCCTGGTGAGTGGGAGGAGTTCGAGGAGCATTTCGACAAGCGCAAGGTCGAGCTCGGCAGCTGCGCTCGCCCCTATGGTTCACCTTGTCAGCATGAGCACGCATGCATCCGCTGCCCGATGCTCCAGGTCAACCCCAAGATGCTGCCCCGGCTCGCCGCTCTGGAAAAGGACCTCCTCCTCCGGCGCAAGCGCGCCGAGGAAGAGCAGTGGCTCGGCGAGATCGAGGGCATCGATCTGACCCTGACCTTCCTCCGCACCAAGCAAGCCGACGCTGCACGCCTCAAGCGACGGCCCCCCGTCGATCTCGGCCTTCCATATCCACGCTCGCGCTGCACATGATCGACGAGACGCGGTCTTGGGGCTTGGATGACCACGGCTTTGACGGCATTCTCCTTGCTCTTGCCGGAGATGCCCCCCGTCCTTGTGTCCGGCGGCTGGCCGTCTGGCTTTATCAGTGAGTGCTGACACCGGATCTCGGTGCCGTCGACGTTCCCGGTCTTGCCGTCGGAGCCGAGGCGGTCGACGACCTCGGCGAGGGTCCGCAGACCTGGCCAATGCTTGACGACCTGAGGCCCCGGGCGTCACCCGCCCGGGGCCTCGGTTTGCCTACCTCTCAATCGCTAGCAGCTCGATGACGGCGAGTTGTGGCTCCTGCGGATGGCGGCCCTATGCTCCAGAGCGGAGAACAGTTGCGTCCGTGGGAGGCGCTGGCCACACGATGAGTAGGTAATCTTCGACCGGCTCCAGACTCACCTTGTCGCGCATGACCTCGCGACCTCGCGCGTGCACTCGAAGCCTGTACCAAGCAGACCCCATTGGGCTCAGGGAGTGCGAGTTGCTGTCGGGGCCGCGCTCTAGCGACTCGACCTTCAGGTCACCAGCAGGGGCGTTGACGCTGATCTCCATGACCTCCTCCCAGCCATCCGTGTCTACGTCGGGGAACCTGTCCACAACCCTTGTTTCAACGTTGACGTAACCGGTGTTGATACCAGTCAAGATGAGGGCTCCGGCAGCCATCGGAGCGGCCAAACCGTTGGAAAAGTTCGCCGTATCGACGGGAATCTCTCCATGGTCCAGGACTCCGAAGATCCCTTCGTTGACGAACACTTGGTTGGCCATAGCTCTCCCATAAGCTGGTGTCGCGTCAGCCTGGAGGTTGCATGCGACGACTCAGGCCACGGTACCGACCCTGAAGGGGTCCCCGTGAAGCATACGCTCGGCTCGGTAGAATTGAGCGTTTTTGCCGCCCTGATAGCTCTGGTCGGCTACGGGGATCATACAGATGCTCACCGCCTTCGGGCCGGTAGTGCCAGAGGGGATGTTCGGCAGATCGCAATCGGCGAAGGTGCGTCGAGCGCGTGGGGCCATGTTAGTTAGGCCGTTGAGTGTGGTTGCGAACGGGTACTCATCGCAGCTCTTGCCCGCGATGCTTGGCGCGTCGCCACAGGCGAGGCTTCGGTTTGAGGCGTTCAGTGGCTCGTTGGTGCTCCTCTTCAGAGGAGCCTCGTATGTCGCACCCGGCAAGCCTGATTGCTGGGCGAGAGTCACGTGCCGAACGAGATCGGGTGCCGACGCCTTGCTGTAGGTCAGGAGAGAGGGGAACCATGGGACAACGCATCCCGCATTGGGACGGCCACCCGTAGCGTTGTCGCAGCGGAACTGCTTGAGCTTGTAGGCAGCTTTGACGGGAGCCTGGCCGCCGTTCGTGATGGTGATATTCCACCGGGTGGCACAGAGTGCCTTATCGCCTGGGGTGATGGCGTTGGAGTCGAAGAACGACTCGCCAGTTCCCCAGGAATTCAGCGGTGAAATCGCCTTGGCTGGGAAAGAGGAGCTTTCGACGGTGCAATCGCTCAGATCCTCGTCTTCCACTCCCTCGAGCTCTTCCTCTTGCCTGGTGGGTGTGTCGGCCTTGGCGGTGATTGTGCCTTTCAGGGCCTCTCCCCAGCCCGAGTATGCTGAGATGTCGATCTGGTGGGCGATAGTTGGGATCCCTGTGTCGCCGTAGCTGTAGTTGATGACCAAGAGGTTGGCCGAGCCGCTGACACTTACTGTGTTGTTCACCTTCTTGTAGGTTGTGTAGACGCCGGCGTTGACTTGACAGACTGCAGTGCGGTTACCAAGAGGGGTTCCTGTGCTCTGTTCGCACCACTGAGGTGGAGCAACGCCCGCGGCAGCTCCCATTTCTTCGCTTGCGCGTTCTGGCTGTTTTACGCCTGAGGCAACCACAAAGCAGCCGAAGGTACCTTCTTCGTTGGGCTCGCTGCAGGTTTCCGGTGATCCGGCGGCGAGCATCCCGCCTGCCCCTTCCGGTTGGGGTTGCGCGATCGGTTTGTCGGAGCCCGGTGTCAACTCCGGCGTCACGGGCCTGGAACTAGACGTCCGGGTATCGGCGGCCGGCGTCTCACTCTCGCTCGGAGTGTCAGCCGCAGCAGGCACCACGCCACTGACGAGCATCACCGTGAAAGCCGATGCTGCCGTGGCCCGTCTCAATCTCTGAGCGTTGAATATTCTGCCGTATCCCGCCATGAGCTACCCCTCCCTCTTCTGCCCGATCAGGCTGCCGTCTTGTGCCTGAATCAGGGCAGTGCACAGTCGCTGGTCCTGATCGAGCTAAGATCACTGACCCAACCGGGAGAAGATCGTTTCAAGACAAATCTACGAAGCTCTCCAAAGCCTGTTACGCAACCGCGATCACGGCAGGATCCGGCCACCCGCAGCAAGGTCAACTGCCCGATTATGCGCCGATTTTCAGCGTTCCGGCAGGGCCTGCAAAGTCCCTTTTGGGAGATCAGTCAGCGTTGCGACACAGACTTTGCGGGCTGTCCCGTAAATGATCTCCGGTGCGGTTGGAGCACGGTCACTGCGGTGGGGGCAATACCCCTGTCCGGCGAGAGTGAGGTTGTGCAGGCGGGCGATGCCGAGCATGGTGTGATGGACGCCATCCCCCTTGAGGTGGCAATCCTGCAGGAGCTTCCAACACTTCATACGGGCGAAGGTGTGCTTGACGCGCGCCCGGATCTGTTTGTGGGAGGTGTTGTGCGACTTCTGCCACCTGTTCACCCCGCAGAGTGAAGTGCAGAGAAACTACGTCCTGTTCGACCGCACCGCGACCTGGGGACACCCCGGCATGCCCCAGGTGCTCGCCGTGCATCTGCAACGGGACCACGAGAAGCGGACGTTCAGCTTCGAGAAGGCCCCGCTGCCGCTGCCCGCGATGGCGCAGTCCTGGCTCATCCACCGCGGCTGCCCGCACGATGCCATCGACCTCGACCCCGAGCTGGGCCCGCCGCCAGCTGACGAGGCCACGCGAGCACTGGAGCGACGCCTCGCCGGCGACGGCGACCACTACGCCATGGGCTACTCCTACACCAGCGACGACCCGGACGACATGGTCGTCGTTGTGGCCCTGCGTGCCCTGGACGAACGCGCCCCGTCGCCGTTCCGCGTTGTGGTCGAAGAGGTCGACACCAACACCTGGACGCACACCCTGCGCGAGGGCGGCTTCGACACGGTCGACGAGGCCCTGCAGTGGTGCGACGACCGGCTCACCGGAGAGGCCAGCCCTCTCCCGCCGGTCCGCCCTGCAGCCGCTGCCAGCCGCCCGGCCGGTGTGGCGAAGACCCCTGCCCCGCGCCCGCCAGGCCGTTCGCGCTAAGCGCTCAGCCCGACGCGGGCAGCGCAACATAGCCGACGATCGCCGGTTAGCCAAACCGGCGATTCTCCGGACTCTTATACAGGCGCCGCCGGGACACCCCCCCGCGGCGCCCTTCCACACATTCCCCACGCCTTCACGGAGGCTTTTTCCGCATGCGCTCCACCCGAATTGCCATATCCGCGGCGATGCTCGGCGCACTCGCGCTGCCGGTGCTGTCTGCCACCTCCGCCAGCGCCGCGACCGTACCCACGGCAGCAACCGCCGCCTCCGCCGTCAGCTGCCACAACCTGCCGCCGCTCCCGTACGCGGTGCACGCCAAGGCCGTGACCATCCGGTCCAAGGCCAGCTCGAAGTCCACGGCGCTCGGCGTGCTCTACAAGAGCCACAAGTTCACCGTCTCCAAGAAGAGCGGCAACTGGCTCTACATCACAGACAAGACGACCGGCGTCAAGGGCTGGGTCTCCGGCACGTACGTCTACCGCGACGTCCGTATGTGCCTGGACTGACCAGGCTTCAGCACCTCCCGGCAAGCGGCTGATCCGCCGATTACGGGGCCCCTCACATTCCCTACGCATCAGCCTATCCAGAACAGGAGATCCCCCTGTCCGACGGCATATCCGAGGATTCTGCGGATGTCGTGGGCGTGCTCACCGAACGGATCGAAGCGCGCTTCGACATGGGCATGGACCAGTTGAAGGCCGCGGTCGCCGCCGCGCCGACCGCGAACCCTGACGCCACCGACGTCGTCAAGTGGCACGGCCTTCTGGTCGAGGCTCAGTCCGTGCTGGAGCGCGCGGAGGACGACCTCCTCGCCGCACTGCAGACCCAGCCCAGCGAGGTCGACGACCCGACGATGGGCCTCGCCCACAGGGTGAACGCGGCCGTCACTGCCCGCGACGGCCGGGCCATGGTGGTGCGATGGCTCCTCGACCCGAACGCCCCGGGGAAGAAGGACCTCGCCGCAGAGCGCCTCGCCCGCCTTCGGCCCCGCACCGGGCCTGCGGTGCAGACCAGCGCCCCCAACCGGCCCGCGGGTTCAACCGCACCGGCGACGGCCTGGCGGTCGGCAAGGGCCGCCCGATGAGCCGGGACAAGGCCAGCACCATGGACGCCGACCTGCAGAAGGTCTTCGGTAAGCCGGTCCTCGAGCTGTACGAGGCGGCTGCCGACTACGATGCCTCGCCCGCGCTCGCCCGGGCCCTGGAACTGCGGTCCTTCCTGGCGCTCACCGAGGAGCAGGTCGCCCGCGTCCGCGACCGCGTCCACGCCGAGATGGATCCGGACCGCAACATGGGCGAACTGTCGGCGGACAAGCTCCGCTTCGACGCGCAGTGGCTGGACGCGGCACTGAAGGCCCGCGACGGCTACCGCGCCGCCCTCGGCGAGCTGCTGCGCACCATGCCCCCGCCCGCCCAGCAGGCCCGGCCCGTACGAACGGCTCAGCTCTGGGCCACCGCAACCCTGCCCCCGTCTGCCGCCCCGGCACCCCAGCGTGCCGGGGCGGCCCGGGCCCGCCGACTGTGAAAGCCCCCGATTGCCCCACCCCACGTCCACCGGCATAGCTGGACGGATCGAGGACCTGTACGGCGCACCGCTCGCCGACCTCGAAGCCCACGCCCAGGACCAGCCGCCCGGCATGCTCTCTGCCCTGCTCGGCATGCACGACGACCTTGCCCTCGCCGAGCGCAGCATCGACTTCCACCGCGACCACCTCGCCCGGCTCATCCACCCCGAACGGCAGATCGGCCCGCACGAGGTCTCCCACCTCCTCGACGGGATCCGCCGACTCGCCGAAGCCGTCGCCGTTCGCGAGGTCCAGGCCAAATCGGTCGCCGCCGTCCTGCAGAGCCTGGCCCGCGTCCCGGCCCCGACGCCTGTCCCGCCAGCTCCCTCGCAGCCTGCTCCGGCTCCGCCTCCTGCGGCGCCGAGTCCGGCGCACAGCCGCTGACCCGCAGGCGATCCCCTTGCATTCACCCAGGAGTTCCTCCCTTGGCCATCACCGCTCTGCCCCCTGACACCGACGCCGACATCGCCCGGGTCACCGAGGCCCTCGCCATGATCACCCCGCGCTGGAGCGTGAGGATCCTCTTGGCCCTCTCCGGCCCGCCGCTGCGCTACAGCGAGCTGGCGGCCAAGGTGTCCTGGCTGCAGAACGGCCAGCTCCACCCCAAACTCCAGGCGCTGTGCGACGCCGGACTCGTCGAACGCACCGAACACACCGCACGGCACGTGACCTACGGCCACACCGAACGTGGCGTTGCCCTGCTGCCGGTCCTGCCGATGATTGTTACCTGGGCCGAGGAACACCTGGAGAAGGCGGACCGCCCGCTGGCCGCGATCGAGCAGATCGAGGACAGCCTCACCCTGCTCACCCGGCGCCATGCCGCCGCCATCCTGTGGGTGCTGAAGTCCCGTGAGGAAGTCAGCGGCCGGGCTCTGGCCCGAATCGTGATGCCCAGCAGCGACTGGACCAATATCTATCCGCCTCTGCGGCAGCTCGTCTGCGACGGCCTGGTTGACACCGACGGCATGGGCCGGCCCTACCGGCTGTCCGCGGCCGGCGATGGCCTGGGCCCCGTGCTCGGTACCCTGTCCGCGTGGGCCGCCGGGCAGCCCCTCGACCAGGCGGCCCAGCACCCGGTCTGGGGGCACCCGCAGGCGAAGCCCGCGCCGAGGCCGTGGCTCAGCAGCCAGTCTCTGCAGGCCCCCACGGCGCTCCCACCCGCTCGGACACCCCATTCCCCTCCGGCCTGGCACAACGGGGATCTCTTCTCGCACGCTGCGACCGCCCGCCCGAAGGCAGCCGTCCCGGCGGGAGGCCCGCGCCGATGAGCACCCCCCTTACCTCTGCCGAAGCGCAGCGCGCTGTTGAACTGCTCGCCTCGCGGCCCTTGGTCCGCCTGGTCACCGAGATCGACGACAACGGCGCCATACCGCCGCGACGGCTGGCCGGCACCCTGCCCGACCTCTCCACGCACCAACTGCGCAGCGCATCCGACACGGCCCGCGCCCACGGTCTCATCCGGATCGCGCCCGGCACCGGTCTGGAACTGACCGAGGCTGGGATGGAGTTGTCCGACCTGTACAACGCGATGGCCCGCTGGGCCCGGCGTCACGCCGTCCCGAACCACGTCTGCGAGTTCAGCAGCCGCATTCGGCACGTCCTTGCCCTGTTGGCACCATCGCTCATCACCGAGCGCGCCGACGGAGCGGAAGCGGGCCTGGCCCGTCTCCGCACGCTCTCTGGTCCGCCCTGGGCGGTGGCCTCCTGGTTGATCCACGACACGAGATTCTCGACGCGGCGGCCCAGGCTGGCGCGCTACAGCGCACCGTGGTGCTTGCGCTGGCCGATGACATCGTGGTGGGTGGAGCTGAGCAGGAGCTCGCCCTTGGGGACGATGCGTTCCAGGACACGGATGGCGTTGACGACGGGGGTGATCGCGACCCAGGGGACGGCGCGCTCCTCACCAGCAGAGATGTGGTGGCCGTCGGAGTCGCGGACGTTCTTGTAATGGTGGGATCGGATCAGATGCCGCGGCATGGAGCCGTCCTCGTTGGGTTCCGGATCGGGGCAGCAGGGGCTTGCTGTGCTGTGGGGTAGCTGACCAGAGGGCCGATGGCTTGCCGTCGGCCCTCCTTCGTTTCGTGGTTCTGGGCACGCCGGATGCGGCGCGACTCGGTTCGACAGCAAAACGACTGGGTTCGCGTAGGATCTCGCAGCTCGTGTGATGCAGCGCATCGTGCCCTGTGGTTTCGCCCGAGTCTCGCGCCGTGTCCCGGCCCGCCAGTCTCAGGGTCGTGTCGGAATCCTCGGACCGGCGCTCGCCTGAGCGACGATCTACCCGCGCCCTGACCGGCGGCCAGGCTCAAGTGCTGCCATCGAGATGCGAGCGAGCCGCTTGAACGAAGTCTGTTCGCACTTCGTGGAAACGCTGCCACCGCCCGTGGGGGTAGCGCTCCACAGCCTCGCTTAGCGACAGCTGGTGTGCGTACGTGAAAACGAGGGCTGTGGTGTCAGAGGCAGATAGCAAGTCCAAGGCGAGGATCTGGAGGCCGAGGCGCTGTCCGTACTCCGTGCTGCCCGGGTCGTCGGATTCCATTCCCCGCAGCTCGTGTAGAGAACTGAGAACCGCCGCGATCGGCCGATGCTGATCGGAGGAAACTTCGCGCTGCTCACGCTGCCCGGCTTCTTCGAGTACTCCCATCGCTCGTGCGGCGGTGAGTGCCTGCTCCAGCTCGAAGATCGTCTGGACCATGGCGCCCTGCAAGGCGTAGCCCTTAGAGACGATCTGCTCAGGTCCTTCGAGCTCGATCTTGCGATATGCGTCGGTTGCGCCCACAGACCGAGAATGAGCCGCTTCGAGTCCCAGCTCGGCCTCCGGCAAATCTTCGTCAGCGAGATGTCCTGCTACCTCTCCGGCAGCCAGCCTGAACTCATCCACGGCGCCGAGATATTCGACCCAGACGTCGCGCCTTACGGTCCGACGCCACTGTGCATTTTGGTCTCGTCCCTGAGTCTTGACCGCTTCGATGGCTGCGTTCGCCTGCTCCTGCATGCCGCGTGCCTGCCAGCGGGCCCCAAACAGGCCAAGCGCCACGCCTGCCACCGCGATCAGCGCCGCGAGTACGGCAGCTGCCCCCTCATCCATCCCGGCATTGTTTCACGCCGAAGATCACGCCAAAGGGGAACCCGGCCGCGCCGACTGGCGGCTGCGAATGCGACGGGGTAGCTGGCCAGTCGCAGCCAACTGGCCACTGAGCGGCCACGGTTCGTGAAATTCGGCCACGGGGCCTGAGATCCCACAGTTCGTGTAGGGTCTCGCGGCTCGTGTCGGACATCGGTCTCGCGACCAGTGGGTCTGGCCGCTGTCTCAAGTCGTGTCGGAGGCTCGGTGTCTCAGTTTCGTGTCGGAAAACGCCGTCGGCGCCGACCGGCGGCGACGGCGCGGACCGCTGAACTGCTGTCCTGTCACGTCGCGTTTGTCAGAGGGCGAGCCCTTGACCTGCTGGGGGTGCCAGATCTTTTGCAATTGCTGAGGGTCGGTGTTCTCAGGCGACCTGACTTTCGCGGAAGTCTCGTTCGCGATGGAGGCAGAAGCGGGCACTTAGGGCTGCAGAGTGTCTCGGGTGTTCTCGTACATCCATGTGGTTCCTGCGCGGCTGAAGAAGCAGTCGGCGAACTTCAGGGCGCTGTTCCATGCCCAGCTGGTGCAGCCGTGGCCGAGGCACTTTTCCGGGAAGTACGGGTTCATGGAGTCGGCGTAGAAAGGGTTCGGCGTGAACTTCCGCTCCATGAGCCCAACCACCAAGTTGTGCTGGTCAGTACTTCGTCGCTCGTCGCTGTGCTCGGGGCGCCACTGAGGTTTGTAGTGAACCAGCGCGTTGCGCAGCCTCATGAGTAGAGCTGCTTCGCTGAAGGGACGGGCGCCACGGTCGAATTGCTCCCGTCCGAGCAACTGCAGCACCTTCTGGTATCGCTCAAGCGTATTGGACTCCTTCGAGAGGTCCTCGCCAGCGGCCGTGATCCGCTGCCGTTCGTTCAGCTCCAGTCCAGTCCGGGCTTCGGCGCCTTCGACGTGTGAGAGGTCGTCTCGTGAGGCCGTGAGGATGAACTCGTTGATGCATGCTTCGATGAAGGCTCCGGACGCGAGCACGGAAGATGTCGCGTAGGAGCGGTGGTCCGACCTGGTACCGATGGGCGCGGTGTCTTCCTCAGCGGAGCTCGGTGCCAGGGCTTCCAGTTCGCCGCACTTGCGGGAGAGAGAGCTCGCGGCGCGAGCGTGGTCCAAGGAGAAGTAGTGCCAGGCCCAGATCGGTACGCCGTTGTCCACGAGGTCAAGCGTAGACGCGACACGTCCGGATGGCACCTTTCGGCAGATGCCGCAGCGAGAATCCGACACCGCGAATGCGAGCGAGTGAGAATCCGACAGCTTTAATTCGACAGGACAACTGCGGTGTCTCGCCACGATGTCGGATCCGACTTGCATCCGACATCGACCGTGAGATTCCGACACGAGAAATGAGATCCCACAGTTCGATTGTAGGGTCTCGCGGCTCATGCCATGGGACTGCTCGCTGACCTGGCGCTCTGCTAGTTGTCTCAGCTGTGGCATGGAAGTTGCGTCTCACGGGGGCGGCCATTTTGAGTGCAGACGGCAGCAGACTCCGGCGGTGACTTCGGACTCCATCTAGCCGACCCTGTGTCAGCCGACGCATGCGGAGGCTGGGTGTAGCCAACCCCGGTGACAACGTCCTTACGCCGATACGGCAGGGTGTCGAACATCGTTCGGCACCCTGCCCACGGATCCGGGCGCCCGGGCTAGTAGCACGCTCCGATAGCCGGCCACCGATACGACCCGTTAGCGAGAAGGCGTTATCCGAGGAACGGAGCGAGCGCCTTGGCTGTGGCGGAGCACTTAAGGTAGGAGGCGGCCTTGTGGAAGCTGAAAGCGCCGATGCCCGACGACACGTTCGAGTCGACGTCGTCGAAGTGGTGGGTGAGGGGCTGAGGAATGGCGACCAGATCTCCGGGGTCGGCGACATTGATCCAGTGGCCCACCGTGTGAGGCCGTACTCCCTTGCCGGACCCGGGTGTGTGCTGGAGGTGCGGGAAGACGATGTCCGGCATTGCCAGCGGCGACCCGATGGTGAGCAACACGTCGACCTTGTGGGCGTGCTGCCAGAGCGTGTCGTAGGCGACGACCGAGCCCAGCGAGTGGGCGATCAGAACCGTGGGTGACTCCTTGGCGATGGCGTCCGCCAGCCGCTGTTGCACCGCCTGGCGCGCGGGGGAGTGCAGGTAGGCGACGAGTTCGGGGAAGTAGGAGGCCACGAACCTGCGGACGAGTTTGCTGTCCAGCCCCTTGCGCTGGGCGACGACGTCCGCGACCCAGCGGACGGGCGTCAGGACCCGGCCCTGTGCCTTGTTCAGATCGAGACCGTGCAATTCACCCCATCGACGCGCGGCGTCAGCGGCCTCGGGTGACAAATGGTCGAGGTCGTCAGTGGCGCTCTGTGCGGCGGGACCGGTGGGACGCAGTAGGTCCGCGTAGTACACCAGACGCATGTCCACGGCATCCACGGGAACGGGCAGCTTCCGGTTGAGGGCCTGGTGCCAGACCGCGCCGAGGCGGGAGGCGGCCGCCTCTGGTGTGCGCGCCGGGTCGTACTGGTTGACGCCGTGGATGGCGAGAATGCGGGTCATCGGCTTCCTTCTGCTCTGTGTTCCGGCTGGGTCGGCCGGCTTGACGGGGCGAACACGGAGACCTCCCGCCCATAGCCGATGGCCAGCACGCCGTCGGCATGGGCGACGGTCTGGACGTAATCCGGGAGGTCAATGCGGTCGAGCGGGGTTCCGGTCGAGGGCTCCCAGATGCGGACGGTGCCGTCGGAGCTGCCCGAGACCAGGGCGTCCACGTGGCCGACCCGGGAAAAGGCGAGGGAGCGCACGGGGCCGGTATGCCCCAGCAGCGTGCGCAGTGCCGTGCCGTCGTCCAGGCGCCGCAGGGTGATCCGGCCGCTATCGTCGCCCGCCGCGGTGACCTGCTCACCGGCGACCGATCCGATCGCGACCGCCTTGACTGGTGTCCCGTAGCGGTGGCTGTGCAACAGGCGCCTGTTGTGCAGGAGCAGCGTCCGGCACGTGCCGTCGTACGCTCCGCTGAGGACCACCGGTCCGCGTGGGGTTGCGGCGACGGCCAGTGCAGACACTCCGGCGTCTCTGCCACGCCCGGGCGGGGCGAGCAGCCGTGGTTCCTCGCCGGTGCCCGGGTACCAGACGGCCAGCGCGCCGTCGTTCCTGCCTGCGACCACCTGGAACCCGAACGGGTCCCGTGCGAGGATCGCCAGCGCGGTGACTGCGCTGGTGCCGGAGCCCGTGCTTTCCCTCGGCTCCGGCGTGCTGTACTCCCACAGGTGCAGCCGGCCCTGCTCGCCGCCTGCGGCGATCCAGGTCAACCCGCTCTGCGTGAGGACGTCGGCGGCCTGGAGGGGCTGCATGTCCGGTTCCCTGAACTCCCGTACGTTCTCGCCGGTGTCCGCGTCGAGCACCCGGATGGTGGCGTCGCGGCAGGAGGTGACTGCGCACAGCCGGCCGTCGATGCGGTGGAGGCCGAGGGTGCGGACCCAGTTCGGGTGTTCGCCGGGAAGTCGGGCCGGCCGACGTTTGCGCAGGTCCCAGGTGCGCACGGTCCGGTCCTTCGACACGGTCACCGCCACCGGACGGGTACCGGGCAGGCCAGACAGGGCAGGCGCGACGCGGGTGACCCCACTGGTGTGGCCGGCGAGGACGTCCCTGAGTTCGCCCGTCTCCGCATCCCAGGAACGGACCGTGTCGTCCTCCGAAGCGGTCAGCAACACGCGGCGGCCGTCCACGGTGGTGGTCACGAGATCCGTGACGGAGCCGGCGTGTGCCCGTTCCTCGCGCAGCAGCCCGCCGGAGCCCAGGTCCCAGGTGCGCAGCATGCCGTCGCGGTGGCCCGCAACAGCCCGCCAGCCGTGCGCTGACGGGTGGATTTCGATGGAGTCGACCTCGTTGCGCACCCCTCGGGGTCGCCGGCCCTCGGTGACGGCCGGGTGGAGCAGGGAATGGACGAGTAGGCCGCTGTGTGCGTGGAAGGCCGTACAAGCTCCGCTCTCATGGCCGACGAGCGCCACGCACTGGCCGTTGATGTCCTGGGTGGCGAGGGCGGTGATCCGGTCCGCCGTGTCGCCGTTGCGGCGCAGCACGTTCCGGTACCGGAGCTCGCCGCCGGGCAGGGCGAAGGCGCTGACGTAGCTGCCCTCGGTGACGGCCAGCGCGAAGCGGCTGTTCCCTTCGCGGCAGGCGGCCACGAACCGCACCCGCTGTCCTGCGGCCCGCACCGGCCGGGGATGTTCTGATTCCGCACGCAGGTCGGCCACGTACGGGAAGGTTTCTGTGGCCATGGCGATCAGACCGGAGTCATCGAGGGCGAGTTGCCTGACGGGAGATCCCACGGACACCGAGCCCAGCAGATGGCCGGTTGACAGATCCCACCAAGTGATCCGGTCGCTGCCGGTCACCAGGATCGGCCGGCCGTTGAGAAGGCTGGAGGCGAGGCTGGTGACCGGCGAACCGTGCAGCAGCACGTGCCGGGTCCGGCCGGTGGTGAGATCCCAGATCCGAGCCGTACGGTCCTTGCTGCCCGTTGCCGCCACCAGACCACCGGTGACCTCGGTCACGGTCAGGGCGGTGATGGCCTCGGCGTGACCGGTCATGGTGGCGCCTGCCGATGGGGAGACGTTGGTGGCGCTCGACCACACGCAGTGCCACGGAAGCACGCGGCCGCCCGGCAGGCGTTCCATGCTCGCTGCCAGGTCCCGGTGGCCGAGGCGCAGTGCATCAAGGGCGAGGATCTGACGTCGCGCTCCCGGGCCCACCCGCTGATGCCAGCTGACGGAGGCGCAATACACATCGAGTAGCTGCTGGATGAAGCCCCCGTACACGTCCCGGAAGGGGGATAGCGCCGATGTGACGGACCTCGGGTCCGCGTTCACGAGGTACTCGCCGTCGGAGAAGAGTTCGCCGAGCAGGTCGCCACCCACTCGGGCCGCGTGCTCGGCGGCATGCCGCCGCAGGTAGGGATCGGCGAGGTCCCAGCGCCGGCCGGCGCCGTAGCGCGGGAGGCTGGACAGCAGCCGTCGGAAGACGGCCTCCTCGTCCCCGGTCATGACGCCGTCACCGGGCCTGCACCCGATCCTCCTTCGGACCCGTCGGCGAGCGACCCGGCCGACGGGCCGGGCCCGGAGCGCGGGTGCCGATGTAGATGGTCCACCAGCTCCTGGTGGAAGAGCCGGTACAGAGTCGTCCCGTACGTCGGGTCGACGTCGTGCCTGAGGTAGAACGCCACGTGGTCCAGAGCCGATCGGATGTCTGCCCGGGTAGGCCGTGCCTTACGGGGGTGGAATTCGGGCGCGACATCGGCGATCGCCTCGGCGGGCATTCCGCTGCCTGCACTGAAGGCCAGGGTCGCGAGGACCGGGCGTGCCCACGGATGGGTACGTTCCTCGCTCAGCTGTGTCTCCAACAGGGCGGCGAAGGTCAGGGGCAGTCCGCTGAGAGCGCGCTCGAGCTCGTTTTCGGTCATCGGGGCCGCAGCCTCGAGGTACCGGACGGACAGCTGGGCCTTGAGGAACTCTCCTCCTTCGGCGCGGCTTTCGATGCGTTCGGCCGCGCGCTGGGCGACCCTGCGCCGCTCCTCTCCGCGGGTGAGGTAGGTGTCCGTGTCACTGAGCATGTCGTCGATGTACGAGTCCAAGGCGTCCCTGAGCCCGACCCGGTCGACGGCGTCCAGATTGATTAGCGACTGGCGGGCGTCACCAGCAGCCTCCGCCAACTGGGGAAGCTTGTCCCAATAGGGGCGCACACCCACCATGAGCTGGCATGCCCGGCGTCGGCCGCCGCCCCGGTTCTCCCGGTTTGCCAGCGGCAGCAGCAGCTCCACGGTGATCTGGACGCTCTCGGTGGCTTCGTCCAGGGCGTCCATCACGATCAGAGGTTCCTCCGCCAGCCCGGCTACCGCGTCCACCAGTTTCTGAGCGGTCCAGCCTCCTGGCGGCAGCGGAAGGTCGAGCTGAGCGGCGACCGCCTCGACGACCTGACTCAGCGCCATGCCCCGCGCGTGCACCGCGGCCACTCGGGAGCGGGGATCGGGACGGAGCTTCTTCGGGATGCTCTGCATGACCGGCTTGAGTCCCTTGGCCAGCTGCGGGTGGGCACAGCAGACCACGACGCCCAGCAGCGCGGACTTGCCGACCCCAGGGCTCCCGGTGACGACGCACAGCGTCGCACCTTCCTCCGCGCCATTCTCAAGCCAGTCGCGGATCCGTTCCAACTCCGCTTCACGACCGGAGAAGTGGCAGGTCAACTGAGCCTGCTGCGTGGTCTCCCGCCCGGACGCGCGTGACATGTAGTGATTCACGTCGAGCGAGGGATGCACACTGCCGACGATGAACTCCTGCAGGTCCCAGTAGTTGTTCAGCCCCAGGACCTCTGCGGGGTCTTCTCGAAACCACGGGTTGGGCAGGAACTGGGTCACGAGCCCGTACAGGTCGCTGGAGACGACCTCCTGCACTGGATGGCCCGCGTCCGTGCACAGCTGCCTCACCCGTTTGTGCACCGCGTCCTTGAACCACGTGAGACGAAGGAAGCGCTCGCTCGGGTGGATCTCGTTGTGGCCCTGAGCCACACCTTTGAGGACGTCGCTGACCGCCTGGGAGAAGCGTCCTTCCCATGCCTGCTCGTTGGATGGACAGGCCGCGATGACGAACGCGCGGCGGTCCGGGAAGGTGATCTTCCTGGTCCAATCGATGCCTGCTCCGCTGTGGCAGACATCAAGTAGCAGCAAGATGCGCCCGGAGCACGTGTACGCATCCGTGAGGAAGTTGTGGATGCGGAACGTTGTCCGAGCGACGTGCCGGTGGTCCGAAGGCAGGGAGTCCGTGGCGACGATGCCCAGATCGTCTCCCTGGAGGATTAAGCCGTGGCTGAGGACATGGACGATCGCGTCGCCGCCCTCCTCGATGTCGCCCAGTACCTGATCCATGCGACGGGCGACCGCTGAGTAGTCCGGGTTGTGCAGGTGGTCCGGAGGGCCGGGCAGCACTCCAGACAAGCGCTCGGCAACGAGCCCACCGAGGTGCTCGGCAAACTTGAGCTCGCGCCAGGTCGATCGTTCCGGCGGGTCTTCCGGGTTGTCTTCCTCACCGTCGTTGTCCGAGAGCGCAAGCTGAAACTTGGACATCGAAAGCACCACGGCAAGGTCGTTGGCCTTCCCCGGTAAGTCGCGCCCAGCCACTCATCACACCCTTGCTGCATCGCCTGTGATCGCCACAGAGCAGGTTAGAAGACTGAGCGGCTGCCGGGACGGGATTTCGCAAACCTCCCCATCGATCAGGCCGGCTTGTTTGTAGGTTGGAATCATTTCTGCCTGGGGCGACGGGGATAGGTCCCGGCGGGACGTAGTGGGACGCTGCTCTTGCAGGAATGCGAGTCGGACGGTAGCGAGGCTAGTTCCATCGCCACCGGCGATGTCCTGGAACGAGAGATAGTCCTGTTCGTACCGGGTGCGCCACTGTTCGAGGCGGGTGACAGTGCCAGCGGAGGTGCTGGTACTGCTGGCGTTGCGCTCCGGCGGATGGCGCGAGGTCCGGGTGGGCGAGGTGAGGCGGCGGGCCCGTCAGGGTGTGGAAAAGCCAGTGCTGGGCGTACGTCCCGACAATCGAACCGCTCGCGCTGCAAGAGCCGGTCTGGTTCTTCGACAGCCGGGCCAGGCGACACCCCAACGAGTGACGCTGCTGACGTGCGTGTCTCAGCGAGGTGGCCAACTGGCAAGACAGTGGCCATCCGGTCTGAGATTTGGCCACGAGAGCTGAGACCCTACATCGATGTCAACGGACAGTTCGCCGGGGGCAGACAGGAAAGATCGCGGAAACACTGGCCAACGGGCGCGAGGGCATGTCAACGTAGACGACCTTGCAAGAAACCCCAGGTCAGAGAGGTGATTGCCCGTGACCGTAGCCCCTGCGGGCCCCGGTTTCTCCACCACCGTCGAAGCCCTGCGACCGCGGGAGTGGCAGCTCGGCCCCGGTCAGCCGACCCTGGTCATGGACCAGTTCTCCGCCGAGGACTTCCACCTGATCGTCGATGATCGCGCGGACGTGCACGTCAGCTCCAAGGACGGCCGGTTCTACCTCGGCTGGTTTCCGCTCGGCCGCCCCGGCACGGATAGCGAGGGATGGAAGATCGCTGTCACCGGAACCACCAAAGTCCGCGGCTACCAACTGTCGTTCGATACCGAGACGCCGGCCGACATCGTCGCCGCCACCGTAGCGAGTGTGCTGGAGACCTCACGCCGCCTCTGACAGCGCGGACACCGACACGTAGTGACCGCCCTGTGAGCGCTGGCCGTACCGAAGGCCGGCCCGTTCCACTGCCCCCCCGTTTCCCCGAACCCCAGGAGGCTGTCTGTGACGTCCCCGGAGATGACCGTCGGCGATCTCATCGACCTGTTGTCCGGCTGCGACCGGAGTGCTCCGGTCCGCCAGGCCATGAACCCCTTCGCCCCGATGGCGCACCGCTTGGCGCAGGTCCTGCAGTCGGTCGACGAGACCGGCCAGACCGTCGTCTACCTCGCCGAAGGACCGGACCCGGACGCACAGCTCGGCCACCTTCCGCCGGAGGTCGCCATCGCCCTGACGTGGCAGGGCCCCGTCCAGGCGCCCCCGCGCCGCCCTCGCCGCCGCGCCGGCGGCAACTAGACCCGCACCGAGCCCTTGGAGGCGCCCCTGTACCCCGACTTCCCGCCCGACTCGTCCGCCCCGCGTGGCGGACAGCCCGCGTTTTGGGTCGGCCCCCGGCACCTGGCCGGTGACGATGGGCGCCTCTACGACGTCGTCGCCGACGCTCTTGCCGGCCTGGGTTGGACGAGCCTGACGATCGTCCGCGGACGGCACGAGCCGGACGAGGCGCCGGAGGACCGCCAGGTCCTGCGCAGCACCGTCCTGCACATCAGCCCCGATGCCTTGCGCTGGGCCCAGTGGGGCTTGGCGGACGAGCCGTTCCACCTGGGTGAGCTGCCGATCGCCTGGCAGATTTCCGCCCGAGCCGAGGCGAGCAGCCCGCTCGCCCAGTGGTCGGCCTACTTCACCCGTGACGTCCCCGGCGAGGCGGTGGTCGACTTCCTCATCGCGCTCGACGCTAGCGACCAGCCTGCCGTGCCGCTCGCCGGATCCGAGCTGGTCCTTGACGCTGTCGCCGCCCACGGATGGTTCCGCGACATCGACCAACCCGAGGCGGCGGCGACGGACCCGACGTTCACTTCGCACATCAGCCTCGGCGAGGTCCCGCCCCTCATCCAGGACGCCGACCCGCGGGCCCTGTCCGCCGAGGACGACGAGACGGGACCGGCCGGATGGCAGGCGTGGGCCGAGCCCGCGCTCGGCGCACCGTGTCTGTGGGCGGCATCGTTCGCCGCCAGCGTCCCGCACGATCTCGTCGCCGCCTTCGCCGCCTCCCTCAGCTCGACCGCACCGGTCCTGCGGCGGGTACTGCCCGAGGCCACCCAGGAGCGCCTCCTGCGCGCGCCGGCCATCTAACGTCCCGCGCACAACTCTCGACGATCGCAGTCCGGCACCCTCCCAGTTGGGGGGGGCCGGACTTTCTCGCTTCTCGGGTGAAGTGGCCCGGTCTTCGATGCCCAGGAAGAATTGCCGCCCGTTGATGGAACGATGTAGGAGGCGGCGATGCACCCCAGCCCCGGCGCCTTTATGGTCATCGCTCTCATCGTCGCCGCAGTGGCAGGCATTTCAGCAGCACTGGAGCTCCGGGCAGGGGCAACTCCTCCAGGTGACGCGGGTCTACCAGCACGTCCGCCGTGGCTCCAAAGCTGTCGTGACCTGGTGCGACACCGGGCGGCAGCAGGACGCCTGGTTCTGGAACTGGCACGTTCCCGCAGGCAGGTACCTGCTCGTGAACACCTGCAGCGGCTACGGGCCGCACAGTCAAAACCCGAACGTGCTCTGCTTCCAGCCCGGCCAGGTCCGAGCCTGGGTACCAGGCCAAGCCGCTCGCGCCGCTCAACGCGTCAGCCAGTAACGCACTGCTGCGCCCGACCTGCGGTGGTCGGAGGCAGCAGCGTGACGTGCACGCAGGTCAGCTCGTTGCCGTGGCCTTGTCGAGGGCCTTGTCGAGGTGGCGGTCGACGAGGGCCGGGGAGCCGGAGATGACCAGCAGCAGGTTGCCGTCGCGGATCGCGGTCTGCTTGACCAGGGTGCTCCGTCCCCCGGCGATGAACGTCAGGAGCTGGCTCCACTGCTCGTCACCGCTGGCGTGGGGTGCGGGCAGCTTCTGCGAGGTCACGTCGACCGGGGTGCCGCCCGCGACGACCTGATAGGTCGGGCAGCTGGTCATGGCGTCGAAGATCCGGTGGATGCCGTCGGAGAGCTTCTTCACGCTGTCGCTGTACAGCTCCTCGGAGACCTCCGAGGAGCTGCCGCCGTAGGTGAAGTCCGCCTTCGCCTTGTGCGGGAAGGCGAGCGTGCCGCCAGTCGCCGCGTCGCCGCCCAGCTCGCTCAGGGCGGGGCAGCCGATGACGGTGACGTCGTCGTGCTGGTCCGGACGCTCCGGCTTGGGAAGGTAGCCGCTGCCGAGGTCGCGCGGGTCGAGCAGGCGGGACTCGAGCGCGGCCGAGGAGAGCGCGGCCGGCTTCTGGACGGCGTCGGCTGGCTTTCCGGTGCGGGAGGAGGGGGTCTGGTGCTTGGATCCGGTGGTGTCGGTGGAGCAGGCGGGCACGGCGAGGAGGGCGGCGGTGATGCCGAGTACGGTGGTGGCGACGCGAACGCGCATGACGGAACTGACCCCTTAGTGCTAGGCGACGGGTGGTCAGTGCGGGCCCGCGGGCCCGGTGGGGTCGTAGGAGTGGTGGTCAGTGCCCGAGGTGGCGCAGGCAGTCCTCGAACGTGGCGTGCGTCGCGTCCGCCGGCCCGGAGTGCCGGTTGTACCAGGCGGTGTCGATGCGGGTCTCCTGCTGCTGGTGTCCGGCCCTGCAGCGCAGCCAGATCTCACCGCGGGTGGAAAGGATGAGCCAGTCCCGGTATGCGCCGCACTCGGTGCAGGCGGCCATCTCGCCGTCGAGGACGAGGGGCTGCTTCCACGGCATCATCTTGCCTTCGACCTGGTCGTGGCTCGGCACCCGCAGTTCCGGCGGGAGGAAGTCGTCCACGATGGCGGCCGGCTCGGCGGACTCCGGCTCAGGCGCCGGCACTCCGAAGCCGGGCGGGACTTGGCCCTGCAGGTGCACGTACAGCTCGGCGAACTGTCTCTGAGCTTCGCTCTGCTCCTTGGCCCTGCGGCGTATCCGGTGAAACACCTTGGCGTCCTCCTCTACCTCAGCACCTCGTCCTGCGCGTTTCATGATCGTGCCCCACGCCCCCGGCGGTTTCAATTCACAAAGTCCACAGTCACCTCCGGCCAGGTCAGCAGAGGTTCGGCGTCTCGGCTGCCCAGATGACGAGTTGGCCACGATGCGTGTCTCCATGCGCCGGGGTGGCCATGCCAGGGTGTGCCCGATCACACGCCATCGTCTCCCTCGACCGCTCAACTTCGCGACGCCTACTGGCTCGACTCGCCCCACCTGAGCCACGCCCGTCCGTCCTGCGGGTGCACGGATGCCGACAGCCCCCACATCGGACCTGGTCGCCACCGAGGTTCGATGTGGCGCACGACCATGCTTTGGATTGCGGGCGAAGCGGTGGCGCTGCCCCTTTTCTCGGTGATGCACTGAGTCCGAGTGCAGACACCCGGCCGGCTCACAGGGTCTTACGTGATGTGTCCTCTCCGCTGCGCTGCCTGCCGGGCGCGGAGGGCCTGGTGGTCGTCCCGCGCGTTGCGGACTGGTGCCCTGCGGTGCTGGTCTCGGACAGGTGGGAGGCGTCGGCGGGCAGATCGGCGGTCCGCCGCATCCGCCACACGAGCACGTCGCTGACGGAGTCCGCGGTGCCGAGTTCGCGGCGGCCGGCAACGTCGGACAGAAGGACAGCCGTGTCATGGCCGGCGGCTTCGGCTTCCGCGATGGTCGCCGCCAGGGCGTACCAGCCGGGTTCGGCGAGGATCTGCTCGGCCAGCTCCGGCAGCGCCTCGCGCAGCAGCATGGTCTGCCGCTGGAGCATCGGTCGGCTCAGGCGTCGGCCGCGCTGGTAGAGCACGCCTAGGGGCTGGGCGGCGGCGGCCTGGTAGGCGGTGCGCAGGTGCGCGGCGGCCCGGGTAGCGGCCTCGGCCTGCTGGGCGTGCCCCTTCCTGGCGTGCCAGTGCGCGGCGGCGGTGATGAGGAAGAACAGCATGTCGATGGCCATGGCCGTGGTGGCTCCGTCCTCGCCGCGGCCGAGGGCCGGGCCGCCTTGGACGAGGTCGCGGGCGGCCTGCCGCAGGGCTCGATCGTGCCCGCGCACGGCGCGGACGTGAGAGCGCGAGGCCCGTTCGAAAGCCGTTGCAGCGTCGTGCAGTTCGCGGCGAGTGTGGGCGGCGGAGGTCTTCGCGAGGGCATCCAGGACCTCGCCAGCCGCTGCGATGTGGGCGGCGGCGACCGCGTCCTCGCCGTGCTCGACGACGAGCACGGCCTGCCGCACGGCCGAGGCCGTCCCGCGGCGTGCGGCGGCCGGACTGCCCGGCCCCGTACGGATCGCACCCTCCCGCCGGGCAGCCGGAATGTCCTGCGCGTCACCGGCCCAGCGCTCGCGGATGCGGGGCAGCGACAGGTCGGGGGCCAGGCGTGCGCCGGGGTAGAACACCGGCTCGCCGTCCTTGTTCAGGTCATCGGGCAGGGCGACCTTGTATCCGAGGAGGTCGCCAGAGGGAGCGGCGCGCTTGCGGATCAGGAGGCCGGCGGCGGCGAGCCGGTCGAAGAACTCCTCGTCGCTCCTCGCGCCGGCCACCGCCCGTCGTACGGTTTCGCGCAGTTCCTCGCGGGCGGTGCGCTCGCGACCCTGCCGCTCGGCTTTGTGGCGTTCGGCGCTGGTGGGCCGTTGGGCTGCGGTGCCGTCGCCGGGTGCGACCTGGTGGAGGCCGAGTTCCTTCTCGATGAGCCGGGCTTCTGCCTGTGCGCGGGCGCCGGAGCGGAAGTCGTCGGGGCGGTGGCCGTCCTCGGTGACGAGGGTGGCGACGATGTGGATGTGGTCATCGGCGTGGCGTACGGCTGCCCAGCGGCAGCCGGGCTGTCCGTCGCCGGGGTCGATGCCGGTAGCGGCGACGATGCGGCGGGCGATGTCGGCCCACTCCTCGTCGGACAGGATCCGGTCGCCGGGGTCGGCGCGTACGGAGGTGTGCCACACGTGCTTGGCCGGGCGGGCGTGCTTGGCGAGGGCCATCACGGGCTGGTCCAGGAGCTGCTGGAGGTCTGTGAGGGTGGCGCTCGGGTCGCGGCCGGGGTCGGGGGACATGCCGTCGAAGGAGGCGACGAGATGGGGGTCGGTGTGATCCTCGTACTTGCCGGTCTCGTAGAGGTAGTAGAGGAGACCTCTGGTGTCCGACCCGGACGGGTTGACGCTGGGGATCATGAGCCGTGGTGCTCGATCAGCCGTGTGGCGGCTTCGTGGGCGGTGTTGGCGGCACGCCGTACGGCGGCGACGGCCGCTTCGAGCTGAGGAACGTCTGCACCGGAGTTGAGCGCTTTGACTGCCTGGTTGAGATTGCTGCCGGCCCAGCCGAGCCGACGTCGGCTGTCGAACAGGGCTGTGATGACTTCGCGTTCGTCGGCGATCTCGGCAGTGGTGCGGTTGAGGTCGCGGGCGGCGGCGAGCGCGGAGCGGGCGAGGAACCCGGCGACGGACAGATTGCACTGGGCGGCGGCGGACTTGATCACGGCGAACTCATCATCACTGAAACGTGTGTTGGGCTGGTGGAGGCGCTTCTTCTCGGGCGACTGGCGCGGACGCTGGCGGGCGCGAGGAGCGCGCTGTCGGCGTACACGCGGTTCGGTCTGCTTCTCCTCCTGCCCTGGCTTCGATCCGCCCCCGGTCGAAGCCTCAAGGACCTGCGCCCCCCGGTGCAGGTCCTCTCCCGCCCCCGAGGGGGCGGGTTCGGCGGAAGCTACGCTTCCGCCCCAACTTGCTCGCCGCGAGACCGAGTTGGAGTCGGGATCCTGTTCCGGGGTGGTGCCGTTCTTGCGTGCGTTCGTCATCGGGATTCGGGCCTCGTAGAGCGGGTGTGCTGCTGGATGGTTGCGGCCAGCGCGAGGACACCGGCTGGGCTGGCAAGGACGCGGACCGGCCCGTCGGGGCGGTACTGGACGAGCCACTGCCCGGTCGGCGTGAGGACGACGGCGTGTAGGAGTTGCCGGCGGACCAGGACGTCCGCCCAGGCATCGGCCTCGGCGACGGTGGGCTCGGAAGAACGAGGGGGACGCGGAATCACGGCGTACCTCCTAAGCGGGGCGGTGGCCCGGCACGGAGCCGGGCCACGTTTGCGGGCACGGGCTTTGAACTGGGGCTTTGCCGGTTCAGCCGCACTCGGGGCAGCGCCCGATGTGGCTGTTGAGCGCGCGAGCCATCCGCTGTTTCGCCGAGGCAGCTTGCTTCGCGCTGGACTTCGCCGCCGGCCTGCCCGCGTGCCGCTCGGAGTGAGCGAGCATGAACCCGATCTCTCGCTCGTACTCCGCGCGGACGGTGTCGAACTGGTGGCAGGTCTTCATCGGGCGGTGCTCCTCGTCGTCGTGATGTCCTCGTTCCGCAGCTCCTGGAGGACGAGGCCGAGTCGGTCGTTCCCGATACCCGTCAGGCCCTGGCGGCGGATGATTTCGCGCAGCTGCACCCGGGTGATCGCTCCGTTGCCGTCCCGTTCGAGCAGGGCGGGAACATGTGGGCGTACCTCGTGGACAAGCTGGCGCTCGGACTCGCCCAGCTCGCGTGCCGGGCGCTCCGTCTGCGGCGAGCGGGACCGGGCACGGTTGTCCTTGTTCTTCGTCCGGGACTTCCGGGGCGGCTTCCGACGGAGTGGGACCTTGTGTCCTCGGTCCTGGGTGGTCTCGGTCCCGGACTCGGTGGTGGTCGGTCCTCGGTCCTCGGTGCTCTCGGTCCCCGACTTCGCGAGGTTCGGTCCCCGATGAGAATCTGGGTCCTGAGCTGCTACTTCTCGCGTGTTGCGGTCGGTCCTCGTGGCCGCTGTGTCCCGCGCTGCGGCTTCTGGATCGGCGGGTTCGGTCCCCGGGACCGCGCCGTCTTCCGGGGGCTTGGTTCCCGCGGTCGTTCCCGTTTCGTCGCCCTCGGCCCCCGCGCCGACCTTGGCTTCCGGGTCCGCCTCCTCGGGGACCGGTCCCCGAGGAGTCCTCGGTCCTCGGTCCGGGACCGGCTCGTCGGAACCGTCGGGACCGGGGACGGGGACCGGCACATTCGATGTCGGCTGTGCGGGGACCGCGGCCGCCGATGCGCTGCTGTGCGCAGGGGACCAGGGAGAAGGGAGCGGGACCGTGGCGAGCGCGAGCGCGTGTCGCCGGGCGGCGAGCTGGTCGAGCAGCTGTGCCCGTTGGAGGGGGTCGGTGCCGACCGAGGCCCTGCCGACCGCCTTCGACAGGCGTCGCGTCAGCCGACGGCCTCGACGGTTCCGCTGCTGCTCGGGTGTGCGCTCGGCGAGGCGGGCGGCGAGGGTGACCGCACGGGCGGTGGCTCGGTCCCGGGTGATCTGCGCAGCGTCGCGGTCTCGCGCGGCGATGCCCAGGCGGGACAGCAGCCGCTCGCGTGCCTCCCGGCCCAGGACGGCGATCAGTCCCCTTGAGGCGGCGCCGGGTGTGCGCAGGCGCAGTTCGATGCCCATGGCCAGGTGCCACAGCATCGCCGCCATGACTGGTCCGACGAAGGCGCGGACCGTGCCGCCGATGGGGCCGCTCTCTGCGTAGGCGGGGATCACCTGCACCGTGGTGATCACCCAGACCAGCGTGCCCGGCAGGCCGGGGGCGCCCTGGACGGCGAGGTTCTGCCGTGCCATCAGCGCGGTGGCAAACAGGGCGAGTTCGGCGGCGGCGAACATGCCGGCGCGCTCGGCGGCGCCGGCCATGTCGAGGTAGTCGGCGGCGAACCGCCACGAGGTATCGGCGCTGTAGGCGGTGCAGCCGAGGGCGGCGACGGAGGCGACCTTGACCGCTGGGCCGCCGAGACGCTTCTGCGAGCGAGATATCCGGCGCCGGATGGTCCAGGCGGTCAGCACGAGCGCGAGGGTGGCGGGCACGACGGCGGCGAGGAGGAGAGGAAGGTCCGAAGTAGCACCGAAGGCGAGGACGGGGTGGGTCATGCTGCCTTTCCGAGAGGGGCGTGCGTCGGGGGCGACGCTGCCGGGTGGCCTGCCGGCTCCTGCGTGCCGGGAGCTGCGGGCGCGGAGGTGCCCTTGGTCTTGGAGGTCTTCTTCCGCTTCTTCTTGGGGCGGGGCACGCCGTAGTTACGGTCGCGGTCGAGGACCTTGTTGGCGGCTTGCCGGAGCAGGTCGCGGGCGTGCTTGTGGCTGATCTGCAGGGCGGCGGCGAGCCGGTCGGGCTGCCAGCCCCGGACGTAGGCGTGGTCGAGGACGACCTGCCGCTCGGCCTCGGTCAGATGCACGTCGCGTCCCTGGAAGAAGGCGGTCACGCGCCGGTAGTCCAGGCGCTGGTGCAGTCCGTCGTGCAGCGGGCGCCGCTCGGCTTCGGTGAGGCCGCCCCAGACGCCCTCCTTGAGGACGTTCTCCAGGGCGAAGTCCAGGCACTCGCGGCGTACGGGGCACCAACCGCACAGCTCCTTGGCCTCCGCGATCTCCTCGTGGTCCCGGGGCCCGGGGAAGAACACGGCGTCGGCGTCCTCGACGTCCATGCCGTGGCACGCTCCGCGGACGTGCCAGCTGGTGTCTCCGATGCCGCGCAGGCCGGTGGCCGGCGCGTCGTGGGTAGTGATGTGGCGCAAGGCGAGTCTCCGATGTGCTGCCGCGCCGGCCGGGCGGTGCTCGGCGGGTGCGGCGTCGGGTGCCAGCTGCGGCGCAGGGGCGTGCGAGCAGCCGATGCGGGACGGTGATGTTGCGGCGGTGCAGCGGACGGAATGCACGCGCCGGAGGCGCCGGGTCAGGCGAAGGCGGGCTGTTGGGCCTGTTCGGTGCGCTGTGCCTGCTCGGCGGTGGCGAGGTCGAGACGGCCGGGGTGCGGAGTGGCGCGCGGGGCGGTTCCGCGGGCTCCGCCATCGGGGCCGATCCTCCGGCGGCGGCACGGCTCGCCGGGCTGGGCCAGGCACCACTCGCACCGCACGCTCAGGGCATCGGGCAGCCCCTGCGCGACAGCGGCCTCACGGACTGCGCGGGCGGGCCGGTAGGGCGCGAGGGCTGCTCGGGCGGCGGGCGGTATGCAGGAGCCGATCTCCCGCAGCCGCGCCTCCAGCTTCGGGTCGACTCCGTCGCGACCGCTGGTGATCGCCCGGGCCTGCGCGGGCTGCGCGGTACCTGCGGCGACGGCGCGGCGGGTGCCGACCAGCTCGGCGGTCCAGGCGGCCTGGTCGTCCGGGTCGACGGACGGTGTCGGGTCGGAGTGCCTCGCCAGGCGGTCGCGTCGGTAGCTCTCCCAGGGACGGGCCAGGTCCGCGGGCAGGATCTGGTACGGCGAGGTGCGGATGTGCTGGCGGGCGGCTACGCGGACGTCCCAGCCATGCGGGGTGGACATCGGCACATCGCCGAGCAGCTCGTGCCACTGGGCGAGCTGGTCGCGGGCCTCGCCTTGGTCGGTGCGGATGGTGCGGGGGTCGAGTCGGCCGATGTAGGCCAGCAGGGCTGCGATTTCGCGGCGGTCCACGGTCAGCCCTCCGTTCCGGTCGGCTCGTCGAGGGCGGCAAGCAGGGCGGCGGTGTGGGCCTCCGTCCGCGTCATGCCCCCCGATACGGCGGTGTTCTTGCCGGGCACGGCGTAGAGGTTCGGTCGGCTGGGAGCGTGCTCCCGGGCGACCCAGGAGCGCCAGTCGGCAGCCCAGGCTTCCGCCGCCCTCGGAGCATGGCCCGCCCGGTGTGCACGCCACTTCGCGTCGGCGGCCCGCAGGCCCTGCTCGCCGAGGCGATCGAGGTGTCCCTGCTGGCGAGCCCAGGTGTGGGTGGCGGAGTCGACCTGCCACTCGGCAGCCGGGAGGACGGCAGCACCACTACTGCTGTACCTCCGGTTCAAATCAGGTTCACTACGGTTCTGTGTGCCGGTAGCCGGTACATCGCTGTGCCGGTGGCCGGTACGTCGCTGTGCCGGTTTCCGCCTCGACCTGCCGGTTTCCGGTACTGCCGGATTCCGGACCCTCGCGGGGGATTCCGGCACCTCACGCGGCCGGATTCCGTACCGCCGCAGAGCCGAGAGCCGAAGCTTCGCGGGGCCCGCGGGCTCGTCTGCTGCTGTGTCGCTGTCTTCCTGCTCCTGCTGCTCGCGCTGGGCCTGGGCGACCACTTCGGCGGCGAGAGGCATGCGGTAGACCGTGCTGCGCTGCGGGCCTACGAGGTCATGGAGCTGTTCCAGCTCGCCGGACAGGAGCAGGCGCTCGACGGCTTCGCGAACCGTGGAGACCGAGGCGCGTGTGCGCTTGGCCAGGCTGGACAGCGAGGCCCAGGAGATGCACTGCTCGTCGGCCACCCGGTCGGCGATCGACAGCAGGACCAGGCGCGCGGCCCCTCGGCTGGAGCTGTGCTCCCACACCCACTCGCGGGCTTCGCTGCTCATCGGCCGCTCCAGACGAGCGGGCGGGTCCGGCTGCTCGCCGGGGCCAGGGTCGTGCGGTCCGGCTCGGGGCGCTGAGGCGCCGAGGCGGTGGTGGCTGCCGCGCAGGCCAGGCGGAAGGGCCTTTTGCGCAGGGCAGGAGGCATGCGATACTCCCCTTTGCAGTGTTGCCACGCTGACGCGCCCCTCGGAAGGACTCAGCGTGGTGATGGTGGGCAATCTCCGCCCTTGCCGGGGCGGGTATGCCGCTTAGCGTTCGGCGTCCGTGAGTTACCGCTCTCGGGCGCCGTCGCTGTTTGCGGACCTTCGCGGTCCGGTCCGTGCTCGCGGTCTCCTCACGTTCGTCGCCGCAGGCGGGCTGCCCGGGGACGACGAACATACGCATGGACCGGTGTCAAGATCCAGACTTGGTTCTTAAACTCTGTACTGGTTGCAGAGAGTCGCCGAACGGTCGTGTGCCGCAGTCGTCCTCACAGAGCCTGGCGGGGTCCGCCCTCGCGTCGAAGTGCACCGTTGCCGCGGTTGCCCCGTACGCCGAGAGCGTGCCATCGTGTCCGAATTGGAGCGGGAGTCTGGTATTCCCCGCAGCGGAAATGCGATGTGGATGAGGTGTTTCCACGGTCGCCTCCGCGCTTTCCGATCGAAGATCAAATACGGCCTGCCAGACGTGTAATGTCGCTGGGCGAATGTGGCTTGCGCCACGTCGCCCGGCGTACTCCTGTTGGCGGAAACGGACAGGTCGACCTGAAGCAGGCGGTACGCGCCACACGGAAACGTGCTGGTGGGGAAGAACTTTCCATACGTGTGATCGGCGCGTCAAACTGGTGTTTATGGCGGGGTAGGGTGGCTGAAGTTGCGAGGAAGCCCGCCCTGGAAAGGATCATGAAAGAGTGGCCGAAGGTCAGGTGAGCCCCAAAGGGCTCATGGATCGCCTAAACCGCCTGTTCGACACTGTGCACCCGCCCCATCGCGGCCCTTACAGCAACGCTGAAGTGGCCGAACTGATGGAGAAGCGAGGGCTGGGCAAGCTGTCGGGCCAGTACCTGTGGCTCTTGCGGACCGGGCAGCGGGATAACCCGACGAAGCGTCATCTCGAGGCGCTCGCAGGGTTCTTCGGCGTGGATCCCGCCTATTGGTTCGACGATGCTGTCGCCGAAAAGACCGTGCAGGAACTTGAGTTGCTCGCGCTGCTTCGCGACGCGAAGATCAAGAACGTTCTTCTTCGCCTATCCGACGTCTCCGCAGACGGAAAGGATGCCGTTCTGGGGATCGTTGAGAGCGTACGAAAATCCGAGGGGTTGCCGCCCTCAACTGGCGCGTAAACGGCCGCAGTTCAGTAAATGATCAAGGAAAGCAATGTGGTCTGCACGTAGGCTGCGCCGGCCTGACCTCTTGGCCGAGCTGAAGCTCCCGCACGTCACCAATATCCGCGACCTCAGTGACGAGGTCTCTCGCCGCACGGGACGGACGGTGGTCCTAGAGCCCCGGGAGCAAGCGCCCTCGGTGTGCGGGGCATGTGCAGTTACAGAGAGTGCCGTCCACGTTTTCTACGACCCGTGGACCAGCGTCCTGCATCAAGACCACATCATCGCCCACGAGTTCAGCCACCTACTGCTCGGCCACCACGAGAACCGACCGGTCTCCGCCCTGGCTCCGGCCTTCATCACCAGCGTGGACCCGGCCACCGTGCAGATGATGTTGGGGCGCACCAAGTACGACGAGGACGAGGAGCGAGACACCGAACTCCTAGCATCGCTGCTCCAGCGCCGGATCATCGACCGGTGGTTGCGCAGCGACGAGCCCTCCGGGGACGAAGTGCAGGATCGGGTGACGCACACGCTGCTGCGCCGACGGGAGGCCCGGCCGTGAAGGACCTGCTCCACCCGATCAGCCTCGTCGTAGCGACGCTCGGCTTCCTCTGCCTCCTGCGGGACGTGCCCACTCGGCGCCGCGACCCCGCCTCCGCCGCGCTGGCCGCTGTCTTCCTGCTGTCAGGGCTCTCGTTCCTGTTCTCCATCACGCCGATGTGGAACTACCTCGACCGCGCGCTCGGCACCGTCAACATCTCCGTGCCCCTCGCGCAGGACTGCGTGGTCGCGCTCCTGGCCTGCCAACAGGTGGTCCTCACCTACTGGGGGTCCCCGCCCGAGGTGGCCCGCCGGCGCAGTCGCCGCTGGCTCTGGGCCGGCTTCGCGGTGATCGCTGGGCTGCTGGTGCTGTTCGCCCTGCTGACGCCCAACGCGCCGCACCCGATCGACTTCACGCTCTACTACGCGCACGACGACTGGTACGCCGCGTACCTCACCCTGTACGTCACGGCCTACACCATCGGCGAAGTCTTCCTCGCCCGCGCCTGCTGGCGCCTGGCCCGCCGCAGCACTCGCGGGTCCGTCCGCGTCGGCCTGCGCATCGTCGCCCTCGGCGCGACCGTCACCCTCGGATACAGCGCCGTCCGCATCGGCAACGTGATCGCCGGCGCCTTCGACACCTCCCTCGCGGAATGGGAGGGCTTTGCCTGGACCTGCGGCGATGTCGGCGCCATGCTCACGCTGATCGGCTGGCTCGTGCCCACCATCAGCGACCAGGCCCAGAGCGTCCGGTACCGGATCAAGCAGTACCGCAGCTACTACGGCCTGCGCCCCCTATGGCTGGCCTTCTACAGCGAGGCACCCGAGATCGAGCTGCCGATCGACAGGGTCGACCCGGCCCAGCGGCGCCGCTTCCGTCGCATCTCGATCCGGCTCTACCGCCGAGCCGTCGAGATCCGGGACGGCCGGTTCGTGATCCGCCAGTACCTCGACGCCGCCGTCCGCGAGGCCAGCGAAGCCCGTCACCGGGCCCGAGGGCTTCACGGAAAGGATCTGTCCGCGGCCGTCACGGCGGACCAGATCCTCGCCGGAATCGCCGCCAGAGCCGCCGGCGCCCGCCCGGAGCCCGACCAGCTCACCGAGTTCGCCGACTTCGAACGCCAGACCACCAGGCCCATGGACGACATCGACGCTCTCCTCGACGTCGCGCGCCACCTGCCCCGCCAGCCCGCACGAGCCCCCCACCTTGAGCGAGTCTCCGCATGACGAACGACCTCACCCACCAGCCCGCCCACGTCCAGCTCCGGGCCCTGGACCGCGGCGAGATCTCCAGCCGCGAACTGCTCGACCTGCACCTCGCCCAGATAGACGCCAGCCAGATCAACGCCGTCGTCACGCGCGACGACAGCGCGGCCCGAGCCGCCGCGCACGCAGCCGACGAACGCCGCGCCCGCAGTGAGAGCACCGGCGTCCTCAACGGCCTTCCCCTCACGATCAAGGACAGCTTCGAGACGGCCGGCCTGCGCACCACCAGCGGCGCCGAAGACCTCGCCGACCACGTCCCCACACGCGACGCCGACGCGGTCGCCCGGCTCCGCCACCAAGGTGCCGTCATCATGGGCAAGACCAACACTCCGGCGTACTGCCAGGACCTGCACACCGACAACTCCCTGTTCGGCCCCACGCTCAACCCGCACGACCCCAAGCACACCACCGGCGGCTCCTCCGGAGGCCCCGCTGCAGCAGTCGCCGCCCACCTGACCCCCGCCGACCTCGGCAGCGACCTCGCCGGCTCCCTGCGGCTCCCCGCCCACTACTGCGGCGTCTACGGCCTGCGCCCCACCCACGGACTCATCCCAGCCCGCGGCCACATCCCCCGACCGCCGGGATGGATCACCAGTAGTGACATGGTCACCCCCGGCCCCCTGGCCCGCCACCCCCGCGACCTCGACCTGCTCCTCGCCGCACTGACGACACCGTCACCCGACGAGAACACCCCCTGGCGCGTCACGTTGCCCACGGCGCAGCGCCCGATCGGCCAGCTCCGCGTGGCGGTGTGGGCCGACGACGCGGGCTGCCCCGTCGACCGCAACATCGCCGATGCTGTCGCCGCCCTCGAAGGGACACTCGCCTTCGCCGGCGCCAGTGTCCACCGCACCGCGGGGCCGGTCGGCTTCGCCGAATCCCTCCGCCTCTTCGAGCAACTCCTCCACGCCACCGCGACGGCCGCCACCGACGATGCCGCCGGCGCGGCCGAACTCGCCGCCGCCCGTGACCTGCACACGGACGACGCGAGCCCACGGGCCGCCATCCTCCGTTACCGCACGCAGACACACCGCGCCTGGCTTCGCGCCAACGAGGAGCGCCTCCGGCTCCAGCAGACGTGGCACCGGTTCTTCGCCGGCGGCCAGTCCGACGTCCTCATTACGCCCGCTGCTCCCACCGCGGCCATCCCAGCCGGGAGCCGTTCTCTCACGGTCGACGGCGTCGAACGGAGCTTCTTCGACCAGACCGGCTGGGCCAACCTCACCAGCCACGTCGGTCTGCCCAGCCTGGTCATGCCTATTGCGCAGGGCGCCGACGGCCTCCCGATCGGTGTGCAGCTCGTAGGACCGGCCTATTCGGACCGGACCCTGCTCGTGATGGCCGAGCATCTGGCACCCCTGCTCGGAGGGACGGCCGAGGGCGTCATCGCACCGCGGAGCGGATGACCTCTACGTCACTGTAGTAGGTGCCTTCCTCGCATCCGGGCCCGTGCGCGGCCTTGGCGTCACCCTGGGCATCGGCGTGCTGGCCTGTATGTTCAGTGCCCTGGTCATCACCCGGGCGGTCGCCGGCTTGGCCGCCTCCTGACCCTGGCTTCGCCGCCGCCCGCGCCTGACGGGCATCGCCAACACCGGCACCGTCTCACTCACACGAACCCTCACCAAGCATGAACATCCTGCTCATGTCAGGCATGCGGTCTGTATACGGTTCCGTGGACTGGGCCCGTACTGGCGCGCTGTGCGGTTCCGTTGTTGGCCAAGAGTGATCCGCCGTGGTCCGCTGCCGGCTGAAGCCGCGATGGGCGACATCGTCGGTCGTCCCCGGTAGCTTGGACGGTGACGAGGCATCGACCAGCCGCTTGGTATCTGGTGGCTGTACCAGCGCTGACCGGACAGAACGACGATGGCTGCCGAGGCTAACCGGCCGACGGAGAACCTCGCTCGCGTCGCAACCGGCGCACCACGACCCACAAGTCCACCACCGCGGTCAAAGCGAGCGCCGCGCACGCGGCGGCGAGAGCGACCAGTAGGACGCGATCCGGGCTGTCGCCTGGACCGGACCGAGCTGCCCACACGCCGAAGAATGAGGCAGCCGCGAGGAAGAGCGGCAGGAAGACGGCGGACAGCAGTAGGCGCAATCCGAGCGGACTTTGGGCCGTCCGCGGTTCAGTACCTGTCCGGGGCCACCGACGGCCGACCATCCCGGACCGCGCTCGCGGTACCGGCCTGCCCGTCCCGCCGGAACGGCCGTTGGAACGATCGTCGCTCATGCCCTTTTCCCTCAGAAGTTGGGGACCGCCTTGCTGTGCCCGCCAGGGTGTGCGGGTCCTTCCTGGCAGCCAGGTCACCGATGCTGATGACGATGCCAAGCCGGCAGCGGCCGGGGAGCCTGCGGACGGCTTACCGTCGCATCAGCTCGCCCGGTCGTCGTCGGGAGTCAGCGGTATTACAACGGTGCCTGGACCCAGCTGACCGTCGTGCCCGGGGCCCACCCTCCGCGACAGCCCGGATCACGGGGTCACGGTGAGTGAGTACACCAAACAGGTTGCAGCCGTTAACCAGGCCATTGCGACGTCGCCTGATGTCGGGTTCGTTCCTCAGTTTGGCCGCGCACGCCGCCCGTAGTCCGACTCGACGGACGTGCCGGACGACATCACCTTCGTATCCATCCGGTCATGGGCACCGTCCAAGTATCGGGTCGGGGTGCGATGTCCGTGTCGCCCGCGTAGCCCGCTCAGCGGGCTATAAACCGACCATTGGATGGCGCTGTGGCCACCTGGGGGCGTGGCTCCCTCTTCGCCCTGGCCGCCTTACTGCGGCTGGGCTGACCGGCGGAGGCACACGCCTACTTCTGGTGGATGATGCACGCCTCCCGGCTCACCCACCCCGAGCTGAACGTGCTCAACCGGTTGGACGGCGGTCACCGCACCCCGGAGAGGATCCTGCGCCGAAAGGGCCGCCACGGCTGGTGCGGACGGTTGTCTTCAGGACGTTGGTGCCGGGCAGGGAGCGGCGCTCGGTCCGGTGGCACGGACAGGGCGAGCCTGAACCGGACGCCGTGGTCGGCGTCCAGCACAGCCCCGAACACCGCCGGCGAGTCCAGGTCGGGCAGGCCCAGCCAGTCCACCGACCCGCCCCGGGCGCGACCAAGACGGCAGTGCGGTCGTCACCGATCACCGCGTAGTCCCGCAATGGAGCGTAGCTACGCAGGCGCAGACCCCGGCCGACGGGCCCGGATCGGTGGCTCTGGTCGGAGAACCGCTGGTGGTTCCCGTGAGACCACCTTCCATTCGCCACGGCGTGCCGCCCGCGAGCTGGTCTTCGTGGCCGTCCGTACGCCACAGGGCGCGTCAGCGAGCACGCGTGAGGCGGGTAAGCCCTTACAGCGCCCACCCGCCTCGTCCCCGCTTGCGCCCGCGTGCGGTCTGGTCAGCGCGGCTGTCGCTTGCCGTGGTAGCGCTGGGCGAGCCGGGCGAGGGCGACCGCGCCGAGCAGGAGGCCGAAGTCGCGGAGCGCGATGTCGTAGTGGTCGGGGATGGTCAGGAGGTTGACGATGATTCCGGCGAGCCATCCGGCGACCAGCCAGCCCCCGAAGCGTGGGGCGAGGGCGACGACAAGACCCGCGATGATCTCGATGCCGCCCACGGCGTACATGGCTGCCTGGGCACTGCCCGGGACGATGTCGTTGATCCACGGCGCGAGGTAGGTGGGCCAGTCCACGAGCAGGTTGGCGAACTTGTCCAGCCCGAACAGGATCGGCGCCACGGCGAACCCGGTACGCAGGATGACGAACGCCTGGTAGCTGGGGTCGGCGAGCGCGGCCCGCCGGGGGGTGGCAGACGTGGTGGTTGTGGTTGGGGACGACATGACGCCCTTCCTTCTATCGACAACTCTCACTAACGATAGAAGCGCGCAAACCTTCTTTAGTCAATGGCTATGGGTTTTACACTGGTGTTCGTGGACCACCCGAAGGAAGCACCCCATCCCGATGTCTCCGCCATCGCCGCCCTCGACGAGCCGACCCGCCGGAGGCTGTACGACCACGTCGTGCGCCAGCCGGGGCCGGTCAGCCGCGACGAAGCGGCCGCCGCTCTGGGACTGGCGCGCCAGACGGCGGCCTTCCACCTGGACCGCCTGGCCGACGAATCCCTGCTCGACGTCGTCTACGAACGGCGCAGCGGCCGCACCGGCCCGGGAGCCGGCAGGCCAGCCAAGCTCTACAAGCGCTCCGCCAAGCAGGTCACCGTCAGCCTGCCCGAGCGTCACTACGAACTGGCCGGACGGCTCCTCGCGCAGGCCCTGGAGGAATCCGAGGCCACCGGCGAACCGGTGCGGACCGTCCTGCACCGAAAGGCCCACGAGCTGGGCACACAGCTCGCTGGACAAGAGCCAGCGGGCGTCTTCGACCTACTGGAAGGCAACGGGTTCGAACCCCGCTACGACGGTGACGCCATCGTCCTGGGCAACTGCCCCTTCCATGCGCTGGCACGCGATTACACCCAGACCGTGTGCGGCATGAACCTCCACATGCTCCGCGGCGTGCTGGAAGGACTCGATGAAAGCGACCTCAAGGCTTGCTTGGAGCCAAGCCCCGGGCACTGCTGCGTCCGCCTCCGGCCGACTTCCTCGCCGTAGCGCGATTCAGGTCGCGGTCGATGTCGTCCAGGAAGAAGAAGTGCTCTCCAGACGTGGGCTCCTCGGCGAACTTCCCGTACGCCTCAGCCTTCATCTGGGGGCACCGCCCGGGACCGGCGGCACCGGGGCTGTCATGGCTCGATACGGCCCGGGCCGCAGGTCAGTTCGCGGCGGTGCTGTCGGGCTGGGCCTTGGTGTGGACCTCTTGACCGTGAGCGGATTCGGCGGGGATGGCGACGTCTCGCTACCAAAAGTGCCAACAGCGCGGCCAGAGCCCTGACATACGCGTCGACGCCATCAGCGGGACTGGTTCATCCCGCGAACTCGCGGACGGGCAGCCCGGCGATGTCGACTCGTGCCCGGAACAATGAGCCTGCCAGCGGGTCCTGTCCAGGTTCGAGGTTCTCCCGGGATGTGGTGATGAACAGCTCGTCCAGGCGCGGGCCGCCGAAGGTGCAGGCGGTGACCTTTCGCGTCGGCAGTTCGATCACCTCGTCGAGGACGCCCGCGGGGGAGTAGCGTCGTACCGCTCCACCGTTGTTGAGGGCCACCCAGACGCCGCCTTGGGCGTCGACGGTCAGCCCGTCAGGACGCCCGGCCTCGGCTGGCACGGTCACGAAGGTGCGCTGCCCGGTCAGGCCCGACTCGGGGTCGTAGTCGAACACGGCGATCCGCTATGTCGGTGTGTCGTTGTAGTAGGCGTGGTTGCCGTCGAGGCTCCACTCCAGTCCGTTGGAGATGGTCACCCCGGTGAGGATCACCGTGATGGAACGGTCAGGCGCCAGTCGGTACAGGGTGCCTGCGCCGGGGCGTTTGTCGTAGGCCATTGAGCCGCAGTAGAAGCGGCCGTCGGGATCGCAGCCGCCCTCGTTCATCCGTATCCCGCAGTCGTCGTCCCACAGGGCGGGCAGGTGCGTGACGGTGCCGTCGGCCTCCTCCAGGGCGAAGCCCCGCTCGACTCCGATGACCGCGCCGCCCTGGCGGCGGGGCCGCACGGCTGCGGCGACATCGCCCACATGGCGGCGGGTGACGGTTCCGTCGCCAGCAAGGGACAGCACATCCCCGGCCAGCATGTCGACCCAGCGCAGGCCGCCCCAGCGCGGCGACCATACCGGCCCCTCGCCGTGGTACACGATCGGATCGGTCACTTGCTCCACGCGCATCGGCGCCTCCTGACAAGACAGGTATTTTTAGCCGGAAAGCGCACATTCTTCTTCATAGTGCCTGAACCTGGAGACCTCCGTATGGCCCGTTCGCCAACAGCCGCAGCGTTGCGGACGTGGCTCGCCGAGACCTGGCCGCTGGTGCAGGCCACGGCAGCGGCCACGGTGGCCTGGGTGATCGCTGTCCGGGTGGGCGGTCACGATGCCCCGTTCTTCGCTCCGATCGCCGCGATGGTCGCTCTCAACTTCGGGCGGGGCGAGCGGGGCCGGAACGCCCTGCGGCTGGTCTTCGGCGTGTGTATCGGCATCGTCTTCGGAGAACTCACGGTCGTGGTCCTCGGAAGCGGGTGGGACAGCCTGGCGCTTGCGACGTTCGTCGCGCTGGTCGTCGCTCAGGCGCTGGGGGCCAATCGGCTGATGCGCGTCCAGGCGGCCGCCGGGGCGATCTTGACCATCGCCGCGGCCGACGGCGGGGCTGGTGTGAACCGGTTGATCGATGCGCTGATCGGTGCTGGGGTGGCGCTGGTGTTCACGCAGGTTCTGTTTCCCCCCGAGCCGCTGGCCCTGGTGCGCCGGGCGGAGCGGGCGGCGCTGGCCACGATGGCCGAGGGCCTGCGGCTGGCGGCTGAGGCGATCCAGCGTGGTGCGCGCAACGAGGAGCTGCACGCGGGGCTGATCAGGTGCATGTCTGGCGTGCGGGAGCACCTCGCCGAGGTGGGCAGGGCTGGGCCGGCCGGTGCCCGGGTCGCCGGCCACTCGTTGATCTGGCATTACCGGCGCCCCGCCGCCAGGCGGACGACCGAGGAGGCCGCCCAGGTCCAGTTGCTCGGAGCCAGTTGTCTGATGCTCCTGCGCACCGCTGCCAGCGCGGATCTGCCGGGGCAGGCCGGGCTCGCGCAGGCGGTACGGGAGCTGGCCGGAGCGATCACCGACCTTTCGGTAGACCTGGGCGGCCGCCCGGTCCGCCAGCGGGCGGTGGACCGCGCTTTCACCGTTGCCCGCCGGGCCGGCGAGGCCCCGGTGCCGCATATGGAGCGGGAAGCCGTGGCCGCCGGCGTGCGGTTCCTCTGCCTCGACATCATGGTCTTCGCAGGCGCCGCCCCTTCAGAAGCGTTCGCCGTGTTCCAGCAGGGGGGCGCAGGCATGCCGCGGGTGGTCGCGCCGCCGGAAGACTTCCACCTGCCCGGCCTGCAGCGCCCCGCCGCAGTGTTCCGCCGTCTGAGCCGACGGCGGCGCCGACGTTGACAACCGGTGGTGCCGGCCGTGCGTCATGGCGGGCCCGCACTTCCAGCCGCGTATTCCTCCAGCGGGACCAACCCTGCGTTCCAGGCGGCCAGTACGGGCGTCACTACGCGCCAGGCCGCTTCGACTTCGTCGCCGCGAACGGACAGCGTGCTGCCGCCCGACAGGACGTCCAGCAGCACGTGACCGTAGGCCGGCAGGTCGGAGACGGGAGGCGGCGCGGCGAGCGTCACCGGCGCCGGGCTCGGCGGATTCAGGGCACCGCCGGTCAGGTGCAAAGCGAGGTCGTCGGGGCCGTCGAGGCCGATCCGCAGTTCGTTGGCCGGAGCGCTGTGGGCCGACGGGTGCTCGGTAGGCCGGAAGCGGACCGTGACCTGCTTGCGCCGGCGGTGCAGCGCTTTGCCGGCCCGGAGCAGGAAGCGGGTGCCCGCCCACCGTTCGCTGTCGAGGTCCAGCGCGACCTCGACGAAGGTTTCGGTCCCGCGGTCCGCGTCGACGCCGCCCTCATTCCGGTAGGCCGGAACGGCGCGTCTGCCCCCGCCTGCCGGGTCGGGGAGCGTACCGGCGGTGTACCGGGCGCGACGGGTGCGGGACGGGGCCTCGTCGCGGCTCAGGCGGCGCACGGAACGCAGGACGTCGACCTTGCAGTCCCGCAGGGCGTGCTCGTCCAGAGAGGTGGGCAGGTCCATCGCGATGAGGGACAGAATCTGGAGCATGTGGTTCTGCATCACGTCCCGCAGGGTGCCGGAGCGGTCGAAGTAGCCCGCCCGGCCCTCCAGACCGAGGTCTTCCTCCCACAGGATGTCGATCTGCTCGATGTGCCGGCCGTTCCATACCGGTTCCAGGACCCGGTTTGACAGGCGCAGCGCGAGCAAGTTCTGGACGGTGGGGAGCCCGAGGACGTGGTCGACCCGGAACACCGCCTGTTCCCCGGTGGTGCCGGCCACCTGGGCGAGGAGCCGGTTGAGCGCCACGGCGCTGTCGAGGTCCTCACCGAAGGGCTTCTCCAGGGCAATCCGGCTTCCCGCAGCGAGCCCGGCGGCCCCGAGCGCGGTCACCACCGCTGTGTACAGACCGGGGGGCAGGGCCAGATAGACCGCCACCGGCTGCCGGACACCGTGCAGCAGGCCGGCGAGGCTCTTCGGATCGGCCATCTCGGTTCGCCGGTAGCGCACGCAGCGCAGCAGGTCCTCGCGGGCTGCGGCCGGTACATCCGGGGCGTGACGCTCCAGCCTCTCCGCGGCTGTGCGCTGGAAGGCGCGGTTGTCCAGGTCTTGCCGGGCGGCCGCGATGATCTCGAAGCCGTCGGGGAGCCGGTCCGCGGCGCGGAGTACAGCGAGAGCCGGCAGCAGGTAGCGGCCGGCGAGGTCACCGGTCGCACCGAGCAGCACCAACGTCTTGATCAATTGCTGGCCCCTGTACGACGAATCGGCAGCACCGGACAGCGCGAAGGTGCCGTTTAATCCAGAAAACACGATTGAGTGGCGGTTTGCTGCGGTTCATGAAGAATTCCAAGTATGCCTGATCTTGAGTCGGCAGGTTCGGAACCGAAGCGGTCTCCTCCGGTGGTGACGCTCGCCGCGTTGTACGGCACGGGCGGCGTCGTCATCGGGCCCGAGGTGGCGCAGCGGCTCGGCGTTGCCTTCCTCGATCGCGCCATCCCCGCTTCGGTCGCCGCGCAGACCGGCGTCCCAGAGGAGGTCGTCGCCGCAGCCGATGAGCGCCCGCTCAGGCGCGGGCAACGGTTGCTGGCGCTGCTGGGCAGGGCGCCCAGCCTGACAGCCGGCCCGGCCCAGGAGCGCTGGCCTCTGGAAGAGAGCGAGATGCGGGCGCAGATCCGCCGCTTCATGGTGGCCGCTGCCCGGTCCGGGGGTGTCGTGCTGGGGCGCGGCGGCGCGATCGTGCTGCGCGAGCTGCCGCAAGCGCTGCACGTGTACCTGGGCGGGTCCCTGGATGCCCGTATCGCACAGGCGATGGAAGCTGAAGACGTCGATCGTGCCACTGCTGAGCAGCGCGTAAAGGCCAACGACTGGGCGCGAAGGGAGTACGTCCGCAGGGCGTACGGCACCGACGGTGACGACCCGGCCCTGTATCACCTCATGATCGACGCCACCGCCTTCAGCGTCGACGCGTGCGTGGAACTGATCGTCGCTGCCGCCACCTTGCGCATGTCGCGCAGCAAGTGAGTTAAAGACATGAGGAGTACCTATGCTCAGGCCCCGCGATACGCCCACCCGCGAGTGCACCTCGCTCAACGGCCTGTGGCGGTTCGCCGTCGACACCAAAGGGGTCGGCCGGGCTGACGGCTGGTGGCGCCACACCTTGCCCGGCAGGCGGGAGGCTCCCGTGCCGGCCAGCTACAACGACCTGTTCCCGGATCCGACGGTCCACGACCATGTGGGCGACGTCTGGTACCAGAGGGTGATACGGATTCCGGGGCGGTGGGAGGGCCAGCGGATCGTCCTGCGTTTCGACTCCGCGACCCACCGGGCGGTGGTCTGGGTCGACGACACGGAGGTCGCGGCCCACGAGGGCGGGTACACGCCGTTCGAGGCGGACCTCACCGACCTGGTCGAGCCGGGCGCCGAGCACCGGGTGACGATCGTGGTCGACAACACCCTGTCATGGCAGTCCATCCCCCCGGGTTACGTCGAGCAGACTCCCGACGGACCGCGCCAGCGCTACTTCCACGACTTCTTCAACTACGCCGGTCTACACCGCAACGTCTGGCTCTACACCACACCCCGCACCTACATCGGTGACATCACCGTCTTCACCCGGCTGGCCGGATCGAACGGGACCGTCGACTACCAGATCCAGGCGGTCGGCCACGAGGAGCACGACGTCCGCGTCATCCTCCGGGACGCCGACGGCGCCGAGGTCGCGCGAGCCACCGGCAGCACCGGCGGACTCACCTTCGAGGACGTGCACCCCTGGCGGCCGGGCGAGGGTTACCTCTACCACCTCCATGCCGAACTGCGGGACGCCGATGAGGAACCGGCCGACGCGTACACGCTGCAGGTGGGAGTACGGACTGTGGCGGTCGAGGGGAACCGGTTCCTCATCAACGGAGAGCCGTTCTACTTCACGGGATTCGGCAAACACGAGGACAGCCCCGTACGCGGCAAGGGCCACGACGACGCCTTCATGGTCCATGATTTCGCGCTGCTGGAGTGGCTCGGCGCAAACTCCTTCCGCACCTCGCACTACCCCTATGCGGAGGAGGTGCTCGAGTACGCGGACCGGCACGGCATCGTGGTCATCGGCGAAACCCCCGCTGTCGGACTCAACGCCGAACTCGGTGCCACGCTCGCCGAGGCGGTGTTCACCACGTTCTCCGAGTTCACCATCAACAGCGCCACACAGGAGGTCCACCGCCAGGCGCTCGCCGAGATGATCGCCCGGGACAAGAACCATCCCAGTGTGGTGATCTGGAGCATCGCCAACGAGCCGGAGTCCACCACCACGGCCTCCCGCTCCTACTTCGAGCCGCTGGTCGACGAAGCCCGGCGGCTGGACCCGTCCCGCCCGCTGGCCTTCGCCAACTTCATGAGCGCCACCCCGGACAACGACGTCATCTCCGGCCTGTTCGACGTCCTCATGCTTAACCGCTACTACGGCTGGTACAAGAACCTGGCCGACCTGGCGGCGGCCGAGCGGAACCTGGAAGACGAACTCCGCGCCTGGACACGCAAGCACGACAAACCGATCATCATGACCGAATACGGCGCGGACGCACTCATGGGGCTGCGCACCATCACACCCACCCCGTGGACCGAGGACTACCAGGCCGCCGTACTCGCGATGTACCACCGCGTCTTCGACCGCATCGAGGCGGTCGTCGGCGAACAGATTTGGAACTTCGCCGACTTCGCCACCGCCCCCGGCCTGCTGCGCGTCGACGGCAACAAAAAGGGCGTGTTCACCCGCGACCGCCGCCCCAAAACCAGCGCATGGCAGCTCCGCGAACGCTGGCGAGCACGCCGATGACCGGCCCGACGAGCGGGCAGACCCCCAAGCTGCGCACCATCCAGTACATCGGCTACGGCGCCGGAGACTTCGCCAACAACCTGGCCTTCTCCATGGCCTCGATGTTCCTGCTCCTTTACTACACCGACGTCGTCGGGATCTCCGCCACCACGGCGGGAACACTGTTCCTGATCGTGCGGGCCTGGGACGGGATCGGCGACGTGATCGCCGGCCGCATCGTCGACCGCACCTCCACCCGATGGGGCAAATACCGCCCCTACCTGCTGTTCGCCTCTCTGCCGCTGCTGCTGCTGCTCGTCGCGCTCTTCTCTGTGCCGGGCGGCCTGAGTGAGGGCGGCGCACTCGTGTACGCCTACATCTCCTACGCGCTGTTCTCTTTCGCCTACGGCATGGTCAACATCCCCTACGGCTCCCTGTCCACCGCCATGACACAGGATCCCGACGAACGCTCCAAACTCTCCAGCGCCCGAGTTCTCGCCACGAACCTGGTCATCCTGCTGCTGGCGGTCGTCGTCTCACGGCAGATCGCGACCTCCGACGACCTCCAGCGATCCCTGACGATCATCACCCTGGGCCTCGTGGTGATCGGGATGGCGCTGTATGTGTTCACCTTCGCCACCGCCAAGGAGCGGGTGCAGCGCGACGTCGAGAAGGTCAGCCTGCGCCAGGCGTGGGACACCGTGAAGCAGAACAAGCCGCTGCTCCGGCTGGGCCTGTCCAGTGTGCTGTTCCTGTGCGGCATGTTCGCCCTGGAGACCACCGCCATCTACTACGCCCGGTACGTGCTCGACGACGCCGGCCTCTACGTCGTTCTTGTCGCCGTACAGGTTGTCGGCATGCTCCTGGCCACCCTGCTCATCCCCACCATGGTGAGCAAGGTCGGAAAGCGGACCTCCTACGTCGCGGGCGGGACCATCGCCGTGCTGGGCGGCGTCGTCACCGCCGTCGCGCCAGGATCCGTTCCCGCGATCGCCTTCGTCGGTTTCGGTATCCTTGGCATCGGGATCGGTGCCATCAACACCCTGATCTGGGCGCTCGTCGCCGACACCGTCGAGTACGGGGAATGGAAAACCGGCGTGCGCGCTGAAGGCGCGACTTACTCGGTCCTCTCCCTCAGCCGCAAATTCGGGCAGGCCATCGGGGCTGCCGCCGCGGCCTACATCATCGGCCTCGGAGGCTACGAATCCGGCGCCGCCACCCAGAGCGACAGCGCTGTCACCTCGATCAGGATCGCGGCCGGGGCTGTTCCGGCCCTGGTCATCATCCCCGCGATTGCCCTCATGGTGACCTACCCCCTGACCGAGAAGAAGTTCCGCCAAATCGTCGCAGACATCGCCCGGCGCCACACGGAACCGGGCCCAGATGAACCGCGAGTCTCCCGAGCATGACCGGATAACAAGCCCTGGAGCTTGCCGGGGATCTTGGTTCGTAGTTGCCCCTTCCGTAAAACCTCTACGGTCCGGAACCATGGTGAGAGGAGCAACGTCACATGGCGTCACTCATGATGTTCTTGGGAGCAGTGGGTGGAGCCGCATTGCGTCTCGTCCTCGAAAAGGGGCTCTTCCGAGTGTGGCCCCACGAGCCAATGCCGTGGGCAGCCTTCGTGGTCAACTTCAGCGGCTGCTTCACGTTGGGTGTCTTCTTGGGAAACACGATCGCGCGGGACCTGCCCAGTTCGGTGCTCCTGCTCCTGGGCGGAGCTATTACAACGTTCAGCATCTTCGGGCATGAGTTTCTCAGACTTGCCCAGGGCGGACTGTACGGTTTGGCCGGGCTGAGAGCGTTTACCAGCTGGTTGGTCGGCGCAGGAGTAGCCACTGTTGGAGTACTGGTGGGCCTGCAGGCAGCCTGACCAGTGCCCCACATGATCACGTCGAGGGTTCGCTCGCACTTCGCCGGACCTCTGCCCTGACCACGTCGGTGTCGACTCGCGGCAGCCGCGGCACGGATTTACTTTAGCGACATGGCATGACGGTAAAGGAGGCGCAGGAAAGCGAACCCAAACGGCACGGGCAGCCGTACACAGACGCGGCCGGATGAATGTCTGGGAGGACTCCATGGCCGTCGAGATCCAGCCCCTGCTGAAGCCCTCTCGGCTGAGGCGCCGCGGAGGCTTGTGGGGCGAATGCGTTGCAGAGTTCCTGGGGACCTTCGTCCTCATCTCCTTCGGTTGCGGCGTGGTCGCGATGGCGGTCGCGGCCCTGCCCGGCTCGGGGCGCACCGAGGGGCCCACCACGTTCTTCCTCGGTGCCGGAGACTGGCTGCTGATCACCTGGGGATGGGCTATGGCTGTAATCCTCGGTATCTATGTGGCCGGCGGGGTCAGCGGTGCGCACATCAATCCGGCGGTGACCCTGGCCTTCGCGGTTCGCCGCAAGTTCCCGTGGGTCAAGGTCGTCCCCTACTGGGTGTCCCAGGTGCTCGGCGCCCTGGCCGGCGCGGCACTGGTCTACGCCGTGTACCACGACGCCATCAACACCTTCGACGACGCCATGAAAGGGCCGAAGACGGGCGGACACACGCTCGCCTCGTTCTCGATCTTCGCCACCTTCCCGGCGCCGTACTTCCACGGCGGCATCTGGGGTCCACTGATCGACCAGGTCGTGGGCACGGCCTTCTTGGCCATGCTGGTGGTGGCAATCATCGACCTGCGGAACACGGCGGTGAAGGCGAACCTCGGACCCCTCGTGATCGGGTTCGTCGTGGCGGCCATCGGCATGTCCTTCGGGGCGAACGCGGGCTATGCGATCAACCCGGCCCGCGACTTCGGCCCACGCCTGTTCACCTGGATGGAGGGCTGGGGGGAACTGGCGTTTCCGGGCAGCTTGGCAGGGGCGTTCAGCGGCTACTGGTGGATCCCGATCGTCGGACCGCTCGTCGGCGGCGTGATCGGGGTGCTGGTGTACGACCTGTTCATCGGCGACGTGCTCCACATCCGCGCGCAACAAGGCGAGGCCCCGGAGCCCGGCCGGACGAGCCCCACCACATCAGACGATGAGTAACCGGTGTCGCCAGCCGGGCGCCCGGCTGGCGACACCGTCGTCACGAGGTCGGCACGCCGGGGGCAGCAGCTCCTGGGTGGGTGGCACGTGTGGCAACGACTTGACAACGGCAGGCGGCGCGTCATTCACCGGATGCACCAGGGCGGCGCCGCCGCCCAGAGCGACAGCGCTGTCACCTCGATCAGAATCGCGGCCAGGGCTGTCTCGGCCCTGGTCATCATCCCCGCGATTGCCCTCATGGTGACCTACCCCCTGACCGAGAAGAAGTTCCGCCAAATCGCAGCAGACATCGCCCAGCGCCACGCGGAACTCGGCCCAAACGAATCGCGAGCCCACCGAGTATGAGCGGACTTCAAGCCATGAGTGGCCCACCCGGGCATCCGCATCCGGCATCCGAGTGATGATGCCCTCCCCACGATGGGTGGGCACACCGGTTCGCGAACACGCTGCCGGCCGATCGCGTCACGCGCTCTGGCGCGTCAACACAACTGCGGCCATGCGCATTGCCTTGCGGGCACCTCTGACGAGAGTGCAGGCGGCCGACTCTGCCGTAGATCTCCTGCGACCGGGGAGTTGGAAAATCCCCACCGGGCTCGTCCACTCCGGCGGTCATGCGACAGTCGCTCCACCCTCCTGCCAAAGCCACGTAGACCTGCGCAATAGTTACGATAGGTTCATGTTTGATGGCGCGTCGGAGTGCACCCCCGGAATCGATCTCACCGCGGGGCCGAGTGGGGTGGGGTGTGTGAAGTGCTTGGCGGGCGACGGCCCCGGATGGTGGTTCCACTTGCGGCGTTGCGCCGCCTGCGGGCACATCGGATGCTGCGATTCCTCACCCTCCCAGCACGCCACCAGGCACGCACACGACGCCGGGCATCCCATCTTGGCCAGCTTCGAACCCGGAGAGAGCTGGTTTTGGAATGTCGAGACCGAGACGTTCCTTGAGGGGGCGAAACTGATGCCGCCCACCTCGCACCCTGAATCGCAGCCGGTGCCTGGCCCCAAGGACAAGCTCCCCATGGACCGGCGGCACCTGCGCTGAACGAACGAGAACGTCGAACGGGTCAGTACGCGAGTTGTGGCCGGGCTAGCGCCCCGTGCGAGCATGCGCCGGGTTGAGATCATGCAGGCGGAGCCGCCGCCAGGTGCTGATCCGTAATCCCTCCAGGGCAGGCCAGCCCGGCCATGTCCCAAGCAGCGCGCCCGGCTCCGGCCCGGTAGGCGCTGTCGTAGAAGGTGAGCACGGCGGCGCGGGGGTCTTCTTCGGCGCGGGCGTCGTCGTAGCGCAGCACGGCCAGATGACTGCCGCTGCGCGCTACCCACCGGGCGGGTCCTGGTGCGAGCGGTTCCTCCGCCAGCCCTGGGGGTTCGGGTGAGGTGTAGGAGTAGAAGGCAGGATCGGGGAACGTGTCGTCTCCGAACCAGAAGCCGAAGCTGATTACCTCACGGGAGTACGCCTCGCGGGTAACCGAGTCGGCCTCTGCCGACTGTACAGTGTGCCGTCCGGAGAATCTGCTGTGGGCAATGTCAAAGGTGTGCCAGAAGTGGTGCACGGGGCTGGCCTTCCCAGAGAAACCAGCCGCGAACTCCTCCAGCACCAGCGCCACTTGGCTGAGAACTCGCCAGTATCGGTTGACCTGCACTGGATCGTAGGCCGCATGTTCGGTGTCCTCGGCGAACGGCCGCGCTGAATCCGGCAAGTCGAATGGGCTGAGGGCTGGGATGTCCACGCGGGCACCCAGCACGGCCAGAGCGTCCAGGGTCGCGCGGTAAAAGGACGCCACGGACTGGCCGTAGAGCGGAAAGGACACCTCTGCGCCGGCCAGCGAAGCGACCACTAGCTGATGGCGGACGAAGTCGAAGTCGATGGTGAACGAATTACCTTCGGCCGACCCCATCGGACGCGTGGTGATGCCACGTCCGGTGAGGTGGAAGGGCACATTCCACCAGTGGTTGCGCCGAACGCTGGCGGTGAGCCGGATCTTGCCGACGACCTGCGCGAACCGGTGCAGCGTCTCCTTGCAGTCCCGCCATTCGGCGAGCGGAATCGGCGGGAAGAGCTCCATGAGCCTTCCTTCCTGCACGGAGCATCCGGGAGAGCGCCGACGATACCAGCGGCCCCTACCCCTCAATGATGGCCGACCCCGCCGCGAACGGCACGCCGCCGGCACGGACCACCGCTTACGGCGACGCGGCCTGCACAATGATCATTGTGGGCTGACGCCCGCGCATGGGGTCGAAGGCAGCAGCGGAGGAACAGGGACGGATCCCGCCTTCGGCAGGCGTCGCCGGCCCGTCGTAGGAGAGTTGGTCAACGGCAGGTCACCCAGGAGGCTGGCGGACCGGCAGGTCGGCGATGTCGGCACCGCGGCGCAGGACGTCGCGGAGCATGGCGGGGGTCAGGGTGCGGGTGGACATGTTGCGCTGGCTTGGGTGGTAGCCGCCGATCAGGTGCAACACCCGTCCACTTCGAGCGTCGGCCAGCTGCATGTGTGCGCCATGCCCGAAGGCTGGGCGCGGACGGGGCACCTGCCAGCCGGTCGCGGTGAGTGCCGGGAGCAGCGCCTGCCAGGCGAAGCCGCCGAGGACCACGATTGCGCGCAGGGTCGGGCGCAGGAGTTCCAGCTCCCTCGCGAGCCATGGCCGGCAGGTGTCGCGCTCTGTGGTGGTGGGGCGGTTGTCGGGCGGTGCGCAATGCACCGGCACCGTGATCCGCACGCCGAACAGCTCCATCCCGTCGTCGCAGTGCGTGGCCTGTGGCTGGGAGGCGAGACCGAAGTCGTACAGGGCGGCGTAGAGGGCATCGCCGGACGGGTCGCCGGTGAAGATGCGTCCGGTGCGGTTGCCGCCGTGCGCGGCTGGAGCCAGTCCGATGATCGCCAGTGGTGCGTCCGGCGGACCGAAGCCTGGCACGGGCTTGGCCCAGTACGCCCAGTCCCGGAAGGACCTGCGCTTGACGCGGGCGGCCTCCTCCCTCCAGGCCACCAACCGCGGGCAGGCCCGACAGGTGCTCACCGTCTCGTCCAGTTCGCGCACGGAATCCAGTCGGGGAGCTGTCGCCAAGGGGAAGTGGCGGGCCTGCGGTGTCGGGCGGCTGCCGTGCGTGCTCGTCATGCTCCTCCTCACACCGTCTGTCGAACGGTCGCGGAACAGCCCGGCCCGCTCGCCCCTCGGCAAACGGCGACCCCCGATAAAATGGGTGAGTCAGAAACACCCCGCACCCCTGGGTGGGGTAGGCACCGGCCGCTCACAGTCGCGGGCCGGACTGACTGATCGATCTGGAAGGTGCCGTCATGGCCGAGCAGATCACCTACCGTCGAGTTTACGAGGAGACCTCGCCCAAAGAGGGCAAGCGGGTCCTTGTCGACCGTGTCTGGCCACGGGGTATGCGCAAGGACGAGGCGAACCTGGACGAGTGGCTGCGCGATGTCGCCCCCTCGACCGACCTGCGCCGCTGGTACGGCCACGAGCCGAGCCGCTTCGCCGAGTTCCGCCGCCGCTACCTGTCCGAGCTGAAGGACGCCGGGCACCGGCAGGCCGCCGAGCATCTGCGTGACCTGGCCGCCCACGACAAGCTCACGCTCCTCACCGCCACCAAGGACGTGGATCACAGCCAGGCCGCCGTACTCGCTGAATGGCTTGCCGAGATCTGACCGGTACAGCAAGCTCTGAACAACGCCGGAACCCTGCAAGGCCGGCTCGCTGGTGCCCCGGCTGGTCGGAAAGGTAGCGCCCTCCACTGGTATCACCGGAGCAGGTGGCAGCGGGACTCTCCGGCGCTCGGGCCGCATCGGCCACCGGCCCTGCTGGCCGGGGGCTGCCGCCAACTGCCTGCTGATCCGGACGCTGCGGGCCGTCTCGGACGACCAGATTGACGATTGAGTCCCGCGCCCATGACGCAGGTGCAGTGGCCACCCCCGCTCAGCACATGAGGCGGTCTCGCGGCTCATCTGACCGTGGAACAAGCCGCCCTGCTGCCTACGATCGGGGCCGGGCCTGGCACCGAGCTCCCACCCTCGCCTCGCGCTGGCGGCCCGGCTCGACCGCGACCGCCTCGAACCCGCTGCCATCGACACCACCGGCACTGCTGAGCCGAGGCCGACGAACGGGTGTGCCGCTCCCACTGCGGCGGGGCTGCGCAGCCCGCGTTGTGGGACGGGCACTGGTGGAGATGCGCCGGCGATCAGCTGTCCGTTGCGGGGCGGGGGCGGATCTGCATGCCGGGGCGTCGATGGTGAACAGTGAGGTAGGACAGGCCGTCAGCACTTGCGGTGATGCCCCGGGTCGAGCCGTGGGGAAGCCAGAACAGCGCACCCCCTGTGAGGGGTTCGGTCCGGTCGCTGGTGACGAGGATGCCGCACCCGGCGACTATGAGCAGGAGCACGTCGAGGTCAGGCTCGGCGTGGGTCTCGACGCACTGGTGAGCCGGCAGGTGGACAAGGTTGGCGTCGAGTTGACGGCCAGACTCGGTGAGCTTCCACACGGCACCCGCGCTCGCCGGATCGGTCCCGGCGAGGGCTTGGACGTCACACAGCAGGCGCGATGTCGGCGCAGGAGCGGACCGAGGCGAGGGCTGGGCGACCTCCGCGTCGATCGCCCCGGGGGCACCGGGGGGTGGGGTCTCAGGCATCGACGGCCGCCCTTCCGATCCGTACCCGCCAGATCTCCGGGCCGGACTCGAGGTACTCCCAGGTATGGGTGCCCGGGTGGGTGGCCTCGAACTCTCGGCGCAGGGGCTTGGGGTCGTGATTGTTGACCAGGACGAACGCCTCGCCGGGGCCCAGGCGGCCATAGCGTGCGAAGATCCGCGGGTGCCGATGGCCGTGCGGGATCTCACGGACGTCGAGGACCGGCGAATGGTCGAGCTCACCGCCCGCGAGCAGGGTCAACATGTCCGTGACGAGGGCGGGCAGATCGGCGCCAGGCAGGGCGGCGAGCGCGGGCAGCAGGACGGTCTCCTCGGCAGCCAGATGGACGGCCAGGACCGCCTCGATCACCTGGGCGATCGCCATCGCGGAGGTGGTGGTGTCGGTGGCGGCAAGCGCGTCGATGTGTGCGTCGAGGGCTGCGGTTGTGGTGCGCAGGGCGCGGACCAGCAGGCGTGTCTCGGCCGCGCCGGAGGCGGCCGCGAAGAGCGCCTGGTCGGTGGCGGCCAGATGATGGCGCAGCTCACCGGTGCAGAAGTCCACCAGGGCAGCGTGCACGACGTTCTGGGAGGCGGCGATCGGTTCGGACTCGCCGAAGACGGCGAGCCCGATCCGTAGCCGTTGGTGCACGGCACGGATCGCTATCTGGGCCGGGACGGCCGGGTCGGTTTCTGTCGCGTCGATATGGATCTCGGATGACGATGCCACGGCGTGATGCTCCTCTCAGCCCCCGCTCACGATTATTACATGTAGTATTTGGAGAAACTTCTCGGTGGGCGGGAGGAGCGCATCGTGACCTACGTGATCGCCGGACCTTGCGTCGACGTGAAAGACAAGGCCCGCGTCGAAGAATGCCCCGTCGACTGCATCTGCGAGGGACAGCGTTCTCTGTGTATTCACCCGGACGAATGCGTGGCCTGTGGGACCTGCGAGCCGGTCTGCCCCGTCGAGGCGATCTTCTACGACGAGGACGTCCCGCTTGATCGGCAGGACTACACTCGGGCGAATGTCGAGTTCTTCGATGCCCTCGGCTCACCCGGCGGCGGCGCCAAGCTCGAACTCATCGAGCGTGACCACCCGCTCATCGCCGCACTGCAGTCGCACGTCCGTTAAGGCTGACCACCATGGACAACAGTCAGAAGCCGCCGGATCGCCAACAGCTGTCCGAACGCCGCCGCGCGGTACTCGACGCGGTGCAGGCCGCCGATGCCCCGCTGGGCGTCACGGAGGTCGCCGACCGGCTCGACGTGCACCCCAACACGGTGCGCTTCCATCTCGACGCGCTCGTGACACAGGGCCGCGTCGAGCGGGCAGTGGAGCAACCGTCGGGTCCGGGACGCCCGCGCACGGTCTACGCGCCGCAACCGGGAATGGACCGGGGTGGAACGCGCCGTTACCAGCTGCTGGCCCGGATGCTGCTTAGCCAACTGGCTTCGACCGGGCCCGGCACCGACGCAGCAGCCACCGACGCGGGACGCGCCTGGGGCCGGTATCTGATCGAGCACGTGCCCCCCTCCCGCCAGCTGACCGCTGACGAAGCCGTCGGCCGGCTGGCCGCCATGCTCGACGATCTGGGCTTCGACCCACAGGTCGGTGATGACGGTGAGATGCCTGGCCCCGTCCGGCTGCGGCACTGCCCCTTCCTCGAACTCGCCGAGGAGTACGGCACGATCGTCTGCCCGCTCCACCTGGGCCTGATACAGGGCGCCCTGGCCGAACTGCGCGCCCCCGTGGAAGCCACCAGACTCGAACCCTTCGCCGAACCCAACGCCTGCCTGGCACATCTCGCCCCCTCCACAACCGCATAGTCCCCTCATGTACCTGCCCCTGCGCATAAGAATCCCTATGCACGTCGCCGGCACCGAAACCGCGACCCGCCGCCGAGACCTCGTAGCCGATCGCCCGGCCACCGCACCGCTCACGACCCCTACCACCTCCGACCAAGTCGCCGTCATCCACGTGGGGACCCCACCCGGCGGCGCCATTCCCGAGCACGACTATGGCGCCTCACAGATCGTCCTGTCCCGGTCTCCGGGGTCGGTTCAGGTGCGCCACGGCCAGCACGTACACACCCTGGTGCCCGGCGCCGCGGCGCATATCGACACCGGCGAGCGGGGTCAGCCTCGCGAACCTGGACACCGGGCCCGCCCCGCTGATGGTTGTGGCCCCACCCCCAGAGCTCGCGTCCCGGCTGGCGGCGTGACCGATCGCCTGAAGCACCGGGCCAACGCGCCCGCCGCCTCACGCCCCAACATTTCCCGCTCGGCGGTGACGTCACGCAGTTGCTTCTGACGGATGCCGCCGCCCCGGACATGACAGAGAGCACAGCAATGAATACGACGTCGGCGGCCGTGGCAGGCGCCGCCACCTTTCTCTGGCTCGGCATGGTGCTGGCGATCTCCTTCCTGGAGGCGCCGTTGAAGTTCCGGGCCCCGGGAGTGACGATCCCGATCGGACTCGGCATCGGCCGGATGGTCTTCCGCGCGCTCAACCTCGTCGAGGCCGCCCTCGCCGTCATCGTTGTCGCCGCCGTCGCCACGGCCGCACCGTCCACGACCGTCGTCACGTTCACCGCGATCACCCTGGCCGTCCTGGGCGGACAACTCGCCGTCGTCCGCCCGCGCCTGAACAGGCGTTCCGACGCCGTACTGGCGGGTGAGGATCCCGCGCGGCACCGCTCCCGCGCCCACCTGCACTACGTAGCGCTCGAGCTTGTGAAGGTGCTGTCCCTGCTCACGCTGGGCTGTGCGGTCCTGGCCCGGTGACCGAGGACACGGAAACGGAGTCGGTAGCGGAGGAACAGGTATGAATCCCGTCGCCGAGCACTGATCAGATCGGCCCATGCCAGTTGCGTCGGCAGCAGTTCGAGTCCCGTGATCAGTCCGGGGCGCGAGGTGTCGGCACGGCCGGCGAGTACCGGGGATGTCGTGAGGAACAGTTCATCCAGCAAGCTCTCACCGAGCAGGTTGCCGATGAGGTGCGGTCCGCCCTCGGTGAGCACTGCGGTGTGTCCGCGAGCGTGGAGAACCGCGAGTACGTCGGCCATACGCAGGACGGTCCCTTCGCCTGCGGTGAGTGTCGTGCACGCCGGCGGTAGGCGTCCCTCCAGTCGACGGGCGCCTTCCACGGTGGTAGCCACAAGCGCGCCCGATTCCAGGGCTGGGTGCTCGATGGGGAGGTCACCGCTCGCGGTGATCACGACCAGTTTTGGTTGGGCGAGGCGTCGCAGATTGCGCCGCAACTCGGCGAAGGCGGGGGCGGCCTGCGGGCAGACATGATCGGGTGTCCATTGGTGGCCGGGCGTGGCTCGGAGAGTGCCGGCCCCGATGAGTACGACGTCGGCGCATGCACGCAGCAGTCCCATGACGAACCGGTCCGTGGGTTCGCGCCCGCTGATCGCCGAGCCGGAGGAGGGGTATTCGGGCCCAAGAGCGACCACTCCGTCGATGGAGGTGACGAAGTTCGCGTACACGCACGGCAAGGCGAAGCCCAGATCGCCGCCATAGGCAGTGGCGAGCACCGGTGGCAGTCCGAACCGGGGCTGCCCGGCTCCCTCGTACAACAACTCCAGCGGCTCCAGCAAACCTGTCTGTGTCCCTCCTTCGGGGTGCCCGGCGCTGTCCTCAGCCATGGCCGGCGATGCCCCGCTGGCCGCACAGCGTGAAGAACTCGCCTCGCAGTTGCGGATCCTCGTCGTAGGTGCCCCGCCAGTGGGTGGTGCGGGTGCTGGACTCGATCTCCCGAACGCCGCGCATCTGTGTACACAGATGCACCGCTTCCAAGTGGACCGCGACGCCGTGGGGCAGCAGGATCTGCTGCAACGACTCGGCGAGCTGGCGGCCGATGCGCTCCTGTACCGAGAAGCGGCGGGCGAACAGCCGCACCAGCCTGGTCAGCTTGGACAGACCGAGGATGTGCTCGTGGGCGATGTAACCGATGTACGCCTTGCCGAAGAACGGCAGAGCGTGGTGCTCACAGAGGGCGAAGAAGGGGATCGGCCCTTCGACGATCTGGCTGATCCGGCAGTCCGACCCCCCGTGGCATTCGGTCTCGAAGGCGGTGACCAGCTTCTCGTCGCCCTCGTACCCGCTGGTGGCGTCGAACAGGGCACGCAGGAAGCGGCGGGGGGTGTCCGCGGTGGCTTCTGACCCGACGGCCAGGCCCAGCGCCCCGAAGATCTCACTCATATATCCCTCGAAGCGCTGCCACTCCTCGGGGGCGATCCGCCGTGGAGACACGGCAGCCCACTCCGCCTCGTCGGTGAGGGGCACGAGCCGCTCGCCCACCATCCCCACGACGGGCGGGGGCCCATGCATCTGCGTGAATTGCTCGTTCATATGCGGCCTCAAGACGCGACAAACATCCCGTGCAGTCGGCTCATTCCATTATCGCGCTACCTGTGCCGGAGTGCTGAGCGAGTTCACGCAGGCGTCCGCGGCAACGCACGGTCTGCCGGTCAGAATTTCGGGCCGCTGCCAGCCGGCCCGTACAGATCCAGCAGACGGGTCCGGGTGGATTGAAGCCGGTTGCCGACCACGGTGGCGACACAGCGGGTGATCGCCAGCCCCAGCACCGGATCCTCCTCGATCAGGGTGCGCACCGCCGTCGCGTCGAATTCCAGTGCATGTACAGGGCCATGTGCTTCTGCGCCGAGTTGCCAGGTGTGTGGGGGGACCAGCCACGACCAGCCGAGCAGTTCACCTTGGCCGATGGCGTCGACGGTGGCCGCCCGGCGGCCGGGGACGTGTACGTCGAGAGCGACCAATCCGGTAATGACGGTCCAGAACCGGTCGGCCTTGCTGCCCTCCTCGAAGATGCGGGTTCCTGCGGGGAAAGACACGTCGGCCGCGAACTGCAGCAAACGGTCGCGGTCTTCGGGCGAGAGCAGGCTCAGCAGATTCGTCGTGGTAGCCATCCGGGCCCTCCCTGTCTCAGTTCTTCCTTCTACGCCGAATTGCTTCGAGAGAAGCGGCGACCGGACTCGCTGGGAATTGCCTGCCCTACGGGGTCTCATCTCTCCAGGGGCTCCGGGGCCGTCGCGCACACGAAGAGATGCACGTGGACGGTGCGACTGCTCGGTTTCGCAGAGCCCATGGGGCCTGCAGGGAGAGTGGAGCTCGCCACCCTGTGCTGTCAGCTTCGGAGTAGCTCGGCAAGCACCTCGGCTTTGCTGGTCTCGGGATGTTTGGTTGCGGTAAGTAGCGTCAAGGTTCCGTCTTCGGCGAGTTCACGCAGGTGCGCCAGAGCGGCTGCGCGTTCGGGATCTTGAAGCTCGGCCTGGTAGCGGTGACTGAACTCCGGGAAGCGATCAGGGTTGCGGATGTACCACTTGCGTAGCTCCGTGGAGGGTGCGACCTGCTTGCACCACTCGTCGAGGCGGGCGTTCTGCTTGGTCATGCCGCGGGGCCAGATGCGGTCGACGAGCACTCTGGCGCCGTCGGTCTGGGTCGGTGCGTCGTAGACGCGGCGGACGTGCACCGTTCGCTTGTGTGCCATGGAGGACCTCCTACCGAGTCTCCGCTGCTTCCGGCATCACACGTAGTAACGAGAGATGATCTCGAGCCGCGCCACTTCGTCCGGTCCCGGATAAGCCACCAGGACCGGCAGGCCGCTGGGGTCCCGGCCTTCGATGAGGGTGAAGCCCTCAGCTTCTCTGGTGTCGACACGGTCGGAGCGGGCTCTCAGCACGCGCTCACAGCGCTGGAAGTCGTCGGGGCCGTCTGCCGTCCAGATCACGTACTGCGTGCCGGCGTGGCCCACCGGGTGGGAGGCGTGCGGGCCCACGGCCCGTAGGTATACCTGGAAGCCGTTGTGGCTCACGAGCAGCGCGGCAGTGGCGGTGCGTACGGTGACCTCCATGTTCAGCAGCTCTCCGTAGAAGTCCGCCGAGGCATCGTGGTCGTGGACGAACACCACGACCGAGGCTAGCCGGGGTCCGCGCGTGTCCGGTTCGCTACCGTTCGGCAACGCATCCGGTGGAAGCCGCGCAGGGCGCGGGCCGGAGGACGCCGCTTCGTGTGGGTCGGCCATGAGGGCTCCCTTCCGGCTGCGACCGTGATGCGAGGGATTCTTTGTGCGGTTTCCTGGTCCGCTTTCCACGCTACCCGGAGGGTGTCCTGTCCGCTGGGGGCGTGCGGCAGGCCCCGAGGGGTGTGGGCACGGGTTCTCATCCTGGCCATGTGAGGAACCCGCCGACGATGGTGCCGTAGGCGAGGTGTGCGGTGAGCGTGACGGCGGGCGTGCCGGGCCCGTAGTTGAGCATGAGGAAGCCGGGTGGTTCGAGCAGCGCGACATGAGGGGCGCTGGTTTCGGGTTGGCCCATGCGCGGGTGGACGAGCGGCAGCAGGATGTTGACGAGCGCGGTGGTGGCGAACAGGCCGTGGACGAGGCCGAAGAGGCATCCCAGCCACCAGCTGCTGTAGTCGATGGCGACGAAGACCGCGTAGTAGAGCAGGGCGAAGATCAGGCCGTTGATGAAGTGTGCGCCGTAGCCGAGGGCCTTGGCGCGCGTCCGGTCGCTGGTGAAGGCGGTCCCGAGCAGGAACGGCAGATCGATGCGGGTGAGGCTGAGGGCATTGGCCGCGCGCAGGGCTGTGGTCAGTACCAGGGTGCCGACGAGCCCGCCCGCCAGTGCGGCCCAGATGCTCATCGTGCGGCCTGCCCGATCGCGCACGCGGCGCTGATTAGGGCCAGGTGGGACAGACCTTGGGGCAGGTTGCCGAGGAAGTCGCCGGTGGAGGGGTCGATCTCCTCGCTGTAGAGGCCGACGTCGTTCGCGAGAGGCACGAGCTGGTCCATGATGTCGGCGGCTTCGTCGGCGCGGTCGCATCGGGCGAGGGCTTCGGCGAGCCAGAAGGAGCAGGCGAGGAAGGCACCCTCACTGCCGTGGACTCCGTCGGCGCCGAGGTAGCGGTTGACGTAGGGACCGTCCTGCAATGCCTGCTGGATGGCGGCGACGGTACCGCGCATGCGTGGGTCGTCGGGCGACCGATAGCCGTGGAGCAGCCCGAGCAGGAGGCCGGCGTCCAGCTCGTCGCTGTCGGCGGAGCGCACGTAACTGTTCAGCCGCGGGCTGAAGCAGCGGTGCTCGACGAACTCGGTGATGGCCTGCCGTTCGCGCCGCCAGCGAGGTGCGTGCCGGTCGGGGATCAGCCCCCGCTTGGCGAGGTCGAGAGCGCGATCGAGGGCCACACAGCACATCATCTTGGACTGAGCGAAGTGCTCGGGAGCGCTGCGGACCTCCCAGATACCCATGTCGGGCTGCTGCCAGGCCGTGCAGACGAAGTCGGCGGTCTGGGCCAGACGGCGGGCGATGTCGGCGTCGAGCCGATGACCCGCTGCGGTGTACAGCCACGCGGTCTGCACCAGCTCCCCGTACGTGTCCAGCTGGAGCTGGCCGGCGGCGGCGTTGCCGACGCGTACGGGCGTCGAACCGCGGTACCCCGACAGGGGAAGGGTCTTCTCGGGTGCGCGGGCGCCCCCGTCGAGTCGGTACAGGACGTGCAGGCGGGGGTGAGTGAGCTGGGAGGCGTGCATCAGCCACCAGAAGTAGCCGGTCGCTTCCGGAGCGCAGCCCAGCTTGAGGAAGGCGTTCAAGGTGAAGGCGGAGTCGCGGATCCAGCTGAAGCGGTAGTCCCAGTTGCGTTCCCCACCGAGCTCCTCGGGCAACGAGCAGGTCGCCGCGGCGGCGACCGCGCCGGAGGGCGCGAAGACCAGCAGCTTGAGGGCGAGGACGCTGCGCAGCACCGCCTCCCGCCAGGGGCCCGAATAGGTGCGGCCGTCGGTCCACTCTCTCCAGGTGGCGGCCGTGTGGTCGAGTCGGGCCTCGCACTCGGTACGCGTGGCGAGCACCAGCGGTTCCCGGTGTGCGTACGGCACTGCGAGCATGGCCCGGGTGCCCGCGTCCGCGCGGAAGCGGGATGCGACGGCATCGGAGGTGGGCTGCGGCTCTCCCGCGTTCCAGGCACAGATCCCGACCGCCTCAGGACCTGAAGTGACGACCGGGACGCCCGCACGACGTGTCAGGTGAGGTACACGGGCACCGTAGCCAAAGCGCGGCTGGACACTCCAACGCATGGGGACGCTGCCCGCCAGGCCCTCGATCCGCCGGACCAGCTCCCGGGCAGGCGCCAGCGAGCGGCTGTCGGGAATGGTCAGTGCGTCGGTCACACGAACCCTGCCGCCTGCTGTGGTGAACGTCGTCTCCAGCACGTTGGTGCCAGGCAGGTAGCGGCGGGAGGCAGTGTAGGGCGCCTCTGGCCGGAGGAGGAACCGTCCTCCGTTGAGGTGGTCGAGCACGGCGGCGAACACGGTCGGCGAGTCAAGGTCCGGCCAGGCCAGCCAGTCCACCGAGCCGTCCCGGGCTATGAGCGCGACGCAGCGGCCGTCCCCGATCACCGCGTAGTTTCGCAGTTCCGTGTACCCGTCCAGACGTGCCGGTGGGTCGGCCGGGACGTCTGACAGATCAGGCAAGTCAGTCTGGCGGTTCCTGGGCCTTTCCGGCGTCGGCGAGCCAGAACCCGAACTGGACGGTGTAGGTGTCACCTGAAGGCACCTTTTCCGGTAATCCGCGTCCTCCTGGTCGAGGAGGAGGTCGGCCACGGGTGCGTCAGTGTCGGTGGAATGGCCGGTCGGCGGCTCCGGCCTAGGAGCGGCCTGACTACGCCCTTCAAGCCACGTGGGAGCCGCGGTGCAGGTGGATCAACTGGGCGTCCTGCACCGCCTGTTCATCGCTTTCCTGGAGGGGCGTGAGCCGGATGCCGACGTGGTAGTCCTGGACCAGCGTCCAGCCCAGGAAGCCGGCCCCGAGCGTGCAGGCGAGTCCGGCCGCGGACAGTGCCAGCCCTGGAGTGACGCCAGTCGCTGGGCCATCCCAATGGGTGGCGTAGATGGCAAGGCTCGCGCCGAAGAGGCCCAGCGCCACGACATTGAGACTGCCGTGGGCAATGCCGACGGTCTTGGCCGCCGACCGGCGGGGAACGCCGAACGCCAGATCAGCGATGCCGGGCAGGGCTGCCAGCAGTGCCGTGCCGACCCCAGCGATGTTGAGAGCGATGGCCAGGTTCAGCCAGAACTGCTGCCCATTGGCCGCGTAGACGGCGAAACCCACCAGCGTGCCGGTGTAGCAGGCGATGGGGAAACCGACGAGCATCGGGTGAATGGGATGGCCGGCGATGGTGATCTTGCTGTACATGGCGCCTCCAGGCCGGTCGGTCCGTGCTACGCCTTTCTAGCCTCTCCTTCGATGTACAGGAGCGCCAACGGGACCGGACCAGCGGTACGGATCCTGGGCCTGGCGAGGAGATCCTTGGCCCCGTTGCTTCGGCTGATTTGAAGATGTCTCTCGCGGAGTATCAGAGCGGTACCGACAAAGGTCGGCTCGGCCCCGTCACTGGCGCGGTCGGGGGGTGTCGGACGCCTCGGGGCTGATTGGTGAGCCGGCGCACAGGGGTGTTCGGTGCCTCTGGAGCCGGTGTTGCGGCCCCCTCCAGTGGACTGCGCGTATGTCGCAAGGACGGCGGCCCCTCACTCGCAGGGAGATTGGCCGCCGAGCCGCCGAAGGCCGCAGAGTCATCCTCCAGGTCAATGATCGGCAGGAGGCCCGCGGTCCTCGCGGCCGACGGCTGAACTTCTTGCAGTCCTCTGTCACAGGCTCCATGCGGCTCAGAGGTACCAGCTGAAGGTGAGGCGCAGGAGGCACACGACCGTTGTCGTTGCCACATGGGTTCGAGAGGGGTGGTTCGCCACTGAGGCCACCTACCGGCCGTGGTGGTGGTCTCACTACTGAAGCGCCTGTTCAGGAGGCTCTGCGAACCACGAGTGCCGTGATGTCGTCCCGCTGTTCGCCTGCGGTGTGTTGACTCAAGTCTTTGGCCAGATTGTGGGCGACTTCCCAGGGTGAAACGTCTGTCCAGGCTCGCAGGCGCTCTTCGAGTGGGTAGAAGGCGCCGGTGATGCTGCGTGCCTCGGTGACGCCGTCGCTGCAGGCAAGAAGAGTGGCCCCGGGAAGGAACGGGAACCAGGCGACTGTCCGGGGGTTCGGAGCGAGGTCAGCAAGGCCGAGAGGCACGCCTGGGTCGCCCAGCTGTATGGGGGTAACCGCTTCTGAGTTCAGCAGATAGGGCGGAGGGTGGCCGCAGTTGACTGCCTGCGTGTCCGCCGAGGCGTCGATGCCCAGGATGAGAGCGGTGACAAATCGTTCAGGTTCGCCGGTCTGCTGGGCGAAGACGTTGTGGTGGACGACGGCCCTTTCCAGGTCATCCACGAGCGCGGTGAGCGTCGGCTCGCGCAATGCGGCGTCGCGGAACGCTCCGAGCGTGGCAAAGGCGGCTCCGATGGCAGGCAGGCCCTTGCCCTGGACATCGCCGAAGAGCAGACGCGTGCCGTACGGCGAGGCCACGGCCTCGTAGATGTCTCCGCCTACTAGCCGGTCCTGCTCCACCGGCAGATACACGCCGTCAACGATCACCCGGTCGGTCAGCACGGGCAGAGGCCGCAGCACCTGCCGTTGCAGGGCGACAGCTGTGGACCGGACCCGGCGGAGATCTTGCTCGCGCCGGATCCGCAAATGGCAGGTCAGGACGCCTAGCACGCCAAGCGTTGCGGCCAGCACCATGACGATCACGAAGTTGTACCACGACGGCAGCGGCCGGTAGATCAGTACTCCGGTGATCACGATCAATACCCAGCCGACCGCGTAGATGGTCTGTCGCACCGTGCCGATCGCCGCCGGGAAGGCCGGCAGCAGGATCAAGAGGGGGGCGAGCCGCACTGTACGGTCATCAATGACCAGCTCCAGCGCCACAATCGGGATCGTCAGCGCGACCACATAGACCATCGGAGCCCTGACCGCGCTTTTGGGAAGTGACTCAACCGCGCTCTCGACGCGTAGAAGTGGCGCGTCGGCTACACGAGATGGCAAACGCCTGCGGAACACACCACCAGCCTCCTTCAGCTCTTTCGGCCTCGCAACGGCGGACGACGCAGCCTGTTGACGTGATCACTCACACCTGAGACCGCTGGCGGCGGATCGCCAACGCCGCGGCAGACGCAGGGGCGGGCGGGTGAATGGCCCAGGCGGGGTGAGGAGGTTATTCGGGGCTGCCTTCGTCTGTGGTGGTCTCGTCGTCGATCAGCCCGTAGGGGGGCCGGTCCTCGTTGCGGCTGTACCGGACCACGACGTTCTCTTCCACGAGCACGGGCGGACTGTTGTCGACGATGATCACCTGGGCACCGGCCCCCTGTTCAGCCAGCCAGCTGGTCAGGTGTCGGTAGAAGTCGTCGATGGCGATCGCGTCTGCGATTACCGCGTCCCGGGTGGCGCCGTGGCCCAGGTTCTTCTGCGGGCTGTCGATCATGAGGAAGCCGGGGTGGGCGGCCGATGTTTCGACGGCCACCTCGAAGACGGCCAGCTGCCAGGCCAGGGTCAGGAGTGTTCGGGCGCCGGATGAGGCCTCGCGGTAAGAGTCGCCGCGTACGTGAGGAACCAGGTTCGTGTCGATCATCGGCTGGCTGAGTTTCGGGTAGCGCCACTGCCGCAGGAGTTCGCTGTACCGGCCGCTGATTCGGCCGACGACCAGGTCCCGGTCCTGTGCGGCATCTCCCAGCCGGTCGCGTTCCTCCCGCAGGCGTTCGATCTGTGCCTCCTGCCGCTCCACGAGCGCGGCGCGCTTCTCCAGGCCAGCCTGAAGCTTCGTCGCGTTCTCGGCGTGCTGGAGATGACGGAGGACCTCCTCGCGCCGACGCTGGAGGTTGTCGCGAGCGGCGAGGAACGGGGTGACGGTGGGCGAAGTGGCTTCGTCGACCGCGGCCGCGGCACGTTCTTCGTCGATGGCGGCGTCTTCTGCCTGGAGCTTCAACGTGACGAGCGAGCTGTCCAGGCCCTCAACGTAGGCAGTGATCTCCTTCAAACGGGCCTTGGTGGCCCTGACCTCGGCCGCGACATCCAGCCGCCCTTCATCCGACGAGTGCTCGGCTGTGGCGGTGCCGAGCGTCAGGTGCCCGTCGTCGTGGGGCAGCTCGTGGCTGCACAGACTGCACGCGCCGTTCTCCACCGATGGGGGAGCGGGCAGCCGATTCAGGCACGCCGGGCAGGTCGTGACACTGAGGGGGTCGAACAGGCGCTGCGCTTCGGCCAGCATATTGAGCTTGACGAGGTCGTCCGCGTACTGCGCCCGCAGCGGCATCATCCGGGTGAGTTGCGTCTCGCAGTCACGTACCACGCCAGCGGCTCGCCGGGCGCGCTGGGCAGCTTGCTGGTGCTCGCGGCGCAGACGCCCGGCGAAGGTGGTGCCGGCTTGCGCTGCCTCGTCGAGGGCCCGTAGCTGCTCGGTCAGCTCCCGCAGCTCGCCGTCGTATTGCTCAGCGATCAGCGCGCCGACCGTGGGAACGTCCTGCTCGTCGATGAACGCCCGTGCTGCGGCGAGTTCGGCGCGTGCCTGGGTGAGTCGGGCGCCCAGTTCCTTGATGCGTTGCCCAAGCTCGACGGCGCGGTCGTCGTGAACGCCGAAGACGACGTCGACCACCTGCTTCAGCTTGTGCTTCTTCATGTACTCGTTCTCGAACAGGAAGTTCTTGGAGGCGATGCGCTCGTTGGGGAGGAACGCGAGGTTCATGAGGTCGCGGATGCTCAGGGGGTCGGTCCGGGACTCACGGCTGGAGGGAGCCTCCCGCAGCTGTACGCCTTCGAGCTTGCAGTGCCCCAGCAGCAGAGCGGAGAGGCTCTCGGGCGCTCCCGCCGGCTCGATGGTCCTGCTCTCAGGTTTGGAGAGCGGCGGGCTGTCCAGCGTCCCCCGGCGTACGTAGGCGACCTTCGACGGCTCCCCGACGGGCCGCTCGATGACGTGCGGTTCGCCGGACAGCTCGACTTCCAGAAGGCAGGAACGGACCTTCCGCAGCACCTCAGGATGCCGTGGGTGGCGCTTCCCACCGAGGCCGTAGGCGATGAACTCCAACACCGCAGTCTTGCCCGAGCTGAATGCCCCGGCCACCACGGACAGGTCCCGAACCCGCTGGTCCTGCGTGAAATCGACGTCATAGTTCCGGCTGACGCCAGCAAGGCGCAGGTGCCGGATCCGGATGCCAGGCAGAGGCTGCATGGTGGTCATCCCTCCCAGGGCATGTCAGGTGCCTGCGGTCCCGGTCCCAGCACGCTGAGGAGCGCGGCACCGGGCCCGCCCTCTCCATCTGGCCGCAGCCACCGTGCGGTCTGTTCCCGCAGTGCCTTGTCGCTGAGCTTGCGGAGGCGACGCACGACGATGGACGCTGCAGTGGTGAACGACGCGGCGTAGGTGGCGGTGAAGCGAGCCCCGAGTTCCCGACCGCGGTTGTTGATCGAATAGGCGAAGGCGCCGTTGCGGTTGTGGACCTCGCAACACCCGTAAGCCACGAGCAGTCCGAGATCGTGCTGGATGCGCTCGCGTCGACTGGTGAAGCGCTGCGAGGAGGACGCGTACGAGAGCACCTGCGGGTCGAACCCGGCCAGTCTGAGCATATTTGCCTCCCGGCCGTCGGAATCGACAACGAGGAAGGGATTCGCCGACAGGAAGTCGTAGTAGCCGATGCGCTCCAGGCTCGCCCCCTTCGCGTCCTGTCCGGCGACAGCGTCGAGAAGAAGCAGCAGCTGCGCCAGCCGGAAGGTCACCTCGTCCTCCGGCATCATCACCGGCCGGTGTGCTTCCACAGCGAACTCCTCGTAGGTCTGACAGGACAGGCGACGGCGGTCAGCCGTCGGAGTGCTCGGCCGCGATCTGCCGCCAGTGTTTGACCCAGCCCGCCTTGCGGTTGTCCACGAGCCGGTGGACCAGCCCCCAGCTGTGCACCAGCTCCAGGCGGAGCGACTTCGGCAGTTTGTCGTGCTCGTTGCGTACATCCCGCCAGACACGGGGGTGGAGAACCCGAAGCGCGTCCTCGGCCGCGCATTCGTTGAACTGCATCTCCCATAGACCGTGGAGCGTCGCATCGGCGGAACTGAGCGCCGCCACCTCCACCGGAACATCCTTGTGCGCGATCTCGCGAGCCACCAGATCGGCATTGAAGAACTGCCTCTTGGCCGAGTCCAGCTCCACGTGGCCGGCCTCGGTCATCTGCCGAATGAACAAGGCGGAGCCAAGGGCGGCTGCCTTATCGTCCTCGACTTCGAGTACCAGCCGAAGCTGCTCCACGGGGGTGGGGGCGGCCTGAGCGTACGTCTCGTAGAAGCCGCGACGCACGTCGTCGCCCTCGGGGCTAAGCAGCTTCTTCCGGAGGGCGGTCTCGTCCCAGAGCTGAATGACGAGGCTGTGTTCCTTCTCCCTCGCCTTCGACCACGTGTCCCACCATGCCGTCATGGGGCCGTCCATGCTGGAGGGGATGCACAGAATCCAGCTGGCGATGGTGTGGCCGTTCTTGACGGCTGCCTTCAGCACGTTGTCGAGCGAGTCTTTGACCTGCTGTACGTGCTTCTTGGTGGTGACCGGCATGAAGTACTTGGACTGCCACACTGTGATCGCTCCGCCGAGGTTCCCGGCGAAGGCGTCGATACCCCAGTCGCCCGGGTTGGCAGCGACGGACCGTACGTTTGGGGTCGTCGCGGCGGCAAGCTGAGCGATCATCGTTTCGAAGTCGTCGCGGGCTCCGCCGGGGCTTCCCCCGCGGACTGCGTGCACGTCGAAGCTGATTGGCTGGACACCCGTCGGCACGGCTATCGAGTCAGGCACAGCCCACCCCCCCCTGCGCCGGTGGCCGCACACAGGATGTTCCCCGAGCGTCACACACCGTATCGGCGGAGCCTACCCAACGGCCACTCGTCTGATCAAGAAGTGGAACGCACCGGCATCTCAAATACGGTCCACCACGCAGCACCGCAATCGCGCGAAACCTGCGGGCCACGGTCCAGGCGTGCAGGTCGCCTTGGCGAGAGGGCTGCAACCCTCTCGCGCTCTCCCGCACCATCCGTCCGTAGTCGTGCAGTGGTCAAACGCCGCCGTTGCGTGCGGCAGCCGGACTGCGGCCGGCCCGTGCAGGCGTGTTCCGGTGATGTACGTCGTGACGCCGGTCCAGCCATCCCGGCCGGGGCCGCCCCTCGGCGTATGGGCCGTCACCCGGCCACCGGCGCCTCCCCGGCTGCCGCTGTCCGGGCAGGGCGATCTGCGCGCCGATGTCCAGGCTGGGCACCAGCGGACCCGAAGTCCTCGCACGAGTCTTGAGCTTGTGGCACGGGCGCCAGAGCGATCGAGTGTTCCCGTCCGTGCCCGTCTTGCACGTCTCTCTTCGGTGGTCGAGCGCGCCTGGCATTCCGCCAGTGCTGATAGCCGGGCTTACCAACACTGGTCAGAGCCACTCGTTGAGGGCCGCGACCAGCACGGTCGCCTCATAACGGACGGCGAGCTTGTCGTATCTGGTGGACACAGCGCGATTACGTTTCAGTCGACTGATCCCGCACTCGACCGCATGGCGCTCGCGGTAATCGAGCGGGTCGAAGCACGGCGGCCGACCACCGCGAGAGCCCAACTTCTGGCGGTTGCGTGTCTGGTCGGCCTTGTCCGGGATGGTGCAGCAGATCCCGCGGCGGCACAGGTAAGCGCGGTTCTTGCGGGAGGCGTATGCCTTGTCCGCCCGCACCCCGTCGGGGCGAACGCGTGGCCGGCCCGGCCCGAGGCGGGGCACGCGGACCTTCTCCAGCACCGGTTCGAACTGCGCCGAGTCTCCACATTGCCCTGCCGTCACCACGATCGACATTGGTTTCTGACCCTGGTCGACGGCCAGATGCAGCTTGGTGGTGAACCCGCCGCGCGACCGTCCCAGCCCGTGATCACGAGGCTCAGTGAACACACCGCCGGGTGGTTCCTTCTGCAGATCACCCTGCTTACGAGCCCCGGCCGCATGCTGATGGGCGCGACAGACAGTGGAGTCGACGCTCAGATCCCACACGATCGCACCCTTCGCGTCGGCCTGGGACTGGAGCCGGGTCAGGAGCCGCGGCCAAGTGCCGTCCCGCTGCCACCGGCGAAACAGATCGTAGACCCGGCCCCACGGCCCGTACTCGATGGGCACATCCCGCCAGGGAACACCGGTCCGGACTCGAAACCGTATGCCGTCGATCAGCCGCCGCCGAGGCCAGACGGGCGGCCGCCCCGCCTTCGTCCCTTTCGGCAACACCGGCTCCAGCGCTGCCCAGTGCTCGTCCGTGAGATCTCCCCGGCCCATGAACCATGATCATTCAGAACCCAAGATCCACTTTCGATACACGGCCTAGATGTGCTGTTCGGGCAGGTTGGTGACGCGGCTGGCGGGGGCGGAGGTCTCCCAAGCCGCGGTCGGCGGCCCGGGCGGCGAGATGCGAACACCTTGTCGCGTGAAAGGGATGATCGGTCGTGACCTCGACAGGCACGGGCGCGTTGTTGGGGCGCATGCCCTGTTCCGCCGGCCCGGCGGACTCGCATGAGGTGGCGGCCCCGGAACCTGCCCGGCATCCGGGCCGCCACCCCCGCCCCCCCCTCGGCACCAGTCCGCCTGTGCCTGCAGCGGCCGGGCCGACATCCCGCGGCACCGGAAGGTCGCTGGGGCCACGGCCCTGGAGTTTCAGTGTGGGAGCAGCAGTTGGCGTGTCTCCCCCGGCTGGACGCATACCGAGCGGTCTAGCAGCCGGATGTTGATGGGGGAACGGTTGGAGGGGGGCACCTTAATCTCGAGCCTTCCGCGCTCAAAACGCAGCCGCACGCCCCAATGTCCCTGGTAGCGGACGGCGAATTCGTACGACGACAGCTCTGGCGGTGGTACGGGGTCGAGCCAGAGTGCTTGCTGGCGGGTCTCGAGCCCGGGCAGTCCGCGCTGGACGAAGTCGAGGGTACCCGCCATGGCGCCGAGATGGATGCCCTCTCCGGTGGTGCCGCCCTGCACATCGGCGATGTCGCTGCGCAGTGCCTCCTGGCAGAACTGCCACGCCTCGGAGCGCCGGGCCCGGGCCAGGACCCAGGAGTGGACCACGCTGCTGAGGGTGGACCCGTGGCTGGTGCGGGCCAGGTAGTAGTCGACGGTGCGTCGCCAGATTTCCTCGTCAAGCCGGTGGCCCAGACGGTCGAAGAGGGCCCGGAGTTCGGACGGTGGGAAGAGGTATCCCAGCATCAGCACGTCGGCCTGCTTGGACGCCCGGTAGCGGTTGACGCTGTCGCCTTCCGCCTCCAGGATCCGGTCGAGACGCCGGATGTCGCCGTACTGCTTCCGGTAGGCGTCCCAGTCGAGTTCCGCGAGGTCGCCGTAGCCGGCGAACTGGCTGATGACATCGTCGTGGAAAGGCACGTGGAGCGTGCGGGACACGTCCTCCCAGTGCTCGAGTTCACCGCCGTCCAGATCGGTGCGCTCGGCGAGTTCCCGCCGCCGGGGTTCGGGAAGCGCGCGCAGAACCTCCAAGGTGCGAGTGAGCACCCACGCGGCAGTGACGTTTGAGTACGTGTTGTCGTCGAGGCCGGGCTCGGGCGCGCCGGGGTAGGCGTCGTGGTATTCGTCGGGGCCTACCACGCCGCGGATGCGGTGCCGCCCGAGGCTGTCGTCGTAGGTCGCCGAGTCCGCCCAGTAGCGGGCGATCTCCAACAGCATCTCGGCTCCTTTGGTGTGCAGGAACTCGGCGTCGCCGCTCGCCTCGCAGTACTGCCACACGTTGTACGCCACGGCCGAGCCGACGTGCCGCTGGAGTCGGGAATGGTCGGGCAGCCAGCGTCCGGAGTGCGGGTTGAGGTGCAGTTCCTGGGTCTCCTCGCGACCGTCGCTGCCGCTCTGCCACGGGTACGCGGCCCCCCGCCTGCCGAGCGCGCGGGCTGCGGCTCGGGCCCGGTCCAGGCGTCGGTGGCGGTAGTGGAGCAGGGCGCGGGACACCTCGGGGAAGTGCAGGTTGAGGTACGGCAGGATGAACAGCTCGTCCCAGAAGACGTGTCCGCGGTATGCCTCGCCGTGCAGCCCCCGGGCGGGCACTCCCACGTCGAGGTCGGCGGTGTGCGGCGAGAGTGTCTGCAGGAGGTGGAAAAGGTGCAGCCGCAGCACCTGGCCTGCCTCCCCGGGGACGTCGAGTGCGGCCCGGCGCCAGAGCTGGTTCCAGGCCGTGCGGTGGGATGCGAGTAGCTCGTCGAAGCCGGATGCGGCCTCGACCCGGTCGATCGCGGCGTCCAGCGGATCGCTGATCGCGGGGTCGCGGGAGGTGTGCAGAGCGATGGTCTTGTCGACGGTGAGGGTCTGGCCGGACGTCACGTGCAGGCGCACTCGCTGGACGGCGCAGGCCGGCGTGTGCTGGGTGGCGACGGGCGCCTCGGCGGCCAGCCGGGCCGCCAGACCGATTCGGATGTCGGAGGTGCGGGTGCGGCAGCGCAGCCACACGGTGTCCGTGGCGGCGGGGCCGGTGTGCACGTGGACCAGGTGGCGGCCGTCCAGGTCGCGGTAACGGGGCACGCCGGCGTTGATGACAGCGCCGTCGATTGCGGCCTCGACCTCCAGCTCGCCGGAGAAGCCCTCGGCCGTGAGCTCGGTACGCAGGGCGGCGAGATGGGGGTCGGCCATGTGCACGAGACGAAGCTGGTGCACGGACAGGGCGCGTCCGTCGCCGAGCCCGTACCGGGTCCGGCGCTCGAGCAGGCCCGAGGACAGGTGCAGGACCTGGTCGTGGTCGAGGACGGTCGCCGTGTCCGGGGTGAGCCATTGCCGCCCGGCGAGGCGGAAACGCAGGGGCAGCCAGTTCGGGAGGTTGACCATGTCCTCGTTCTCGACCCGGCGTCCGGCCACTTCCGAGGTGAGCCGGTTGTAGCAACCCGCCACATAGGTGCCCGGGTAGTGCACGTCGTCCGCGACGCATTCGGATAGCGCCCCGCGGGTGGCGAAGTAGCCGTTGCCCAGCGTGCACAGGGACTCCCGCAGACGCTCGTCCGCGGGGTCATAGCCCTCGTACCGCCAGGTCCAGCCGGTCACTGCGGCGTTCCTGCCACAAGCAGTTCTCCTAGGTCACGTACGACGATGTCCGCACCGTGCTGCACCAGTCTCGCCCTGGTGTCCGTGCCGGTCGTGCGGTCCACGCCGACGACGAGGGCGAATCCACCGCGGCGGCCTGCCTCGACGCCTGCCAGCGCGTCCTCGACGACGGCGGCGCGGTCGGCCGGGACGCCTAGTCGACGAGCCGCCTCGAGGAACAGATCGGGGTGCGGCTTGCCCGGCAGCCTCAACCGGGCCGCCTCACCGCCATCGACGAGCACGTGGAACAGATCCAGCACCCCGGCCCGGATGAGGAGTTCACGAGCGTGGCGGGACGCGGAGGCGGCGGCAACGGACTTCCCCGCCCGGCGCAGGGCATGCACGAGCCGCACCGTGCCCGGATACACGTCGACGCCCTTCTCGCGCAGCCGGGCTGTGAACAGCCGCTCCTTGTCCGCGGCGACAGCCCGCACCGTCTCGGCCGAGGGATCAAGGCCCCGTGAAGCGAGGAAAGCGGCGGCGCCGTCGAGCCGGGACCTCCCGTCCACGTATGGGAGATAGTCGGCCCGGACGTCGAAGGGGCGCCGCTGCGGGGGGTCCTCCGGCGGGTGCTCACTGAGAAAGGCGTCAAAGGCATCCTTCCAGGCGGCGGCGTGCACCCGAGCCGAGTCGGTGATCACTCCGTCGGTGTCGAGGACGACGGCACTGACATCCCGCAGTACGGGTGCGAGCGTACTCTCGGACCGGACGGCCATGAGAACTCCTCTCGTCGGTGCGTCGGGCGGCACCCCCGCTGCGGCGTAACCGCGACCGGGCAGGCCGCGTGGTGCAGCAGCCCGTGGCCAACCCCGCCGAGCTGAAGGCCGAAGTCTCCCGCCTGCGGCGCGCTGCGGTGATGGCGGCGGCGTCCCCTCCCCTTCCTGTCTCCAGACGGCGCTGCGCCGGAGGTACGACCAGGCGCCGGTGCAATGCGGGGATCGCCCTGCAGATCCAGCCTCTCCGATAGCCCCGGGCTTCGCACGGGCGTCGGCCCCATCGCCCGGCCGGAGGGGCCGTGGGGAACGGACGGCCGCAGACGGCCTTCGCAGGCACTGACCGGTCGGATCACCAGGGCGTACGCCTCGTCGGTCGGGCGTCCCAGGACGCGCCGATTTGCTGCCGACGGGTTTCTCCGTACGCCATCGCATCTCTGCGCTCACAACCACACCCTGGGTCACGACGCGTCCGGGCGGACAATCACGACAGGGCACTTCGCATGCTGTGCGACATTCTGGCTGACCGACCCCAGCAGGGCCCTGGCGAAGCCGCCCCGCCCCCGGCTGCCCACAACCAGGGCCTCGGCGCCCTCGCCCGCCCCCAGAAGCACATCAACGGCGTTGCCTTGCACCAAGTACGCCCGAACAGTGTCGGCATGCTCCGCGCCGAGGGCACCCCTGAGTTCCTGGACCAGACCCTCTCGCGCTCTCTGCTCATCGAAGGTGGCATCGATGGCCCGAGCCGGCCAGACACGCCCACCCGGCGACTCCCACGCGGCCACAGCCTCCACGCCAGCGCCGATGAGAGCGCCGTACCGGACGGCCCACCGCAGCGCCGCGTACGAGGACTGCGACCCATCGACACCCACCACAACACGCGGCCCAGAGTCCCTCTCCATACCTCACCTCCGATGGCTGATACGTCCGCTGCACTGACCGGCACCTCTGCCATCCACGCTGCGTGACTGCCCTACGGCTCGCCAGAGGAGGCGGCCGAGGGCATGGCATACGGGTGCGGGGCCTTACGGTCGGTCGGAAGGCAGCGGTGCTCCTCATCATCAAGTTCACCTGCCAAGCGGGCCGCCCAATCCTCGATCTCGGTGAAGTCCCTGAAGCCACCACCCTTCCCGAGCGGGGGACCATCCTGGCGACGCGCCTATCGCGCCTTTCTCGAGGCAGTTGCCGAAGTGACGTTCCTTGGCGGCCGGCCGCTGGCGATCCAGGATCTATTCGAGCAGCAGGGCAGCGAACGGTGGGGGGACGAGGACATTGGTGCGCCCGTGGTGTGCGGCCTAACCGTGGCCGCCACGCTCTACCGATTCGCCCCCGGCCCTGCGCAGGCCAGGGTCTCCTAGTCTTCTCTACCGGCGATGGCCCCTCCGGCGGCACGTACGGCGGGACCTCGCGGCCCGGCTGCCAGCGCGTGCCTTGGTGCATACGCCGAAGGATCACGGCCATGCTGACGGTGACGATGAGCCACAGCGCGCCGCACGCCGCTGCCCAGCCGGGCCGCCCGACCAGGGCGAACACGACCGTTCCGAAGGTTGCCCAGACCAGACCCCAGACGCTTAGCCAGAAGCGTGCTCGCAGGGGACTCCGGGCTGTCATCGGTTCACTGCCCGTACGCATCAGAACCACTACTCCTCGACATGTCCTGTGGGAGGCGGGCTCAGCCATGGGGGACAACGGCGATGGGACAGGCCGCATGGTGCACGGCCGCTTGGGCCACGGGCCCGAGCCGCGGCGCCAGGGCTCCCCGGTGCCTGCGTCTGCCAACGACCAGCAGTCCCGCCGTCTCCGTGTCGTGGACGACTGCTCTGGCCGGGCTGTCAAGGGTAAGCACTTTGATCACACGCACACCGGGGAACTTCTTGCGCCACGGACGGAGTTGCTTGCGGAGCTTCTTCTGCGCCTTGTCCGTGATCTCTGCGGCAACTTCAGGGTCCACGCCCCAGGGCATATGCGCCTGCACCGGTACCTCGTGGCCGTGGACAGCCCGTAGGGGCACTCCGCGTGCGTGGGCGGCAGAGAAGGCGAACTCGAACAGCTCATCGCATGGGTCCCGCAGGCTCAGGCCGACCACCACGCAGTTGCCGACGGGAGGAGGCGCTGTCTCCTCCAGGCTTGCACGTACGAGGACCACCGGCCGCTCGGCCCGTGACACGACGTCCATGCTGGTGCTGCCAAGGAAGTAACTGCCAGCCGCCGCCAGTCCACGCGAGCCCAGCACGATCATCCGGGATTTCGCTGCCGCTGTCAGCAGTGCGGGCCTGGCGTCGTCGGCTACAAGATCCTCAACGATGGACAGCACGGGGTAACGCTTGTGGATCTCGACATGCGCGTCGTGAAGAATGCGCTGTGCCCAATGGTGCTGGTCACTCTCCGTAGAGACACCGCGAGGCCCCGGCGCCAGCGGGACCCACGCGTGCAAAAGCCTCAAGGTAAGCCCTTGCCGGTCGGCTGCCGCCGCGCCCCAGCGGGCAGCGGCCAGGCTCTCGGGGGAGCCGTCCAGACCCACAGTGAGCACTGGCGTCATAACGACTGCCTTCGTCTCGATAGAAGCTGGGTGCCGAGAAGCGGGAAGCGTGCGTCCCTGTCCGTGGCCTTGAGGCCCTAGTACCGCCCGGTCAACGGGCTCCTGTACCAATACACCTCAAAAGAACTCCTACCGCACTGCGAGCGCCGCAGAGCGTCTTCTGCGATCACATTCGCCCCATTCCTCGGTCGCGGGAGCCTGGCAGAGCTCGCTGGGCTGCTCCCAGCCTGCGCAGTCCGGCCATAACCGTTGCTCGGGCCGGGTGGCCCCAGACGGACGGCACCATACGAGCAGACAGCGCGGCTCAGGGATCAACAGCAGCCCAGCGACGGGCCGACGGCCGGGGGAGCCCACGCGACGACGGCCTCCTCGTCACTGACCAGCCTCCGATGGGCCCCTGGTGGGTAACGGCCGGGGGACTGGGGGCGGCTGATCAGTACACAAGGATCATCAGCACAACGACGAACACGGCGAGGGCTGAGAAGAAGAGACCCAGCAGCCGGACCTGCAGCGCGTGGTAGCGGCTGGAGTACTGGCACTGCAGCTCCAGCACCCGGTCGGTGACGCGCTGGAGGGCGGCACGTGAGATCTGAAGCCGGTCGGTGGCATAGAGGCGGACGAGCTCCTCCCGTTGAGCGGGCGTCAGCCAGGGCATCTGCGCGGCGAATGCCTCGCCGCAACTGAGGGCGTCAGTCGCCTCGGCCTGAGCCAGTAGATAGCCCTCCAACTCGTTCAGGCCGCGCGCGTACTCCTGGCTGTGCCGCTCATCACGAACGCCGAGGCCGGAACGCTTCACCGTTCATCGCCCCCACCCTGTCCCAGGGACGCTTGTCCCGCAGAGCGGTCCCGCAGTTCTTCTCTCGCGGCGAGGTCGGGATGGTGCAGGTCGAACGTCGGTGACTCACTGCGGATGCGGGGAAGGGTGAGGAAGTTGTGCCGCGGGGGCGGGCACGACGTTGCCCATTCGAGAGAACGGCCGTATCCCCACGGATCGTCGACCTCGACCTTCGTGCCGTATTTGGCTGTCTTCCACACGTTGTAGAAGAACGGCAGCATCGACATGCCGAGGAGGAATGAGCTGATCGTGGAGATGGTGTTCAGCGCGGTGAACCCGTCCGTGGCCAGGTAGTCCGCGTACCGGCGCGGCATGCCTTCCGCGCCCAGCCAGTGCTGGATGAGGAAGGTGCCGTGAAATCCGGTGAACAGCGTCCAGAAGGTGATCTTGCCTAGGCGTTCGTCGAGGATCTTGCCCGTCATCTTCGGCCACCAGAAATGGAAGCCGGAGAACATGGCGAAGACGACCGTACCGAAGACGACGTAGTGGAAGTGAGCGACGACGAAGTACGAGTCCGTGACGTGGAAATCCAGCGGCGGCGAGGCCAGCAGGACACCCGTCAAGCCACCGAACAGAAAGGTGACCAGGAAGCCCGTCGCCCACAGCATTGGGGTTTCGAAACTCAGCGACCCCTTCCACATGGTGCCGATCCAGTTGAAGAACTTCACGCCGGTCGGGACCGCGATGAGATAGGACATGAAGGAAAAGAACGGCAGCAGGACACCGCCCGTCGCGAACATGTGGTGCGCCCACACCGTCGCCGAAAGGCCGGCGATGGCGATGGTGGCGCCGATCAGACCTGTGTAACCGAAGATCGGCTTGCGGCTGAAGACCGGGATGACCTCGCTCACAATGCCGAAGAACGGCAGCGCGATGATGTACACCTCCGGGTGTCCGAAGAACCAGAACAAGTGCTGCCACAACAACGGTCCGCCGTTGGCGGCGTCGAAGACATGGGCACCGAATTTCCGGTCTGCCTCCAGACACAGCAGAGCGGCGGCCAGCACAGGGAACGCCAGGAGCACCAACACCGCGGTGAGCAGGACGTTCCAGGTGAAGATCGGCACGCGGAACATCGTCATGCCCGGAGCACGCATGCAGATGATCGTGCTGATGAAGTTGACCGAGCCGAGGATCGTACCGAAGCCGGAGAAGGCCAGGCCCATGATCCACATGTCGCCGCCGATGCCGGGCGAGTGGACTACGTCGTTAAGTGGGGCGTAGGCGAACCAGCCGAAGTCGGCCGCGCCTTGCGGAGTGAGGAAACCGCCGACGGCGATGAGCGAGCCGAACAGATAGAGCCAGTAGGCGAACATGTTCAGGCGTGGGAACGCCACGTCGGGGGCGCCGATCTGCAGCGGCATGATCCAGTTCGCGAAGCCGGCGAACAGAGGTGTTGCGAACATCAGCAGCATGATCGTGCCGTGCATCGTGAACGCCTGGTTGAACTGCTCGCTGGACAGGATCTGCATGCCGGGTCGGGCCAGTTCAGCACGCATGAGCAGCGCCATGACGCCGCCGATGATGAAGAACGCGAACGAGGTGATCAGGTACAGCGAGCCGATCGTCTTATGGTCGGTGGTGGTCAGCCACGCCACCACCATCTTGCCGCCCCGCAGCCGCCGCTGAGGGGCCTGGAGGCTGGGTACGGCTGCTCCGGCATTGTCCGTCGTGGTCACTGCGGCACACTACGGTCAATGGTCACACGTACGCCTGACAGCCACCATGGCGTTGCTCCACCGGGGTTGTGATTCCTCCATTCGGGCGGGTCTTGCGTCCTATCCCGTGAGGACAAGGTCGCGATGCCGATCCAAGCGGCGGAACGATGCCGGCGCAACGTGGGCAGCCTGTACCGCTACGTGTCCATCCATCCACGGACTGATCAGCTGGAGGCGGCTCGTGACACACGCACCTATCTACGGCCGGCGCCCCGATGCAACCGGCGAGTGGCAGGTCCGTAGTGCTACGGGTGCAGCATCACCTTCATGAAGCCCTCGATCCGCTTGTCGAACTTGTCGTAGGCCGATGATGCCTGATCCAGGGGCAGTTCGTGAGAGACGACGAAGCTGGGCTTCGCCCTGCCCTCGATGATCATGTCTCGCAGGAACCGGTTGTAGCGCTTCACGTTGCACTGGCCCGTACCCATCGGCAGGCCCTTCTCGAAGAGCCTGCGGATCGCAACGAGGAGCATGCCTTGCTTGGCCTGCTCGTCCGGGCCTCCAGGGTCGGACGGGACATAGAGCCCGGTCACGCCGAGCGCTCCGGTATGTCGGACGGTGCGGACGAGCGAGTTCAGAACGGTCGCCGGTTCCTCGCTGTCACTCCCTTGCGCCGTCGCCTGGTAGCCGACGGCGTCCACCCCCTTGTCCGTGCCGATGCCCTCGGTTTGCTCCTCGATCTGCTCGACCGGGTCACCCTCGGCGAAATTGACCGGTATCGCGCCGATCTCCTCGGCCTTCTGCAGGCGCTCGGGAACCCGGTCCACGACGAACACCTTCCTCGCGCCGCGCAGCAGGGCCGAGTAGGCGGCCATGAGTCCAACTGGACCTGCGCCGTACACCGCGTCTCGCCAGGTCGGACCTGCGCGAGTTCACAACCGTGGTAGCCAGTGAGCGTTTTCCATCCTCAGTCTGAGCTGGCCAGATGCAGGCAGAGGACGGCTTGGACGAGGGGCCACCCTCGCCCCGACCCAGACGACGAAGCCATGCCATAGGAAGCGACCTCTGAGGCTGACGTCTGGTCGGCTCACTCATGTCCTGCGTTAAGCTTCTCGGCCAGGCGCTGTCAGTGTGGGGGGGCCTACAGGCATGTCTGTTACTTCGCCCGCTGGGGAGTCCTGTGCTCCACCAGACTGGCCGCACTGCGGGCACGGATCCGACCCGGCCAGCGACTCCGTGGGCTGCCGGGGTCGCCGCGTAGCCCCGTACGGATCGTGCCTGGAGCATCTAAGCGAACAGGAAAAGTCGGCCTTCCTTGCGGCCTTGACGCCTGGTGCCGATATTTTCCATGAGGAGACCGTCCTATCTTCGGAAATGATCACCCGGCTGCTCGATGCGTTGAGAGATCCCGAAAGCGGCTTTCCTCGAATCGGAAACGCTTCGTTTCATGGCGCAAAAATTGAGGGTGACGCCACATTTAGCAATGCGACGATCGATGGTGACGCCCGATTCGTCAACACGACCATCAATGGCACGGCCCGGTTCGACGGCGTGAATATTAAAGGGGACGCCTGGTTCGTCAAGGCAGCCGTAAACGGCGTCGTCCGGTTCGATAGAGCTCAAGTGGTTGGGGATGTTCGATTCGACTTCGCAACAATTAGGGGCTACGCCAGATTTGACGCCGCGAGAGTCGGCGGGAAACTCCTGTTCCGCGCCGCTGAAATCGAAGAAGACGCTCGGCTCAACAGAGTAGAAGTCAAGGGCGGCGCCTATTTCGATGAAGCAAAAATCGGATGGGCCTTCTTCGGGAATGCGAAAATTGAAGGCGGCGTGTTCTTTCGCGGGGCGAGCGTTAAAAATGATGTCTCGTTCGTTGAATCGAAGATCGAGGGCGGTGCGCGATTCGTTAAGGCTGAGATTGGCGGGGGCGTCTGGTCTCTTGCGACGACCGTCAACGGCGGCCTTTGGGCGGTCAATGCAAATATTGAGACTGGCATCCGCTTCCTATTCGCGACGATCGAGGGCGGCATCTGGTTCGCCGGGGCATCACTCAATGGCGGCGTGATTTTCGACAAATCATCGCTTGACGGTGATGCGCGGTTTGATAAAGCGGCAATCGATGGCGAGGTTCGGTTTGATTTTGCAGAAATGAGCGGCACTCTGCGACTCAATCATGCCGTGTTCACGCGCGCTCCACTGCTTGAGATGCTGCTCCGCAGAGGCACTGCGGATCTGTCTGGCGTCACCTTCGAATCTTCCATTGCTATGAAGGTAGAGGCGCGGGCAGTCTGTCGCCGCGTACGTTGGGCGTCTACTGCCACACTCTACGCAGGGGATGCCGAGCTGGATCTCAGTGAAGCCGTCCTGGAGTTCCCGGTGAGCATCGTCGGGGGTTTTATGCCCGACCGGACAGGTGACGAGCACGAAGCAGTTCCGAATGTGCCTCCAGTGGCCCGTGTCGCCTCGCTCCAAGGTGTGGACGCCGCGCACCTCGTATTGACAGATGTCGACCTTAGAGAGTGCCGGTTCGCGGGAACAATTCACCTGGATCAGTTGCGGCTTGAAGGTCGGTGCCCTCTGCCGGCAACCCCGGCCGGAATGCGAAGGCAGGGCCTGCTCCCTCTGCGCTGGACACCACGCCGGACGCTGGTGGAGGAACATTATTGGCGGGCCACGCGGAGCAAGCAGGAAATCGGCTGGAATCCCGCACCAGAAGGAGTTCGAGTGCTGGAGCCGGCTGCGCTGGCCCCGGTGTACAGGCAGCTTCGTAAAGCCTTCGAGGATAGCAAGAACGAACCCGGAGCGGCCGACTTCTACTACGGTGAAATGGAGATGCGTCGTCATGACCCAGAAATCTCCCTAGGCGAGCGGACGCTTCTAACGTCTTACTGGGCCGTGTCCGGGTACGGCCTGCGTGCGACACGAGCCGTTGGATGGCTTGCAACTTCCATGCTAATCACCATGCTCGCTATGATGTTTTGGGGTATACCTAAGGAATCTGCAAAACTAGAGAGCTCAGGTAGATTATCTGGGAATCAGATCACAATTACTACAGAGACGCCTGACCCTGAGAATCCATCGGGGTCATATCTTGCGCGGTTGTCGGTAGAGCGTTTCGAGAAATCCTTGCGCGTGGTCATTAATTCTGTGGTGTTCCGCTCTTCGGAGCAGGATCTGACGACTTCCGGAAAGTACGTCGAGATGGTCTCACGGGTCGTGGAGCCGGTCTTCCTCGGTCTCGCGGTACTCGCCGTCCGTGGACGAATCAAGCGGTAGCCGGCCTGCGAAATCCGCTGACAATCGGATCCGTCAGGTGGCGCCCCAAAGGAACGTCTTTCCGTCGTGTGCTCAGATTCTCAACTGCTTCATCCGCACACGTCAGTGAGCGTTTTCCAACCTGCCGCGCAAGCTGGGCAGTCGGGCTGACAGACAGGTGAAGCCCCTGGTAGATGGGTTTTCGACCTCAGGGCTGTCCCGTAAATGATCTTTAGCGTGCTGATTGACCAGCCTGTTTCTCCGTTACCCGGCCAGGGTGAGGTTGTGCAGGCGGGCGATGCCGAGCATGGCGTGGTGGACACCGTCGCCTTTCAGACGGCAGTCGCGGAGGATCTTCCAAGCCTTCATGCGGGCGAAGACGTGCTCGACCCGGGCGCGGACTTTGCGGTGAGGGGCATTGTGTTCCTCTTTCCAGGTGGGGAGTTCTTTCTTGTCCCGCTCGCGACGGTGCGGGATGATCAGGCCGGTGCCCCTGTAGCCGCCGTCCGCGATGACCGTGGCCTTGCCGACAGCGTCTTTCGCGCCGGACAGCTCCCACGCCTTGCAGTCGTTGCGGTTGCCGGGCACGGGCCGGCAGACGGTGACGACGAGCCGGGTGTCGGCATCGATGACGACTTGATGATTGGTCGAGTACCGATAGTTCTTCGACTGCGCGGCGACGGTGTGGTCACGCGTGGGCACCAGGGTGCCGTCCACGATCAGCACGGTGTCCCTGCGGAATCGCTTGCTGGGCTGCAGCGCCAGCAACGGCCCAAGGTGGTCAACGACGCGGTCGGCGGCGGACTTCGAGATGCCGAACAGGGGGGCGAGCTGCCGCAGGGTGAGGTTCGTGCGCCAGTACGCGGCGACCAGCAGAACCCGGTTCTCCAACGGCAGGCTCCAAGGCCGGCCCTTGCGGACCGGATCCGCGCCTTCACGCCGCAGCGCGGTGATCAGCTTGCCGAACTGACGCGGGCTCAGCCCGGTGAACGGGGCTATCCAGGACGGCTCCGACGCCGTGAGCACACCAGCCACAGCAAGATCATCCCACTCTGGACCGTCTCCTGGGATCGGATCTTGAGCACACACAACGGAACCGTGAGCAGCTAGAGTGCGCGTGCGACGCGATGAGGGGGCACGATGGCCAAGGTCGATATCAGTCTCGACGCCGAACTCGTGGTGGAAGTGATGGTCCTGGCTGGGATCGGCTCGCCCCAGGACGCGATCGAGGCGATTGTGCGGGACTACATCGCCCGTGGCCACCGCACGGAGGCTCGCACCGAGCTCAAGGACCAAAATCTGCGCGAGCTCGACGTCAAGCCGCAGGAGCCGCAAGGCTGAGCCGCCTGCCGCCTGCCGCCTGCCGCCTGCCGCCTGCCGCCTGCCGCCTGCCGCCTGCCGCTGCTCAAACTGCCTCGCGACGCATCCAAGGGTTCGTCGGCACAGACGGCGAAGGGTATTTACGGGACAGCCCTTACGAGCTCGTGCACGGTAGGCGGTGAGACGTCGAGCCTGGATGGTTGATCATGGTCAGGTGGTGGGGAACTCGACTCGTGCGGTGATCATCAGCAATCGGCGGATCACGGGCCTGACTGCCGGAGTGATTGCTGAACTCGTCGAGGAGATCGGCCCGTTGTGGCAGGATCGCCACCAAGCGAGGCTTGCCGCTCGACCGCGGAAGCGGGCTGTGGGCGCGGGCGCGAAGCACCGGCTCGTGTTCGTCGACCGCCTCCTGGCCACGCTCGTCCATCTTCGTCACGGGGTCACCCATGACGTGCTGGCCTGCTGGTTCGGAGTGGACCGCTCCACCATCACCCGGGCCGTCGGTGAGGTGCGGCCCCTGCTCGCCGAGCGAGGATGCACCGTCAGCCCCGACGTGCGGCTGCGGTCTCTGGCCGAGGTCGTCGACCATCTCGGCTCGAGCGGAACGACCGGCATCGTCGACGGCACCGAGATCCGGGTTCGCCGCCCGGCCGCCGGACGCAAGGACCGGGACACTTTCATCTCCGGCAAGAACAAGCAGAACGCCGTCAAGTCCATGGTCGTCACAGACGGCGAAGGCCGCGTGCTGTGGTGCAGCCCAGCACGGCCCGCAAGCTGCGCGGACATCACCCAAGCTCGCCAGTTAGGGCTGGTCAGGCTCCTGGCCGACGGGCCCGCAGTCGAGATCCTCGCCGATGCCGGCTACCAGGGCCTGGGCGCCCAGACCGGCGGCCGGGTGATGACACCACCGCACCGCAAGTTCAAGAAGAACGCCCCCGACTGGTACGAGGAGATGTACGAGCGCCAGCGCAAGGCACACTCCTCACGCCGTATCCGGGTCGAGCACGGCATCGCCCATCTGAAGAACCGGCGAGCCCTGGCCCGCCACCTCGGCCGCCGCGAGCATATGAGCGACACCATCCAAGCAATCGCCGGCTTGCTGTCCCACCAGCAGACCGTGGACCTGAAGCCGACACGGCAGACATGAATCCGGGCCGCACCGAAGCTCGTGACGTCTCACCGCCTACCGTGCACGAGCTCGTTAGAAATCCGTCTCCACCAGAGGCTTCGTGGTGAGCTTGCCGCGGGTTGCCGCCGAACTGGCGCACGATCAGGTCCGTGGCCTGGCTCAGCGTCCACACGGCGGGGCGGGCGATGGTAGCGAGGATGTCGAGGGGTGTTGCAGCCACCAAGGCCCACTGTTCCGCGTACTGCATGGCCAGGCGCTTGGGTGCGAGTTCGCCTGCCACCAGGGTGACGAAGGTCAGTGTGAGAGTGACGGAGGCCACACGCTCCGTGCAGCCCGAGCGTGCCCGCGGGACGCCGGGCGTGCTCGGCCAATCCCACGGTGGACGCTGTGGCGAGGCGGACCGCCCGCTGACTGGGTCGAGGGAAACGGTGTCGAAGACTCTCTTGCTCGGGTTGCACCCTGCCGATTTGCGACGATCGTGGAGTAATGGGCTGGGATCGGAGTACGGGGTTGCCACTCGGCATGGCTGAGGTGGTTTTCGCCTCTGCGGCGGGCATGGGGACGGCTGTATCGGCACGCTCCGCCTGCGGGTCCAGCGGCAGAACACCGACGCCTCGGCGAGGGGGGAAGCCCTGCGGGACTGCGGGACTGGCCCGACAATGGTGCGCTACCCAGGGCTGATGAGCGGCCCCTCAGACAAGACCGATTCGCAGCACACGCACCACTGCAATGCGTAGGTTCGTGCCATGTGTCCGGTGTTTTCGCCGTCCAGAGCATCACCCGCGTTCGTGAGACGCGTCCGCGAACTCACAAAGCCCGCCTCCACTTCGCGATCACGGAGAAGGGAGAAGGGATCGTGGTTGCAAGGACCGGCGTCTTCGGCGCCCTGACCAAAGAGCATCGCGATCAGCTCATGTCGCTCGCTCGTGAGGTGTCGTTCGACGTCGACGAGCGCATCTTCGACGAGGGCGGCAAGGCCGACCGCTTCTGGATCATCCGCACGGGCACCGTCGCCCTCGACATTCGCGTGCCCGGCCGTCCCGCGGCGGTCATCGAGAGACTCGGCGTCGGGGAACTGCTGGGCTGGTCCTGGCTGGTCCCTCCTCATCACTGGTACCTGGGAGCCCATGCCACCAGCCCGGTGCGTGCCTACGAGTTCGACGCGACTGTGGTCCGTGAGCTGTGCGAAAAGAACCCGGAGCTGAGGCACGAGCTGTGGACCTATGTCGCCGAGGTGATCGGAAGTCGGCTCAGGTCCGCCCGGGTACGGCTGCTCGACCTGTATGCGCCCTACGGCGCCGGCGAGGTGCCGCCCTGACGTGGCGAGACGAGGCACCCGGTGTCTGAGACTCTGCACAGTGTTATGACCAAAGCGGTCGTGGCCGTCGGACACACGCACCCGAAGGAATGCGACAGTCTCGCCCATGCCATGGCGTGCAGCAGCATCATCTTTCGTCCCCAGTGCTCCCTGTTCCGGCCGGTCCCGGAACGTGAAGGCCGTCGTACGCGTTCCTGGACAGCGGCCATGTACGGGTGGGCAGCCCAGCGGCTCGTCTCACTGAGAATCACGAACACGGACGTATTCGGCGTTGGTGAACCGTGCGGCAGACCGACACACCGTCCGTCGGCCAGGCCCGGCGTGCGGATGCGGGCCGCTGGCCTTCCAGGGACGATGGAGCGACAGGCAGGCTCTGGTGCGGGCCGCGGATGAGCAGCAGGAAGCCCTTCCGGTTGGCGCGTGGGAGGAGCGGCACGTCATGAATCCGTTGAACACACTGAGTGATGCCGGAGTGTCGATCTGGCTGGACGATCTCAGCCGGGAGCGGTTGGTTTCCGGGAGCTTGGCGGACCTGGTCGCGCGGGACCGGGTGGTGGGGGTGACCACAAATCCGACGATCTTCGCCAAGGCCATCACGAGTGGCGACGCGTACGACGCACAGATTCGTGATCTGGCTGCCCGCGGAGTGGGGGTCGGTGAGGCGCTGCGGGCGCTGACCACAACCGACGTGCGGTGGGCGTGTGACGTGCTGCGCTCGGTCTATGACGCGACGGATGGTGTCGACGGTCGGGTGTCCATCGAGGTGGATCCCCGGCTCGCGCACGACACGGCGGCGACGATCGCGGAGGCGCGGGCGCTGTGGTGGCTGGTCGACCGGCCCAACCTGTTCGTGAAGATTCCGGCCGCCCGGCAGGGCCTGCCGGCGATCGCCGCGTGTCTGGCCGAGGGAATCAGCATCAATGTCACGTTGATCTTCTCCCTCGCCCGCTATGACGAGGTCATGGATGCGTTCCTCGACGGGATGGAGCGCGCCCGCGAGGCGGGCCGGGAGCTCTCTGGCATCGGCTCGGTGGCTTCGTTCTTCGTCTCCCGTGTTGACGCCGAGGCAGATGCACGCCTGGACAAGACCGGCACCGCGCAGGGGGACGAGCTGCGTGGCCGGGTGGCGATCGCCAACGCGCGGCTGGCCTACCAGCACTACGAGCGGGTTCTCGCCTCGCCCCGCTGGCAAGCCCTTCGGGGGGCGGGGGCCCATCCGCAGCGTCCGCTGTGGGCTTCGACCTCCGTCAAGGATCCCGCCTACCCCGACACGCGGTACGTGACCGAACTCGTCGCACCCGGCGTGGTCAACACCATGCCCGAGGCCACCTTGCGCGCGGTCGCCGACCACGGCGAAGTGCCGGCCGACTCGGTCCGCGCCCACTACGACGACGCTCAGCAGGTTCTTGAGGGGTTGCGGGCCGTGGGCGTGGACTACGTCGACCTCGTGCAGACCCTTGAGGACGAGGGTGTGTCGAAGTTCGACGCCAGCTGGGAGCAGCTTTCTGAGCAGCTCGCCGAAACGTTGCGGAGCCGTCCCGCAGCCCGGGAAGGGAACTGACGATGTCCGCGAGCGACGCGTGTGTGATCGTCGGGGCGAGTCTGGCCGGTGCTAAGGCCGCGCAGGCCCTGCGCGAGGAGGGCTTCGACGGCCCGCTGATTCTCATCGGGGACGAAAGTGAACGGCCATACGAGCGGCCGCCGCTGTCCAAGGGGTACCTGACGGGTAAGGACGCGAGGGAGCAGATCTACGTCCACCCGCCGCAGTGGTACGCCGAACACAACGTGGACTTGCGGCTCGGCATGGCGGTCACCGCCGTCGACCCGGCTGCGCGCGAGGTGACACTCGCCGACGGCAGCCGGGTCGACTACGGCAAGCTTCTGCTGGCCACCGGATCCTCGCCGCGCCGCCTGCCTGTCCCGGGTGCGGAGCTGGAGCGGGTGCTGTACCTGCGGCGGGTCGAGGAAAGCGACCAGATCAAGGAAGCGTTCCAGTCCGCCTCACGGGCCGTGGTCATCGGCGCGGGCTGGATCGGTTTGGAGACCACTGCTGCCGCCCGCGGGGCCGGAGTGGAGGTCACCGTGCTGGAGCGGGCCGAGCTGCCGCTGCTGCGGGTCCTTGGCCGCGAGGTCGCCCAGGTGTTCGCGGACCTGCATCGCGACCACGGTGTGGATCGGCGGTTCGGGACGCAGGTCGCCGAGATCACCGGCAGCGCCGGCGCGGCGGACGGGGTGCGGCTATCCGACGGCACCCACATCGGCGCCGACGTAGTCATCGTCGGGGTCGGCATCATGCCGAACACCGGGCTGGCGCAGGAGGCGGGCCTGGAGGTCGACAATGGCATCCGCGTCGACGAACGGCTGCGTACCTCCTACCCGGACATCTACGCCGCCGGTGACGTCGCCAACGCCTTCCACCCTCTGCTGGGCAAGCACATCCGCGTCGAGCACTGGGCCAACGCGCTGCACCAGCCGCAGACCGCGGCCAAGGCGATGCTCGGCCGGAAGGACGCGGTGTATGACCGGGTGCCGTACTTCTTCACCGACCAGTACGACCTGGGCATGGAGTACGCAGGGTACGTCGAGCCGGGCGGCTACGACCAGGTCATCTTCCGGGGTGACGTGGCCGGACGCGAGTTCATCGCCTTCTGGCTCGCCGGCAACCGGGTGCTCGCAGGCATGAACGTCAACACCTGGGACGTCAACGACCAGCTCCAAACCCTCGTCCGCACCGCCCAGCCAGTCGACACAAACATGCTCACCGACCCACAGGTGCCCCTCGAGGCTCTCCTTCCCAGCGCCCGGCACCAGTGAGCGGTTCAGCGACCGGCCATAACTGCGTCGGGTGCGGCCGTGAGGTTCCCCGCCGAGCCGCGCGGAGGTGGCTGCACCGGTAGCGGTGTAACGGATCCGACGACCGCTTCCTGACGCGGACCAGAATGCTGCCCGGCCGGCCGACGCGAGCCACCCTGGAAGGATTCAAGATGACCGACACTCCTGCCCCCCTCCCAGCTGGTCCGATCGTGGTCGGCACGGACGGCTCCCCGCAGGCCCGGCACGCCGTGCTCTTCGCTCTGCGCGAGGCGCAGCTGCGCGGCACCGGACTGCGGGCGGTCTGCGCCTACGACTACACCCCAATTCGTTTCACGGGTTACGGGTGGATGGCCGTACCGGAGGGCGCCACCACCCTTTATGAACAGCTCCACGACGTCGCCCGACAGGCGGTGACCGACACGGTCCACGAACTACGGCAGCAGCTCGGCGGACCCGAAGTGGAGGTAGAGATCATCGCCGAGGCGGGCCGCCCGGCACAGGTTCTGCTGGACGCGAGCAAGGACGCCTCCCTACTGGTGGTCGGCACCCGCGGTTCGAGCGCCTGGGGGCGCCTCACCCTCGGATCGACCAGCACCGAGGTCGTGCATCACGCTCACCTGCCCGTCGTCGTCGTTCCGGCCGACTCCCGCGGCGCCTCCTCCTGACGCATCCCAGGAACGACCGCGGCATGTCGCCTGTCTGTGGCGTCCGTGGGGCGACGAATGCTATTTGGGTGTGGACTCACTCGTTGTGCCCCGCCCATCTGCGGCGGGCCGGACCACGACTGGGAGGCTGCTGCGGTTCCCGCAGATCGGGGACAGCGGGTATCGGCCTGCTGCGAGAGACGTCCCTGGTCACCTTCAACGGTTTGCCATGGTGGTGGATCTCGAGTTCTGTGCCCGCCAACAAGATGTACGTGGCCTGTTGGTGCGAGATGTCCACACGCACGCAGCACTGCCGGAACTGCACGGCGAAAGCCAGCCGACTGATCTGCTCGGGCAGCCGCGGGGCGAAGAACAGGGCGTCCCCGTGGTGTCGCATCCCACCGAAGCCCGCTACGAGCGCGGTCCAAGCCCCGGCCAGCGAAGCGATATGCAGGCCGTCGCGAGTGTTGCGCTCCAGGTCGGCCAGGTCCATCATCGCGGCCTCGCCGACGTAGTCGTATGCCAGGCGCAGCTGGCCGACCTCGGCGGCCATCACGGCCTGACTGCCGGCGGACAGTGAGGAGTCCCGGACAGTGAGCGGTTCGTAGTAGGCGAAGTTGCGGGCCTTCTCCTCCTTGGTGAACGCGTCGCCGCGCAAGTGCATGGCCAGGACCAGGTCGGCCTGCTTGATCACCTGTTTGCGGTACAGGTCGAAATACGGGAAGTGCAGCAGCAGCGGGTAGCGGTCCGCCGGGGTGCCGGCGAAGTCCCACACCTGGTGGGAGGTGAAGCCGGCGGACTGCTCGTGCACGCCGAGTTCGTTGTTGAACGGCAGCACGATCCGCCGGGCGGCATCGCGCCAGGCCGCGGTCTCCTCGTCGTCCACGCCGAGCGAGGCGGCCAGGGCGGGGTGGCGTTCGGCCATGTCGGCGGCGGCGCACAGATTCTGCTGGGCCATCACATTGGTGTAGGCGTTGTCGTCGGCGATCGCGCTGTACTCGTCCGGCCCGGTGACGCCGTCCAGGTGGAACACTCCGTGCGGGTCGTGGTGGCCGAGCGAGAACCACAGCCGGGCGGTGTGCACCAGCAGTTCCAGCCCCGCCTCCCGCTCGAAGACCAGATCACCGGTGGCAGCGCTGTAGCGCACCACCGCATCGGCGATGTCCGCGTTGATGTGGAACGCCGCGGTGCCCGCCGGCCAGTAGGCGGAGCACTCGTCGCCGTCGATGGTCCGCCAGGGAAACGCAGCCCCCGCCAGACCGAGCTGACGGGCCCGTCCCAGCGCGGCGGGCAGCGTGGTGTGCCGCCAGCGCAGCGCCGGCCCCACCGCGTGGGGCGCAGTGTAGGTGAGCATCGGCAGCACATACGTCTCTGCGTCCCAGAAGCAGTGACCGTTGTAGCCGGGGCCGGTCAGGCCCTTGGCGGGGATGGCTCGCTCCTCCGCGCGAGCCGCTGCCTGAAGCACGTGGAACAGGGCGAACCGGACGGCTTGCTGTATCTCGGTATCGCCCTCCAGCTCGACATCCGCCCGTGCCCAAAAGGCGTCCAGGTATTCGCGCTGTTCGGCAAGCAGGCCCTCCCAGCCGGTGCTGGCCGCCCCGGCCAGCGCCGCGTCGACCTGGTCGCGGACGGCGGGCAGCGACCTGGCGCCCGACCAGCCGTAGGCGACCATCTTCTCGACCCGCAGTTGCTGGCCCGGCCGCAACAGTGAGGTCACCGTCAGCCGGCTGAGATCCTGGCCGCTCTCCGCGGAGGAGGAGGTGCCCTGGGGGCCCGCGATCAGATGGTCGGCCGCCGTCGCCACGCGCAGCGCGCTGCGGGCCGTGCGGTGCACCAGCCGCAGCCTGCTGCCCTGCGCAAAGTCCTCCTCAGGTTGCAGGACCGCCCCCAAGGACGCAGAGACCCGAGGATCGCCCTTTCGCTTCGGAAGCTGTTCATTGGCGACCAGCTCGGACTGCAGCACGATCCGTACCTCCTCGTCCACCGCCTCGACCTCGTAGGCGATCGCGGCGGTCGCCCGCTGGGTGAGCGAGACCAGCCGGGTCGAGCGGATGCGCACCGTGCGCCCCGACGGAGTCGTCCACTCGACCCTGCGGTGCAGTACCCCAGCGCGGAAGTCCAGCACCCGCTCATGACGGTGCAGCCGGCCGTAACGCAGGTCGAACGGCTCGTCGTCGACCAGCAGCCGTATCACCTTGCCGTTGGTCACGTTGATGATCGTCTGGCCGGACTCCGGGTATCCGTAGCCGGCCTCCGCGTACGGCAGTGGACGGAACTCGAACACGCCGTTGAGGTAGGTCCCCGGCAGACCGTGCGGCTCGCCCTCGTCCAGGTTGCCGCGCCAGCCGATATGGCCGTTGGCCAGTGCGAACACCGACTCGCTCTGCTCCAGCACGTCCAGGTCGAGCTCGCTCTCGCGCAGGCACCACGGTTCGACGGTGTACGCAGGATGGGTGATCATGGCGGGCCTCCGGCACTCGGTGACGTTCGCGGACGATCGGGCCGTGGGCCTGACTGCCGCTGGACTGTTGCGGCGCGACAGGGAGAGGCTGGCTGGTCAGGGCGGGCGGTGCAGCGGTCTGAGGGTCGTGGTGGTCCGGTCCCGTCGTGCTCCTCGCTGTACTGGCGGTACTTGAACCGGTGGTGCGGCGATGCCGCAGGCGCACGGTTGGCGGGCGGCGCAGGCCGGCGGCACAGGCGACGTCCGAGGGTGTGAGCGGGCAGCGTCATCATCGGCTACAGCACGATGCCCAAGGGGTGTTCGAGGACTTCCTTGAGGTCGGCGAGGAAAGCAGCGGCGGTGGCGCCGTCCAGGACGCGGTGGTCGATGGACAAGGTCAGCGCCATGGTGGTGCCGACGGCGAGTTCGCTGTCGCGGATGACGGGCTGGCTTTGCGCGGCGCCGACGGCGAGGATCGCGGCCTGGGGCGGGTTGATGACGGCGGTGAAATGGTCGACGCCGTAGGGGCCCAGGTTGCTGATGGTGAAGGTGCCGCCGCTGAGGTCCTCCAAGGTAAGGCGGCCGGCGCGGGCGTTGTCGGCCAGGGCGTGGGCCTCGCGGGCGATCTGAGTCAGGGTTTTGCGGTCGGCGTCGTGTACCACGGGGACGGTCAGTCCGTCGTCGAGGGCGACGGCGATGCCGATGTGGATGCGGCGGTGGCGCAGGATGCGGGTGCTGTCCCAGGAGGAGTTGGCCTGCGGGTGGGTGCGCAGCGTTGTCGCGCACGCTTTGACGAGCAGGTCGGTGACGCTGATGCGGGGGCCGGGTTCGCCGAGTTGCGCGTTGATGTCGGCGCGGAAGGCGAGCAGCGGTTCGGCGTCGATGACGGTGGTCAGGTAGAAGTGCGGGGCCTGCTGCGTGCTCTGGGTCAGGCGCTGTGCGGTGAGGCGGCGGATGGTGCTCAGTGGCACTTCCTCGTCGTCTTCGGCCTGTTCGGCGGGCGTCGGGTGCGCCGCTGCGGGTCCGGCGGGCGGCTCGGGTGCAGTGGGGGGCCGGATGGCGCCTGGTTGGCCGCCGTGCCGGGTGATGGCTTCGTCCACGTCCGCGCGGATGATGCGCCCGCCGGGGCCGCTGCCGGTGAGCGTGGTGATGTCGATGCCGTGCTGGCGGGCCAATGCCCGGGCCAGCGGGGAGGTGCGCACCTCCTGCTCGTCCCCCCGGGCGGGCGCGGAAGGCTCGGCGGTGGCGGGGATGGTCTGCGCGGGGCCTTCGGTCGGCCTTGCGGGCGGTGCCGGGGCAGGTGCGGCCGTCTGCCGGGCTTGCTCAGGTGCAGGCTGATCCGGCGCGGCCTGGGGTTCGGTTCCGATGACGGCGAGAGGGGTTCCGATGGGCACGGTGGTGCCTTCGGCGACGAGGATGCGGGTGAGGGGCCCCTCGTCGTATGCCTCCAGTTCCATCACGGCCTTGTCGGTTTCGATCTCGGCGATGGCATCGCCCTTTCGGACCGGGGCGCCCTCGTGGGTGAGCCATCGGCTCAGGGTGCCCACCTCCATGGTGTCGGACAGGCGGGGCATGAGGACTTCGGGCATCGCAGCCTCCTAACCGCCTGCGGGTGTGGTCGGGTGGGCGGTGAACCCGGTGGCGTCGAGGGTTTCGTGGATCACCCGGGTCAGTGCTGCCGCGTCGGGCAGGGCGGCGGTCTCCAGCTGTTTGGCGTACGGCAGTGGGACCTCGGCGGCGGCGACGCGGCGGACGGGCGCGTCGAGGCGGTCGAAGGCCCCCTCGGCGATGGTCGCGGCGATCTCGGCGCCGATGCCGTAGCTGAGCCAGTCGTCTTCGAGGATGACGGCGCGGGTGGTCTTGCGTACCGAAGTGCACACGGTCTGCCGGTCCAGCGGTCGCAGGCTGCGCAGGTCGACGACCTCGACCGAGATGCCCTCCGTCTCGAGGCGGTGGGCGACGTCCAGGGCGATCGCTGCGGCGCGCGAGTAGGCGACGACGGTGAGGTCCCGGCCGGGTTTGGTGATCTGCGCGGTGCCGATGGGTACGGTGTGCTCGCCGTCGGGGACCTCGCCCTTGGTGTTGTACAGCGCGAGGTTCTCCAGCACGAGCACCGGGTCGTCGTCGCGGATGGCGGCGGTCAGCAGCCCTTTGGCGTCCGCCGGGCTGGCGGGGGCGACGACCTTGAGCCCGGGCACGTGGGCGTAGAAGACCTCCAGGTTCTGCGAGTGGGTGGCGGCCAGTTGTTGCCCGCCGCCTCCGGGGGTGCGGATCACCATCGGCACCGAGACCTGGCCGCCGAACATGGCGTGCATCTTGGCGGCGTGGTTCACGATCTGGTCGATGGCCAGCAGGCTGAAGTTGATGGTCATGATCTCGACGACCGGCCGCAGGCCGAGCATGGCCGCTCCGACCGCTGCGCCGACGAAGCCCTCCTCGCAGATCGGCGTGTCCCGCACCCGGCGGGGGCCGAACTCGTCCAGCAGCCCGGCGGTGATCTTGTAGGAGCCTTCGAAGACGCCGATCTCTTCACCGATCAGCAGGATGTTCTCGTCCCGCAGCATCTCCGCCCGGAGCGTGTCGTGTAGTGCCTGGCGGTAGGTAACAGCGGCCACGGCTACTCCTTCCCGGGGCGGTCGGCGAAGAGCCCGGGACCGGCCGGGCTGTCTCCGGGCAGGCCGAAGTGGGTGTTGGCGACCTTGGTGGCGTACACGTGGTCGAACAGGGTCGCGACGTCCGGGGGCGGGCTGGCGTCGGCAAAGTCGACGGCGGCGGTGACCGCCTGCTCGCATTCCTCGTCGATGCGGTCCGCCGCCTCTTGATTGAAGATGCGGTCCTCGATCAGGCGGGCCCGGAAGGCGGGCAGTGGGTCCTGCTCACGCAGCCGCTCGGTCTCCTGTGCCGAGCGGTAGCGGGCCGGGTCGACCACGGAGTGGCCGCGCAGCCGGTGACTGACGGCCTCCAAAAGCCGGGGCCGGTGCTCGGTGCGCGCCTGCTCCAGAGCGGTCTGCGCTGCGTCGCGGACGGCGATCACGTCGTTGCCGTCCACCCGAGCGCCGGGGATCCGGTAGGCGCAGCCGCGCCGGTACAGCGCGGGTTCTCCTGAGGCGGCCTCGACCGGGGTGCCCATGCCGAGGTGGTTGTTGACGATGACGTAGACGATGGGCAGGTGCCATACGGCGGCGAGGTTGAGAGATTCGTGGAAGGCGCCGATGTTGGTGGTGCCGTCGCCCAGCAGGCACATCACGGCCTCGCTGTCCGGTCCGGGCTCGCCGCGGTGGGCGATCGCGAGGGCCGCCCCGGTCGCCGGGGGCATCTGGCCGCCGACGATCCCGTAGCCGCCGAGCATCCGCAGCCCGGCGTCGAACAGGTGCATGGAGCCGCCTCGGCCGCCGGACAGGCCCGTGGCGCGGCCGAACAGTTCGGCCATCACCTTGCCGGGGTCGGCGCCGCGGGCGAGCGCGTAGCCGTGGTCGCGGTAGGTGGTGAACAGGTAGTCGGTCGGCCGCAGTGCGGTCATCAGGCCGACGACGGTGGCTTCCTCGCCCAGGTTGAGGTGGCAGTAGCCGCCGATCTTCGCCCGGGTGTACATCTCCGCGGCCCGCAGTTCGAAGTGCCGGATCAGGGCCATCTGCCGGTAGTAGCCGCGCAGCGCCGCCGGGTCCTCACTCGCCGTGGGTGCCTGTGGGTGGGGGTCGGTACGGTCCTGCGTCGGGTCCATGGCCGGTGTCTCCTGCTGTCTGGGTCTGCTGTCTGCCGTGGTTGCGTCAGCTGCCGGGGGGCGGTGCCTGCTGAGTGAACCGGTTCTTGTCGGCGTCGCAGGTGGGACAGCGCGGTGGCGGGTGCGGGCCGCGCTCGGTCTGTCCGCAGACCTGGCAGGCCCATTCGGTGGTGAGCAGCGCGATCACGTCGGACCGGCTGACGATGCCGGCCAGGCGCTGTCCGGCCATTACCGGGACGCGTCGGATACGGCGTTCGACCAGCAGGTGGCGTACCTGCTCGACGTCGGTGTCCTCGGTGGCGGTGATGACCTCGCGGGTCATCACCTCGCGGGCGGTGGCTCCCTCGCGGGCGAGCAGGTCGTACTCGCTGACCAGGCCGACCACCGCGCCGGCGGTGTCCAGGACCGGCACGGCGCTGATCCGGTGCCCGCGTAGCGCCGCGGCGATGTCGGCCACCAGGGTTTCCTCGGCCACGGTGACCACCCGGGTGGTCATGATCTCTTTGACCTTCACCGTGTTCCTTCCCGGTGGGTGCAACGGCCGGTCCGCACGACTGCGGTGGGGCGCTTCTCACCGCGGTTGAGTGACGCCGAGCACGGAGAGCGCCTCGCGGACCATCTGGTGCGTGAAGCCCCACTCGTTGTCGTACCAGCTCATGATTTTGACCAGGGTGCCGTCCACGACCCGGGTCATCGCCGCGTCGACGATCGAGGCGCGGGAGTCGCCGATGATGTCGCTGGAGACGATCGGCTCGTCCGAGACGCCGAGGACGCCGCTGTAGCGGTCGGTGGTGGCCTCCGCTCGGAAGTGGTCGTTCACTTCCTCGATCGTTGTCGGGCGGGAAGTGACGAGCACGATGTCGGCGATCGATCCGACCGGGATCGGGATCCGGACGGCCACGCCGTCGAAGCGGCCGGCCAGCTCCGGGAGTGCCTTGGTGGTCGCGAGCGCGGCGCCGGTGGAGGCGGGAAGCATGTTGGCCGCTCCGGCCCGGCCGCGCCGGAAGTCCTTGCTGGGCCCGTCGATGAGCTGCTGGCTGGAGGTGTAGGCATGGATGGTGGTCATCACGGCCCGCTCCACGCCGATTCTGCGGTTCATCACTTCGACCACCGGGGTGATGCAGTTGGTCGTGCAGCTTGCGCAGGAGATGACCTGCTGCCCAGCCGGGGCGATGTTCACGCCGTGGACGACGGTGGCCATCGTCTCGGTCCGGGCGGGCGCCGAGAGGATCACGAATCGTGCGCCCGCGGACAGATGCCGGGACAGTTCCTCTTCGCGCCGGAACGCGCCTGTGCACTCCAGGACCAGGTCGATGCCCAGTTCGTGCCACGGCAGCTCGGCCGGGTCTCGGCGGCTGTACAGAGGGACGGTGTGTCCGTCGACGACCAGCGCGTCACCGGCAGCGGTGACGGACTTCCCATAGCGTCCGTAGACAGTGTCGTGGGTGAGCAAGTAAGCCAGATTCTCGGCGGGCACCAGGTCGTTGACCGCCGCCACCTCAACCCCGTCGAGGTCGTGGAGAATCTTGAACGCGGCCCGCCCGATGCGTCCGAGACCGTTGATCGCGATCTTCGCCATCCGGAGTTCCCTTCCCGTCGATTCCGGGCAAATGCGGACGAGACCCTCGATCCGTCCTATCACCCCTCCGCTCGGTACGCAGGCTGGATGCGCCAAGCCCGGAGCCCCGCGTCCCCTCCCTTGGGCTCCCGGATTCGCCCCGTTTGCGGGCCGGATATGCGTGGTCGACACTGGACTGATTGGTTCCGCCCGTCTAGGCGGTGCTGCCCTGCAGGGCAGCACCGGACCTGTCGACACGGCGGACCGGGGCCCGGGTGCAGGGTGGTGACCTGAGGTGACGGCGGGAGGTCGGTGAGCCGACCGGCACGCGAGTCCCAGGGCGGACGGCCGATCCGGGCGCGGACCCTCGCCGGGACGCGTTGGTGGGACCCCGGCCCGTGCCGACCTCCGCATGTTCCGTACTGAGGAGGCACGCCCATGTCCCTGGACAGCTTCGCCGCCCACGGCTCGCTCGACGCCGATGGCACCTCCTACTCGCTCCACCGGCTCGACGCCCTGCCCGACTCACAACGGCTGCCGTACAGCCTCAAGGTGCTGCTGGAGAACCTGCTGCGCCATGAGGACGGCCGCACCGTCACCGCCGACCAGATCGAGGCGCTGGCCGGCTGGGACCCGGCGGCGGAGCCGGCGACCGAGGTGCAGTTCACGCCTGCGCGGGTGCTGATGCAGGACTTCACCGGGGTGCCGTGCATCGTGGACCTGGTGGCGATGCGCGAGGCCATGGCCGCGCTCGGCGGCGATCCGGCGCTGATCGATGCACGGCGGCCCGTGGAACTGGTCATCGACCACTCGGTGATCGCCGACCATTTCGGCGTTCCCGAGGCGTTCGGCCGCAACGTGGAGCTGGAGTACCGGCGCAATCGGGAGCGGTATCAATTCCTGCGCTGGGGGCAGACCGCACTGCGGAACCTGCGCGTCGTGCCCCCCGGCACCGGCATCTGTCACCAGGTCAACCTGGAACACCTGGCCCGGGTGGTGTTCGCGGAGGACGGCACGGCCTTCCCCGACACCCTGGTCGGGACCGATTCTCACACCCCCATGGTCAACGGGCTCGGCGTGCTCGGCTGGGGGGTAGGAGGCATCGAGGCGGAAGCAGCGATGCTCGGCCGGCCGGTGAGCATGCTCATCCCCAAGGTCATCGGCGTGAGGCTCACCGGCGCGCTGCCCGAAGGGAGCACCGCCACCGACCTGGTGCTGACCATCGCCGAGCGGCTGCGCCAGCACGGCGTCGTGGGCTCCTTCGTGGAGTTCTACGGACCCGGCGTGGCCGAGGTGCCACTGGCCAACCGGGCCACCATCGGCAACATGAGCCCGGAGTACGGCGCCACCTGCGCGATCTTCCCCATCGACGCCGAGACCCTCTCCTACCTGCGGCTCACCGGTCGGCCCCCCGGGCAGGTGGAACTGGTGGAGGCGTACGCCAAAGAGCAGGGACTGTGGCACGACCCCCGCCACACCCCTGACTACTCGCAGACCCTCGAAGTGGACCTGTCGGCCATCGTCCCGTCCATCGCCGGACCCAAACGGCCGCAGGACCGCATCGCCCTGGCGGACGCGTCGCGGGTCCTGCGCGCTGTCCTGGACGGCGACGTGACCTGCGACGCGGCCCCGGTCGGCCTGGACCAGAGCGGCGCGGAGTCCTTCCCGGCGTCCGACCCGGTGGCCGTCACCGGCAGCCACCCCGGCGACCAGCCGGGGTGCCTCGATGCGACCGGACCGGGCAAGACACGGCCGCCTGAGCACGTCTCGGTGACGCTGGAAGACGGCAGCAGCTTCGAGATCGGACACGGCACCGTCGTGATCGCCGCAATCACCTCCTGCACCAACACCTCCAACCCCCAGGTGATGGTCGCCGCCGCGCTGCTCGCCAAGAACGCCGTCGAGCGCGGCCTGCGGTCCAAGCCCTGGGTGAAGACCAGCCTCGCGCCGGGATCGAGGATCGTCATGGACTACTTCCAACGCGCGGGACTGATCCCGTACTTGGACACGCTCGGCTTCGACCTGGTCGGCTACGGCTGCACCACCTGCATCGGCAACTCCGGCCCCCTGATCCCCGCAGTCTCGCAGGCGGTCGCCAAGGCAGACCTCACCGTGGCCTCGGTGCTCTCCGGCAACCGCAACTTCGAAGGCCGCATCCACCCCGAGACGCAACTGAACTATCTGGCCTCACCACCGCTGGTCGTCGCCTACGCCCTGGCCGGCTCCATGGCTGTCGACCTCACCCGCGACCCGCTGGGCACCGGCACTGACGGCCAGCCCGTCCACCTGCGCGACATCTGGCCCACCCAGGACGAAATCCAGCAGGTGATCTCCACCAGCCTGCGGCCAAGCATGTTCACCGACGGCTACGCGGACCTGTTCACCGGCGACGAGCAGTGGCGGGCCCTGCCCACTCCCGAGGGCGACCTGTTCACCTGGGATCCCGCCTCGACCTACGTGCGCAAACCGCCCTACTTCGAAGACATGCCCCGCAGGCCACGGCCACCTGACGACATCACCGGCGCCCGGGTGCTGGCCCTGCTCGGCGACTCGGTCACCACCGACCACATCTCCCCGGCCGGCGCCATCAAACGGGACTCACCGGCGGGCGAGTACCTGCAGGCCCACGGCATCGCACCCGGAGACTTCAACTCCTACGGTTCCCGGCGCGGCAACCACGAGGTGATGATCCGCGGCACCTTCGCCAACATCCGGCTGCGCAACCTGCTGGCGCCCGGAACCGAGGGTGGCTACACCCGGCACCTGCCCGACGGCGAGCAGACCACGATCTACCAGGCGGCGATGCGATACGCCGCCGAGGACGTCCCCCTGCTCGTCATCGCCGGCAATGAGTACGGCTCCGGATCGTCGCGGGACTGGGCCGCCAAGGGAACCGCGCTGCTGGGTGTCAGGGCCGTCCTGGCCGAGTCTTTCGAGCGGATACACCGCTCCAACCTGATCGGGATGGGAGTCCTGCCGCTGCAGTTCGCCCCCGGCGACAGCGCCCGCTCTCTGGGCCTGACCGGTGAGGAGCAGTACACCATCCACGGCCTGGCCGAGCTGCACGACGAGGTCACCGTCGAGGCGGAAGGGGCCGGCGGCACCACACGGTTCACCGCACGCGTGCGCCTGGACACCCCAACGGAAGCCGACTACTACCGGCACGGCGGCATCTTGCCCTACGCCCTGCGCGCCCTGCTCCCCCTATGACACCGCGCCGAGAACCGCACCGCCGGCTTCCCGAAGCATCGACGACACACCGACGCCCATGAACGGCATCCTCCGGCCGAATCCGCAGTCCCCGGTGGCGGAGGCCCGGTCCGCTTCCCCGATGCTGCCGACCGACCGGGGTGGGTCGGCAAGGATGCCGCCCGCTCGCCCCGCCGCCGGTACAAGCGGTGCAGCGAAGCGATGGCCAAGCCCGTCCCGACCCCCACTCGCGAAGTCGTCGGCCACCGGCGGTACGCGACCGAGGGCGTCGCACGCCGCCCGTCTGTGCGCCAGGGATGGGGCCGCCAAGGGGGCTCACCCGCAGCGGGCCCCGCCTCACTCGGCCTGTGTACCGGCGTCCGTCACCTCGACGGTCCCACGAACGATGACGACCGGACACGTGGCGTGCATCGCACACTGCTGACTCACGGAGCCCAGCAGCGTTCGACGGAATCCGCCCATGCCCCGGCGGCCCACCACGAGGGCCTTGGCCCCTTCCGCCTCACTGAGCAGCACCTCGACGGGATTGCCCTTGACCAGACGCTTTCGCACCTGGGCGGCGCCCGACTCGCCGAGAACCTGGTGCACCTGGTTGACGAGGCCCTGCTCCGCGATCGTTCGGTCGAACGTGGGATCCACCGCGGGCGCGGACCACCCGTACGCCCAGGGCAGGTCCCAGGCAGCCACTGCCACCACATCACCGCCGATCAGCTCGGCATACTGGACCGCCCACCGCAGCGCGGCATGCGACGAAGGCGAGCCGTCGACACCCACCACGACGTTCAAGGCCGAGTCCTGTCCACCCATAGAAATTCACCCCTTCTGCTCTCATGTACACCCACACTGTGTGAAATATGGGCAATACGCCATACGATCGCGGCCGACAGGGACACCCACCGATCCGGCGAATGGGTAGGAGCTGGTGCCGGTCGGTGCGTCCAGCCATGCGGGACTGTTCGAACGGCGCACCAGCGGTGGATGCCGCCCCATATACCTGGAGACCGCACACATGCAGAAGATCTCCCTAGACGCACAGGTTCGCGAGCAACTGGAACGCGCCGCCTCCACCTCCAGCGGGCGCAGCGCCACCACCGTCTACGGCGGCCATGAGCACACACTGCGCCAGACCGTCCTCGCCCTGACCGCCGGAACGTCGCTGGCCGAGCACGAGAACCCCGGAGAGGCGACCCTGCTCGTGCTGCGCGGACGCGTGCGGCTCACCAGCGGCGACACCACCCGGGAGGGGCGCAGTGGCGACCTGATCGTCATCCCCCCGGCACGCCACGCCCTCCAGGCGATCGACGACGCGGCGGTGCTCCTCACTGTCGCCAAGCACGGCTGACGTGTGAACCGCACAGACCAGAACCGTGGACAGCTGCTCACCTTCGGGCACAGCACCGCCACCAGAGAACAGATGGCCGCCCTCCTCGACGGCGCCGAGGTGCTGGCCGTGGTCGACGTCCGCACCGCTCCGGGAAGCCGCCACAACCCGGACACGAACCGAGACGCCTTGGAGCAGTGGATGCCGCGTCGGGGGATCGCCTACCGGTGGGAACCCCGACTCGGGGGCTTCCGCAGGACCCCGCCGGACTCACCCGACACGTTCTGGCAGAACGCCTCCTTCCGCGGATACGCCGGGTACACGCGGGACCCGCAGTTCGTGGCAGCGATGGACGAACTGCTCATGCAGGCCGCCGCCGTTCGCACCACGGTCATGTGCGCGGAGGCGGTGTGGTGGCGCTGTCACCGGCGGATCATCGCCGATTTCGCGGTACTCGCGCGCCGGACCCCGGTGCTGCACCTGTCCCACGACGGGCGGCTCACCGAACACCGGCCGACGGTTGGTGCCCGGCTGCGCGAGGACGGCCTTCTGGTGTACGACCAGCACTGAGCATGCCGCTACCCCCTGATCGCATCTGCACCCCTGTGTACCCACCCGCCGCTAATGGCTGGGCAGTCCAAGAAACGAAAGATCACTGTGTTCCGGTAGGCAGCGGCTGAACGGTCTGTGGGCGGGTGCGGCGGGTACGGGATCGGAGCACCGTCTTGACCAGCTCGCCGACCCACAGGATGGTCGAGCCGACGGCTGCGCAAACGAGCCACTGGCTGGAGGTCAGGTTGGTCGTGGTGAAGAAGCCATGCAGGGCGTCCGTCTCGACGATGACGACGAGCAGCACGATCACGGCGGCGGCGGCGACGAACATGGAGGGGTTCTCCCACGTCCTCCTGCTGAACACGCTGCGTGTGTCGTGACGGACGTTGAGCAGGTTGTAGACCTGGAAGAAGACGAAGGTGACGAAGGCCATGGTGCCCGCGACGGTGGCCTGCCCCGGTTCCGCCTCCGGGCCCGGGGCCCACGCCAGCACCGCGAGGGTGCCTGCCGCCATCACCGCGCTGGTCAGCAGGATCCGGGCAAGCCGCGGTCTGCTGAGGATGGGTTCGCCGGTCGGGCGTGGGGGCCTAGTCATCGCATCCCGGCTGACGGGGTCGACTCCGAGGGACATCGCCGGCGGCCCGTCCATCACCAGGTTGACGAACAGGATCTGCAGTGCCGTGAACGGTGCGCCCCCTGCCAGGCCGGTCAGTGAGCTGACCAGGAACGTGGCCACGAAGCCCAAGGCCGTCGAGACCTGGAAGCGGACGAACTTCACGATGTTGTCGTAGATGCCCCGTCCCTCGCGGACGGCGGCCACGATGGTCGCGAAGTTGTCGTCGGTCAGGACCATCGTCGAGGCTTCCTTGGTCACCTCCGTCCCGGTGACGCCCATCGCCACCCCGATGTCGGCCCGGCGCAGCGCGGGTGCGTCGTTGACTCCGTCGCCGGTCATGGCGACCACGTCCCCGCGGGCCTGTAGCGCCTTGACGATCCGGATCTTGTGCTCCGGCGATACGCGGGCGACCACCCCCACCTCGTCGAGTCGGCCTGGCAGGGCGTCGTTGTCGATCTGGTCCAGTTCGGCGCCGGTGATGGCCTGCCCCGGGATGCCGAGTTCACCGGCGATGGCCCCGGCGGTCATCGCGTGGTCACCGGTGATCATCCGGACCCGGATCCCGGCGTTGCGGCACTCGGCGATCGCCGTGCGCGCCTCCGTGCGCGGTGGGTCGACGATGCCGACCAAGGCCAGCAGCACCACCCGGTCGAGCAGCTCCTTCGGGTCCTCGGGAACCTGGAAGTCCTCGGTCGGGAAGTCTTCGGCCGCCAGGGCCAGCACTCGCATGCCCTGTCCGGCCAGGGCGCTATTGGCCTGGCCGTAGCGCTGCCGGGCTTCCTCGTCGAACGGCAGGATCGTCTCGCCGCCTAGGTAGCGGTCCGCACGGTCAGCCAGCACATCGGGGGCGCCCTTGACGAAGCACCGGATCACCTCACGGCCGGTGTCATCGGCCCAGTCGTGGAAGGTCGCCATGAACTTGTAAGCGGAGTCAAAAGGGATCTCCAGTCGCCGGGGCCGCTCCTGGCGCAGCCGGGCCACATCGATGCCGGCCTTCTCGGCCAGCACCACCAGCGCGCCCTCCGTCGGATCCCCCACCACCTGCCCGTCCCGGAGCACGGCATCGGAGCACAGGGCCATCGCGGTCACCACATCGTCCATGGTGGCCGGCACCGGCGAGCCGTCGGTGGTGCGGATGCGGCCGTCGAAGGAGTAGCCCTGCCCTGAGACCGTGAACCGGCGGCCGGCCAGCAGCAGCTCCCGCGCCGTCATCTGATTCAAGGTCAGCGTGCCGGTCTTGTCGGTGCAGATCTGCGAGGTACTGCCCAGAGTCTCCACCGATGCCAGCCGTTTGACGATCGCGCCTCGCTTGGCCATCCGTCCGGTCCCCATGGCAAGCGTGAAGGCCACGACGGCCGGCAGTCCCTCAGGGATGGCGGCGACCGCCAAGGACACGGCACTGACGAACAGGTCACCGAAGTCCTGCCCGCGCACCAGCCCCAGGACGAAGACAGCGACGATGACCACCCCGGAGACCCAGGCCAGGGTCCGACTGAGGGCATCGATCTGCCGCTGCAGCGGCGTCGGCCCCGGCTGGGCCTTGTGGAGCATGTCCGCGATGCGGCCGGTCTCGCCGGCCATACCGGTGTCGGTGACCAAAACCTCACCGCGACCGCGGGTGACCGCCGTGTTCATGTACACCGCGGTCACCCGCTCTGCCAAGGGCACCTCGGCCCCGACCGTGGCATCCGCCGACTTCGCCACCGCCAGGGCCTCACCCGTCAGGACGGATTCCTGCACTTCCAGCGAGCTCGACGAAAACAACCTGCCGTCCGCGGGCACCCGGTCACCGGCCGCCAGGACCACCATGTCCCCGGGCACCAGTTCCTCGGCATTCAACCGCGCCAGTCGGCCGTCACGACGGACGGTGGCGGTCGTCACGGTCATCTGCCGCAGGGCATCCAGCGCCGCCTCGGCGCGAGACTCCTGAACAAACCCGATCGTCGCGTTGAGCAACACCACGACGACAATCGCCACCGGCGTCTCCCACTCCCGGGACACCACCAGGCTGACCGCCGCCGCAACCAGCAGGATGACGATCAGCAAGTCCTGAAACTGCCTTAGGAAAGCCCGCCATCTGGGCTCTGCCGGAGCCTGCTCGAGCCGGTTCGGTCCATACTCCGCAAGCCGCCGGGCCGCCTCAGCCGACGACAGCCCCGAGGAAGGATCCACATCGAGCCCGGCGGCCACCTCACGGGCAGACAGAGCGTGCCAGGAGGGCGGCAGTCCCGCGCTCGTCGAAGGAGCCATGCCCTCATTGTTTCCGCGACCAAGCGCTGACGCAGTACGGGCGCAGCGTTGCGGGAGCACACCCCTAGGCCGAGCCGCCAGCCGACGAAACCCGACGACTCGATCCAACTGAAGCTGGCCCCCCTCGATCACAACGTGCTACCCGAACTGTTCGACGGCCGCGTGCTGAGCCACTGCTACCGATGATCGGTAGGCAGCCGCCGGGACAGCCCATGCGATGGCCTCTTGATCCTTTGACAGCAGGAAGTCGTCGGAGTGAGCCTGGAAGGTGCGGACACGGGAGGTGTGATGAGCGGACTGGTTGTGGCGGGTACGGACGGCTCAGCCTCTGGCTTGGCCGCAGTGGAGGCAGCGGCGCGGGAGGCGCGGTGGCGCGGTGCACGATTGCGGCTGGTGCATGCGTTCATCTGGCCCGCCATTCACGCGCCGCTGGGCCCCTCACCACTGGGCCCGTCTGAGGGCGGCTTGCGCAACATGGTGGAACGCCTGCTGACCGAGGCAGAGGAGCGCGCCAGGACGGTGGCACCGGAGGTGGATATCTCCCGCGCTGTGGTGACAGGTGAACCGCTGACCGTCCTGGAGGCGCAATCGCGTGCCGCGGAACTCGTGGTGGTCGGGTCGCGCGGTATGGGGGGCTTCGTCGGGCTCATGGTGGGATCGACGGCGGTGCATCTGGCAGCTCATGGCCGGTGCCCGGTCCTGGTCGTCCATGAGCAAGGGGAGGGCACAGGGCCGATCGTGGTGGGGGTCGACGGCTCCTCGGCCGGCGCCGGAGCGGTGAACTTCGCCTTTAACGAGGCGGCACTACGCGGGGTCGACCTCATTGCACTGCATGCCTGGACCACCTGGAACGCACCGATGCCGCCGCCGCAGGACGAGGCGTCGCCGTACGCGAATCCCCCGGAAGCGCTCGCCTCGCAAGAGGGACGTCTCCTGTCCGAGGCGCTCGCCGGCTACCAGGAGTCGTACCCGGGCGTGAGCGTGAAGCGGGAGCTCGTCCACGGCGGGACGCGGGAGACACTGATCGAGGCGAGCCGCACGGCCCAGCTGCTGGTGGTCGGTGCGCGCGGACGCGGCGGCTTTGCCGGACTACTGCTCGGATCGGTGAGCCAGGCCATGCTGCATCATGCACACTGCCCAGTCGCGGTGGTCCGCAGCGCCGACACCAGCCGCTGACGGCGCCAATACCTCTCGGACGCGGACGGAAATGCGGCGCGGCATCGCTGTGCCTCGAACAGAACCCAGAGGGCGGCGCGCGCGGTCAGCATCCGACGCCGGCCGGCCTGACCGAACCCTGCCCCAGGGTCTCGCTGACCCGCAGTATCAGTACACGTCCCAGCGTGGCCAAGTAGCCGCTACCGACGAACGCCCCCGGCGACGTCCGGCGACTGCCGCCACTATGAAGATGAGGGCGTGTTCGGGCCGATCCGCCGACGAAGCGGGCAGGCGCAATCGGCGGCGTAGGAGCGAGTCGATGTGCCGACCGAGGAGCCAAGGGTTCCACAGCCCCCCGCAGTGTCAGCAGCCCGCTCGTTCCGGCATCCAGGTGACAGTGACCGGCCCTCACGCACAGCCGCCGGACCTCGGGATAGGGATGCATTCGCGCCCTCGGCGTCCTGAACCCTGACGCCGCCCTTCGCTCCGAGGCGGCCTGCCCCAGTGGCAGGCCGACGACGACCCGACGGCGTCGTACGTTCCGTCAGACCGGAAGGCAGCAGCAGTGAAGATCAACATCGTGGGCCCCGGCAACATGGGCCGCGCCATCGCCACCCGTGCCCTTGCCGGAGGCCACGGGGTGTGCGTAGTCCACCCCGACCCAGACCCTGCTCGGACACTGGCCGAAGAGCTCAAGCAGCGGTTCCCGGACAGCCAGAGCGACTGGGCCGCTTCGGTAGAGCCAGCCGATATCACCGTGCTCGCACTGTGGTACGACGCGGCGCTGCAGATCGCGAGATCCGCTGGGGCCGCTCTGGCCGGGCAAGTCCTGGTGGACATCTGCAACCCCATTGACGTCTCGACCATGGATGGGCGGGTGACACCCCCGGACAGCTCGGCGGCTGAGGAGATCCAGCGGATCGTCGGCACCGAGGTGAAGGTCGTCAAAGCGTTCAACACCACCTTCGCCAGCTTGCTGACGGCAGGAGAGGGGCATAACTTCCCGCTCGACGTCCTGATCGCCGGCGACGACTCCGCCGCCAAGGACAAGGTCGCAGACCTGGTCCTCTCGGGCGCAATGCGACCGTTGGACGTTGGACCCCTGCGACGAGCTCGCGAGCTCGAGGCGATGGGATTCCTACACATCGCCATCCAGCAGCCCCTCCAGCTGAACTGGCACAGCTCGATCAAGATCCTTCACTGACCGACCCCGGGGTACGCGGGCCGGGGTTCCGATGCCTTTCCCGGTGGCTGGCAATCCCTCCCAGATCGGGAAGATCACGGATGAGGCGTCCGTCCAGGTGACGATGCGCCCGACCGCCTGCTCGGCGAGCTGTCGCACTTCCTCGGGCGGGAGGTCCGGTGCGGGGGCGCGACCGTGCTCATGCCCAGCCCGTTTCGGAGTAGAGGCGGCCGGCGCGGATGCCCTCGATGGCCACCCGGGTGTAGGGGACGAGATCGTCGGGGAGCGCGGCCGGATCCCAGAACTTCCACTGGGTGCACTTGTCCGGCTCGCGCAGTTCCGGCTCGCCGCTCCAGGCCCGGGAGCGGAAGAACAGGCCCATGCGGGGCCGGTCCCCGGCCTTGTCGATGTGGTGGACGACGTGGACGAGTTCGACGTCCTGGCGCTCGATGTGCAGGCCGGCTTCCTCTCGCGCCTCCCTGACCAGGCAGGTGATGGCGCTCTCTTGCTCGCAGTGACCGGCCAGGACGTGCCAGGTGGACGGCGCGAACTCGGAGTCGGGGTGGCGCAGCCCGAGCAGCACCGTCCCGTCGGGCCGCTCCAGGTAGAGGTGGACGCCGACGACGTTGAGGACCGTGCCGTGCGGCGAAGCTGGGCGGCACTCCTCGTTCGATGAGAGCCTGCTCTGCGAAGCAGTGGACGCGTTGGCCGGGCGGCTGGCAGCGTGGCGCCGTACGAGGTCGCACGTGGTGTCTGCGATACGCAGGCGGTGAAGGTCGTCGGGGACGAACCAGGCCAGCATCACCCCTTCCGTCAGGCGGAGTTCGCGGGGATCGCCGTTCCAGCGGCCGGCGTAGATGGCGATGGGCACGCTCGCGCCGGTGTCATCGGATGCGTACTCGGTGCCGAACGGGGCCAGGTCGGCGATGTCGAGGCCGGCTTCCTCGGCCAGTTCGCGCCGCACGGTCTGTTCCAGGGTGGCGTCCTGGGGCTCTCGGCCGCCGCCCAGCAGGGACCACATGCCCGGCTCCCAGATCCGGCCGGGGAAGTAGTCACGCAGGTGAAGCAGGTACTCGCCGCGGTCGTTGTAGATCAGGGCGGAGGCGTTGGCCGTATCCCGTTCGGTCTCCGGCGTGAGCTTGAGCAGCTTCGCGCGCAGGGAGGGGGAGGTCACCCTGTCCACGGGCCGCCACTCGATGCCGCCGACCTCTTCTTCCTGCAGCACCACCGGCGCCTCGGTCGTGGTGTGCAGGCGGAAGAGGAAGCGGAGGTCGAAGTGCTGGTGGCCGGGTTCGCCTTTGCCCGGGTGGGCGTCGATGTCGTGGATGTCGATGTCGAACGGCACGGCCTCGTAGCCGGGCCACGGCGTGACGGCCCGGGGCGGGATCCCGGTCTCCTCGTGCAGCTCCCGCAGTGCCGCTGTTGCCAGGGACTCGTCGGCGGGCTCGGTGTGTCCGTCGGAGGCGAGGACCTTCCCGCTCGCCAGGTGCAGCACGTGCAGGACGCGGCCGAGCGGGTCGACGACGATCGCGCCGCAGGTGACGTGTCCGGTGAAGGTGGAGCGGCTGGCGATGTCGGTGGGACGGTCGAGGGCGTCCAGGAGCCCGCCGAGCTGTGTGCGTTCGTGAGGGTGGAGAGCGAGGTAGGTCTCGACGGTGGTGCGGATGTGATCGTGCGACAACGGCATGGGGCTACCTCAGAGGGGCGTGGAGCGGGAGGAGTCGAGGCGGGATGGGCGTTCGTGTCAGCTCAGCCGCATCCCCTCCGCCGGGATCTCCTCGATGGCGGCGGTGCGAGCGGTGGGCAGGTCCCACTGCTCTCGTGCCGTGTCCACCGCGAGCTGGGCTTGCCGCGCGCCGGGCGGGCCCCAGCCCAGCAGGGCGGCTGCCTGGGCGGGGTGGCGAGCAGGCGGGCGAAGGGGTAGCCGGTGGCGGGGTTGACGGCCGCCGGCCCGATGGCGGTGACCCGGGCGGCCAAGCGGAGCCGGGCGTTGGGCCCCACGCCGCCGTAGACCTCGCCGGTCTCGTCCAGCACCCAGCCCAGTCGCACCGGATTGGTCAGAGTGAGCTGGGCTTCCTCGGCGGCTTCGCGGTGCAGGGTGTCCTCGGGCGTCGCGTCGGTCTTCTCCACGGTGCCGCCGGGCAGCATCGGCAGCGCGCCCCGCGGGCCGGGGCCGGCCACGAGGACGACCCGGCCGTCGGGGATGAAGCACCAAGCCCAGGCTTGCTGCACGGGGAGCGGCCCGGGGACGGGGCCGCGGTTGAGAGGGCTGTCCCACAGAGGCCAGTAGCGGACGTGGACGTCGTGGCGGTCCAGCGCCGGGACGTCGAGGATGTGTCGGCCGTCGGCGAGATGAGCGGTGGCGGTGTTCCCGAGCCGGGCACGGTAGGCGGCGAGCATGATCTGGTGCAGCGGACCGGCGAGGGGTGATCAGGAGGCACCGCCGTTCATCCGGCGCTGCGGCTCCCAGCGCTGCTGGGAACGATCGGCCAGTCCACTTCCTCCTCTTGAACACCGGCCTCCTGCGCTTCGTTCGTCCGGCGCGGTCCCCTTTGGCGGTTGCGGCGGCTGGTCCTGCGTAATGGCCGAGGTCATCGTTCCCCCTGGGACGGTCGCTGCGGCAGAGTCGTGAGGTCTAACGACACGGCTGCGATATCGAACACACGTCATTCGGTCGTGCTGGGGAGCCTGCTATTTCCTGCGTCAGGGAACCCCGCGGGCGCGGGATCCCTGGTCTGGCTTGGAGCGGCCGCGGGCAGGAAATGGCCGAAACGCCGACACCGCCAAACAGCGTGGGCAGCACGGCGGGCCCATCCCGGTCGCCCTCTCCTAGCCGGGATCTGGTTCGGCCTGTAGCAGCCTTTCCAGCTCTGTCTCGGCGTGGCCGACCGCGCCCGTCAGAGCTTCATGGTGGTGGGCGGACAGGACGCCGGATCCCAGTCCGGCCGCGGCGATCACCGCGTTCAGCGCGTCTGTCGCCCGGTCGTCCAGGGCGGCCGCGGCGACGGGGTGGTGCAGTGCGTCTCGTGCGGCGTAGGCGTCGAGTCGGGCAACGCTGACGAGGGAGTCGAGTACGCGGGCGGCATGTCGTCCGGTGCGGTCCAGTTCCAGGGCTGACAGGCCCGTCCGGGTCTGGAAGGCGGCGGCCGGCGGATCGGGGTGGGCAAGAAGCTGGACGGCTGCATCAAGGGTGCGGTCGAGGTCGGGTTCAGGGACGGGGGCGTCTGCGGGACGGCAGTGGGCGTGCAGGAGGAGGGCGATGGCTCTCTCCCAATGCTCCGTGGGCTGGGTGGTGTCGATCAGGTCGCGGGCCTGCTGGTCCAGGCCCTGCTCCATCAGGGCCATGATCTTGATCTGACGGCCGTCGAGGAGCCGGTTGCCAATGCCGCGATGCTGGGCCATGGCGTCGGCCGCGTCGGTCCACCGCCCGATCAGGGCGAGGGCGCGGGCGCCGTCCACGAGCAGGGTGACGTACAGCTCCTGGCACACCGTGCGCTGGTCCTCGTCCGTGCCGGTCAGAGCAGACAGGTCGACGGTGCGGCCGTCGATGTCGGTCTTGTTCCGGTGCCGGGCAGCGTCGTTGAGGCAGACCAACAAGCTGTAGGCAGTTACGCCTTGGCCGGCTCGGGTCAGGAGCCGGGCGAGGTTGACGAGCGGCATCAGCGACATGACCGCGACCCGTCCGCTGAGGCGTCCGGCGTTGGCGAAGACCTGGTGCTGGCGCCAGCACAGATCCTCGGCCAGGTCGGGCAGGCCGACGTCGGAGGCGATCAGCGCGGCGTAGTTGAGGACCCCGCAGGCGCGGGCCACCAGGTCGTGGTGGCCCGCACCTGCGGGCGCGACGGTCAGCCCGGTGAGGTGGTTGATGCGCTCTTCCAAGGGGAGCGCGGGCGCCTTGGTGCGGCGGACCAGGGGGATGTGGCTGGCTATCGCGGGGATCACCGGCTCAGCCCTTGCGCGCCCAGTCGACGACCAGTCGGCTGTAGGGCTTGTCGACGACGAAGCGGTCGTCGTCTGCCGTCAGCCGGTCACGCGAGTCCGCGACGGCCATCCGGAAGCCCGGCTCGGGGGCGTCGTTGCCGCCGGTCGCGTCCCAGGCACGGATCTCGCTCACGACGCGCTCGGCGAGGCCGGCGCCACCCCCGCCGTGGCCGATCACGCCGACCTCCCAGTACCGGCCCTGCTCGTCCTCGCCCTCGCGAATGGTCAGGTACGCCAGCGATCCGCCGTCGAGGGCTGCCATGGAGCCCCACCCGAAGTGCGGGGTGAACCCGGGGCGCTGCCCCGGCAGCCGGGACAGGCCGTTGGGCAGCACGCAGGCCAGATACAGGTACAGCCACTCCCACGCCGATCCCTGCCGGAACTTCACCCCGGTGTAGATCTTGGTCTGCTGCTCGTCGAGGACGGAGCGCAGGGCCTCGCGGTCGACGTCCTGCTCGCTGAACGTCTCCAGGCGCACGTTGCCCTCGCCAGCCATCGGAACGAGGGCGTACACGTCGTCGCACACGCCCTTGCGCAGCGGGATGAAGGTGGCCATCTCACAGGAGACGGTCTTCCACGTGTCGCCGTCGCGTTCGAAGGCGAAGGAGCGGGAGATGCTGCCGCGGATGCGCATCGGCAGGACCAGGCGCCCGCCGGGGGCGAGCTGGTCAAGGATCTTCACGGGGACGTCGCCGGCACCGACGGTGAAGATGATCCGGTCGTAGGGGGCGTGCTCGGGCAGCCCGGCCGCGCCGTCAGCCATCACCGCGGTGGCGTTGTCGACGCCAGCCTCGGCGAGGTGCTTGCTCGCGCCGGCGACGAGGTCCTGGTCGACGTCGAGGGTCCACACCTGCCCGCTGGGGGAGACGATCTTGCCGAGGAGGGCGGCGTTGTAGCCGGTGGCGGCTCCGGCTTCCAGGACTTTGTGACCGGGCTGGGCGCCGAGCTGTTCGATCTGGGTGGCGACGATGGACGGCGCGGAGATGCAGGAGATCATCTCCCCGTGCTCGTCGTGCTTGATCGGGACCGCGTCCTCCTTGTACGCGCTCTCCAGGTCGACGCCGGGCAGGAAGGCGTGCCGGTCGGTGCTGCGGAAGGCGTCGATGGCCGCCTGGCTGCTCAGGTGGCCGCTGTCGACGAGCCGCTGGGCGAGGGCTTCGCGCAGCTGGTTGGGGTTGGTTACGGGTGTCACGGTGGTCTCCATCCGAGGGAGGCTAGGGTCCGCGGAGGCGGACTTGCGGGTAGACACGTCAGCTCCTTCTCCGGTGGAGAAGGCGACGTGACGGCCGAGCCACGCGGTGGCGGCCTGCGCGTCGGCAGGTACGCCTGCGCGATTGAAGGCGAAGATCGCGTGATGGGCGATGACGCCCCGGATTCCGCGTATCAGTCGACCGTCGGCGGCGAGTCGGCGCAGGCGTCGGCCGGCGTCCTCGAACGCGGCGACGCGCTCGCCCCACCCCGCTTCCGCGTCGGGGCGCAGGGCGGCGTCCGCGTTCATCAGCCGCCGCATCGCGGAGACGGCTTTCTCCAGCGCGTGCCCCTGGGGCGGGGTAACGGTGGGCCGCAGGGCGGCCCACCGGGCGTACACGTCTCCGGCTTCGAAGGGGTCCAGCCCGGCCTCAAGGATCATGGCGGACAGCAGCATCACGCTGCGCTCGCGGGCGCCGGGGGTGCCAGTCTCGGCGAGCGCGGCCGGGCTGTCGGCGCAGAACACGTCGTGCGCGACCTCCATGCCCTCGGGGCCGCCGAAGGCATGGGTCTCCGGCTCGTAGATCCCGCCCGTCCAGCCGGTGATCACGCGGTCGGCGACGAGCTGGTCCAGCAAGTCGCTGGCGGGCTGTTCGGTGCGCAGACGCACGCCGGCGTCCTTGCGCAGGAAGTGGAAGCGGCGCCCGGACAGCGCGGTCGCCAGGGCCCGGGCGGCGTCCGTGTGCGGGTCGGGGAAAGCCACGGAGGCGTGCCACCAGGACATGTCCGGGGGGATCAGTAGCTTCTCGTCGTCGAAGGTCATGGGAGGGAACTCCTTGCGAGGCGGCGGGGTGGGGTCAGGTGAGCAGGAGGACGCGGGTCCAGCCGGTGGTGTCGGTGGTGTACAGGGCGAGTTGGGCTCCGGCGCGGCCTTCCATGAATCCGGGTTTGGGCAGGCGCTCCCAGTCGGCGGTCAGCCGTCGGTGCAGGTCCTGGATGATCGGGGTGAAGCGTGCGGGTGCGGGGCTGTCGGCGGCGACCGCGCGGGTGAGGGTCAGCAGGCCGGCCCAGCCGTGGCAGAGGGTCGAGTCGGTGATGCGGGCGAGCCGCAGCGGGTCGGTCAGGATGGTCTCGACGGTGTCCTCGGCCGTTTGGCGCCGGGCTGGGTCGCCGAGGGCGAGCGCGGCGAGCTGCTGGGCGCGGGCGATGCCGGGCTGGCCATAGCACCAGGACTGGCGGACCGGTTCCGCTGCGGGCGGCTGGTCGGCCTCCAGGTGTGCTGCGGTGGCCCAGTAGTGGGCGCCGTGCCGGTCGAGCCAGGTGGCGAATGTGCTGACGGCCTCCTCTTGCCCGGGGACGCTGACTCCGGCGCGGAGGGCGAGGGAGAGCACAGCCAGAGGCCCGGCGATGCCGTGGGCCATGCCGTTGTTGCCGTGGCCGCCGGCCATCGTCTTCCCGTCGGGGCCGACCGGCGACCACCACCCAGGCAGGGTTCGGCCTTCACCACGGGCGGGGTGGGCGAGCGCGACGAGGCAGGCGAGCACGTCGGGCAGCCGGGGCGCGATGGGGCGGCGGGACAGCAGCAGTGCGGCGAGTCCGGTCAGGCCGCGGATGAGGTCCCATTCGGCGAGGTGGGGCAGCGTGCCGGCCGCCTGACGGCGGTGGGCGGCGGCGAGCCGGGCGTCCACGACGCGGTCGACGGCCGCACGGACGTCGTCGCTGGCCCCGTGGGCGCGGGCCAGGACGAACTCCAGGGCGGGTGCGCCGTGGAAGAGGCTGGCGTTGCTGCCGGTGCTCACCCCTCGGACGGTGGCCTGGGCGAGGTGGCGGCGGGCGGTGGACAGGTCACGGCGCTCGATGTCGAGCAGGGCCATCCCCAGGGTGCCCTCGGACAGGTCCTGCATGCGGGGCACGGTCGTCGTGGTCATGAGCGCCTGGCCAGGGGGACGACGATGCTGTGGGCCCGGCCGCCGATCCACCCGTCGGCGTCCAGCGGGGGCGCGTCGTGCAGGGTGGCGATGCCGAAGGGGCTGGCGTCCAAGTGCGCGCGCAGAAGGTCCAGGTCGACGTCGCGGGTGAGGTCGAGGGGCAGCTGCTGGTCGTCCTCGGCGAGCAGGACCCGCTCCGGCACGCCGAACCGGGCACGCCAGGCGTGGAGTTGGTCTGCCCACTGCTGGAGCGTGGCGGTGCGGGCGGGCAGCGTGCGGCTGCGGATCTTCCAACGTGCGGCGGTGAGGATGGTGCGCCGGTAGGTGAGGGCCGGTGTGAAGGGCAGGGTCCAGGCGGCGCCCCAGTCGAACCAGGTCACCTGCGGGGACGCGGCCCGGCTGATCTCGCCGAGGAAGCGGGCCATCGGCGGGGTGTAGTTGTTCCACAGGAAGTTGATGGCGGTGGGGGCCAGCAGCTCCAGCGGCTTGCCTGTCGCGGACTCCACCAGCTTGGGGCGGCCGTCGGCGACGGTGACCGCGAGGTCGCGGGGGAAGAGGACGTGCGGGGCGGGGCGGCGGAATTCGCCGACACTGACGATCCGGGGCAGCGCCCGTGGCGCGCGGGTGAGCAGGTCGGCCGGCACCCCTCCGGCGTGGAAGGAGAGCTGCGCGAGTTCCGCCTTCGGATCGACGGTGGGCAGGTTCGTGTACGCCGCCTCGGTGCCGGGGAACAGGTGCCAGAACCGGCCGGTCATCGATCCGGCCGAGCGGGAGACGGTCAGCACGCGCAGCCGGAAGTCGCCCCGGTCCAGGGCCGGAGCAGAGGTGGCGTGGACCTGTGCGGCCAGTTCGAGGTGGGGCGCCAGGTCGTGAGGTTTGTCGCCGGCCGCTGCTTCCAGTTCCTCGATCATCGCTCCGGTCACCGCGACGGTGCGGTTGCCTTCGGCGGCGGCGGTGCCGGCCAGCTCCAGCAGTAGGCGGTCACGCCGGGACATCGGCCGGGGCGGTTCGCTCGCCGTGACGAACCCTGCAGGGAAGCCCAGGCCCCGGTCGTGATCCGTGGCCACGTCGACCGGCACCGTGGTGTTCTCGCCGTAGCGCTCGGAGAACTGCTCGATCCACCGCCGCCAGGTCGGTGTTCCGGTCGGATGGGTGACCAGGCGGGCCAGGATGGTCGCCGCGGTCTCCACTTCGGTCAGCACCTGCTCGGGCAGCCGCACGTCGGCGTCCAGCCGCAGGTCGCAAGCATTCCGCAGGCCGGCTGCCTGAGTGCGCGCCGCGGGCGGTAAGACGTCGGTGGGGTCGGCAACGGTGGCGGGTGCGCGCAGCGAGGAGCGCAGCAGCCGCACCCGCAGCAGTTCACCGAGAAGCCGGTCGCGCGCCGTGCAGCTCACGTCGGGGAACTCCGCAGCCAGCTTGTCGGACAACTGGCGGTACCCGATCGGCGATCGGGCCAGGTCGAGGACGAGACGCAGTGCGGGGCTGAGGGCGAGGCGGAACTGGGAGTCGCCCTCGGAGGGCACGTCGATGTGCTTGTCACGCTGTCGGATCAGGGTGTTGACGCAAACCTCGGCGTCGGCCATGCGGGCGGTGTCGCTCTCCCAGGCGCTGAGCATCTCCTCGAGCCCGACCGGCTCAGGGCGCGTCACAGCCTGGTGCTCGTCGCCGATGCGGACAAACGTGGTCTGGTCGAAGCCGAGCGGGGCGACGCCGGCGAACAGGCCGAAGGGGGTGGAGCGGCGGGCGTAGCGGATCGCGTAGCGGGCGGTGGCCAGCGCCGCCCGGCGCATCCGGCGCACCTTCGGCGTGCGGCCGTTGACGATGGCCTGCACTTGGTCCGCCAGGTGAGGGCTCGCCTGCGACACGGTCCGGCGGAAGTCGCTGTCGGACCACACAGTGTTCAGCCACGCGCGCCACTCTTCCACGGCCGCCGTGGTCGCCGGCCAGGGCGGCATGGCGGGCTCGGCCGTGTGTACCGCGGCGCGCAGCATGGCCTGTCCCGCGCCCTCGTACAGGCTGGGCCGTTGACGTGTCATCAGGGCTCTCCTCATCTTCTGCGCGGCGGGCGGGGCGGGCCGGACGGGGAGAGCCCCGTCCGGCCCGCGCTGCCGGGATGGTCCGGCTTACGAGGTGGTGCAGGCGCTGGGGCAGGAGCTGCCGCAGGTGTCGCCCGTGCTGCACATCAGGACCGTCTCGGTCGCCGGCGTGCCCTCGATGAAGGAGATGTCGAGCCCGAACGGGTCGTCGTCGGTCTTCGCGGGGTCCGCCTGTGCGGGAGCGGTCGGCCTCTCGGCCTGAATGGCGGTCATGCGTGCCTCCTAGGAGTGGTGGATGGTGCGGGATGCCGAGGTCCGGTCGGGCCCCGGGGTCTGCTACCAGACGGCGGTCGCTGCCGAAGTCGCCTCAGCGGTCGCGCGTCTGGGGGTCGGTGTGTGGTGTCGTCAGGCTCCTGCGGGCTGCGCCTGCGGGTGGTTCTTCGCGGCCTGGTCCAGCACGCGGGTGAAGTGCTCGGCCCGCTCGTCGCCCTCGGCCTCCTGAGCGCGGAGATCGCCGAAACGGTTCCAGTACCGTCGGCAGACGTCGCTTTCCATCAGCGTCGAGGCATAGAACGGCAGTTGACCGTTACGGACGAAGCCGAGGCGGTCACGCAGGCTGAGGGTGCAGATCTGCTGGTTGGCATGCAGCAGCTGCATGTACTCCTCGACATCCATGTCCTCGGGTGCCCAGAGTTTGGCGAGGTCGGCGTTGGTGGACATCTGCGCCAGCCAGTCGAGCTGGTTCCGGGCGAGGACCGCCTCGTTGTGCTCAACCTGGTGTCGTGCGTTCTGCCTGAGCCGGGCCATTCCGAACACGGCGGTGGTGAGGGAGAGGGCAGCACCGGCGGCTAGGACGGCAGTGGTGAGCTTCATAGCGTGAATGGTCCTTTCGTAGGGCGAGGTCGTGGACAGGTGTCTGGCTGGTGGAGATGTAGCGGCTCCGCTCACGCGGCCTCCGGAGACGCGACGGTCAGGGCGTTCTCGGCACGGTGATCCGGGGTGTATCGGCGATGCACCGTTTTCAGTGCGACGGCGACGGGTGGCAGCCCTACGCTGGCCCGCCGCTCGTCCAGCGATTCCGGGTCGCGCAGCGGGCATAGTTCGATGCCGTCGGCTCGGAGGAGGAGTTGGGTTCCGTACTCCTGGGCGTGCCCGTTGTTGACGAGGGCGCGGTCGTGCAGGTGTGCCCAGTGCTGGATGAGCGCGTCGCCGGCCTGAACCGCACGCTGCAGCAAAGTCGTGGCGGCGCGCTGGAAGTCGGGCTCGTAGTCGCTGTGCAGGGCGATGCTCCAAGCGGCGCGGGCGGCAGTGGGGCCCACGAGGAGGTGGCCGGGCCAGTCGTGTTCGCTCAGGATGCGGCGCAGCACCTTGGTGTTCGCGTGATCAGCGTGACGGCCCTGGCCGAGTTGGACGGCATCGAGCTGGTTGCGCACTCGTTGGGCCCGGCACGCGGCGGACGCCTGCGCGCGGGCGATCAGCTCGCGGGCGAGGTCGGGCCGGTGGGGTCCGGCGGTCGTCATGCGCTGCCCCGATCACTCGGGGCAGCCTGCGGCTCGTGGACGCGGCAGCCGATCAGCGCGCTCAGCCCGGGCCGGGATTCTGCGGCGAGTTCCAGACGGGCGACTCGGTCGCCTTCTCGTCCTGGGCCGGAACCCTGTACATCCCAGCCCATGCCGGTGAGCCGATGCAGAAGGGCGGCGACGGGCTCGGCGTCGATGGCGTGGCGGGCCAGGGTCTCGGTCCGTACGAGCCGGAGGTCGAGTCGGGCGGCGAAGTCGGATGCCCAGAGGGTGATCAGCCGGGTGATGTCGTCGGGCTGGTCGGGCAGGGTGTGGATGTAGCCCAGGTAGAGGCACGGGCCTTGGCCCCATCGAAGGCCGGGGTCGCGCTCGGGGATCACGCAGGCCAGCAGCTTCCCGTCCTCGAACAGGCCGGCCGGCCTCGTCTGCGGGTTGCGGAAGATGGCCGGGATGTCGGCTTGGGCGGGCACCGGGAGACTGCGCATGGTGAGCCAGCGTTGACGGTCCTGGACGAGTGCGGCTGCCTCGTCTCGTTCGGCGTCGGTGCACAGTGTCCGCATCTCGTACACGGCCGGTAACGCTGTCGAGCGCCGGTGCAGGGAGGCGTGGGAGGGCTTGGTGGCAACCGAAACGGGTGACGCGTTCACTGGCTCGCTCCGCTTCCCGTCGTGGTGGCTGGCTTGGTGCCCAGCAGGCCCCACGCGTGGGCAAGGACGACGAGCTGGGTGGTGTTGGCCGCCCCGGTCTTGTCGAGCAGTTCGTCGTGTGCCGCTCGGACGTCGGCGGGGGCGATCTTGGCGGCGACGGCGATGTCGTGGGGGTTGCTGTGCTCGGCGACGGCCTGCAGCAGCAGCTGCTGCTCCGGGCTGAGCTTGGGCGTTGGCCTGTCCGTTGTGGGTGGGGCGACCTGCTGGGCGGCGAACAGGCGGTGCACGATCACCGGGGGCTTGCAGCGGGGCGGGCAGTGGAGGCTCTCCCGGATGTCGCGGACGTACTGGCGGACGGTAACGGCCGACAGCCCTGTCTTAGTGGCGATTTCTCGGGGGGTGAGGTCGTCTGCGAGGTGCTGGGCGACGCGCTGCAGGGTCGGCGTCAGGGGTGTGATCGGTGCGCTGGTCGTCACGGGCGGGGTCACGTGTGTCTCTTTCTCGGCTGGGTGGACGGTCACCGGAAGGGGTGCCGCCGGCCCCCGCGGGGGACGGGGGCCGACGACATGGGCCCGTGCGTGGCGGTTTGGATTTACGGGGTGCCGCGCACGGGGGCTCATGCGGCGGTGGGGTCGGGGCGTGCCCAGGCCGTTTCGGCGGCGAGGCGTTCGGACCACTGGATGTGGTCCTCGTCGAAGGCGGCGTCGGCGAGGCGTATGCGCTGGACTTCGCCGGTTCCGGCCGGTGGATAAGTGTGCTGGATGTCGCGCCACAGGCGCTGGAGGACGTAGTCGCGGTCGAGGGCGTGGGCGCCGTGTAGTTCCATGGCGTCCTGGGTGGACTTCATGGCCCACTGGTGGCCGAGATACTTGGCGTTGATCAGGTCGGCGTCGCAGGGCAGGCCCTGGTCGAGGAGGTGCACGGACTGGTAGGCCAGGATTCGTCCGGCGCGCAGGCGGGCCTCCATGTCACCGATGCGGTCCCGCAGGACCGGCAGATCGGACAGGGCGCCCCGGTAGCGGGCGCGCGCCTTGAGGCGGGCAGTCGTGGTGGCCACGACCGCCTCGTGGATCCCAAGGCTGAGCGCTGCCAGGTTGGGACGGCCGTACAGGATGCTGCTGCTCTGGGCCACGCTCAGCCCCTGGCCGATCTCTCCGACCACGTTGTCCTCGGGGACGCGGACGTGGTCGAGGTCGAGGCGGCCGGCGGAGAAGCCGTGCAGGCCGAGGCCGGGACGGTGGTCGGAAACCGAGAGCCCGGGTCGGTCGGATTCGACCATGAACGCGGTCAGCGCCTGGGAAGTAATTACGCCCGCCTCGGCGGTTCGGGCGACGACGAGGTGGGCTCCCGCGAGATGGCTGTTGCCGATGTGGACCTTACTGCCGGTGATCACCCATTGGTTGCCGGCGCGTTCGGCGATGGTTTCGATGCCGCCGATGTGTCCGCCAGCCCGCGGTTCGGTCACGGAGATCGACAAAAGAAGTGAACCGTCCGCCACCTGCGGCAGCCAGCGGCCCTTCTGTTCATAAGTGGCGAAGTGCAACAACCCGCCGACGGGGATCAGGGTGGCCTGCAGGATGGCCGCGGCAGCCGCCGACATGCAGGCGACGCGGTGGACCAGGACCGTCTTGGCCACATGGCCGGCGCCAAGACCGCCGAAGGCGGCCGGGACGGTGACGGCGAACCAGCCGCGTGCGGCCATGAGATCGGCGACTTTGCGCTCCACCCTGCCCGGAGCGGCCTCCATACGTGCAGCACGCGGCGCGATGTGCTCTTCCGCGAAGGCGTCCGCCTCGTCCCACAGCAGTTCGTGGCGGGCGGTGAGGTAGGGACGCAGCGCCGGTGGCGGAGCGGTGGGTGTGGCGGGCATGGTCGTCTCCCTCTCCCTGGGGGAAGGTCGCACAGTGGAGCGGCCGGTGATCGCCTGCGGCTCCCGGGTGGGGGTGGTGGAACGGCCTAGTGGACGGGCGCGTGGGCGATGTGGTCCATCACCTGGGCGCCGGCGTTGATGACGATGTCTCTGAGCCGTCGGGCCTCGCTCAGGGGCCGCTTCTCGGGGTCGATGACGCACACCGTGCCCAACACGGTGCCGCTGTCGTGGATGAGCGGTGCGCCGAAGTAGGAGCGGATCCCGACCGCGTCGACCACGTCGTTGCCGCTGAAGCGCGGGCTGGCGTGCACGTCGTGCAGCGGGAGGGCCTTCTTGCGGGCCATGACCTCCGGACACCAGCCGTGGTCGCGGCTCATGGTGCGGCCGACGATGACGTACCCGCTGTCCGCGGGCGGCTGATGCAGCCCGACGAAGGTCTGCTCCTCAAGGAAGAGATTGACGAACCCGTACAGGAAGCCGGCCTGTGTGGCCATGTCGCGGGCCAGCTTGTCGAAGTCTTCGCTCGCCACGGTGGAAACGCCCAGGCGTTCCAGCAGCTCGTACCGCTGCGCCAGCTCGGTCGCCTGCTGGGCCTCCAGTCCGGTGCCGGCGGCGCTGGCCGGGGCGGACGGCCCACGGGCGGCGTCCGGCAGGTTGCGGCGCGGCAAGGGCAGCGCGGGTGGGGTGGTCGACGGTGCGAGGTAGGGGTCGCTGGGGTGCTGTGACATCAGGCGTCCTGGAGAGTGGTAGGGGGCGCGTGGCGAACGTGGCTCGCGGATACGTTCTTCACGGCGTGGTCGACGAGGGTCAGCAGGACGCCTGCGACGTGGTTCGGGTCGCGGGCGTCACAGGTGACCACCGGTACCGAGGTGGCAAGTTGGAGGGCGGTACGGACCTGTTCGGGCAGGTAACGGTGTGCACCGTCGAACTGGTTGATGGCAACGATGAAGGGCAGGCCGATGTCTTCGCAGAAGCTGACGGGAGTGAAGCTGCTTTCCAGACGGCGGGTGTCGACCAGGACGACCGCGCCGACAGCTCCCCGGGAGAGGTCGTTCCAGAGGTCGACGAACCGGTCCTGGCCGGGCGTGCCGAACAGAAACAGCTCCAGGGGCACGGGCGCGTCGGGCAGGCTGAGCCGGCCGAAGTCGAAGGCGACCGTGGTGGTCTTCTTCGCCTCGATGCCCGCCAAGCTGTCCACGTCCGCGCTCGCCTCGGTCAGGTACTCCTCCGTGCTCAGCGGCGCGATCTCGCTGACAGCACCCACGGCGGTCGTCTTGCCCGCACCGAAGCCCCCGGCGATCAATATCTTCAACACGGTCGGTGCACCGGCCTGCGGGCGCGGCGGCGTCCGCAGTACCACGGCCAGGTCATCCTGCCTGGGGGTAGGCGATGGCATCGGGCCACTTCCTCTTCAGGCCCGCTGAGAGGGCCGCCAGCAGTTGTGGGGTTGGGCCGTCATCCGCGTCCGGGTCGGATGCGGCGTAGGGGGAGGTGACGGGGACGACCAGGGCGTCGGCGTCCAGGAGGTCCGAGATGAGGATCTTGACGGCGGTGACGGGGCGACGGAGTCGGCCCGCCAGCTCGGTCACCGAACGCCGGTGCTCTCGACACAGGGCGAGGATCTCCTTGCATTCCTCGGTCTGCGCCGGACCGGGGCGACCCGGCCCGGTGTCCAGCACGGTGTCCAGAGCGAGCAGGTGCCGCGGCTTGGTGCGCCCGCGCGTCAAGGTGTAGGTCCGCACGAACGTCGACTCGTCGGCCGCACGGCCGTGTGTGCTCACCGGACCTCTCCGCCCATGCCGACGCGAACGGGGATCAGCATGTAGGGGGCGAATTTCTGGACGAGGCGGCCCATCTCGTACCCGACGGTGCCCGCGTCGGCGTCCGTGGTGGCGATGACAGCGAGGATCGTGTCCACCTCACCGCGTTCGTTGCCGGGGTGGTTGTCGAAGGCCGCGCTGCGTCCGGCGCTCTGGACGAAGACCAGGCAGTCGTCTCGCTCGATGATGACCTGCCGGGCCGGCCTCTTCTTGTGGGTGGGGCCGGTGATGTTCGCCGCGAGGGAGGCAACTCCGCTGAGGGCGGCCGACAGTTCGTCAGCCCAGTCCTTGTCGACGTCACTGTCCACCAGGCGCAGTCCGTCGCGCGACAGCAAGACAGCGTGCGTGATGCCCGGCGTTTCGGAGGCGAACTGACGCAGCAGCCAGGCCATGTTGTCCCGCTGTCCGCTCGCAGTCGTCTCGGATGCGGGCGCGTCGCCGGTCACGCTGTTCATCTTGGGGTGGGTGCTCATGGGGATCGCTCCAGAAGGGGGAAAGGGCCAGTGGATATCGCGGGCCACCGGGAACAGGAAGGAAGGGCGAGGCTCAGGGCCTGGGCTGCTCAGCCGAAGCGGGGGAAGAACCGGCTCTCCCGCCAGCCTGGATGCCGTTACGGAAGGCGGCTGCAAGCCCTGGCGTCGCCCCAGTGACGGGGGCCTGCTCCCGCTCGCGCGGTGGACGGAACGAGCCGGCCTGACGTCTACGCGTGGGAAGAGCAGGCGCATCAGCAGAGTGACCTGCCTCTGCGGCTCCCGCCGACCTTGCGGTGCCGGAGTGCGTGACCTGGCCTGCCGTCGGGGTAGTGGGAGGCGCGGCAACCTGCCGCGGCGCCGATGCTGAAGGGCGGGCTTCCTTGGGCAGCGCGCCCGCGTCGTCGACCGAGGGAATCGCTACCAGGAGCCGTGCCGGAATGACGACCAGGGCGGTGGTGCCTCCAGTCACGTTCTCTTCCAGGAGAACGGACAGCCCGTGCGACTGGGCGATCTTCGCGGCGACCAGCAAGCCGAGCTGGCCGGCTCGGACCTGCCCGCTGACGTCGACCTCGTCGGGGGCTTTGAGGAGCCGGTTCATCTGTGCCCGCGTCTGCGGATGCATGGGGATGGCCCGGTCCTCGACCTCGATCGCCAGCCCGTTCGCCACCCGCTGCGCCCGCACCATCACCTTCGTCGCCGGGTCGGAACACTCACAGGCGTTCTCGATCAGCTCGGCCAGCAGGTGCGTCAGGTCCGGACCCACATGGCCGGGGAGACCCAGCTCGGCGCCCACCGACCCGGCCACGACGGCCACACGCGGATACTGCACGACTTCAGAGATCGCGCCACGCAGCGCGGTCGTGACCGGAACCGGCCGGCGCACGCTGCGCAGGGACTGGCCGCCAAGCACCGCAGTGCTCTCGACTTGGCGACGCATCCGGGTGACAAGGTGATCGATCTCGAAGATCTTGGCCAGTAGCTCGGGGTCGTCGGTCAGCATCTCCAGCTGGCTCAGTGCCTGAAGTGCCTTCCCGACCAGCGCGTGCTCGCGCATGGCCAGACGGCGCAGCACTTCCAAAAGGACGACGGACTGAGACTCGTCGTGCACGCGTATCAGCGACGCGACGGCCTGCACCTGGAGTGCACTCAACGCCCTGTTGATCTCGGCGTTCGGACTGGCCGGCTGCGGCGTCTGCGTGTCCGGCAGTGCCGGGCGTCCCCCGCGGCAGAGCTCGTCCGCAGACCACTGCACCGACTTCTCGATGGCCGCCGCTGCCCCGGTGACCGCTGTCAGCGTGGCTGCCCGGGCTTCCTCCACGACTGCCTGCACGGCTCCTGCGGCCGTTCGCGCTCCACGGTCCGCTACCAGCGCGATTCCGGCCAGCCCGGCGAGGCCGAGAAGGAGCCAGCCGGAACCCATACCGGACATCGACCAGACGGTGAAGGCGGCTCCCAGCAGCGCGGCAAGCAGCAGCAGGGGCAGTGCCACGGCGCGGCGGACATGATGCAGGGTAAGCGCGTCGATCCGTGGAGGCCGGCGTCTGCGGTGGCCGGCTGGGACCGGTCGTAGGGGGAACGCACTGTCAGGCATAGGGAACCTCGTCAGTGGGGGAGGGGCGGCTAGAAGGAGCTGCGACCCTGGGGCATGTCCGGGGCACCGACGCGCTCAGACGTGGACTGCGGGAAAGAGCAGTAGCGCGTCGGTGAGGAGGACATCAGACGGTGTCGTTGGTCTTGGGAAGGCAGATGCCGACGGAGTCCGGTGCGAAGCCCTCTGGCATGGGGGTGCGCGGTTCTCCGAGGGCCCTGAGGCACAGGCGATTGCCGGAGAAGCGGGTACGGGCGTGCAGCCAGCGATGGTTGTCCACGAGGTATCCCTGGCCCGTTTGGAGGCGGAGTCGGCGTTGGCAGCCCGCGACCGCCCGGCGGAGGGAGGGTAGATACGAGTGGACGACCGGACTCCATCTGGCCAGGCCGTCCTGCCGCAGACGAACCGACACCCGGCCGTCGGCGTGGACCGTGAAGACCTGGGCGGGGTGCCCTGCGCCGGCACCGAAGTACGCGGTTCTGGGCTTGGAGAGCATGACGGGTGCTTCGCGGCTGTCGGCGGACAGGCTAGCGAGGACGTCGTGCCCGTCGGCCAACAGAACATCCCCGCCTTCGGCAGCGGGGCGCAGGCAGACGAGGAGCATGAGACGAGGCGGGTTAGGGACACCAGAACGCTCGGTGTGCGCTTCCAAGTCACCGTGCCCGAGCCCGGCGAAGCCCGCGCGGTGGGCGTGGACACCGGTGTCGTGAATGGCGGTCAGCCCGTCCGGGTCGCCGTGGGGGTGTGGCGTGATGCGCATCAACCCGGTGGCGAAGCCCAAGAGTGCGGCGCGGGACGTGAGCCCGTCGATGGTCACCAGGCCGGTGTCCTGCAACTGGGCGGCGACTGAACTGGCAGCGTGCGGTGCGCGAATGTCGATGTAGTGGGACGCGAAGAGCGTCGCCGGGCGAGTGAGGGCATCGCGCATCGCCGTGCTCCTTTGAATGAGGTCGGTGCGGTCAGGGTGCGAAGCCGAAGCGGGGCCGGTAAAGCGACAGATTGTCGACTCGGTCAATTCGCCCAGTCGGGCGGGAGGTTGCCTGCCACGTGCTACGTTCCGGAGACCGGGACCGCACAGCGCAGGACGAGGACCGTGATGACCTATACGCCGCCCCTTTGGCCGGTTTCCGTGAAGGGCGTCGCCCTCGACGCACACAACCGGGTGCTCCTGCTGAAGAACGAACGCGACGAGTGGGAGCTGCCCGGAGGGCGCCTGGAGGTGGGGAGCCCGGACGGGGCCGTACCGACCGATGACAGCCCCGAAGGGGCTCTGGAGCGGGAGATCCTGGAGGAGACCGGCTGGGAAGTGAAGGCCGGGCCCCTGATCGATTGTGGTGTCTGGATCTACGAGCCGGTTCCCCGCCGCAAGGTCCTGATCGTCACCTACGGCTGCACTGTCCTCACTCCCGACCGAGCCCCCGTCGTCAGCCACGAACACAAACAGCTCGGCATGTTCACCGCGGATCAAGTGCCGGCCTTGCACATGCCGGACGGTTACAAGCAGGCAGTGGCCACTTGGTACGGCCGGAAGGCTGCAGACCTGGACGACTACGAGCGGATGTAGCTGGCCATGGCCGAGCGGAAGGCTCCGGAGAACCAAAATGAATACCGCCCTGCTGTTCGGCCGTCGGCACGCCATGCGCAGTGGCACTGGGCGACGCCGCAAGCCGAAGTCATCCTGGGAGCAGGAGACCTCGCGGGCATCTTGCGCTTCTACCGCCGTGTGCACGGGCTGAACCAGACCGAACTCGGCGAACTCCTCGGATACGACAAGACCTACATCTCCGCGCTTGAACTCGGAAAGCGCAACCTCGACGACGTCGGGTCCCGTCGCCGCGTCTGTGAGTGCCTGCGGCTGCCACCGCACATCCTTGGCGTCACGGACGTGGCCGACACAGACCACCGCGCCATGCTGCAGTTCGGCGAATCCACCGTCCGGCTCGCCGAGATCGCTCGGCAGTCCGGTCATGCAGCGGAAGCAGTTTCCGAACTGTGGCCACTGGTTGCCCGCCTGGAGGCTCGCGTGGAGGACGGACATACCGAGCGCGAAGTCCTGCACCTGCTCGCCCGCGCCCGTGTGGGGCTTGGCGTAGCCCTGGGGAACGTTCTTCCAGAAGAGCGGCTGAGCACGGCAGCACACTGGACAGCCAAGAGCCTGGAGCTCGCCGAATACTTCGAAGACCCGGCGATGACTTCGTACGCTCTGCGGATGCACGGAAACGAGCTGAGGAAAGCCCGACTGCGAGGTGCGGCCGTGGAACGCCTGCGCCGCGCTGTTGCGCTTGCGCCGGACAAAGACGCACGCGCTGCCGGCCTCCCGCTCCTGGCCCGAGCGGCTGGTGCGCTGGGCAACGGGGCTCTGTTCGACCAGGTACTGCAGGAGACAGACAACCTCCTGTCCACGGTGGAGCACACCAGCCTGTTCAATCCGTTCTCTTTGCACGAGATCCGGCTGCGCGGGCTGATCGCAACTGGACGGACTCATCAGGCCATACGGCTGGTTGAGCACAGCCCGACCCCCACCACCACTGTTGCGCCACAGTGGCGGGTGATTGAGCTGGTCACTGTCGGACATGTCCAGATGCTGGCCGACGACCGTAACGGTGCGGCGGAGTCCCTCGACATTGCTGTCCGTGAAGCGGTCGCGCAGCGGCTGCCTCACCAGCTCCAGCGCGTCATGCGAACGGCTGCAGGCCGGCTGTCGGCGGCATACGACGCTGCGGCCCAGGCGCTGCACCGCATGCGCGGCGAGATGGCGGCCTAGCCCCATGTCGCGCCACGGGGCACCAGTTCGTGAGACCAACACCGTCAGGGTCCTTCTTCGTGTGGGGTGTGGGCTTACACAAAAGCGACCCAATTCGTGCGTCACCAGAGCAGATTTGATGCGCAGGTGATGCATCCATGTGGCATCGACGGGCATGACCTGGGTGTCTGCACCATGTGAGACGTTGAAGGGATTTTGGGGGTCCAAGTAATGGCACGCAGACGGCAGCGCCTTGCCGATCGACGGCGAGCCGTCGGCCTCACGCAGGAAGCCCTGGCTGAGAAGTTGGGTGTGGACCGCTCCACGGTTGTCCGATGGGAGATGGGTGCCGCCTCGCCTCAGCCGTGGATGCGCCCACGTCTCGCTGATGCCCTCCAGGTCTCCGTCGCAGCGCTCGTCGACCTCCTGGCTGATGAGAACCATGGATCCAGTGGCGTTCAGACGGTCCGAAACGCCGTGCTTTCCGACACCGCCAGGGTGGACCTCACGACGGCAGCCGACCTGCGGCATGCTTTCGACGAGCTTGCGGCCCGATATGATCAGGCACCCTCGGCGAGCCTGCTGGCGAAGGGCGGAGAGCAACTCAGCCTGATCACCTACATGGCGCGAAGAGCCCCGCAGGGGCGAGCGGAGCGAGAGCTCCTGGGGCTCCAGGCTGACGCCCTCACGCTCATGGGCCAACTCGTTTGGGATGCCTCACAGCGACGGGACCACGCGACGGCGCGTGGCTACTACGACGAGAGCGTCCAAGTCGCCCGGCGACTACGCGATCACACGCTCGAAGGACGAGCCCTCCTGAGAACGTGCTATGTGGCGCTCTACGGAGCTCAGGACCCCCGGAGCGGTCTGGCCCTAGCCCTCCAAGCCGCGGAGACTGCGCGATCCACCAGCCCAGCCGTGACGGGCCTCGCACTGCTGCACGCCGGCGAAGCGCACGCCATGCTCGGTGAGGCCAATGACTGCGAGAGGACCCTCGCCGAAGCGCAGGGGCAGTTGGACAGCACAGATGGGATGGACGCCGCCGCCGACCTCGTGTCCTCAACTCAGTTCGGTCGCCTGGCAGGATCGTGCTATCTGTCCCTTGGGCAGCACCGACGCGCGCAAGAGGTCCTGGAGACGACGGCCGCCGAACTGCAAGATCGACGAAAGTCACGCGCGATCGTGCTGGGAAACCTTACTCTCGCCTACGTCCGCCAGAGAGAGATCGACGCCGCCGTGGCTACGCTGACCGAGGCCATCACGGAACTGGAGGACACGCGAGGAGGGGGAGGGCTGAACTTGGTTTTCCGCGCGGCGCGTGAGTTGAGATCCTGGCGTCAGGAACAGATCGTCGCCGACGTCCATGATCGGCTCTTCGCCCTCATGGCAACGACGTAAGTGTGAGGAGAACCTGGGTGCCGACGAAGCACGACGCCGCCAAGCAGCTTGTACGAACCCAGGTCTGGGATGCTCTCGACGCTGCCGGTGCGGTCTACGACGACACCGCGCACGGCCGCATCCCTAACTTCAAGGGCTCGGATCTGGCCGCGGCTCGTCTGGCGGAACTGGACGCGTGGAAGAAGTCCAGGGTCATCAAGGCCGTGCCGGACAAGGCACAGCTTCCTGTGCGGGCACGCGCTCTTGAGGAGGGCAAGCTCGTGTACATGGCGGTGCCGAAGCTGGCCACGCTCAAGCCGTTCTATCTGCTTGATCCTGCTGCGCTGGACGTCCCGCCACTTGAAGCTGCGGCGAGCCGCGTCGCGGCAACGGTTGCTCCCACCGTCGAAGTCGATGCCTTGAGGCCGGTGGATGTCGTGGTCCTGGGGAGTGTGGCGGTCAACCGCGATGGCGCTCGAATTGGTAAGGGGGCTGGTTATTCAGATCTCGAGTTTGCGCTTCTGACGGAGGCTGGACTCGTGGGTCCGAGCACGCTTGTCGTCACTACGGTCCATTCACTCCAAGTGATCGACTCTCCGATCCCGGTCACCGACCACGACGTGAACGTCGACCTGGTTATTACGCCCGAAGCAATGATCGAGTGCACTTCGCCGCGTCGACCGAAGGGGATCTTCTGGGACCATCTCGACGCCTCCAAGATCGCCGCCATCCCTGCTTTGCAGGCAAGGGCGAACCGCTAACGGCCGGATCGCCGTCGAGGTTCGGCACTGCATCCGGTCTCGCTGGAAGCGACTCCAACTTGCCGACGCAGTTGGTAACGAGTCGGCACTCACGATCAGACCCGGGTTGCTTCCAAGATCGCGTCCGAATGTCCGGAGGTGGCCGGGAGGTTGTGGCTGCGAGCCAAGAGGTACTCATTCCTGTCCTGTCAGGCGATCTGGCTCGGCGATCCGGATGAGGGCGTGACATACGCGGAATGGGCCTGCTGCGCTCCGACCAGAGGACGTTAACCATTCAGGCCATGCTGCACAGTACGACGTACAGGGTAGGTTGGCCGCTTTCGATGCGGCAGATGACGCGTTCGCCCACTCGCACCCGGCTGAGGACGAGTTATGAGTGGCGTACTACGACGTGGCATAGCACCACGGCGACCTGGCCATTCACGCCCACCAGGACCCGGGCCGTGCCCTTGGATGGGTTCACAGCGGAGGTCGCCGGACACAGCGACGATTACGCCCGCTCGCTCCCGCACCAAGCTGGTCACAGGTCACTGGTCACAGCGAAGGGCGACGAACGCTGCGGCCGAGGGTTGGACATGGGCCGATCGCCCCAGCGCCAAGGACGGAACGCCGGGGCGCAACATAGCCGACGATCGCCGGTTAGCCAAACCGGCGATCCTGCGGACTATCGATGTGGGCGCCGGAGGCCAGCCCTTAACGCGTGTTAGTAGGAGTCCTCCGGGTGCGCTGAATAGTCATGTGTAACAACTCAGGAGCTGACGGTGCGCTTCATGGATATCAGGGAAACGGCTGAGTTTTTGAACGTGTCCATCTCTTGGCTCTATAAGAATTCGACCCGTTCAGGACTGGCATTCTACAGATTCGGAACGGGTCCGAATGCCAAAATTCGATTCAAAGTGTCAGAGGTTGAAGCCTGGGTGAAGCAGCAGCGAGAGATGGGCTGCTAAAACTCGTTCTGGTTGGCTAATTCTAGAAACCCTGCAGTAGCGGATGTAGATGGTGTTGGTGGCGACCTTGCAAAGCCGTTCATTGATTCGTGGGATGGGGTCGTTTTTCAAGGAGTGTGAGCATCCGCGGTCGCGGAGGTCGAAGTGCCCTCACCCGTACAAGATCCGGTATCGGTCGGCGGCCGGGCGGCAGGTGAAGGAGTCCGGGTTCGCGACCCAGGATGCGGCCCTCGAGCGTTTGACGGAAATCTACAACGCGAAGAAGGCGGCGCCGCGGGGCCGGGCGAAGGCGGAGCGGATCGCCCGGTACGGCGCGATGCGGTTCGAGGAGTACGCCACCGGGTGGAAGGCTGGCCAGCGGGATCTGGGGCCGGCCTCGGTGGTGCACCTGGAGTCGCTGCTGAATATCCATCTGCTGCCGCTGCTGGGCAGCCGGCGGATGAACACCTTCGACCACAAGGTCGTGGAGGGTTTCCTTCAGACCCTGGAGCGCAACGGCATCGGCTTGGCCGCCCAGGCGAACGCCTTTGACAAGCTGAAGGCGATCCTGCTGGATGCGAACCGGCTGGGGCTGTTCGACGACAATCCGGTGGCCGGGATCAAGCCGCCGCAGTACGACCCCAAGCGGGTGGTGATCCCCTCACCGGAGCAGTTGCGGCAGATACGCACCGCCGGCGACGACAGCTTCCTGCTGGTAGCCGATCTGATGAGCGGGTGCGGGATGCGTAACGGTGAGGCGTTTGCGGTCAACCTCAACAACATCGTCGCCGACGACGTCTACCGCATCACTGAGCAGGTCAACCGGACCACCTGCCAGTACGAGCGGCTCAAGCACCGCAAGGCGGGCGAGTACCGGGACGTGCCCCTACCCGCCCGGGTACGGCAGACCATCGAGTGGTACGCCTCCAAGCACGGCACCGTCGAGGGCTACCTGCTGCGCCACCCCAGCGACCCGACCCGCACGTTCCCGCACTACCACATCGCCAATCAGTGGCAGCGGATCAAGAAGGCCGGCCAGGTCGACATCCCTGAAGGGATGGTTGTCTACGGCATGCGGCACTTCTTCGCCTCCAACTGCCTGACCCACGGCATCCCCATCACCGACGTCGCCGAGTGGATGGGCCACAAGACCATCGAGATCACCTTCAAGATCTACCGCCACCTCATGCCCGGCTCCATCAGCAAAGCCGCCAAAACCCTCAACCACGCCCTCGCCGCGTAGGAACCCATCGGCGAGCACAGGCGGATCAACGGCCTCAACCTCGCCGCTGGTCGAGATGTCGCCCAGGCCGGTGATCTCGACGGCCGAGGCGGCGTCCTTGCCGGACCGGTCGTGGTGTTGCCGCTCCAGATCTCGCGTCGGCGCGCCAGCCGGGCGACGTGCCGTCCTATGTGGTCTCCTCGACAAGCTCGTCGAGCTCACCATGTTGCGATCCTCAGACGCCCCGAAGGGCAACCGCTAGATGGCTGTCCCCGGTCGGTACCGGCGCGATCGGCGGGTTGCGATCCTCGATCACCTTCGAGGGGCGACCGCCAGAGCCACCCCGCTGTAGGCAGCGGTGAACGCGAGGACGTTGCGATCCTCGGTCACCCGGAGAGCGACCGCCAGCTCCCCGCCGGTTCAGGTACATGTCGGCGGCTGTTGGTTGCGATCCTCAGTGGCCCCGGAGGACGACCGCCAGTCAGCGAGCTTCTTCCAGCATACCGGCGGCTGTTGGTTGCGATCCTCGGTCACCCCGGAGAGCGACCGCCAGGCCACTCTGTTTCCAGCGCCGTGGTGCGGCCGTTGAGGTTGCGATCCTCGGTCGCCCCAGAGGGCGACCGCCAGGTCGGTGGTGGGGCGCTGGCGCTGGACGACCTGAAGAAGTTGCGATCCTCGTTCGCCCCGGAGGACGACCGCAAATACCGCCAGGCTTGAGCGCGGTCGTAGTAGCCGTTGCAATCCTCGGTCACCCCGGAGGGCGACCGCCAGACTGGGGTGCTGTCCCAGCCGGTCCAGCCGACGAGGTTGCGATCCTCGGTCGTCCCGGAGGGCGACCGCCAGTTTGTACTCGTTGTGGTTGGCGGCCATGATCGCGGTGTTGCGATCCTCGGTCGCCCCGGAGGGCGACCGCCAGGAGGCAGCTGCGCCGTCGCGGCGCCCTGCTCACCATGTTGCGATCCTCGGTCACCCCCGAGGACGACCGCCAGGGCAGCAACTCCGGCACGCCCGACGCCTGCACGACGTTGCGAACCTCGGGGTCGCCCCGGAGGGCGACCGCCAGGTCCTCACCGGCAGTCCCGGCGTCCGCGAAGTAGACGTTGCGATCCTCAATCACCCCGGGGGGCGACCGCCAGACCAGGCCCAGCAGGCCTACCGGGACCTGGTGTTCGAGTTGCGATCCTCGGTCGTCCCGGAGGGCGACCGCCAGCTTGTTACAGCCGCACATTGTGATCACTCCTCTCGGTGTTGCGATCCTCGGTCGCCACGCAGGGTGACCGCTACGACGCCACTGTTCCGGAACAACGTATCGATCGGTGGGACTTTCAACCGATTCCCATATCACTACACGGCGGGTTCGATTCCTCGTTGGGGGTGGTAAGGGCCTGTCCACTCGCATAGGTCACCGGCGATTTCGACGGCGTGTCCAGCGTTGATCGCTGTCTCTAGTTCTGGTTGCGGGATGGATGCCATGTGGTCTTGGAGTTTGCGGTAGGTCTCGGGGGTCGGTACGCCGCTACGGAGTTGTTCGATGGCGTTTTGGGCGGCCTGTCGGTCGTTCTGGTTGAGCTGGGGGCGGATGACAACGACGGCCACGGAGTGCTCGTTGTCGATCATGCGCATTTTGCGGGCGGTTTCCGGGTAGTCGAGTTTTTCTCGCAGCGCTTCGATGGCTTCTCCGGTGGCTCCGTTGGGGTCCGTGGAGGAGCGTCCGGCTTGGAGCCGGTAGCGGTGCTGGTAGTAGGAGCGCAGTGTGTCCAGGTCGTCTGGGTCTGCGAGGCCCTTGCCGAAGCGGCGGGATGCTGCGGCGATGCCGCACCGGTTGTAGATCACTTGCGGCTGGAGACCGTCCGTCGGTTCGAAGACGGTCATGATGCTGTCCTCGGTCGGGCGGTGCCCTTCGCGGTTGATGCGCCCGGCGGCCTGCTGTTCGGACTCTGGCAGCGATCGGGCGCGGTATCCGCGCGGGAAGTCGAGATCGACACCGGCCTCGATGAGCGATGTCGACACCAGCAGCGTGTCCAGGCCGGCGTCAAGGCGCTGTTTTGTCGCTTGAATGGTCTCTCTGCGGTGGCCGCCGGTCATGCGGGTCGACAGGTGCAGAGTGCCGGGGTTCTCATCGCGGTCGCCGAGCCAGACCTTGTGTACGTGGCTGGCGTCTTTCGTTCCGTTGACCACCATCAGAGCCTGGCCGTGCGTTGCGGCCTCTGCGGCAATGCTTCTGAGGGTCACCTCTGAGCCGGTGCGCCAGTCGTACCGGACTCGGCGGAGCCGCTGGAAAAGTGGTGCGGGGTCGGTGACGATGTCGCGCTGGGGCAGGCCGGTCTGCCAGGGGTTCAGCGCGGCGAGTTCCGGTTGTGTGGCCGAGGACAGGACCAGGGTGACGCCGTAGTGCTCAACGAGTTCCCGCAGCCCTGACAGGATCGGTGTCAGCAGGGCGTCGGGGAGGGCTTGGACCTCGTCCAGGACGATGACGGAGTTGGCGAGCCGGTGTAGTCGGCGGGTGGCCGATGGGCTGTTGCCGAACAGGCTCTCGATCAGGCGGACCGTGGTGGTGACGATGAACGGGGCGTCCCAGTTCTCCGCGGCCAGCTTCGCCCACCGGTTAGGACGGGCACGCTTTTGATCTCGGCGGGTATCACCTGAAGCGCTTGAGGACCGCGCTGCTCGCCGGTCGCAGGCCTCGAAGTTTGCGGCGGAGTGGTGTTCCAGCACCGCCTGCGGCCCGTGTTCTGGATCCAGCAGGCTCCGGTAGACAGCCGCATTCTGCTCTGTGATCGAGATGAACGGGACTGCCACGATGACGCGCCGCAGCCCGTGCAGCGCGGCGTGTCGGAGTGCGAAGCCTCCGCCAGTGAACGTCTTTCCCGCGCCAGTCGGCAGGTGCAGCCGGTACACCCCCGGCTCACCGGCTGCGGCTTCCAGCGCCTCTTGGTAGACGTCCCCGCGGAGCCCGTCCAGCCACGAGGGCTCTTTCCGGCGCCGGCGCTCGGCAAGGGCCTCCTGGCGACGGGTCTCATACCGCTCCCACAATTCGGGCATGCTCACGTCCGGCCGAGAAAGCGGGCCGGGCCGGAAGTGCGCGGCGGTGTCGAGCCGGTCAGCGTCGACCACGGCCGAGTAAGTCATGCGGACCAGCATCTCCACGCTGGTTTTGTTGCGCGGGTCGAGCCAGCCCGGGACCGTCGGGCAGGTTCTGTCCAGGATCTCCGGCATGATTTCGGCGACCCGGCTGATCGCCTCGTCCACCTCTTTGGGGTCCCGCATCAGGCTCTTGAGCCGGACGCTGAGTTCCGACCAGGCGGACAGGCCGGTGTGGTGTCCCTCGATGACGCCGGCGAACGGTGTCAGCACCGGATGCTGCCGGGCCACTTGAGCGAACAGAAACGCCCCGGCGGCATGGTGTGCGGGGCGGCGGACCTTCCGGCCAGTTGTGGCTTCTTCGATCAGGCCGGCCTGCCAGGCGCATGCGCCCTTGCCGGTGTCGTGGTCGCGTCCCAGCCGGTAGGCGAGTTCTCCGCCTCCCCACGGGTCGGCGAAACGCCGGGCCAGCTCGCCGGTGCCTCGGGCGTGATCTTCGTACCAGTGCCAGATGCCCCGAGGACCCGGTGAGTGTGCTACGAGCCTACCTTCCGGAACGGGCATCCATCTCAATATCGCACCAACTGCCTTTTTTGCAACCATACTTGACTTACCATCACTTATGTATTGAGATCCGGCTAGATCGCTGCAGTTCACTACTGGCCCGCGTACCGCCGGTCGTGGATCGGGGCAGTGCGACGACGCTAGCCGCCGGCACTGACAACGGGCCGAGCCAGCCAGGGCATGAAGGGGGAGGATGCATGATTTCCGAACAAGGGCGGCAACGTGGGGAGAGGGCCGACCGGCCGCTTCACGTGCAGGTGGAGGCGTGGGGGCCGCTGGCCTGCTTCACCCGCCCGGAACTCAAAGTCGAACGGGTCTCCTACCCGGTCATGACCCCCTCGGCAGCAAGAGGGCTGCTGGAGGCGATCCTGTGGAAGCCCGAGATGACCTACCGGATCAAGCAGATCGAACTGCTCAAGCCGGTGCAGTGGACCAGCTTCCGGCGCAACGAAGTCAACAACTCGATCATCACCAAGAAGACCTTCGAGGACCTGCGCGCCAACAACGGCTACCGCTATGACGTCGCCGAGGACCGCGGGCAGCGCGTCACCGTCGCACTGCGCGACGTCGCCTACCGCATCCACGCCACCATCAACGCCACCGACCGCTGCACCGAACCGCTGCCGAAGTACCGCGACCAGTTCGACCGCCGCCTCAAGCGCGGTGCGTGCTTCGAACAGCCCCACTTCGGCTGCCGCGAGTTCGCAGCCTTCTTCGGCCCCCGCGGATCAGCGCAAGAAGCCGGCGTCGTCGCCGCCGCCGACCAGGCAGGCATCCCACCGATCGACGAGATCGGACTGATGCTCCACCACATCGAGTACCTGCCGAAGGGCAAGGAGCGCTACCACTGGTTCCGCGCCCGCCTCGAGCGCGGTGTTCTCCACGTGCCGGACCGCCCGCTCGACCCCACGCAACTCAGCGGGATGCCGGGGGCAGAGGGCCGCGTATCTGCCGAAGGGACGGTTTGAGGTGCTCCTACACAGCCTCGTCCAGCACGCCGACAGCCGCGAGGATGCCGTCCCCGACTACTACCAGCGGCGTCCGATCATGTGGCAGATCGACCTTTCCAGCACCGGCGATGCCGAGCCGCTGATCATCGACCTGCGCCCCGGCAAGGGGGAAGAACCACGGAAGGTCACCGCCCCCTACACCGGCCGCTCCGGGAAGAACCCTCCGCCGTTCCTGCTCGCCGACAGCGCGCTGTACGTTCTCGGCCACCCCGGCCTGGTGAAAGGGCCGGAGGATAAGAAGGTTCCGTCGACCGACCCGAAGGACATCACCAAGGCCGAGGAGCGTCACACCGCCTACCGCGCCATGGTGACCTCCTGGTGCAACGAGCACCCCGGTCTTCCCCAGGCTCGCACCCTGGCCCAGTGGCTGGACAGCCACTCCGCGCCGGACGACTGGCCCAAGGAGATGGATCAAGGGCACCTCGTGGCCATCAGTGCGGACGGCGAGTGGATCCACGACCTCCCCCAGGCCCAGCGCTGGTGGGCAGAGAAGGTCAAGAGCGCGAAGAGCGGCAAGCCAGGCCAGAGTCAGGAAGGCTTGTGCCTTGTCTGCGGGCAGACGGGAGCGCTGTTGTCCACTCTCCCGGTTCCCGTCAAAGGTCTTCCCAACTCCGGGATGAACACTCAGCTGATCTGCCTCAACCAGCCCGCCCACTACCGGGCCGGCATCAAGCAGCTGGGTGCCACCCCTGTCTGCGTCGACTGCGGAACCAAGGCGACCACCGCCCTGAACACGCTGCTGGCCGATCCCGAGCACCACATCCGCGCCGGCGACTCCGCCATCGTGTGGTGGACCCACAACCCCACCACCGAAACCGGCATGTGGACCCTGGACAACCCCGAACCCACCGAGGTTGCCCAACTCATCGACGGCCTCCACCACCCCTACAAGGGACACGACGCGCTGGCCGCCCTCGACGGTGACGCCTTCTACGCCGTCACCTTGCGGGTGAACACCAACAGGGTCATTGTCGCCGACTGGATCACCATCCCCGTCCCTGAGCTCAAGCAGCGGCTCGGGACCTGGTTCACCGACCAGCAGACCTGGGACGGCTGGAACAACGCCTCTCTCTACTGGCCCATCTGGCGCCTGGCCCTGGCCGCCGCCCGCTGGGACAAGCGCAAAAACAAGTACGTCGACACCACCATCCCCAAGCACCTGCAGGCCGACCTCGCCAAGGCCGCACTCCACGGCACACCGCCGCCCGCCCACGTCCTGCCGGTCCTCATGCAGCGCATCCGCGCCGACCACCACATCGACCGGCCCCGCATCGCGCTGCTGCGCCTCGCCCTGACCCGTACGACCACCCGCCACAAGGAGCTGTGCGTGCCCCAGCTGAACACCACCTCAACCGAACCCGGATACGTGTGCGGGCGGATCATGGCCATGCTCGAAGCGATTCAGCGCAAGGCCATGCCCAAGGTCAACACCACCATCACCGACAAGTACCTGACCACCGCCGTCGTCTCACCCCGAGCTGTCCTCACCCGGCTCCGCATCGGCGCACGCCCCCACCTGCGCACCATCGCTCGCAAAAGCGAACCCGCGGCCAAGGCCATGGAAAACCGGCTGCGGGACGCCTTCGACCTGCTCGACACCCTCCCCGCCCACCTCAACGCCGAGCAGCAGGGCCTGTTCATCCTCGGCTACGAACACCAGCGGGCTCACTCCGCCCGGGCCGCAGCCGAAGCCATCAAAGCCCGCGAAGCCGGCAAGGAACTCGCCGCCGACCAGACCGCGGACGCCCTTCCCGAAGCGGCCGAAGACACGGACACAACCGACGAAACCCTCTGGTAAGCGCCCGACAGCCCGCACCCTTGTCAACCCGGAAAGGACACCGAAACACAGCCATGAGCGCCGCGCACCTGGACCCCACCCGCAAGCACGACTACGTCTTCCTCATCGACGTCAAGGACGGCAACCCCAACGGCGACCCCGACGCCGGCGGCATGCCCCGCATCGACCCCATCACCAGCCAGGGCATCATCACCGACGTAGCCCTCAAGCGAAAGATCCGCAACACCATCACCCTCACCCACCAGGGGCAGCCAGGCTTCGAGATGTACGTTGAGGAAGGCGTCGCCCTCAACCCGCAGATCCAGCGCGCCTACCAGGAAGGCGGGACCACAGAAGGCGACACCGCCACCGCCCAGCAGTGGATGATCCGCAACTTCTACGACGTACGCATGTTCGGCGCCGTCATGTCCGTCGGCGACCAGAAGAAGCACGCTGGCAAGGCCCGCGGACCCATGCAGCTCACCTTCTCCCGCTCCATCGACCCCGTCACCCCGCTCGAGGCCGGCATCACCCGCGTCGCCCCGAACAAGCCCGAAGACCTCGCCAACGGCAAGGTCACCGAGATGGGCAACAAACACTACGTGCCCTACGGGCTCTACCGCGGCCACGGCTTCTACTCCGGAGCCCTCGGCTCAAAAGTCGGCGTCACCCCGGACGACCTGGCCGCCTACTGGCACGCCATGACCATGATGTTCGACCACGACCGCGCCGCCTCCCGTGGCGAAATGGCCATCCGCGGCCTGTACGTCTTCACCCACGACGACGCCTACGGACGAGCCCCCGCCCACAAACTCTTCGACCTCATCCGCATCAAACCACTAGGCCACAGCGAAGCACGCTCCTGGGACGACTACACCGACCGCATCAACATCGACGAAGACCACATCCCCGACGGAGTCACCCTCACCCGCCTCATCGACTGAGCCGACCCAAGGACACGAACCCGGCGCAGGGCTACGCACCGCCTCATAGCAGTCGCCCTCCGAGACGACCGAGGATCGCAACATGGTGATGCAGGGAACCGGCGGAAACCACGGTTCCTGACGGTCGCCCTCCTGGGGCGACCGGGGATCGCAACGGATCAGTGGGGATCACGTACTCCGGGTACCAGGCTGCTGATCGCCCTCCGGGGCGACCGAGGATCGCAACTTCGCGGACGTCACCCTGTAGGAGTCGTACATCGACACTGGCGGTCATCCTCCACGATGACCGAGGATCGCAACTGAAATGGCTGGGTTTTTGATGAAATGGTTTCCATACGGCGGTCGCTCCCCGGGGCGGCTGAGGATCACAACATCGAGAAGACGTTCAGCCGCGGCGGGGTCCTCACCCCCGGCGGTCGCCCTCCGGGACGGCCGAGGATCGTAACGGCGAAGAGGGGAACGTTGCGGTGACGGCGACGGAGGTTGGCGGTCGCCCTCCGGAGCGGCCGAGGATCGCAACTACGGTGTTGAAATTTGGTACTCAGGCTCCCACAAGACTGGCGGCCGCCCTTAGGGGGCCACCGAGGATCACAACTGGCTACCCCGGGGCTGTGTGCACTCCCCGCACAACTGGCGGTCGCCCTCCGGGGTGACCGATCCGGGACACCAAGGGCAAGAACGTCATCATCATTGGCGGTCGCCCTCCGGGGCGACCGAGGTTCGCAACAGACGGCTGATCGCATCCATCGCGTCCACGAGCCCGCTGGCGGGCACCCTCCAGGGCGACCGAGACTCGCAACTGAGTGGTATCGGTCGGGGTGCCACCCCCTTCCAACTGGCAGTGACGCTCCAGGGTGGCTGAAGATCGCAACTGCGCGGTCGGCGTGCTGATACCAAGCTCTTCAGACCTGTCGGTCGCCCTCCGGGGCGACCGGGGATCGCAACATGGTGGTGGCGGAGACAGCGTATCGGGAGCCGGCGTCTGGCGGTCGCCCTCTAGGGTGGCCGAGGATCACAACGAACGCACCGCCGACGGCACGCCGTGCGTGAACCAGCCTGGCGGTCGCCCTCAGGCCGACCGAGGATCGCAACTGCGCCAGCGTGGTGAGCTGGACCGGAAATCGGGTCTGACGCTCGTTCTTCGGAGCGGCCGAGGATCGCAACTGAATAGAGCCGGTACGGCACCCACCGGCAGAGCCGGGTGGCGGTCGCCCTCCGGGGCGGCCGAGGGTCGCAACTACCAAGGCCGGATTCAGAACGAAGCTTTCCTGACCACTGGCGGTCGCCCTCCGGGACGACCGAGGATCGCAACATCTACAACACGTACAAGCTGGGCTACTTCGGCCTGGAACGGCCGCTCTCTGGGGCGGCCGAGGATCGCAACTTGCACGGCCCGTGGATCTCAACGTAGGGGTAGGTGGTGGCGGCCGCCCTCCGGGGGCGGCCGAGGATCGCGACGCATTGTGATTGGCGACGGAGTGCGCGTGGCCCGCGAGTGGCGGCCGCCCTTCGGGGTGGCCGAGGATCGCAACAGCCCTCACCTGGTCGTCCCTGAGGAGGGATGGATTTGTCGGTCCCTCAGGCGTGACCGAGGATCACAACCGCGGGCACGGAAACGACACCTGGACCGATCCCGACCGGTTGGCGGTCGCCCTCCGGGGCGACCGAGAATCGCAACTGAATAGAGCCGGTGACGGCACCCACCGGCAGAGCCGGGGGGCGAGGATCGCAGCTTCGGCATGGACTCCACGCCGGTGAAGAATGCCAAGGCTGACGGTTGCCTTCCGAGGCAACTGAGGATCGCAACTACGTGCCTGAGGGGGAGACCACCGAACGCTCCGACTGGCAGTCGCTCTCCGAGGCGGCTGAGGATCGCAACTACGAGGACTCCACGGCCGACGACATCGAGACCGAACTGGCGGTCACCCTCCAGGGCGCCCGAGAATCGCAACGTCACCGGCACTCGGACCCTAGAATCCGAGGTTTTGTGGCTGCCGCCCCTCGGAGCGGCCGAGCATCGCAACTGGGATGACGTCTGAAAGGGGCGCGGCAACATTCTCGACTGGCGGTCGCCCTCCGGGGCGGCCGAGGATCGCAACTACGTCGACCCGACGGCGCCGGGCACCCATGGCGACCTCTGGCGGTCACTCTCCGGACGACCGAGGATCGCAACACCACTGCCGAGAAACTCGACGAGCTCGGCGACAAGAATGGCGGTCGTCCTTAGGGATTACCGAAAATCGCAGGGATCGCAACCGCTGGCACCGTGACTGGCTGGTCGACACAAGCGAGCTGGCGGGCGCCCTTCGGGGCGGCCGAGGATCACAACGGCACTCAAGCTGAGGAACTGGGAGATGCGCTGTTCGCGCTGGCGGTCGCCCTCTTGGGCGACCGAGGATCGCAACTGAAATGGGTGGGTTTTGACGCAATGGTTTCCACCTAGTGGTCGCCCTTCAGGGCCACCGAGAATCGCAGCTAAAACGGACGACTGGGGCCGGGAGCGGGTGATGCTCTGGCGGTTGCTAATGCGGGTGGCCGAGGATCGCAACGACGCGCGGATCCGGGCGCACACCCGCCCGACGCCCTGGCGGTCGCCCTTCGGGGCGATCGAGGATCGCAACGCGTACATGCCGGGCGTCTGGACGACCGGGATGTCGGCTGGCGGCCGCCCTCCGGGGCGACCGGGGACCGCAACGCGATCGCGTCGAGCCTGCACTGCCACGCCAACACTGCTGGCGGTCGCCCAACGATGCTACCGAGAATCGCAACCTCGTGCCCAGCGTACGGAGCGATGCCGCAGCATCGTCCTGGCGGTCGCCCTCCGGGGCGGCCGAGAATCGCAACGCCTCGACCGCGGCCACCACCACCCAGGCCGCCGCCGAGGCTGGCGGTCGCCCTTCAAGGCAACCGAGAATCGCAACAACCAGCACAAGGATCACGCTCAGCGGAACCTCGTCCTGGCGGTCGCCTTCCAGAGCGACCGAGGTTCACAACTGGCGGTCGGTCTCGCCTCGCTCGGGGGTGTCGAGCTGGCGGTCGCCCTTCGGGGCGACCGAGAATCGCAACATGCGGCGCTACGATCAGCGCACCCCGTACATGCCGCTGGCGGTCACCCTCCGGGGAAGCCGAGGCTCGTAACGTGTGGCTGGACCGCGGAGAGACCGGCCTCGGCGCTGGCGGTTGCCCTCTGGGGCGACCGAGGATCGCAACTCGTCGGCGAGACGCTGCTCCTCGCGCACGCGTTCGGCTTGGCGGTCGCCTTCCGGGGCGACCAAGGATCGCAGCGCCCCGGAGCTATAGGCGGAGGTGCTGGGCGAGGCCAGGCCGTCCTCATCTAGGACGGTCGAGGATCGCAGCACCGCCAATGGCGCGGCTAACCTCATAAAGGCGAGCTGGCGGTCGCCCTTCGAGGCGACCGAGGATCGCAACTCCAAGTGGGGTGCGCTCGGCGACCTCGACGAGCGCTGGCAGTTGCGCTTCAAGGCAACTGAGGATCGCAACATCGGCGTCTCCATGTATTTCGCCTGATGCCCCGGCACTGGCGGTCGCCCTCCAGGGCGACGGAGGGTCACAACTCACCACGGGCGCAGACCCCGTTGTAATCGAAGACGAGCGCTGAATACCCGATGGGTTCCTACGCGGCGAGGGCGTGGTTGAGGGTTTTGGCGGCTTTGCTGATGGAGCCGGGCATGAGGTGGCGGTAGATCTTGAAGGTGATCTCGATGGTCTTGTGGCCCATCCACTCGGCGACGTCGGTGATGGGGATGCCGTGGGTCAGGCAGTTAGAGGCGAAGAAGTGGCGCATGCCGTAGACGACCATCCCGTCGGGGATGTCGATCTGGCCGGCCTTCTTGATCCGCTGCCATTGGTTGGCGATGTGGTAGTGCGGGAAGGTGCGTGTCGGGTCGCCGGGGTGGCGTAGCAGATAGCCGTCGACAGTGCCGTATTTGTCGGCGTACCACTCGATCGTCTGGCGCACCCGCGCGGGCAGAGGCACGTCCCGGTACTCACCCACCTTGCGGTGCTTGAGCCGCTCGTACCGGCAAGTCGTCCGGTTGACCTGCTCGGTGAGGCGGTAGACGTCATCGGCGACGATGTTGTTGAGGTTCACAGCGAACGCCTCACCGTTGCGCATGCCGCAGCCACTCATCAGATCGGAGACCAGCAGGAAACTGTCGTCGCCGGCGGTACGTATCTGCCTCAGCTGCTCGGGCGAGGGGATCACCACCCGCTTGGGGTCGTACTGCGGCGGCTTGATCCCGGCCACCGGGTTGTCGTCGAACAGCCCCAGCCGGTTCGCATCCAGCAGGATCGCCTTCAGCTTGTCGAACGCGTTCGCCTGCGCGGCCAGACCGATGCCGCCACGTTCCATGCCCAGGAGAAAAGCTTCAACGACCTTGTGGTCGAAGGTGTTCATCCGCCGGCTACCCAGCAGCGGCAGCAGGTGAATGTTCAGCAGCGACTCCAGATGCACCACCGAGGCCGGCCCCAGGTCCCGCTGCCCCGCCTTCCACTCGACGGCGTAATCCTCGAACCGCATCGCCCCGTACCGGGCGATCCGTTCCGCCCTCACCTGACCCCGCGGCGCCGCCTTCTTCGCGTTGTAGACCTCCGTCAAACGCGCGATCGCCTTGTCCTGCGTCGCGAACCCGGACTCCTTCACCTGCCTACCGGCCGCAGACCGGTAGCGGACCTTGTACGGGTGAGGACACCTCGACCACCGCGACCGCGGATGCTCACACTCCTTAAAAAACGAACCCATCCCACGAACCAGACCAGTGGCACTCACGGTTGCCTACTCCTCCGGGACCGATGCTGACAGTTCGCTAACCGTCGGCGGTCCGGAACGCCGCTGACCTGCACTAATGCACGCAGGATCCGCTATGTTCTGGAACTGGATCGGACGGTCGCAGGAGGAGATCGAGCAGGCGCGGCGGGACTGGATGGATGGGTCGCGGTTCGGGGAAGTGAAAGGGTACGACGGTGCTCCACTGCCCGCACCGGAACTGCCGCCGGTGCCGTTGAAACCGCGGGGGAGGGTGCGCTGACCTGCGGGAACGCGTCAGATGGGTGGCCGCAGGCCGGAGGACGGTCGGGCCGTTCTCGCTGTCGTCCACCTGCTTGCCGGAAGGCGCCCAAACGGCTGGCTGGCTCAGGCCGGTGCGGTTGGCGATTCCATAGTGTGGCTGTCCTGGCGTTCGCCATGCCAGTTCAGCGGCTTGTGTCTGGGTTGCGAACCACCGCCACTGGACAGTGGGCATGATGCAGCATGGCCTGGCTCACGGATCCGAGCAGGAGTCCGGCGAAACCGCCGCGTCCGCGTGCACCCACTACCAGCAGTTGGGCCGTGCGGCTCGCCTCGATCAGCGCCTCCCGCGTCCCGCCGTGGACAACCTCGTGTTTCACGCTCACACCCGGATACGCCTCCTGGCGGCCGGCAAGAGCCTCGTGCAGTAGACGTTCCTCCTGCGCGGCCAGCGCTCCCGGCTCGTTCGCGTACGGCATTGCCTCGTCCTGCGGCGGTGGCATCGGCGCGTTCCATGGGGTCCAGGCGTGCAAAGCGACGATGCCGACCCCGCGTAGCGCCGCCTCGGCGAAAGCGAAATCAACCGCTCCAGCACCGGCCGAGGAGCCGTCGACACCCACCACGATCGGCCCTGTGCCCTGGCCTTCCTCGCGGACGACGAGGACCGGGCATTGGCCATGCGCTGCCAGATGCACTGCCGTCGACCCCACCATCAGCCCGACGAAGCTCCCCAAGCCGCGCGAGCCGACAACCACGAGTTCCGCAGCACGCGACTGCGCTTCCAGGACCGTCAGCGGTTCACCTGTCACCACCGCGCGGGAGACCTCGACGTCTGGTGCCACCGTCCTGGCGCGCTCCTCAGCCTCGGCCAGCAGGCGTTCCACCATGCTGCGCAAGCCGCTCTCAGGCGGGCCCATGAAAGACCGGCCCAGCGGTACGTGCATGGCGGGCCAGATGAACGCATGCACCACCCGCACATCCGCGCCGTGCCACCGTGCCTCCCGTGCCGCCGCCTCTACCGCGGCCAAACTCGAGGCCGAACCGTCCACGCCCACCACAACCAGACCGCTCATCACACCTCCCGCGCTCCTGCCTTCCAGGGTCACTCCGACGACTTTCCGGTGCCAACGGATCAAGTGGCCATCGCATGGGCACGTCGGCACCCTGGCGGGGAGGCGGCTGGCTGCTTAGGAATCACCTGGCAGTAGCGGTTCAGCGCGAGACCGTTTAACAGTTCGGATGGCGGGGTGCGATCGCGGACGGGGCGGATCGTGTCGCCGGGCTCCTCCGGCGCCGACTCGCATTGAGGAGTGCGGTCCCGAACGCTGTCCGGACTGCGTCGGTGCGGGCGCCTGCGGACGGCCGGCTGTTTTCGTCGAGCTCGCTGGAAGTGCAGGAATCCAGACGGTGAGGCGGCCTCGTACCCGCCGCCGCACGCGCGCACGGACCATGCGGCAGACCGACAGAACACTGTGAGCTCGGTTCCTATGAACCGCTCAACCATTGGCCAAGGGCTGGCACGGACGTGATCATCGGAGCTGTCCGCGGCTCTGGCCTGTGGGGTTCACACGTCAGCCGGGTTTGGCGACGGTGAGGAGCACCGCTGCGTCGTCGATCGCCTGGAGGGCGTGGCGGGCTGGGGGGATGACGATCAGGTCGCCGCTGCGCCCCTCCCAGGTGGTCTCGCCACTGGTGAGCCGCACGCGTCCGCGCAGCACGAGCAGGGTTGCCTCTCCGGGGTTCTCGTGCTCGGCCAGCGACGTTCCGGCGGTCAGGGCGAGGACGGTCTGGCGCAGCGTGTGCTCATGGCCGCCGTAGACGGTGGTGGCGCTGCGCCCGCTGGAGGTGGAGGCGGCCCGTTCCAGTTGCTCGCGAGCCTGCGCGTCCAGGGAGATCTTCTGCATGTGTGCGGCCTCCAGGTATGTGCGGCGGCATCCATCCGCTGGTGCGCCGTTCGAACAGTCCCACATGGCTGGACGCACCGACCGGCACCGACACCCACCCACTCGCCGGATCGGTGGGGTGTCCCGGTCGGCTGTGGTCGTATGGCGTATTGGCCATATTCCGCACAGTGTGGATGTATATGGGAGTAGAAGGGACGAATTTCATGGGTGGACGGGACTTGGCCTTGAACGTCGTGGTGGGTGTCGACGGCTCGCCTTCGTCGCATGCCGCGCTGCGGTGGGCAGTCCAGTATGCCGAGCTGACCGGCGGTGAGGTGGTGGCAGTGGCTGCCTGGGAGCTGCCCTGGGCGTACGGGTGGTCCGCGCCCGCGGTGGATCCCACGTTCGACCGAACGATCGCGGAACAGGGCCTCATGAACCAGGTGCACCAGGTGCTCGGCGAGTCGGGCGCCGCCCAGGTGCGAAAGCGTCTGGTCAAGGGCAATCCCGTCGAGGTGCTGCTGGGTGAGGCGGAAGGGGCCAAGGCGCTCGTGGTGGGCAGCCGGGGCATGGGCGGATTCCGTCGAACGCTGCTGGGTTCCGTGAGTCAGCAGTGCGCGATGCACGCCACGTGTCCGGTCGTCATCGTTCGTGGGACCGTCGAGGTGACGGACGCCGGTACACAGGCCGAGTGAGGCGGGACCCGCTGTTGGCGAGGGTTCCTAGGGCCTGTCCGATGGGTCAGGTAACCCGCCTGTCGGCCGGTCGTTCTATCCGGTGTGGGGCGGGGTGATCTTTCTGATGACGAGTGGGCTC
>NZ_JBIBEP010000020.1:0-183384 GCF_042955185.1 Streptomyces sp. NPDC012474
GGGCGAGGCTTCTTCTTCCCCATGCTCTCCATGATGGACATCCTCCCGGGGCAGAACCCCTGATCTCGGATGTCCGCCAAAGCGGATCAAGCCCAATCGCGGGCTACCCCGATCTGCTGGTCAGGCAGGGCGACCTGCTGTGGCTGTACTTCGGTGCCCCCGACAACCGCCTCGACACCGACCGCGAACCGATCCTCGTCGGGCCCGACAGCTGGAGGAACACGGACCTGTTCGCCCCTGGCGACACCAACGGCGACGGTCGCGTCGACCTCGGCGCCCGTGACCGCACCACCGGCGACCTCTACGTCTACCGCGGCACCGGCGACGACGGCGACGGACTGGCCGACCAGGCAGCCAGGATCCGGACCGGCGCCAACTTCACCACCACCGGCACTCCCCTGATCACCTCACCCGGAGATGCCAACGGCAGCGGCAAGGCATTCGACTTGTGGTTCACCCGCAGCGACAACGCCTTGTGGAACTATCTGGACATCAGCAGCGGCAGTTCCACCATGGCCAAGGTCAGCGAAGAATGGCAGGGCTACCAAGCCATTAGCTGAGCGCTCCCGCACAAGGGCCTCCCCCTCGACAGCACACCCGGGGAGGCCCCTCGGCGTCCGCACCGCTTGACCTCTCCGGTGGGAACAGCGTCTCCCGGTGCTCGGCCGGGAACGCGGACACGATCCCGGCCGGGACCACTCCCAGCAGGTCCGCCGCACAAGAGCCTGGCCCGGCGCCCGCGCGACAGGGCCAGCACCCTGAGGCCTTCATGAGTCTTCTACGGAAGGTTCCTGGCCATCACGATCCGCTGGACCTGGTTCGTGCCCTCATAAATCTGGGTGATCTTGGCGTCGCGCATCATGCGCTCCACCGGGTAGTCGCGGGTGTAGCCGTATCCGCCGAGGAGCTGGACCGCATCCGTCGTGGCCTCCATCGCCACGTCCGAGGCGAAGCACTTGGCGGCGGCGCCCAGGTAGGTGAGGTCGGCGTCGACGCGCTGGGAGGCGGCGGCGGCCTGGTAGGTCAGCGCGCGGGCCGCCGAGATCTTCATGGCCATGTCGGCGAGCATGAACTGGATGCCCTGGAAGTCGGCGATCGGCTTGCCGAACTGCTTGCGCTCCTGGACGTAGCCCTTGGCGTAGTCGAGGGCGCCCTGGGCGATGCCGAGGGCCTGGGCGGCGATGGTGATGCGGGTGTGGTCGAGGGTCTTCATCGCCGTGGCGAAGCCGGTGCCCTCCTCGCCGATCATGCGGTCGGCGGGGATGCGGACGTTGTCGAGGTAGACCTCGCGGGTCGGGGAGCCCTTGATGCCGAGCTTCTTCTCCGGCGCGCCGAAGGAGACGCCCTCGTCGGACTTCTCGACGACGAAGGCGGAGATGCCCTTGGAGCGCTTGGCCGGGTCGGTGACGGCCATCACCGTGTAGTACTCGGACTCACCCGCGTTGGTGATCCAGCGCTTCACGCCGTTGAGGACGTAGAAGTCGCCGTCGCGGACGGCCTTGGTCTTCATACCGGCGGCGTCGGAGCCGGCGTCCGGCTCGGAGAGGCAGTAGGAGAACATGCCGTCGCCCTTGGCGAGCGGGGTCATGTACTTCTTCTTCAGGTCCTCGGAGCCGGAGAGGATCACCGGCAGGGAGCCCAGCTTGTTGACGGCCGGGATGAGGGAGGAGGAGGCGCACACCCGGGCGACCTCTTCGATCACTATGACGGTGGCCAGCGCGTCGGCGCCGGACCCGCCGTACTCCTCGGGCACGTGCACGGCGTGCAGGTCGTTCGCGACCAGCGCCTGGAGGGCCTCGTGCGGGAAGCGGGCCTCCTCGTCCACCGCGGCGGCGTGCGGCGCGATCTTCGCCTCGGCCAGCGAGCGGACGGCGTCACGGAGCATGTCGTGCTCCTCGGACGGGCGGTACAGGTCGAAGTCAGCCGATCCGGCCAAGGTCTCTCACGCTCCAAAACGCTGCGATGCTGACGCTAACTACCGTTAAGTAATCAAAAGTTTATGGGGTAGCCCACCGGAGTGATACGTGAGCTAGGCGACAGCCAGGAAGTTGCCCAGTGAAGCGCGCCGCCATGCCCCGGCTATGCTCGGGCGCGCACCGCATGCCGTAGACCCCTGGAGCACCCATGGCCCTGAAGATCACCGTGATCGGCACCGGTTATCTCGGCGCGACACACGCGGCGGCCATGGCCGAGCTGGGCTTCGAGGTGCTCGCCCTCGACGTCGTGCGCGAGAAGATCGAGAAGCTGGAGCGGGCCGAGGCCCCGATGTACGAGCCGGGCCTGGAGGAGCTGCTGCGCAAGCACGTCGCCGGCATCGACGGCTCCAGCGGCCGGCTGCGCTTCACGCAGGACTGGGCCGAGGTCGGGGCCTTCGGCGATGTGCACTTCGTCTGTGTGAACACCCCGCAGCGGCACGGCGAGTACGCCTGCGACATGAGCTACGTCGACTCCGCGTTCGCGTCGCTCGCCCCGCATCTGCACGGTCCGGCGCTGGTCGTCGGCAAGTCGACGGTGCCCGTGGGGTCCGCGGACCGCCTCGCCGCCTACCTGGCCGCGCACGCGCCCGCCGGTCAGGACGCCGAGCTGGCGTGGAACCCGGAGTTCCTGCGCGAGGGCTTCGCCGTGGACGACACGCTGCACCCCGACCGTCTCGTGGTGGGCGTGCGCAGCGAGCGGGCCGAGAAGCTGCTGCGGGAGGTGTACGCGACGCCGATCGCCGAGGGTTCGCCGTTCGTGGTCACGGACTTCCCGACCTCGGAGCTGGTGAAGACCTCCGCGAACTCCTTCCTCGCCACGAAGATCTCGTTCATCAACGCGATGGCGGAGGTGTGCGAGGCCGCGGGCGGTGATGTCGCGAAGCTGGCGGAGGCCATCGGCTACGACGACCGCATCGGCAAGAAGTTCCTGCGGGCCGGGATCGGCTTCGGCGGCGGGTGCCTGCCGAAGGACATCCGGGCGTTCATGGCGCGCGCCGGTGAGCTGGGCGCGGACCAGGCGCTGACGTTCCTGCGGGAGATCGACTCGATCAACATGCGCCAGCGCGGGCAGATGGTGGAGCTGGCCCGGCAGGCGCTGGGCGGCGGGTCGTTCCTGGGCAAGCGGGTGGCGGTGCTGGGCGCGACCTTCAAGCCCGACTCGGACGACGTACGGGACTCCCCGGCACTGAACGTCGCCGGGCAGATCCACCTCCAGGGCGGCCAGGTCACGGTCTACGACCCCAAGGGCATGGACAACGCCCGCGGTGTCTTCCCGACCCTCGGCTACGCCGACTCGGCGCTGGACGCCGTGCGCGGCGCCGACATCGTGCTGCACCTGACGGAGTGGCGGGAGTTCCGCGAGCTGGACACCGAGGCGCTCGGCGAGGTCGCGACGGCCCGACTCATCCTGGACGGGCGCAACGCCCTGGACCCGGAGCGCTGGCGCAAGGCCGGCTGGACGTACCGGGCGATGGGGCGTCCTAAGGCCTGAGCGCGTGAGCGGACGCCCGAGCGGACGCGGAGACAGGTGACGCCGGTTCGGCCGAGGCTCAGTCGGCCGAACCGGCGTCTTCGTGCATTCTGCACCACCGGGCCGTGCGGCGGGGCGGACAAGGGCTTTCCACCGGAGCTCCGTTGACGGAGCAGCGGCGTCCGGTGCGTGCTCCCGGCGTGCCTACGGAGTGTCCTGTGGCGAAGCCACCACGTCTTCCGCCCGCAGTGGCGAAGCCACGACGTCTTCCGCCCGCAGTGGCGAAGCCACGACGTCTTCCGCCCGCAGTGGCGAAGCCACGACGTCTTCCGCCCGTAGTGGCGCGAGTGCGGCGGCGCCGCGAGCACGTACCGGGTGACGGCAGGAACGCGCGCCGGACGACGGCAGGAACATCCGCCGGACAACGGCAGTAACACGCGAACCGGCAGCGGCAGCGGCAGGAACACACAGACCGGCGGCGGCAGGAACGTGTGCCGGGCAGCGGCAGGAACACCCGCCGGACGACGGCACGAACGCACGGACCGGCGGCGGCCGGAGCACGCGCCGGGCGGCGCGGCGCCACCGCGGTCCGGCAGAAGCCTTCTATACGTCCTTGGCCCGGTAGCGGCGCATCTTGGCGCGGGCTCCGCAGACCTGCATGGAGCACCAACGGCCGCGGCCCGCCGGGCTGCGGTCGTAGTAGGCCCAGTGGCAGTCGGCGGCCTCGCAGGCCTTGAGACGGATCCAGGTGCCGGCGACCAGGGCCTCCGCGACGGCGGCGGCCACGCGCGCGTGTATGGAGCGGTCGTCGGCGGGGGTGAGGGCGGCCGAGCCGTCCGCCGCGTCGACCGTGACGAGGAGCGGGGCTTCGGCCAGGAGTGCGCCGAGGGGGGCGACCTCGCGGTGCGGCGGGTGACCCGCGTGGGCGAGGAGGGTCGCGCGCAGGGACTCGCGCAGGGTGCGGGCCCGGTCCGTCTCGTCCGCGGTGATGCCGAGGCGCTCCCGGCCCTCGGGGGTGTCCAGCGCGTCGGCGCCGGACTCGATGTCCAGCGTGTTCACCAGGGCCTCGACCAGGGCCAGGCCGCCGGGCGCGGGCGATCTCTCCGTCATGGCTGGACCGTACCTCTCGGGATTCCCCTTGCGAGGTTACCGCCAATGCGGGAGCATGCAGTAACGGTTACTGGTTGCCCGCCTTTGCGGGTAACGACTTCGAGGAGGAAGTCATGTCTCTCGCCAAGCTGGGTGTCGTCGTCCTGGACTGTCCCGACCCGCGCGCACTGGCCCGTTTCTACGCCGAGGTGCTGGGCGGCACTCCGACGGTGGAGACCGACGGGGAGGAGGAGTGGGTCGACCTGAAGGTGCCGGGCGGTACACCGCTGGCCTTCCAGGCGTCCCCCGGGTACGTGCCTCCGACGTGGCCGTCCCCCGACGGCGCGCAGCAGTTCCACCTCGACCTCGTGGTGGACGACCTGGACGCAGCCGAGAAGGGCGTGCTGGCCCTCGGGGCGAAGCCGCTGGACGCCGAGGACCGGCGGCGGAGCTTCCGGGTTTACGCCGACCCTGCCGGGCACCCGTTCTGCCTCTGCGCCTGCTGACCTCCGGAGGTCCCATGTCCGCCGTGGCACGTTTCCGTTCCGTGGTCGTCGACTGCCCCGACCCCCGCGAGCTGGCCCGCTTCTACGCGCGGGTCGGCGGCGGCACGCCGGAGGACGACGACCCCGACTGGGTGGTGCTCCGCGTCCCCGGCGGGCCCCGGCTCGCCTTCCAGCGTTCTCCCGGCCACACCCCGCCGGAGTGGCCCCGGGCGGATCGCAACGCCCAGCAGTTCCACCTGGACTTCGACGCCGGATCCACCTGGGACGAGATCGACGCGGCGGAGGAGCGGGTGCTGGCACTGGGCGCGCGGGTGCTGGACAAGGAGGACGACGTGAAGAAGGACTTCCGCGTCTACGCCGACCCCGCGGGGCACCCGTTCTGCCTGTGCCGGATCGAGTCCGGCTGATCCCGCCAGCCCGCCCGGCGGGCTACGCGTCCAGCTCCGAGCGCCCGGGGGCTACGCGTCCAGCTCCGAGATCGTCGCCGTCGACGGTTCGCGGCGCTGCTGTGCGGCGCGGGCCGTGAAGTCGGCGCCGCGCAGCACGCGCTGGACGTTGCCCCAGGTCAGCAGGGCCACATCGGCTTCCTCCCAGCCGCGCCGCAGCAGCTCGGCGATCAGCCGCGGGTAGCAGGAGGTGTCGCCGAGCTCCTGCGGGTGGGCGGCTCCGGAGTCGTAGGTGCCTGACAGCCCGACGCAGTTCGCGCCTGCCACGGCGCGGATGTGGTCGAGATGGTCGGCGACATCGCGGACGGTGGGGCCGGTCTGCTCGGCGGTCAGCGGCACCAGGCACAGTCCCTTGGCCGCGCCCAGCTCCGCCAGCAGGTCGTCGGGGAGGTTGGTCGGGTGGGGGCGCAGGGTGCGGGCGGCGGAGCGGCTGCACAGCACGGGTGCCCGGGACAGGCTCAGGACGCGGCGGACGGTCTGGGCGGAGGCGCCGGAGAGGTCGGCGATCACGCCGATGCGGTTCATCTCGCGCACGACCTCCTCGCCGAACCGGGTCAGCCCCGCGTCGCTGGCCCAGGACACCCCGGTCAGCGTGAGGACGCGCAGGCCGAGCAGGTGCAGCTGGCGCAGGATGCCCAGCGAGTCGCCCAGGGCCGGGGCCCCGGCGGGGCCGAGGAGCACGGCGACGCGGCCGCAGTTGCGGGCGTCCGCGACCTGCCCGGCCGTGCAGGCCGGCCGCAGGCCCTCGTTACAGGTCCGGACGACGGTCTTGGCCAGGTCCAGCTGCTCCAGGGTTGCGCCGACAGCCCGGTCGCCGTCGAGGCCCTCGGGCAGGTGCAACGACCAGAAGAGGGCGCCCACATGGCCGCTGCGCAGCCGGGGCACATCCGTGTCGACGGTGCTCTCGCCTTCCTCCAGGTCGTACCAGGACAGGCGCTTGAGCGCCCAGGGCAGTCCGTTGTAGCCGTCGGCGACGGGGTGCGCGGCGAGGATGGCGCGGGCCCGGGTCATGGGCGCGTCGTCCGGGTCGGAGACGGGCTCGTAGGACTCCGCCGTGACGATGCCCTCGTCGGGGTACGGCTCGGTCAGCTCGTCGAACTCGCCGGCGGCCGCGGCGGTGGGGCGCAGGTCGTCCTGGAGGTCTGCCATGGCGGCTCCGTACGGTCGTTCGTGAGGTACGGTCACCGTCGCACGGAGCGGGGAGCGGTTCCTGGTGGGCGGGGCGTTCGGAGTACGGCTCCGACCGCCCGCGCAGGTGCCCTCCGGGCAGCCGGGCCGCCTCGATGACCTCGTCCGGGGTGCCCCGGGAGCGCACCGCTCCGGCGATCATCCGGTCGATGCGGGCGCGCTCGGCGGTGAGGCCGGTGGGGCCGTGAGGCCGTGGGGCCGTGAGGCCGTGGGGCCGTGAGGCCGGTGAGGCCGTGAGGCCGGTGAGGCCGTGAGGCCGGTGAGGCCGTGAGGCCGGTGAGGCCGTGAGGCCGGTGAGGCCGTGAGGCCGATGAGGCCGTGAGGCCGGTGAGGCCGTGAGGCCGATGAGGCCGTGAGGCCGATGAGGCCGTGAGGCCGATGAGGCCGTGAGGCCGATGAGGCCGTGAGGCCGATGAGGCCGTGAGGCCGATGAGGCCGATGAGGCCGTGAGGCCGATGAGGCCGATGAGGCCGATGAGGCCGATGAGGCCGATGACCGGCTTCGGCGGCGCGGCGGCGGAGGGGCGGGCGGTGGAAGGGCCGCCGTGTCGTGACTTGGACGTGGCTCGGAGCGCCGCTCAGCCAGCTGCGCGACCGGTACCTCACGTCCCTGGGCGGGGCGGCCGGCTGCACCGACCTCCCCGCCCTCGGCACTCAGCCGTCGAGTGACTCGATCGTGGCGTTGGACGGCGGTCGCGCCGCCTGAAGCCCACGCGCCACATCCTCCGCCGCGTCCAGGACCCGGACCGCGTTCTTCCAGGTCAGTTTGGCCAGATCGGCCTTGGACCAGCCGCGGTCGAGCAGTTCCGCGAGGAGGTTCGGGTAGCCGGAGACGTCCGCGAGGCCCTCGGGGGTGAAGGCCGTGCCGTCGTAGTCGCCGCCGATGCCGACGTGGTCGATGCCGGCCGCCTCGCGCATGTGGTCCAGGTGGTCGGCGACCGTCGCCACCGTCGCGACCGGGCGCGGCTGCCGCTCCTCGAAAGCGCGGTGGACCTTCATGGCCTGCGCGGTCGTGTCGAGGGGGTGGAAGCCGTGGGCGCGCATGTTCTCGTCGGCCGCGGCGGTCCAGTCGACCGCCGCCTGCAGCACGAACTTGGGCACGAACGTCACCATCGCGACGCCACCGTTGGCGGGCAGCATTTCCAAGACGTCGTCCGGGACGTTGCGCGGGTGGTCGCACACGGCCCGCGCTGAGGAGTGGGAGAAGATCACCGGGGCCGAGCTCGTGTCGAGCGCGTCCCGCATGGTCGTCGCCGCCACGTGCGAGAGGTCGACGAGCATGCCGAGCCGGTTCATCTCGCGCACGACCTCGCGGCCGAACGCGGTGAGGCCACCGGCCTTCGGCTCGTCGGTCGCGGAGTCCGCCCAGTCGACGTTGTCGTTGTGGGTGAGGGTCATGTACCGCACACCGAGGCGGTAGAGACCGCGCAGGGTGCCCAGGGAGTTGGCGATGGAATGGCCGCCCTCAGCCCCCATGAGCGAGGCGATACGGCCCTCCCCGCGTGCGGCCTCCATGTCGGCGGCGGTGAGCGCGGGGCGCAGGTCCTCGGGGTGACGGGCCAGCAACTGTCGTACGCAGTCGATCTGTTCGAGCGTGGCGGCGACCGGGTCGGGTGAGTCCGTGCGGACGTACACCGACCAGTACTGCGCGCCGACCCCGCCCGCGCGCAGCCGGGGGATGTCGGTGTGCAGGTGGGCGCTCTGGTCGGCGGCGATGTCCCGCGCGTCGAGGTCGTAGCGGACCTGTGCGCGCAGCGCCCAGGGCAGGTCGTTGTGGCCGTCGACGACCGGGAACTCGCTCAGGAGTTCCCGGGCCGCCTCCAGGGAGGTCATCGTCGTCACTTCCCGGCGCCGAAGCCGAACCCGCCCGCGCCCTCGACCTTGGCCCGCAGGCGCTTGCCCTTCTCGGTGGCCTGGTCGTTGAGCTCCTGCTGGAAATCGCGCATCCGGCCGCGCAGTTCCTCGTCGTGCGCGGCGAGGATGCGGGCCGCGAGCAGACCGGCGTTGCGGGCGCCGGCGACGGAGACCGTGGCGACGGGGACACCGGCCGGCATCTGCACGATGGACAGGAGGCTGTCCATGCCGTCGAGGTACTTCAGCGGCACGGGCACGCCGATGACCGGCAGCGGGGTCACGGAGGCGAGCATGCCGGGCAGGTGGGCGGCGCCACCGGCCCCGGCGATGATCACCTTGAGCCCGCGGGCGTCGGCCTGCTCGCCGTAGGCGACCATCTCGCGCGGCATGCGGTGCGCGGAGACGACGTCGACCTCGTAGGCGATCTCGAACTCGTCGAGGGCCTTGGCGGCGGCCTCCATGACGGGCCAGTCGGAGTCCGACCCCATGACGATGCCAACAACAGGGCTCATTCGGTGATGGTGCCTCTCAGATAGCCGGCTGCGTGACGGGCGCGCTCCAGCACGTCGTCGAGGTCGTCGCCGTAGGTGTTGACGTGACCGACCTTGCGGCCGGGCTTCACGTCCTTGCCGTACATGTGGATCTTGAGCTGCGGGTCGCGTGCCATGCAGTGCAGGTACGCGGAGTACATGTCCGGGTAGTCGCCGCCCAGGACGTTGACCATGACCGTCCACGGGGCGCGCGGGCGCGGGTCGCCGAGGGGCAGGTCCAGGACCGCCCGGACGTGGTTGGCGAACTGGCTGGTGACGGCGCCGTCCATCGACCAGTGGCCGGAGTTGTGCGGGCGCATCGCGAGCTCGTTGACGAGGATCCGGCCGTCGCGGGTCTGGAACAGCTCGACGGCGAGGTGCCCGACGACGTCGAGCTCCTTGGCGATGTTCAGGGCCATCTCCGAGGCCCGGACCGCGAGGCCCTCGTCGAGGTCGGGGGCCGGGGCGATGACCGTGTCGCAGACGCCGTCGACCTGGCGGGACTCGACGACCGGGTAGGCGACGGCCTGGCCGTGCGGCGACCGTACGACGTTGGCGGCGAGCTCGCGGAGGAAGTCGACCTTCTCCTCGGCGAGCACGGGGACACCGGCCTTGAACGGCTCGGCGGCCTCCTCGACGGAGTCGACGACCCACACGCCCTTGCCGTCGTAGCCGCCGCGCACGGTCTTGAGGACGACGGGGAATCCCCCGCTCTCGGCTTCGCTCGAGCGGGAGGTGCCCCCACCGCCCTCGGCGGCGAAGGCGGCCACGTCCTGCGGATCGGAAACGATCCTGTGCCGGGGGCAGGGGACGCCGATCGCGTCGAGCTTCGCGCGCATCACCCCCTTGTCCTGGGCGTGCACGAGCGCGTCGGGGCCGGGACGCACGGGGATGCCGTCCGCCTCCAGGGCCCTGAGGTGCTCGGTGGGCACGTGTTCGTGATCGAAGGTGATCACATCGCACCCACGGGCGAACTCGCGCAGCGTGTCGAGATCGCGATAGTCGCCGACGACGACATCACTCACGACCTGCGCAGCGGAGTCCTGCGGGGTGTCACTGAGGAGCTTGAACCTGATGCCCAGCGGGATGCCCGCCTCGTGTGTCATACGAGCGAGCTGGCCACCGCCGACCATGCCGACTACCGGGAACGTCACTCCCCCAGGGTAATGGTCACGCCGGAGTGGCCGGTTTCCTGCCCCTCCCCGGGTCCGCACGGACCATCTCCGGCCGTCCACGGGCATCCCCAGGAAGATCGCGCGGGAGGGTGGTTAGCATGGCTGGGTTGACGCCGACACACGGACGGGGGCCTGCACGGCCATGGGACATGGTGCCTCTCGGCTCCGGCGGTTCGTCCGCGAAGTCGCCAAATTCGGTGCGGTGGGCGGTGCCGGGGTGCTGGTCAACCTCGTCGTCTTCAACCTGGTGCGGCACACCACCGACCTCCAGGTGGTGCGCGCGAGCGTCATCGCCACCGTCGTCGCGATCGTCTTCAACTACGTCGGCTTCCGCTACTTCACGTACCGCGACCGCGACAAGAGCCGCCGTACCCGTGAGATGACCCTGTTCCTGCTGTTCAGCGCGATCGGCCTGGTCATCGAGAACGGCGTCCTGTACGCGGCCACGTACGGCTTCGGCTGGGACACCCCGCTTCAGAACAACGTCTTCAAGTTCCTCGGCATCGGCGTCGCGACGCTGTTCCGCTTCTGGTCCTACCGCTCGTGGGTCTTCCGCGCGCTCCCCGCGCCGGAGACACCGGCGGCCGCCCCGGGACCGGTCCCGGGCCCGGTCCCGCAGAACGACCCGGCAGACCCGCGGAAGACCAGGCAGCAGGTCCCGTAGGCCGCCTAGCGGACCATCGGCTCCTCGTTGTGGGTCTTGGGCAGTGCCGTGCGGGACAGGAACAGGCCGAAGATCGGGGGCTTGGTCTGGAGCATCTCCAGGCGGCCGCCGTCGGCCTCCGCCAGGTCGCGGGCCACCGCCAGGCCGATGCCCGTGGAGTTGCGGCCGCTGATCGCCCGTTCGAAGATGCGGGCGCCGAGGTCGGCGGGGACGCCGGGGCCCTCGTCCGTGACCTCGATGACCGCCTGGTTCCCGGTGACGCGGGTGCGCAGGGCCACCGTGCCGCCGCCGTGCATGAGGGAGTTCTCGATCAGCGCGGCCAGGACCTGCGCGACCGCGCCGGGCGTGCCCACCGCGTGCAGATGCCGTTTGCCGGAGCTGACGATCGCCCGCCCCGCACTGCGGTACGCCGGGCGCCACTCGGCGAGCTGCTGCTGGATGACCTCGTCGAGGTCGAAGGAGACGGCGGAGCCGGTGCGCGGGTCGCGGGAGTTCGTCAGCAGCCGCTCCACGACGTCGGTGAGCCGCTCGACCTGCGTCAGCGCGATCGTCGCCTCCTCCTTCACGGTGTCCGGGTCGTCGGTGAGGGTGATCTCCTCCAGCCGCATCGACAGCGCCGTGAGCGGGGTGCGCAGCTGGTGGGAGGCGTCCGCGGCCAGCCGACGTTCGGCGGTCAGCATGCGGGCGATGCGCTCGGCGGAGCCGTCCAGCACGTCGGCCACCCGGTCCAGCTCGGGCACCCCGTACCGCTTGTGCCGGGGGCGCGGGTCGCCCGAGCCGAGCCGCTCGGCGGTCTCCGCGAGGTCGGTCAGGGGCGACGCCAGCCGGTTCGCCTGGCGGACGGCCAGCAGTACCGCGGCCACCACCGCCAGCAGGGCGACCAGCGCGATGATCAGCAGCGTCCGGCCGACCTCCCGGGTCACCGAGGAGCGTGGTTCCTGGACGGTGACCGTCTCGCCCTCCTCACCGGGCGCGGTCGCGCTGATGACGTCCCCGGCGGGCTTCGTGCCGACCTCGATCGGCGCCTCCCCGGGGAGGCGGATCACCGCGTAGTAGTGGTTCTGCGTGACCTGTTCGCGCAGCACCTCCGCGTCGACCTGCTGCTCCCCGAAGAGCCGGCTGTCGACGATGCTGGCCAGCCGCACCGCCTCGGACTCCACCCGCTCCTGGGCGCTGTTGCTGATCGTCCGGGTCTCGACGATGACGAGCGAGACGCCGAAGACGGCGATCACGACCAGCACCACGGAGAGCGTGGACTGGATCAGTCGGCGGCGCATGTCCTGTTACCCGATCGCCCGTGCCTGCCCGCGGCTCAGCTCTTCTCGAAACGGAAACCCACACCGCGCACGGTGGCGATGTAGCGGGGGTTGGCCGCGTCGTCGCCGAGCTTCTTGCGCAGCCAGGAGATGTGCATGTCGAGGGTCTTGGTCGACGACCACCAGGTGGTGTCCCAGACCTCCCGCATGAGCTGGTCGCGGGTGACGACCCGGCCCGCGTCGCGCACCAGCACCCGCAGCAGGTCGAACTCCTTCGCGGTGAGCTGGAGCTCCTCCTCGCCCATCCAGGCACGGTGGGACTCGACGTCGATGCGCACGCCGTGGGTGGCGGGCGGCTGCTGCGGCTCGCTGGCGCCGCGCCGGAGCAGGGCCCGCACGCGCGCGAGCAGCTCGGCGAGCCGGAACGGCTTGGTGACGTAGTCGTCGGCGCCCGCGTCGAGCCCGACGACGGTGTCCACCTCGTCGGCGCGCGCGGTCAGGATGAGGATCGGGATGGCGTGGCCTTCGCCACGCAGGCGGCGGGCCACCTCCAGGCCGTCCATGCCGGGCAGGCCGAGGTCGAGCACGACCAGGTCGATGCTCCCCTGCAGTCCGGCGTCGAGAGCGGTGGGTCCGTCCTCGCGGACCTCGACCTCGTAGCCCTCCCGGCGCAGGGCGCGGGCCAGCGGCTCCGAGATGGACGCATCGTCCTCGGCGAGCAGTACACGGGTCATGAGGTGATGGTAGACCTGCGACGCCCTGAGCCGGGGTGTGACCGGAAGCCTTGATTCTTACCGTAGGCACACCCGCTTCTTACGTTGCCGGGGTAGACGTACAGACCTGTGCCTTAGAGGTGAGATTGAAGTAAGGACCTTGGAATCAGCGTGTACGGCTCCCCCTCCACCTGTGATCCGTGTCTCAAGTCCTTCCATATGCGGCGGTGTCCTGCCGTATGGTGAATCGACGCCTGTAGCACCACGGCGACCTTCGGAGGCCATGTGCCCTGAAGGTCTCTTTTGTGTGCGGGCCGGTTCTCGCCGGCCCCCGAGAGAAACGACCTGTGGCCGGGCCTCGTCGTGCGGGGACGCGCGTAGAGGCGTGGATCCCGGTGGCGACCGCCCACCGCTCCGTGACCCGGAGCGGACCCCCCGTAGGCGTCGGACGGACGGCCGTACCCACCGGTGCCGGCAGCCCCCCACCGGGCGCACCACCGCTGCCGCGGGGCGCGTCCCGAGCAGCAAGGAACGACCATGGCGTCCAGCCTGACGAAGGACTCGGCCCGACCGGGCACCCCCGGTTCCGAGAAGACCTTCTTCGGCCACCCCCGCGGACTGGCCACTCTGTTCATGACCGAGATGTGGGAGCGCTTCTCCTACTACGGCATGAGGGCCCTGCTCCCGCTGTACCTGGTGGCCCCGGGTGGCCTGCACCTGAGCGCGGGCACGGCGACGGCGATCTACGCCGTGTACCTGTCGCTGGTGTACCTGCTCACCCTGCCCGGCGGCTGGTTCGCCGACCGTGTGCTCGGGCCCCGCAAGACGGTCGCCGTCGCGGGCGTGGTCATCATGCTCGGCCACCTGTGCCTGGCGCTGCCCGCCGCCGCGAGCTTCTACGTCGGCCTGGGCCTGGTCGCCGTCGGTTCCGGCCTGCTGAAGGCCAACATCTCCACGATGGTCGGCCACCTCTACGACGGCCCGGAGGACCCGCGCCGCGACGGCGGCTTCACGGTCTTCTACATCGGCATCAACCTCGGCGCCTTCATCGCGCCGCTGGTCATCGGAACCGTCGGCGAGAGCGTCGACTGGCACCTGGGCTTCGCGCTGGCCGCGGTCGGCATGGCGCTGGGCCTCCTGCAGTTCCTGCTGGGCAGCCGTCACCTGGACGCGAGGAGCAGCGAGGTCCCGACCCCGCTGTCGCCCGCCGAGAAGGCGTCCACCCTGCGCAAGGGCCTGATCTGGCTGGCCGTCGCCGTGGTCTTCTACGGCCTGGTGGGCGGCACCGGCCACTTCACCCTGAACTGGGCTCTCATCCCGCTGACGCTGCTCGGCCTGATCGTGCCGATCCTGGTCATCACCCGCATCCTGCGCGACAAGGACCTCGACTCCGGCGAGCGCTCGAAGGTATCGGCGTACATCTGGTTCTTCGTCGCCGCCGCCGTGTTCTGGATGATCTACGACCAGGGCGGCTCGACCCTGTCGCTGTTCGCCGAGAAGAGCGCCGACAACACCGTCTTCGGCTGGGAGTTCCCGGTCTCCTGGTACCAGTCGGTCAACCCGGTCCTGATCATGGCGCTGGCGCCGGTCTTCGCCTGGCTGTGGCTGTGGCTCAACCGGCGCGGCCAGGAGCCGAGCACCATCGTGAAGTTCGCCTCCGGGCTGGTGCTGGTGGGTGCGTCGTTCTTCCTCTTCCTCGCCCCGCTGTCGATCGCCGAGGGCGGTCACAAGGCCGCGGCGATGTGGCTGGTCGCGATCTACTTCGTGCAGACCGTCGGTGAGCTGACCCTGTCGCCGGTGGGCCTGTCCGTGACGACGAAGATGGCGCCGGCGAAGTACGCCTCGCAGATGATGGGCGTCTGGTTCCTCGCGGTCACCGCGGGCGACTCCGTCACCGCGCTGCTGTCCAACCCGGCCGTCGGCGGGGTCAACCTCGACCGGACGGGCTTCGTGGCGCTGGAGGCGGCGCTTGCCGTGGTCGCCGGCTTCGCGGTGTACATGTACCGCAAGAAGGTCAAGGCCATGATGGGCGACGTCCACTGACACCTTCACCGGGTCACCGGTCGCCGACCGCCGGTCCCCGGTCGCCCGGTCACCGGGCCACCGGATCACACGACACCGGTTCACCGGCCACCGGGCCACCGTTCAAGGCGAAGGGCCGCCGCACCCCCAGGTGCGGCGGCCCTTCGTCATGGCCTTCGCGCCGCGGACCGGTCGGCTTCCGGCGCGGACCAGGTCGGGGCCGCGGACCCGCGGGCGGCGGGCAGCCGCATACGGCGGGCCGGCCGGGCCGCGTGGCCGGGGCGGCGCGGGTGCACCCGGTCGACCACGGCCAGCGCGGCACGGAACAGCGCCGCCGGGACGACCAGCAGGACGAGGACCCAGAACAGCGTCACCCCCCAGGGGCGGCCCACGCCCCAGGGGTGTTCGGCGAGCACTTTGCCGCCGTACTTCAGCGACACGGTGTAGTCGCCGTGCGCTCCTGCTCCGAGCTCCACGGGCAGCTCGATGCGGGCCTTGCCGCCGGGCCGGATCGTGCCCCGCCAGCGCTGGTCCTGCCACTCGGGGGCGAACACGCCGTGCGAGGTGCCGACCTGGAAGACCGGGTCGCGCACGGGGGACGTGCCGACGTTGCCGACGGTGACCACGAGCGTCCGGGAGGGCGGGGAGCCGAACCAGGTGAGCAGACCGCCGGATCCCCGCAGCCTCGTGTCCGCGAGCAGGGACAGCCGCCCTCCGGCCGCGTCCGCGGGCAGCGGTTCGACGGCGTGCCCGGCGACCTGGAGGGCCGCGTCGGCCTCGGCCCCCGCCCCTGCTCCCGCCCCCGTCACGGTCGCCACGTGCACCACGCAGGGACACGGCACCGGCGGCTCCACGACGGGCAGTTCACGGCGGAAGCGCCCCTCCGCGTCGGTGGTGACGGCCCGGCCGTCGGCGTTGGCGCAGGAGTTGGTGCCGCCGGTCACGCCCCGCTCCGGCTCGGCCTGCCCGCACACGAGCAGCGTCAGCAGGGCGCGGGGCCGCCAGCCGCTGCCGCTGACGGTGACGGAACCGCCCGTCCCGGCCTGGGACGCGGACAGCTCGACCACGGGCCGCTCCACCGTCCCGGCGGGCCCGGCGCCCGCCAGGACGAGCAGCAGCGCCAGCAGAATCGGCAGTGACCCGTACGCAGGACGGAAGGCGGGCGGCATCGGCGGCTCCAGCGGTCGTTGCGCTCAGCGGTACACCTGCCGGAAAGGGCGTTCGGCGGTCAACGGCCCACCTGGCGGTCAACCCACCCTGACCGGCGGTGCGGTCGACGACCCACCCCGACCGGCGGTCAACGGCCCGCCCCCGGCCCCTGGTGACGTCGGGTCAGCCACAGGGCGCCTGCCGCCCCGGCGAGCAGGACCGTGCCGCCGAGGGTGCCGAGGGCGATGGCCGAGTCCTCGGGCCCGGTCTGCGGAAGTCCGGCACCGCTGTCCGGGCCGGAGCCGCCGCCCTGGGCGGAGCCGGTGGTGCCACCGCCGGCCGTGACGTCGAGGGTGAGGGAGGGGCCCGGGTCGTTCGTCGGAGTGCACGTGGTCGTCGTACCGAGCGCCTTGATGGTGAGCACACCGGCCGTGAAGGTGACCTGGCCGCTCTTCTTCGGCGTGTACGTGCCGCTCAGGTCGCTGATCTTGATGGGCGTGTTGGCCGGGATCGCGGCGTCGTTGGCGGGGCCGGTCACCGACAGGGTGCCGCTGTCGGCGCCGCCCAGGGCGATGGTGGCGCTCGGCGTCATCGCGCCCTTGCCCAGTTCGACGGGGCTGGAGGAGACGCCCTTCTGCCAGGACATGGTGATCCGGTAGCCGCCGCCGCTCCTGACACCCTTGATGTCGATGGGCGAGACGGCACTCTTGTCGCCGATCGGGGTTTTGCACTGGTAGTTGACGTCGACGACCTCGGCCCGGGCGGCGGGGGCGGCCATCCACACCGCCGAGCCGGCCAGGGCCGCGGCGGACGCGAGCACGGCGGTTCGTTTCCGGTACGACACGGTGCCGCTCCCCTTCCTGTTCCTGACGGTGCATCAGGTAATCGGACAGGGCCGCCAAGGTACGCCTGGGGCCTTGAGGAAGGAAGACACAGTGCGGGCCGGATCTGCGGCGGGACGGTCACCCGTTCGGAGGCACCAGGGGTGGTCGCGCCTGTCGGGAATCCGACAGGCCTGCACAAGATCAGACAGGTATGCACAGAATCGTGCTGGTACGTCCGGGACAGCGCGGGATGCCCGAAAAACAGGAGAGCTACCCGACATCGGGAGCTGCCCGCTGTCAGGCGGGTGCGCCCAGTTCCGCCCAGACCGTCTTACCGGAGACTCCCGGCGTACGGACGACGCCCCAGTCCAGGCACAGGCGCTGGACGATGAACATGCCGTGACCGCCCGGGCGTCCCGCTCGGTGCGGGGTGCGGGGGGCCGGCTGGCCGGTGCCGCGGTCCGCGACCTCGACGCGGATCACCTTGTTGTCGCAGGTGATGCGCAGCTGGTCCGGCCCCTCGGCGTGCAGGCAGGCGTTGGTGACCAGCTCGGAGACGACCAGCAGGACATCCTCGGCGGCGGCGCGCCGGTCGGCGGAGGCGGCGGGCAGCCAGCCCCACGCGTACAGCGCCTGGCGGGTGAAGTCGCGGGCCAGCGGAACGACGCCGCTCTCGTCCTCGAAGCTCAGCCGGCGCACCTGCGGGCCCCCCGGCGGTGCCACGGCCCCGGACGGCGCACCCACTCCCTCGCCGGACGCACCGGCCGCCGCTACGCCACCCTCGGACGCCCCGGAAGCGCCGCCGGGCTCCGGCCCGCGGTCGCCCGGCGGGTAAGGCCGGGTGGTGCTCATCAGCGCTTCACCTCACCGATTCACCAGTTCACGATTCAAAAAATCCACTACACGGTCGGTCACACCGTCGGTCACGCTGTGCGCGGCGCGTCGGTTCCGCGGCGCCACCGTCGCCCTGGCGACCGACAGGTTCAGGATGTCTCCTGCCCTGGCGGACGAGTGGGACACCCATGTATTCCGCACGAATGACGTGACAGGGCCGACACACCGGCCACAGGGGGATGTCCGAGGCGCCGCGCACCGACACACCGCCGGTCAGCCCGGCTCGTCGGCCAGGGCCGCCTCGAGCGAGTCGTGGACGCTGAAGACCGCATCCGCGCCCGTGATCTCGAATACGCGCGCCACCACCGGCTGCATGCCGGCGAGCGAGACGCCGCCACCGGCGGCCTCCGCCTTCAGCCGCGCCCCGAGGAGCACGTTGAGCCCCGTGGAGTCGCAGAACTCCAGCCGCGCGCAATCGATGACCAGGCGCTTGAATCCCTTGGCGAGGCAGTCTTCGAGTGGCTCACGCAACAGATCGGCGGTGTGGTGATCCAACTCACCCGCCGGGGTCACGACGGCGTTGGAGCCCTCTTCCCGCACCTCCACCAGAAGCCGGCCAGACTGTGCGCTGCCGACCGTCCCGCGGTCCATGCCGTCTCTCTCTCCCGACGTCGAGGTGGTTGCTGACGCCCTCGCACACTACGCCTTCCCAGCACGCTTCGACACCCGAACAACTACACACAAACGGACATATGCCCACAGAACGCACTTGCGGTGGGCTCGGGAAAGCGGGTAGGCCTAGTAAGGACACGTACCCGACACGGCCGGCTTTGGAGGCGCCGCACACCGCAGTGCACCTAACGGCTCCGGCAGCCATATGCCGAGAACGATGGAGGACATCATGTCACCCCGGCTCGACGCATCGCGTACCCAGAAAGCGACGTCGACACCCCCTGCGGAACATCTGGATCCCATCGGGCAGGACGAGATGCTCGTCACACAGGACGGCCTTCTCGCCGGACTTCCGGACATCCCCCCGTACGAGGAAGTCGGCGCGGTCGACGCCCGGGCCCTGTCCAAGACCCTCTTCGAGCGTCTGGAGACGCTGGAGGAAGGGACCCACGAGTACTCGTACGTCCGCAACACGCTCGTCGAACTGAACCTCGCGCTGGTCAAGTTCGCCGCCTCCCGCTTCCGCTCCCGCAGCGAGCCGATGGAGGACATCATCCAGGTCGGCACCATCGGCCTGATCAAGGCGATCGACCGCTTCGAGCTCTCCCGCGGTGTGGAGTTCCCCACGTTCGCGATGCCGACGATCGTCGGTGAGATCAAGCGCTTCTTCCGCGACACCTCGTGGTCCGTGCGCGTTCCGCGGCGGCTCCAGGAGCTGCGGCTCGACCTGGCCAAGGCCGGGGACGAGCTGGCCCAGAAGCTGGACCGCGCCCCGACGGTGGCCGAACTGGCCGATCGCCTCGGCCTCTCCAACGACGAGGTCGTCGAGGGCATGGCCGCGTCGAACGCCTACACCGCTTCCTCGCTGGACGCCCAGCCGGAGGAGGACGACTCCGAGGGCGCGCTCGCGGACCGCATCGGCTACGAGGACCACGGGCTCGAAGGCATCGAGTACGTCGAGTCGTTGAAGCCACTGATAGCCGAACTGCCGCCGCGCGACCGCAAGATCCTGTCCCTGCGGTTCGTCGCCGGCATGACCCAGTCGGAGATCGGCGAAGAACTCGGCATCTCGCAGATGCACGTCTCGCGTCTGCTGTCGCGGACGCTGGTACGGCTGCGCAAGGGGCTGACCGTCGAGGAGTGATCCTCGGCCAGGGTGTACGTGTCCCTCGGGGCGGGCCGCACGGCCCGCCCCCGGGCGCGTGTCACCGGTGGTTCCCGGCTCACCGCGACGGACCACAGCAGCCGGAGAGGCACCCCGCCCGGCTGTCGCGGCTCCGCTGATCACATCACGCGCTCTCCGCGCCGCCACACCCCGCTGACCAGCGGGACGCCGGGCCGGTAGGCCAGGTGGACGTGGCTCGGGGCGTCGAGGAGCGTCAGGTCGGCGTACGCACCCGGTGTGAGGCGGCCGATGTCGGTGCGCCGCAGGGCCGCCGCTCCGCCCGCCGTGGCCGACCACACCGCCTCGTCCGGCGTCATCCCCATGTCCCGTACGGCCAGCGCGACGCAGAACGGGACGGACGAGGTGAAGGACGAACCGGGGTTGCAGTCCGTGGACAGCGCGACGGTGACACCGGCGTCCAGCAGCCGCCGCGCGTCCGGCCACCGGGCCCGCGTCGAGAACTCGGCGCCGGGCAGCAGGGTGGCGACGGTACGGCTGCCGGCCAGGGCGTCCACGTCCGCGTCCGTGAGGTGGGTGCAGTGGTCGGCGCTGGCGGCGTCGAGCTCGACCGCGAGCTGCACGCCGGGGCCGTACGACAGCTGGTTGGCGTGAATGCGTGGGTGCAGACCCCGGGCCTTGCCGGCGGTGAGGATCGCGCGGGCCTGGTCGCCGTCGAAGGCGCCCTTCTCGCAGAACACGTCGATCCAGCGGGCGTACGGGGCGCAGGCGTCGAGCATCTCGCCGGTGACCAGGGCGACATAGCCGGCCGGGTCCTCGGCGTGGTCCGGCGACACGATGTGGGCGCCGAGATAGGTGACCTCGTCGGTGTGGGCGGCGGCGATGCGCAGGGCGCGGGCCTCGTCCTCGACGGTCAGGCCGTAGCCGGACTTGGTCTCGAAGGTGGTGGTGCCCTGGCGCAGGGCCTCGCGGAGGTAACGGGTGAGGTTGGCCTCCAGTTCCTCGTCGCTCGCCGCCCGCGTGGCCGCGACGGTGGTGCGGATGCCGCCCGCGCCGTAGGGCCGCCCGGACATCCGGGCGTTGAACTCCTGCGTCCGGTCGCCCGCGAAGACGAGGTGGGAATGGGAGTCCACGAAGCCGGGCAGGACCGCCCGGCCACCGGCGTCGACCCGATTGTCAGTGGCGGGTGCTTTCCTGTGATCACCGGTCCACACGACGCGGTCGCCCTCGATGACGACGGCCGCGTCCTGGATCAGTCCCAGGGGGGAACCGTCACCGGAGGAGGGGTCGTTGGTGACCAGGGCTGCGATGTTGGTGATGAGCGTGCTTGCGGTGCTCGCGGAGTGGGCGGGGCTGACGGTCGTCGCGTTGCTCATGGCGTCCTTGGTGGCCTGGTCGGCGGTGGGGTCGGGTTCGGGGGCGGAGCCGGGCCGCGCGGGTGGGCGGCCCGGGGTCATCCGCGCAGGGCTTCGACGGCGTCCGCGAGGGCTCGCGGCACATCCGGTACGAGGGAGTGGGCCCCGTCCCGCACGACGTGCCGCCCTGCCACGACCGTATGCGACACGTCTGCTGCCGACGCGGCGAATACGGCCGTCTCGGCCCCGAGCCGCGGAAGCGGCCCTGCCGTCCTGACCGAGTCGAGCGCGATGGTGGTGAAGTCGGCGAGCGCGCCGGGTTCCAGGGCGCCCGCGTCGTCCCAGCCGAGGGCCGCGTGGCCGTCGGCCGAGGCCGCCCGCAGGAGGGCCGCCGCCGTCCAGTGACCGCGGGTGCGGGTGCGCAGCCGCTCGTTCAGCTCCATGGCCCGCGCCTCTTCGAGCAGGTCGATCACGGCGTGGCTGTCGGAGCCGAGGGAGAGCGGCGAGCCTTCGTTCTGGAGGGCGGCGGCCGGCCCGATGCCGTCCGCGAGGTCCCGCTCGGTGGTCGGGCACATGCAGGTGCCGGTGCCGCTGCCGCCGAGGAGGGAGATGTCCTGCGCGGTGAGGTGGGTGTTGTGGACACCCGTGGTGCGCGGTCCGAGGACGCCGTGCAGGGCGAGGAGCTGGGCCGGGGTGCAGCCGTGGACCTCCAGGCACGCCTCGTTCTCGGCGGTCTGTTCGGACAGGTGCACATGGAGCGGCGCCCGCCGCTCCTCGGCCCACCGTGCGACGGTCTCCAACTGGTCGGCGGGCACGGCCCGTACGGAGTGGATCGCCGCGCCGATCCGTGCGTGATCCCGTTCCTTGAGAAGTGCAGAGCGTGCGGCCCAGGCCTCGGCGTCCCCGTCGGAGAAGCGGAGCTGCTGGGTGGTGGGCGGTTGCCCGAAGCCGGAGGAGAGGTAGGCGGTGTCGAGGAGGGTGATGCGGATCCCGGCTTCGGCGGCGGCAGCGATGAGGGCCTCGCCCATCGCGTTGGGGTCGGCGTAGGGAGTGCCGCCGGGGGCGTGGTGGACGTAGTGGAACTCGCCGACCGCCGTGATGCCGGCCAGGGCCATCTCGGCGTACACGGCGCGGGCCAGGGCGTGGTAGCGGTCCGGGGTCAGCCGGGCGGCCGTGGCGTACATGACCTCGCGCCAGGTCCAGAAGGTTCCGGAGCCGACCTGGACGGTGCCGCGCAGGGCGCGGTGGAAGGCGTGGGAGTGGGCGTTGGCCAGGCCGGGGAGGGTGAGTCCGCGCAGGACCTCGGCGCCGGGGGGCGGGGCGGGGGTGCCGGTGCGGACGGCGGTGATGCGGCCGTCCCGGACGTCGAGGGCGACGCCCGGCTCGATGGGGGTCCCCCCTGCGCGAGCGGAGCCGGGCGCTTGCGGGAGGGTGCCGAGCCAGGCGTGCTCCAGCCAGTACGTCCGCGGGGCGGCTGTCGTCACCTGCACGCCAGTCCTTCCAGTACGTCGGCGAGTGCGAGTACCCCGGCCACGCAGTCGTCCTCACGCGCGGACTCGGCCGGGGAGTGGGAGACGCCGGTGGGGTTGCGCACGAACAGCATGGCGGTCGGGATGCTCCCGGAGAGGATCCCGGCGTCGTGTCCGGCGCCGGTGCCCAGTACGGGGACGGTGAGGCCGGTGTCCGTGCCGAGGATGCGGGCGAGTTCGTCGCGCAGGGCGTGGTCGAACTCGACGACGGGGGTGAAGGACTCACGGACGACGTCGAGGTCGATGCCGTGCGCGTCCGCGTACTGCCGGGCCGCCTTCTCGATGCCGCCGACCACGGTGTCGAGGCTCGCCTGGTCCTCGGCACGGGAGTCGAGCCAGCCGCGCACCAGGGAGGGGATGGCGTTGACGCCGTTGGGCTCCACGGCGATCTTGCCGAAGGTGGCGACGGCTCCGGCGAGTTCGGCCTCGCGCCGGGCGGCGAGGACGGTCTCGGCGTACGACAGCATGGGGTCGCGCCGGTCGGCGAGCCGGGTGGTGCCGGCGTGGTTGGCCTCCCCGCGGAAGTCGAAGCGCCACCGGCCGTGCGGCCAGATGGCACTGGCGATGCCGACCCGGTCGCCGGACAGGTCGAGGGCCCGGCCCTGCTCGACGTGCAGTTCGACGAAGGCGCCGATGCGGGCGAGCCGTTCGGGGTCCGGCCCGATGGCGTCCGGGTCGTGTCCGGCGGCCTCCATGGCGCGCGGCAGTGTCACGCCGTCGCCGTCGGTGAGCCGGTGCGCCTGCTCGCGGGTGAGCTGCCCGGCGGTGAGCCGGGACCCGACGCAGGCGAGGCCGAACCGGGCGCCCTCCTCGTCGCCGAAGTTCACGATGCCGAGGGGGCGGGTGAAGCGGGCTTGTCGGCCGCGCAGTTCGTCCAGCGCGGCGAAGGCGGACACGACCCCGAGGGGGCCGTCGAAGGCGCCGCCGTCCGGTACGGAGTCGAGGTGGGACCCGGTGACGACGGCGTCGCCCTCGGCGGGGTCACCCAGCCAGGCCCACTGGTTGCCGTTCCGGTCGACCTCGTGGGCGAGGCCGCGTGAGCGGGCCTGGTCCTCGAACCAGGCCCGGCATTCGCCGTCGATCCCGGTCCAGGCGAACCGCCGGTACCCGCCGGAGGCGGGGTGCCGCCCGAGGGGGAGCAGCTCGCGCCACATCCGGTGGAAGGAGCTGCCGGTGTCCTGGGTCACGCCGGGTCACCCTCGCGCATCGGGACGCGGACGCCCCGCTCCCCCGCCACCGACTCCGCGATGTCGTATCCGGCGTCGACGTGCCGGATGACTCCCATGCCGGGGTCGTTGGTGAGCACGCGGCGGATCTTCTCGCCCGCGAGGGGCGTGCCGTCGGCCACGGTCACCTGCCCCGCGTGGATCGACCGGCCCATGCCGACGCCGCCGCCGTGGTGGATCGACACCCAGGACGCCCCGGAGGCGACGTTCAGCATGGCGTTCAGCAGCGGCCAGTCGGCGATCGCGTCGGATCCGTCGAGCATGGCCTCGGTCTCCCGGTAGGGGGACGCGACGGAACCGCAGTCGAGGTGGTCGCGGCCGATGACGACCGGCGCGGCCAGATCCCCGCTCGCGACCATGTCGTTGAACCGCTCACCGGCCTTGTCCCGCTCGCCGTAGCCGAGCCAGCAGATCCGGGCGGGCAGGCCCTGGAAGCGGACGCGTTCTCCGGCCAGCTTGATCCAGCGGGCGAGGGACTCGTTCTCCGGGAAGAGGTCGAGGATCGCCTTGTCGGTCTTGGCGATGTCGGAGGCCTCGCCGGACAGGGCGGCCCAGCGGAACGGGCCCTTGCCCTCGCAGAACAGGGGCCGGATGTAGGCGGGGACGAAGCCGGGGAAGGCGAAGGCCCGGTCGTATCCGGCGAGCTGGGCCTCACCGCGGATGGAGTTGCCGTAGTCGAAGACCTCGGCGCCGGCGTCCATGAAGCCGACCATGGCCTCGACGTGCCGGGCCATGGACTCGCGGGCCCGGGTGGTGAAGCCGGCCGGGTCCTTGGCGGCGGCGTCGGCCATGTCCTCGAAGGCGGTGCCCAGGGGCAGATAGGCGAGCGGGTCGTGGGCCGAGGTCTGGTCGGTCACGATGTCGATGGGGGCACCCATGGCGAGGAGCTGCGGCAGCAGCTCGGCCGCGTTGCCGAGGACTCCGATGGAGAGGGGGCGGCGGGCGTCGCGTGCCTCGGTCGCCAGCTTCAGGGCGTGGTCCAGGCTGTCGGCCTTCACGTCCAGGTACCGGTGCTCGATGCGCCGCTCGATGGCACGCGGGTCGCAGTCGATGCAGATCGCGACACCGTCGTTCATGGTCACGGCGAGCGGCTGGGCGCCGCCCATGCCGCCGAGGCCGGCGGTCAGGGTGATGGTGCCGGCCAGCGTCCCGCCGAACTTCTTGGCGGCGACGGCGGCGAAGGTCTCGTAGGTGCCCTGGAGGATGCCCTGGGTGCCGATGTAGATCCAGGAGCCCGCGGTCATCTGCCCGTACATGGTCAGGCCGAGGTGTTCGAGGCGGCGGAACTCCTCCCAGTTGGCCCAGTCGCCGACGAGATTGGAGTTGGCGATGAGGACGCGCGGGGCCCACTCGTGGGTCTGCATGACGCCGACGGGGCGGCCGGACTGGACCAGCATGGTCTCGTCCTGCTTCAGCCCCTTCAGGGTGCGCACCATCGCGTCGAAGGAGCGCCAGTCGCGCGCCGCCTTGCCGGTGCCGCCGTAGACGACGAGCTTGTCGGGGTGCTCGGCGACCTCCGGGTCGAGGTTGTTCTGCAGCATCCGCAGGGCGGCTTCCTGCTGCCATCCCAGGGCGCTCGGTTCCGTGCCGCGCGGCGCTCGGACGGGGCGGGGTCCTGGCATGGTCGGCCTCCTGAGGGTGCTCCCAGCGGATGTTGCTGCTTCTATTCACATCCTGGCCTCATGAATAGAGCTAGTCAATACGTCGGGGCGTCGGCGCGGCGGTGCCGTGGATGTTTGGCTGGATGCATGGGCACACACATCGAGGCGGAAGAGGCGGACGACACCGGGGCCCGCCGGGCGGCCCGGCGGGACGAGGCGGTGCGGGCCGCCGTGGAGCAGGGGCTGCTCGGACCCGGCAGCCCCGTCGTCGGGCTGCTGGACGTCACCGGCATCCGGGAGTCGGCGGCTCGGCTGCGGGCGGCGTTCGCCGCGGTGGTGGCGCCGGGCACGCCCGTGCTGCACGCCTTCGCGGTGAAGGCGACGCCGCTGGTGCCGGTCCTGCGGCTGCTGCGGGAGGAGGGCGTCGGCGCGGAGGTCGCGAGCCCGGGTGAGCTGGCCCTGGCGCGGGCGGCGGGCATGCCGGTCGAGATGACGGTGCTCGACTCCCCCGCGAAGACCCCGGCCGAGCTGCGCGAGGCGCTGTCCCTGGGCATCGCCGTCAACGCCGACAATCCCCAGGAGCTGGATCGCATCGACACCCTGATGCGGTCACGGCCCAGCCGCTCCCCTCTCGGCATCCGGGTGAACCCGCAGCTCGGCGGGGGTTCCATCGAGGCGTTGTCGACGGCGACGGCCACCTCGAAGTTCGGGGTGGCGCTGCGCGACGAGGGTGCCCGGGAGTGGGTCGTCCAGGCGTATCTGGACCGGCCGTGGCTGACCCGGCTGCACGCGCACACCGGGTCCCAGGGCATCCCGCTGTCCCTGATGGCGCGGGGCGTGGCGGAGACGTACGCGCTGGCGGAGGAGATCAACCGGCGGGCCGGGCGGCGGCAGGTCGACACCCTCGACATCGGCGGCGGCCTGCCGGTGAACTTCGCGTCGGACGCGACGACGCCGACGTACGCGCGGTACGCGCGGCTGCTGGCCGGGGAGGTGCCGGGGCTGTTCGACGGACGGTACGGGCTGGTCACCGAGTTCGGGCGGTCACTGCTGGCGAAGCACGGGACGGTGGTGGCGCGCGTCGAGTACGCGAAGGCCTCCGGCGGGCGGGCGGTGGCGGTGACGCATGCCGGGGTGCAGGTGGCCGCGCGGACGGTGTACGCGCCGGGGAGCTGGCCGTTGCGGATCTCCGCGTACGACGCGAAGGGGCGGCCGAAGGAGGGGCCCGTCGTGGTGCAGGACGTCGCGGGGCCGGCCTGTTTCGCGGGGGACCTGCTGGCGGAGGCCCGGTCCATGCCGCTGCTGGAGCAGGGGGACTACGCGGCGGCGCTGGACACCGGGGCGTACTACTTCGCGCATCACTACGGGTACAACTCGCTGGTGCGGCCCGGGGTGTACGGGTTCGGGCCGGGCGGGCGCTTCGCGGTGGTGCGGGGGGCGCAGACCGTGGAGGAGGTCGTCGCCGAGTCGGGTGGGGCGCAGGTGGATGCGTTGACGCGGGCGCCGTGGGAGGTTCCGTAGGATTTCGGCCGCGGGTGCGTCGTGGCTTGTCGCGCAGTTCCCCGCGCCCCCAGGTGCGCCAACCACTGGCGGGCCACACCTACTGCGACCGAATCCACGGACCGCCGGCCGCCGGTGCGTCGTGGCTTGTCGCGCAGTTCCCCGCGCCCCCAGGTATGCCAACCACTGGCGGGCCACACCCACTGCGACCGAATCCACGGACCGCCGGCCGCCGGTGCGTCGTGGCTCGTCGCGCAGTTCCCCGCGCCTCCAGGGCCGCGCACCGCCGCCGGATCACACCAGCGCCGGGGATTTCCTTCGGGCGCCTCCCGGGGCCGCGTCCCCTGCCGCGATGCCCGTGCTGCGGTACGCCCTCACCTGCTTGCCGGCCGGGTGGGCCGCTCCCCCGCGCAGCCAGTCCACGCGCACCCACAGCAACGCCTCGTCGGCCTGCTCCCGGCGGCCCAGCCAGGCCGATTTCAGCAAGAGGCCCGCCCCACAGCCGGCCAGCAGCATGCCGCCGGCCGCCGGGGTCACGACGGCGCTGCCGAGGGCGGCGAGGAAGGCGAGCAGGAGCCACCAGCGGTTGCCCCGGCGCCAGTTGCGTACCGTGACCGCTCGGTCCTGGAGCACGTCGTGCTTGCCGGCCCGGGACGCGGCGGCGGCCAGGGCCGCGTAACGCTTGCGGCGTCCGCGGGCCACCGCCGCCGTCGCCAGGAGGAACAGCGCCGCCCCGGCCAGAACGCCGATGCGGCGTCCGGTCAGGCCCGGTGTGAGCAGGCCGATGCCCGCCGCGAGAACACCCAGCCACCACAGCGGGGCCGCCCCCGCCCGTACGACGACGGCCACCCGGGCCAGTCCCTGTCCTCCGCGTGTCACGTCCAGCCTCCGTCCGGTCTCCAAAGCCTCGGGGAGACATACGGTAGCGACGCCACGTGAGACGAGTCTTAAAACCCGCGGGTGCCGTCAGTCGACGAACAGGCCCCGCGCAGCCGCCTTCGTGTCGAACTCCTCCAGGCGCGACTGGGCCTGGGGCAGGTCGTCGCACATGGCCTCCAGCAGGACCCGGCCGAGCAGCATCGGCGCACAGGCCGTGTCGAAGGCGAGGCCGGTACCGACCGCGGCGGGCAGCAGCACGTCGGACACCTTGGCGACGGGGGCGAACGCGGAGTCGGCGACCGTGACGACGGTCAGCCCGGCCTCCTTGGCACAGGCGAGGGTGTCGACGACCTCGCGGGGGTGCCGGGGCAGCGCGAAACAGAGCAGTGCGCTCGCGCCGGCCCGGACGGCGGCGTCGATGCGGTCCTGGAGCATCGTGCCGCCCTCGCCGAGCAGCCGTACGTCGGGATGGACCTTGGCGGCGAAGTAGGCGAAGCCGTGCGCCTGGGCGGCAGCCGCCCGAAGGCCGAGGACGAGGAGCGGGCGGGAGGCCGCGAGGAGGTGCCCCGCGCGCTGGACGGGCGCCGGGTCGGCCAGTGCCTCCGACAGGTGCCGCAGGTTTTCGATCTCGGCCTCGACGGCCTGCTGGTACTCGTTGTGGGCCCCGACCTCGGCAGCGGGTTCGGCGGGGGCGACCTCACGCAGATGGCGGCGCAGGGCGGGGTAGCCGTCGAAGCCGAGGGCGACGGCGAAGCGGGTCACGGACGGCTGGCTGACCCCGGCCAGCTCGGCGAGCTCCACACTCGACAGGAACGGCACGTCGGCGGCGCGCCGCACCATGCTGTGCGCGATGCGCCGCTGGGTCGGCGTCAGCCGGTGGCCCTCGAAGAGCGCCTGGAGCCGCGCGGCAGGGCTGTCGGTCACGCTCATGACGTGCTCCCCCTCGCCTATTCAGTAGCTGAGGATTCTGCATGAGCATATGCAGACCGGCAAGCCGGTCCGGAGGACGGCGGCCGGACCACCGGTAACCCCCTGCGGAACCGGGGGGCTAACCCCAGTGCGGCCGGCGCCGCGCCTTCCTACCGTGGACGGCATGACGGGAATGGACGCACGGGACACCGACCTGAAGAAGGATCTCGACGCCACCCTGCACGCGCGCAGGGATCTGGGCGAGGAGTACGAGTCGGAGCTGGTCGACTCGTTCCTGGAGAAGGTCGACCAGCGGATCGACGGCGCGGTGGAACGCCGGGTGCGCCGGCAGCTCGCCGAGCAGCAGATGCAGACGACCCGGGACTCCCGGTCACCGAAGGCCACGGACTCCTGGGGCGAGCGGTTCGGCTTCGGGATCGTCTCCCTGGTCCTCGCGGTGCCGCTGTCGGCGATCGGCGGGGGCCTGGGGCGTCTGCCCGGCCTGCTCGTCGCGTGGGCGGGCATCGTCGGCGTCAACATCGTCCAGGCGGCCCGCACCAACCCGAACCTCTTCGGCCGCCGCAAGTCCTCCCAGGGCAGTGACTGGGAGGACTGAGCACCCCGGCCCCGCCCGCGCCCGGGTCGGACCTGCCGCGTCGGCAGCGCGACGATCTGCCGCAGGTTGACCCGCCGCGGCCGGCTCGTCCCGTAGGCCACCAGGTCGGCCGGCTCCTCGGCGGACAGTGCGCCCACCGCGTCGACCATGTCCTCCACCTGCCGGGACAGTTCGTCGTCGGAGATGTGGGTGCGCAGCTCGCTCTCGACGATGCCGGGCTCGATGTCGGTGACCCGGACGTCCCGGGGCCCGAACTCTCCGCGCAGGGCTTCCGACAGGTAGGTGACGGCCGCCTCGGTCGCGCCGTACACCGCGTAGAACGCGCGGGGACCGCCGCACCCCCGTGACCGGGGGGCGGGACGACGGCGGTCCCCGCGAAGGACGCGGTCCCGGTCAGGCCGGGCGTGCGCGTCCATGGCGTCCGTGGAGGTCCGGGAGCCGCTCCGGAGGTCCGTCGACGCCGTTCGGCGCCGGCCGGGGCGGGGAGCCTCCCCCAGTGCTGAACGCCCTGGGAGGTACCCCCATCGCCCTGCCGACAACCACCAATGTGCAGGACGCGTGTTAAGCGGGTGCTGCGCGAACGTGACACCCGCGTACCGGTTTCGCGAAGTCCGCGAAGATCACGGACAGCGCAAGCTCACCCGGTTCACGGGCAGTTCACCGGACGTTGGCCGTCACTTCCCCGTGCGGGCGAGGAAGGACAGCAGGTCCTGGCGGCTGACCACGCCGGTCGGCTTGCCCTCGACGAGGACGATCGCAGCGTCCGCCTTGCCCAGCACGGCCATCAGGTCGGCGACGGGTTCGCCGGAGCCGACCTGGGGCAGCGGACCGGACATGTGCTTCTCCAGCGGGTCGTCGAGCGAGGCGCTCTTGCTGAACAGCGCGTCGAGCAGCTCGCGTTCGACTACGGAGCCGACGACCTCGGCCGCCATCACGTCGGGGTGGCCGGCGCCCGGCTTGACGACCGGCATCTGCGAGACGCCGTACTCGCGCAGCACGTCGATGGCCTGACCGACCGTCTCCTCCGGGTGCATGTGGACGAGGGAGGGCATGTGGTCGCCGGCCTTGTCGGCGAGGACGTCGCCGACGCGGGCGCTGGGGCCGGCGTCCTCCAGGAAGCCGTAGTCGGCCATCCACTCGTCGTTGAAGATCTTGCTGAGGTAGCCGCGGCCGCTGTCCGGCAGCAGCACCACCACGACGTCGTCCTCTTCGAGCCGCGCGGCGACCTCCAGCGCGGCCACGACGGCCATGCCGCAGGAGCCGCCGACCAGCAGGCCCTCCTCCTTGGCGAGGCGGCGGGTCATCTGGAAGGAGTCCTTGTCGGACACGGCGACGATCTCGTCCGCGACGCTCCGGTCGTAGGCGGTCGGCCAGAAGTCCTCACCGACGCCCTCGACGAGGTAGGGCCGGCCGGAGCCGCCGGAGTAGACGGAGCCCTCGGGGTCAGCGCCGACGACCTTCACCGAGCCGCCGCTGGCCTCCTTCAGGTAGCGGCCGGTCCCGGAGATGGTGCCGCCGGTGCCCACGCCCGTCACGAAGTGGGTGATCTTCCCCTCCGTCTGCTCCCACAGCTCGGGGCCGGTCGAGTGGTAGTGGGAGAGCGGGTTGTTGGGGTTGGAGTACTGGTCGGGCTTCCAGGCTCCGGGCGTCTCGCGGACCAGCCGGTCGGAGACGTTGTAGTAGGAGTCCGGGTGCTCGGGGTCGACGGCGGTCGGGCACACCACGACCTCGGCGCCGTACGCGCGCAGCACGTTGATCTTGTCGGTGCTCACCTTGTCGGGGCACACGAAGATGCACTTGTACCCCTTCTGCTGGGCGACGATGGCGAGTCCGACGCCGGTGTTGCCGCTGGTCGGCTCGACGATCGTGCCGCCGGGCTTGAGCGCGCCGCTCTCCTCCGCCGCCTCGATCATGCGCAGGGCGATGCGGTCCTTCACCGAACCGCCGGGGTTGAAGTACTCCACCTTGGCCAGGACGGTCGCCCTGATGCCCTTGGTCACGCTGTTGAGCTTCACCAGCGGGGTGTTGCCGACGAGGCTGATCATCGAGTCGTGGAACTGCACCGTTGTCTCCGGATGCCGCAGAAGTGGTCTGTGTGGTGCCGCCAGCCTATGTGCTGCCCATGGTCCGTGACGGTCGTTCACTCCCCGTTGAGATTGGGCGACGGGCTGTACGGGGCAAGCACTGGGTGTACGGGTTCGAGGAGGTGGCGGCGACGCATGACGAGCATGTCGAGGGCGAGGGTGGCCCGGCGGATCGCGGCCGGCGCGGCATATGGCGGCGGCGGGATCGGTCTGGCCGGGGCGGCCACGGTGGGGCTGGTGCTGGCGGAGGTGCAGCTGGCGCGGCGCCGGGTGAGCAACGGCACGTCACCGCACGTGCCGCACGCGGACGGGCTGTACGGCCGTATGTACGCCGGTCCGGCCGAGGTGCCGCTGAGGCTGACGATGCTGGGCGACTCCACGGCCGCGGGCCAGGGGGTGCACCGCGGCGGGCAGACGCCGGGGGCGCTCCTGGCGTCCGGGCTCGCGGCGCTGGCCGAGCGCCCGGTGGAGCTGCGCACGGTGGCGACCCCGGGAGCCTGTTCGGACGACCTGGACCGCCAGGTGGCCCTGGTGCTGGCCGCTCCCGATCCCGTGCCCGACATCTGCGTGATCATGGTCGGCGCGAACGACGTCACCCACCGCATGCCCGCGACGCGCTCGGTCCGCCATCTGGCCTCGGCGGTTCGCCGGCTGCGGACGGCCGGTGCGGAGGTCGTGGTCGGCACCTGCCCCGACCTCGGCACGATCGAGCCGGTGCGGCAACCCTTGCGCTGGCTGGCCCGACGGGCCTCGCGGCAGCTGGCGGCCGCCCAGACGATCGGAGTCGTCGAACAGGGCGGCCGCACCGTGTCGCTGGGCGACCTGCTGGGGCCCGAGTTCGCCGAGAATCCGCGCGAGCTGTTCGGCCCTGACAGTTACCACCCCTCCGCCGAGGGCTATGCGACGGCGGCGATGGCGGTCCTGCCGTCCGTGTGTGCCTCCCTGGGCCTGTGGCCCGCCGAGGAGGAGCGCCCGGACGCCTCGCGCCGCGAGGGCTTCCTGCCGGTGGCGCGGGCGGCGGCGGAGGCCGCCTCGGAGGCGGGCACGGAGGTCGCTGCGGCGATGCCGAGCGGGCCGCGCGGGCCGTGGGCCCTGCTCAAGCGCCGGCGGCGCCGGCGGGTTCCCGAGCAGGAACCGGCCCCGGCGACCTCTTCGAACTGAGGAGCATCGAAAAGCAAGCGCTTGGAAACTGCGGTCAGGGTCACACCGCGACACCCGTGACCCAGCCCATACGTACGGGTAACTTCCCAGTCAGCCCTGCCCGACCAACCGGTACGTCAATGGAGCCGTGATGCCCGAAGCCGTGATCGTCTCAGCCGCCCGCTCCCCCATCGGCCGCGCCGTCAAGGGCTCCCTCAAGGACCTCCGCCCGGACGACCTGACCGCCACGATCGTCCAGGCCGCCCTGGCCAAGGTCCCCGAGCTGGACCCGAAGGACATCGACGACCTGATGCTCGGCTGCGGCCTGCCCGGCGGCGAGCAGGGCCACAACCTCGGCCGGATCGTCGCCGTCCAGATGGGCATGGACCACCTGCCGGGCTGCACCGTCACCCGGTACTGCTCCTCCTCCCTGCAGACCTCCCGCATGGCCCTGCACGCCATCAAGGCGGGCGAGGGCGACGTGTTCATCTCGGCGGGTGTGGAGACGGTCTCCCGCTACGCCAAGGGCAGCTCCGACGGCCTGCCCGACACCCACAACCCGCTCTTCGCCGACGCCGAGGCCCGCACGGTCGCGACCGCCCAGTCCGAGGGTTCGACCTGGCACGACCCGCGCGAGGACGGCCTGCTGCCCGACCCGTACATCGCGATGGGCCAGACCGCCGAGAACCTGGCCCGCGCCAAGGGCGTCACCCGTCAGGACATGGACGAGTTCGGCGTCCGCTCACAGAACCTCGCCGAAGAGGCCATCAAGAACGGCTTCTGGGAGCGCGAGATCACCCCGGTGACCCTCCCCGACGGCACGGTCGTCTCCAAGGACGACGGCCCCCGCGCCGGCGTCACCCTGGAGGGCGTGCAGGGCCTCAAGCCGGTCTTCCGCCCCGACGGCATGGTCACCGCCGCCAACTGCTGCCCGCTGAACGACGGTGCCGCGGCCCTCGTGATCATGTCCGACACCAAGGCCCGCGAGCTCGGCCTCACCCCGCTCGCCCGGATCGTGTCGACCGGCGTCTCCGGCCTGTCGCCCGAGATCATGGGCCTGGGCCCGGTGGAGGCCAGCAAGCAGGCCCTGCGGCGCGCCGGGCTGGGCATCGACGACATCGATCTGGTCGAGATCAACGAGGCGTTCGCCGCCCAGGTGATCCCCTCCTACCGCGACCTGGGCATCCCGCTGGAGAAGCTGAACGTCAACGGCGGCGCCATCGCCGTCGGCCACCCCTTCGGCATGACCGGTGCCCGCATCACCACCACGCTCATCAACTCCCTCCAGTTCCACGACAAGCAGTTCGGTCTGGAGACGATGTGCGTCGGCGGCGGCCAGGGCATGGCCATGGTCATCGAGCGCCTCAGCTGAACGGCGCACCGTAGCCGCCATAGCACCCGCTGTGAGCCCCCGGCCCAGAACCCTGGAATCCTCAGGGTTCTGGGCTGTTTTGTGATCCAATCTCCCCCAGGATGTGACCTATCTCCCTCCGCCAGGGGAGAACCCCAGGTCACAGCAGCCCCACCCCCTCCCCCGGCGCCGAAGCCCAGTCCGTTTCGTGACGTTACGCACTGACAGCTGGTTAGTCCGCCCTTCAAGCTGATGTAGGAAGTCGGGGGTCGACTTTGAACCGGGAGTACGTCAGTGAGCGCCATGCCGATCGCGTTGCTGGTCACCACGGCCGCCACGGGCGCCGTGGGCGTCGCCGTCCTGCGCACCGTCCTGCAGCTGCGCCGACAGGTCGCGGCCCTGCACACCGCGCTGGCCGAGAGCCGCGCCGCCACCACCCGTGCGCTGCTGCCCGCCGCTCGTACCGCTGCCGACACCGATGAGATACGTGCCGCCGTGGCGACCGCGCTCGCCGAGGAGCGGGAGCGCGAGCTCGCCGAGGCGCGGGCGTTCTGGGCCGCCCAGGAGGCCCGTGACGCCTCCGACGCACCTTCTCTGCTGGGCCTGCCCGACACCGACCTGTTCCTGCCCCGCCAGGCCGATTTCGCGGGCCTGGAGCCGGTGTCCGAGCCCGGCGCGGAAACCGAGGAGCCGGCCGCCGAGTCCCCGGAGCTGGCCGCGGCCCGCCGGCGTCACCCCTCCCACCCGGACTTCGTGCCGACGCAGTCGCCGGTCGTCAACGACCACGAGCGCACCGTCGACACCCTGGAGGAGCTGGCGTCCTCCCGCGTCGAGCTGACGGACGTCCGCCCCGGCCCGCTGGGCACCCTGGACGTCTACGTCTTCGCCGACGGCACGACGCTGTGCATGACACCGGGCCACCGGGAGACGGCGGAACACCTCGCGGCGGCCCTGCGCCTGGGCAAGACCCCGGTCCTCCTGGGCGGCTCCGGCATCTCGGGCGCCTACACCCTGACGTTCGAGTGCGGCGAGGAGACCGTCTACATCCTGGCCGACCGGGTCATCGCGTCCCTTTAGGGGCGCGGGGCTGTAGCGATCTGCGGTTCCGCCGCGCGGGCGCGGGCGACCACGAAGAACTCGCACCCGCAAACGCCGCTCAGACCCCCGCCCGCTTCTGCGCCTCCTCCACCAACCGCACCGCTTCGTCGACGTCGGCTTCGGCGGGAATCACCACCGCCAGATCATTCCCGGCCACGGTGATCTGGTCCGCCACCGCGAACATCCCCGCGTCCGGCATCTCCCGAGGCTCCACATCAGGAGCCTCCAGTCGCTGCGCCCTCCGGGCCAACTCCCTGGCCAGCTCCAGAGCCTCGGCGGCAGCGCTCCGCTGCAACCGGCTCTGGGGCGCGGCCCTCAAACGATCGGCGAAGTGCTCCACCGCACGGGTCAGAGGCGTCGTATCAACCACGCCGCGAGCGTACGCGCCGCACCGGGACTGTTGCCAACGGGCGAACACTCAGGCACGGTGACCTGAAGGACCGGCTTACATCCCAGCGTCCGGAGGCGCCGATGTCCCAAGTCTTCTCCGAAGAGACCCATCGCAACATGCTCGCCCGCATCCCGCACTGCACCGGTCGTGAGATCTCCGACTGGTTGCGCACCGTCGAAGACGGCCCTTCCCTCTTCCGCTTCGAGGAAAAAGTCAGCTGGCTCCGGCACGAGCACAACCTCGCGTACGGCCACGCGAAGGCGATCATCCACGAGTACGACCTGAGGCGGGCCGCGCGCAAACTTCTCTAGGCGCGCACACCGTCCTCCCGACGACGAAGGGCCCCGGCCGAAGCCGGGGCCCTTCGCGCTGCGATCGTCGGAGACTAGTCGCTGCTGTTGAGGATCGAGATGAGCCTCAGGAACTCCAGGTAGATCCACACCAGCGTCAGCGTGAGGCCGAAGGCCGCGAGCCAGGCCTCCTCGCGCGGGGCGCCGTAGGCGACGCCGTCCTCGACCTGCTTGAAGTCCAGGGCGAGGAAGCAGGCACCGAGGATGATGCCGATCACGCCGAAGACGATGCCGAGGGGACCGCTGCGGAAGCCGAGGCCGTCACCGCCGCCGAACACCGCGAACAGCAGGTTCACGGTCATCAGCAGGATGAAGCCGAGCGCGGCCGCCATCACGAAGCCGTAGAAGCGGCGGTTGACGCGGATCCAGCCGGCCTTGTACGCGATCAGCACACCGGCGAAGACCGCCATGGTGCCGATCACGGCCTGCATGGCCGCACCGTCGGCGATGCGGTTGTCGACGATGTTGGAGATGACGCCGAGGAAGACACCCTCGAACGCGGCGTACGTCAGGATCAGCGCGGGCGAGGCCTTGCGCTTGAAGGACTGCACGAACGCCAGGACCATGCCGATCAGGGCGGCGCCGATACCGATGCCGTAGCTACGGCTGATGTTGGCGTCGTCGATCGGCAGCAGGGCCCAGGAGAGCGCCGCGGTGAGGATGAGCACACCGAGCGTGCTCGCCGTGCGCAGGACGACGTCGTCGATGGTCATCCGGCCGGTGGTGGCCGGTGCCTGCGGCGGCGCGCCGTGCTGCAGGTCCTGCTGGGCGTAAGGGTTCTGCGCGTACGGGTTCTGCGCGTACTGGTCGCCCGTCGGCTGCGCGTACGGGTTGCCCTGGGTGGCGACAGCGGGACCCCCGGCCTGCGGCGCGGTGTTGAAGCCCGCGTAGCCGTTGTCGCGGCTGAACCCCCGTCGCGAGAAGACCGGGTTTCTGCTCCTCATTTCACTCCTCCATGGCCACCAGGCGTGGCCTTGGCTCAAGAGTAATAGGTAGGCAAAGGAATGACCCTACTGCTTGGGGAGGATCTTTCCCTCGTCGTGCTGGCCAACACGCTACGTGGCTTCCTGATTCCCCTCACCGGAGGGGGTCATTCACCGGCTCGTCCGAACGGGAAGCCCGTGTACGCCTCCGCCAGGTCCGTCTCGGCGGCGCGGGAGGAGACGATCCGCTCCAGCCGGGCGAGCTGGAGCCGGTCCTCGAAGGCCGTCGCGCCGGGTGCGCGGTGCAGCAGGGTCGTCATGTCGTAGGAGAACCGCTCGGCCTGCCAGACGCGGCGCAGGCAGGTCTGCGAGTAGGCGTCGAGCAGCTCGGGTGATCCGGTCCGCTGCTGGTGGATCAGGGCCCGGGCGAAGGTGGCGACGTCGCCGGCGGCGAGGTTGAGCCCCTTCGCGCCGGTCGGCGGCACGATGTGCGCGGCGTCGCCGGCGAGGAAGAGGCGACCGTGGCGCATGGGCTCGTGCACGTAGGAGCGCATGGGGGTGACCGTCTTCTGGGTGATCGGGCCGCGCTGGAGGTACCAGTCGTCGGCGGTCTCGAACCGGCGCTCCAGCTCGTCCCAGATCTCCGAATCCTCCCATGACCCTGGGTCGGTGCCGTCGGGCACCTGGAGATAGAGGCGGGAGACGGCCGGTGAGCGCATGGAGAGCAGGGCGAAGCCGCGGTCGTGGCGGGCGTAGACGAGCTCGTCGTGCGAGGGCGGCACGTCGGCGAGGATGCCGAGCCACCCGAAGGGGTACGTCCGTTCGAAGACCTGGGCCAGTCCAGCGGGAATCGCCTTGCGGGCCACGCCCCAGAAACCGTCGCAGCCGACGACGTAGGAGCACTCCAGGACGTCCTCGCGGCCCTCGTGCCGGAAGCGGATCCTCGGGGCGTCGGTGCCGGCGTCCTCCACGGCCAGCGCCTCCGCCTCGAAGAGCAGCGGACCGCCCTCCCGGATCTGGAGCGCGATGAGGTCCTTGCACACCTCGGTCTGGGCGTAGACCATCACGGACCGGCCGCCGGTGAGGGCGGGGAAGTCGACGCGGTGGCGCCTGCGATCGAAGCGCAGCTCGATGCCGTCGTGGCGCAGCCCTTCGCGGTCCATGCGCTCCCCGGCGCCGGCCGCGCGCAGCACGTCCGCGGTGCCCTGCTCCAGGATCCCGGCCCGCTGCCGCCGCTCCACGTAGGCGCGGTCGCGGCTCTCCAGGACGACGGAGTCGATGCCGGCGTTGTGGAGCAGCCGGGCGAGGAGGAGGCCGGCCGGGCCCGCTCCGATGATGCCGACGGTGGTACGCATCGGACGACCTCTTCCCGTTCCTCGACGTTCGTCAGGTGAAATTTCCTTCACCATGTGTCTGTGAGTTTCCGACGGCATGCGGTCGCTGTCAACGGGCACGCCGTGAACTCTTCAATGGACCACGCAGGGATCGGAAGGTGCCCGGAGCCGGACTTGAACCGGCACGCCCGCGAAGGGGCAGCGAGGTTTAAGCTCGCCGTGTCTGCATTCCACCATCCGGGCAGGCCGTGGGCTCCGCATCGAGGTTCCGAGACTATCCGGACGGGTCCCCCGAACAGCGGAAGCGTGGACCGATGTTGTCTTATTTTATTGACGTCTGAGGGTGCATCAGCACACGGAACACGCCATCCGCACTTGCCAATAGCCTTGCGTGCGACGCTCGGCCGCGCATGCGGAATGACGGAATTTCACCGCCTGAACGAGGGCACTCCACCTGTTCTCGACACCCGGAAGCATCGGTTCCCGACACCGGGGCCCTTCAGGGGCGTTCGTCATCCCCAGGTATGACACTGCCCCGCGGGGTCAGACCCCAGTCGGCCTTCGGAACCGGAACAACGGGTGACTACACGGCGGCGTGGGACCCGGACGATGGAACACGTCCTTCCCCGAAGTCAGCCGTCCGTCAGGAGAGCCATCCCGTGACCACCGCACCCCTCACCGACCGGGCCACCATCGCGGCCGCGCGCGCCACGGATCTGTCGAAGATCTACGGACAGGGTGAGACCCAGGTGGTCGCCCTGGACCGCGTCTCCGTGGACTTCCGGCAGGCCGAGTTCACCGCGATCATGGGCCCCTCCGGCTCCGGCAAGTCCACCCTGATGCACTGCGTGGCCGGCCTCGACTCCTTCTCCTCCGGGTCGGTGCGCATAGGCGACACCGAGCTCGGCTCGCTGAAGGACAAGCAACTGACCAAGCTGCGCCGGGACAAGATCGGCTTCATCTTCCAGGCGTTCAACCTGCTGCCGACGTTGACGGGCCTGGAGAACATCACCCTTCCGATGGACATCGCGGGCCGTAAGCCGGACAAGGAGTGGCTGGACTCCGTCATCCGGATGGTCGGCCTCGCGGACCGGCTCGGCCACCGGCCGTCCCAGCTGTCCGGCGGTCAGCAGCAACGCGTCGCCGTGGCCCGGGCGCTGGCCTCCCGGCCCGAGATCATCTTCGGCGACGAGCCCACCGGAAACCTCGACTCGCGCTCCGGCGCCGAGGTGCTGGGCTTCCTGCGCAACTCCGTGCGCGAAATGGGCCAGACGGTGGTGATGGTGACGCACGACCCGGTGGCCGCGGCCTACGCGGACCGGGTGATCTTCCTGGCGGACGGCCGGATCGTCGACGAGTTGTACGGGCCGACGGCCGACTCCGTGCTCGACCGCATGAAGGCGTTCGACACCAAGAGCCGCACCAGCTGATCCCCCGTCAGGACCGACAGGACTGAGAAGAAGAACCCCATGTTCCGTACCGCCTTGCGCAACGTGCTCGCGCACAAGGCCCGGCTCCTGATGACCGTGCTCGCCGTGATGCTCGGCGTGGCCTTCGTGTCGGGGACCCTGGTCTTCACCAACACCATCTCCGACGCCTACCAGAAGAGTTCGGCGAAGGGCTTCGACCAGGTCGACGTCGCCATGACGGCGGACTACAAGGACGCCGAGGGCGACCGGGTCGGCAAGCTCCACGAACTGACCCAGGCCGTGCTCGACAAGAGCGAGCGGGTGCCGGGGGCCGCGTCCGCCATCGGGGTCGTGCACAACTTCACCGCCATCGCCGACAAGGACGGCAAGCTGATCGGCCAGGGCTTCCAGTCGCAGGGCGGCAACTACTGGGGCGCCAAGGACCCCCGGTATCCGCTGGTCAGCGGGCACGCCCCCAAGGGCCGGGGCGAGATCCTCATCGACTCCGAGACGGCGAAGCGCGCCGGCTACGAGGTCGGCGACACCGTACGGATGTCCGTCGACGGGCCGGTCCTGACCCCGAGGATCACCGGCATCTTCACCACCGACGACGGCAACGTCGCGGCCGGCGGCAGCCTGACCCTGTTCGACACTCCCACCGCCCAGAAGCTGCTGGGCAAGCCGGGCGTGTACGACCAGATCGACGTCAAGGCGAAGCCGGGCGTCACCCAGGCCGCGCTGAAGGCGGAGCTGGACAAGGCGCTGCCCGAGGGCACCGTCTCCACCACCACCGGCAAGCAACTCGCCGACGACCAGGCGGAGATGATCTCCCGGTCGATGAGCGGCATGCAGACGGCCCTGCTGGTCTTCGCCGGCATCGCCCTGTTCGTCGGCACGTTCATCATCGCCAACACCTTCACCATGCTGGTCGCCCAGCGCACCAGGGAGCTGGCGCTGATGCGCGCGGTCGGCGCCTCGCGCCGGCAGGTGACGCGCTCGGTGCTGATCGAGGCGTTCGTGGTCGGCGCGGTCGCCGCCGTGACCGGGCTGGTCGCGGGCATCGGCATCGGGGCCGGACTGCGCTCCCTGATGGGCACGTTCGACGCGACGGTGCCCGACGGGCCGCTGGTGATCAAGCCGGCCACGATCGTCGCAGCCCTCGCGGTCGGCATCCTGGTGACCATGCTGGCCGCGTGGCTGCCGGGGCGCCGGGCCGCGAAGATCCCGCCGGTGGCCGCCATGAGCAGCGTGCACGCCAAGGCCACGACCAAGTCGCTGGTGCTGCGCAACACCCTCGGCGCGCTGGTCTCGGCCGCGGGCATCGCGGTGGTCCTGGTGGCCACGACCATGGACGGTTCGGACGGCCAGATGCCGATGGGCCTCGGCGCGGTGCTGCTGATCATCGGCGTGTTCATCCTGACCCCGCTGCTGTCCCGCCCGCTGATCGCCGCCGCCGCGCCGGTGCTGCGCACCTTCGGCATCTCGGGCAAGCTGGCCCGGCAGAACTCGGTGCGCAACCCGCGCCGTACGGCCGCCACCGCCTCGGCGCTGATGATCGGCCTGACCCTGATCACGGGCATGACGGTGATGGCGGGCAGCCTGCAGCAGGCCATCGAGAAGATGGCGTCGGCGTCGATCAAGGCCGACTACGTGGTGTCCATGGCGAACGGCAACCCGCTGTCGCCGGACGTCGAGAAGAAGCTGAAGCAGTCCGGCGACGTCACCGCCACCAGCCCGATGCTCAACGCCGAGACCCGGATCGACGGCCAGAGCGAGTACGTGACCGGCGTGAACGGCACGGCGATCCGCGACCTGGTCGGCCCGGAGGTCGACACAGGCACCTTCAAGGTCGGCGGCGGCAACGTCGTCGTGGACAGCGAGACGGCCAAGTCCTACGGCTGGAAGGCGGGTTCCGCCTTCACCGTCGCCTTCGAGGACGGCGAGAAGCGGAAGCTCACGGTCGCCGGCACCTACGAGAGCAACGACTTCCTCAGGGGCATCCTGCTCGACGAGAAGACCCTCGCCCCGCACACCCTGGACCCGTACACCATGAACGTCATGGTGAAAACCTCCGACGGCACGTCCGGCGCGATGCAGGACAAGCTGGAGAAGGCCCTCGGCACCAACCCGGCGATCAAGGTCCAGTCCAAAGACGACATCTCCAACGAGATCGCGCAGATGTTCACGCTGATGCTGAACATGGTCTACGGCCTGCTCGCCATGGCGGTGATCGTGGCGGTCCTCGGTGTCATCAACACCCTGGCCATGTCGGTCTTCGAGCGCTCCCAGGAGATCGGCATGCTCCGCGCGATCGGCCTGGACCGCAAGGGCATCAAGCGGATGGTCCGCATCGAGTCGCTGGTGATCTCCCTGTTCGGCGCGGTGCTGGGGATCGGCCTGGGCGTGTTCTTCGGCTGGGCGGCCGGTGAGCTGCTGGCCTCGAAGATGGCGACGTACGAACTGGTCCTGCCGTGGGCCAGGATGGGCGTCTTCCTGCTGCTGGCCGCGATGGTGGGCGTCCTCGCGGCGCTCTGGCCGGCCCGGCGTGCGGCGCGGCTGAACATGCTGGAGGCCATCAAGGCGGAGTGACCTGACGGAGCGCCGAGGGCCCCTTTCCCGGGTGGGAGAGGGGCCCTCGGCCGTTCTCAGTTCCAGGTGCGGGCGCGCAGCGGCATGTCCGACGCCCCGGACTCGGGGATACGGACGGCCAGGACCTGGTTGACGCCGATGCGGTTGCGCTCGAATGCCAGCGCGGACGCCGCCATGTACAGGCGCCAGACGCGGGCTCGGCCGGGGCCGGCCAGCTGGACGGCACGCTGCCAGTCGGCCTCCAGGCGGGACACCCACTGGCGCAGGGTGAGGGCGTAGTGCTCGCGCATGGCCTCGACGTCGCGCACCTCGAACCCGGCGCGCTCCAGCTGGGCCACGGTGCTTCCGATCGGCTGGAGTTCGCCGTCGGGGAAGACGTAGGAGTCGATGAACGCGTCGACGCTGTACGTCGACTCGTCCCGCTGCGGGCGGCGGGCGATCTGGTGGTTCAGGAGCCGCCCACCGGGCTTGAGCAGGCTGTACAGGGCGTCGGCGTACTCCAGGTACCGCTGGGCGCCCACGTGTTCGGCCATGCCGATGGAGGAGACCGCGTCGTAGGGCCCGTCGCGGACGTCACGGTAGTCCTGGACGCGGATCTCGATCTTGTCGGTGAGTCCCTCGTCGGCGACGCGCTTGCGGGCGTAGGCGGCCTGCTCGTGGGAGAGCGTGACGCCGACGACGTTCACGCCGTGCTCGCGGGCGGCGTGGATGGCCATGGAGCCCCAGCCGCAGCCGACGTCGAGCAGCCGCAGGCCCGGTCTCAGCCCGAGCTTGCGGCAGACGACTTCGAGCTTGTCCCGCTGGGCCTGTTCGAGGGTGTTGTCCGGGGTGTGCCAGTAGGCGCAGGAGTACACCATGGACGGGCCGAGGACGATCTCGTAGAAGTCGTTGCCGACGTCGTAGTGGTGGCTGATGGCGCGTCGGTCGGTGCGCTTGGTGTGCAGGTGGCGGCGGGGGCTGCGGGCCTCTTCGCGGGGCGGGGCGGGCGGCAGCGGGGGCCCGGCGAGTCTGACCAGTCCGCGGACGGCGGCGCGCACCTCGGGCTCGCGCAGCGCCTGGGCGAGGGTGCGGGCGTCGTCGTCGCGCTCCCAGATCAGACCCGACAGCAGACCGAGGGTCGCGTAGAAGTCGCCCTCGATGTCGAGGTCCCCCGCCACCCAGGCGCGGGCCAGGCCCAGTTCGCCCGGCTTCCACAGCAGGCGGCGCAACGCCCGGCGGTTGCGTACGACGAGGGTCGGCGCACCCGGCGGGCCGGCCTGCGAACCGTCCCAGGCGCGGATGCGCACCGGGAGCGGTGCTCCCAGCATCTGTGTGAAGAGGCCCTGCAGCCGCGTAGCGGCGTCTGCCATGGTGTACACCTCCGTGACGGCGAGAATCCCGGAAAGTCCGACACCACGTAAACACCTGCGGAGCTTCGGCGCAGTCCCCGGCACGCGTCACGTCTGGGCAAAACACGCCGAAGGGCCTCCCGCACCACGGATGGCGGGAGGCCCTTCGTCAGGCGGATGACCGGCCGGAGGTCAGGAGGCCTTGGCCTTCTCCTCGGTCTTCTCCTTCGGCGCGGCGGCGACCGGGGCCGGCTTGGCGGCCTCGTAGAACTCCTCGCGCGGCGTCTCCATAGCGCCGAGCGAGACGACCTCGCGCTTGAGGAACATCGCCAGGGTCCAGTCGGCGAAGACGCGGATCTTGCGGTTCCAGGTCGGCATCGCCAGGCCGTGGTAGCCACGGTGCATGTACCAGGCGAGACGGCCCTTGAGCTTGATCTTCATCTTGCCCATGACGATCATCGCGACGCCCTTGTGGAGGCCGAGACCGGCCACCGCGCCCTTGTTGGCGTGGGCGTAGTCCTTCTGCGGGAAGCCCCGCATGCCGGACACGACGTTGTCGCCGAGGACCTTGGCCTGGCGCAGCGCGTGCTGGGCGTTCGGCGGGCACCAGGCGTTCTCGTTGCCCGCCTTGCGGCCGACGAGGTCCGGGACCTGGGCGTTGTCGCCGGCGGCCCAGATGTAGTCGGTGCCCTTGACCTGGAGGGTCGGCTCGCAGTCGACGTGACCGCGGGGGCCGAGGGGCAGGCCGTAGCGGGCCAGGGCCGGGTTGGGCTTGACGCCGGCGGTCCAGACGATGGTGCTGGAGTCGACCTCGAGGCCGTTCTTCAGCACCACGTGGCCGTCGACGCAGGAGTCCATGGAGGTGGACAGGTAGACCTCGACGCCGCGGCCCTCGAGGTGCTCCTTGCCGTACTTGCCGAGCTTGGGACCGACCTCGGGGAGGATCTTGTCGGCGGCGTCGACCAGGATGAAACGCATGTCCTCACGGGACACGTTCTTGTAGTACTTGGCCGCGTCGCGGGCCATGTCCTCGACCTCGCCGATGGTCTCGGCACCGGCGAAACCGCCGCCCACGAAGACGAAGGTGAGCGCCTTGCGGCGGATGTCCTCGTCGGTGGTGGAGTCGGCCTTGTCCAGCTGCTCCAGGACGTGGTTGCGCAGGCCGATGGCCTCCTCGACGCCCTTCATGCCGATGCCCTGTTCGGCGAGGCCGGGGATCGGGAAGGTGCGGGAGACCGCGCCGAGCGCGATCACCAGGTAGTCGAAGGGCAGCTCGTAGGCCTCGCCGACCAGCGGGGAGACCGTGGCGACCTTGCGGTCCTGGTCGATGGTGGTGACCCGGCCGGTGAGGACCTCCGCCTTGGGCAGCACGCGTCGCAGCGGGACGACGACGTGGCGCGGGGAGATGTTGCCGGCGGCGGCTTCGGGGAGGAAGGGCTGGTAGGTCATGTACGACCGGGGGTCGACGACCGTGACGGTCGCCTCGCCGTAGCGCATCTTCTTCTGGATACGCCGAGCTGCGTACAGGCCTACGTACCCACCGCCTACTACGAGGATCCTGGGACGCTCCGTGGTGCTCATGCCATCGAGTATCCACCCGTCTCAGGGGGGTGGCTCGTGCGCCCCTTCACAAGCTCGGTCGGGGTATGTGTTATCCTCCGCCGCTCGCGTGATCCATGTCATGGTGACAACCAGGCCGCTGTGTGCACCACGGAACGTTGTCAATGGCGCGTGAGCTGCCTCTCTGCGCCCGATGAACCTCCGTGAGGACCTCCGGAGGGTGGGCTCGAGCCTCTTTCCGGAGACCTCCATACCATGCTTCTGAACGCGTTCAAAGGCCTGTTCAGCCCCCGGACGGGTCAACGGGACCCCTCTCTTCGCCCGGGAGGGCCGAATTCCTTGTGAAGAACTTCACGAACTTTTCCGACGGACTGTCGCCCGAGGGTCGCGCGAACCCCCGGGACACGCTCATTCGTGATCCATGCCTGCTCAGAAGCGGGCTACGCGACGGACCATGCGATGCCGTCGAGGATGTCGTGCTCGCTCACGACGACCTCCTGCGCGTCGATCCGCTCCATGATCGACAGCAGTACGAGGGCCCCCGCCCCGATCACGTCGACCCGGCCCGGGTGCATGGAGGGCACGGCCGCGCGCTCGGCGTGGGTGGAGCGCAGCAGCCACTCGGTGATCTCGCGGACCTGCTCGCGGGAGAAGCGGGAGTGGTGGATGGCCTGCGAGTCGTACTCGGGCAGCTCCTGGGCGATCGCCGACACGGTCGTCACCGAACCGGCCAGGCCGACCAGCGTCCGCGCCTCGCGCAGCGGGACCGTCTCCTCGGCGAGGTCGAGCGCGGCCTCGATGTCGGCCCGCATCGCCGCGATCTGCTCCGCGGACGGCGGGTCGCTCACCGCCCCGTCCCTGACCAGGTGCCGCTCGGTCATGCGGACACAGCCGATGTCCACCGAGCGGGCCGCCCGGACCCGGTCGTCGCCCACGACGAACTCGGTCGAGCCGCCCCCGATGTCCACCACCAGGTAGGGCTTCGGGAGGTGGTCGTCCCCCGCGAGCTCCTTGGTGGCGCCGGTGAAGGAGAACGCCGCCTCCTGGTCCCCGGAGATCACCTCGGGTTCGACGCCCAGGATGTCCAGCACACCGCGCACGAACTCGTCCCGGTTCTCGGCGTCCCGGGAGGCCGAGGTCGCCACGAACCGCAGCCGCTCCGCCCCGTGCTCCTTGATGATCCCGGCGTACTCGTGGCACGCCGCGAAGGTCCGCTGCAGCGCCTCGGGAGCGAGCCGGCCGGTCCGGTCCACGCCCTGCCCGAGCCGCACGATCGTCATCCGGCGGTCCAGGTCGACCAGCTCACCGGTGGCCGGGTCCGCGTCCGCGACCAGCAGGCGGATGGAGTTCGTACCGCAGTCCACGGCGGCGACACGGGTCACTGGGCGTCCTCCTCGGCGGTCGTCACGCACGGCCCCTTGCGCCACCACTCGGGCAGCATCGCGATCGCCTCGTCCCCGAGCGGATTCACCCCCGGGCCCGCGGCGAGCGAGTGCCCCACCAGCACGTGCAGGCACTTCACCCGGTCCGGCATGCCGCCCGCGCTCGGGAAGTTCTTCAGCTCCTCGATCTCGTCGCGCCGCCGGATGTAGTCCTCGTGCGCGGCCCGGTACGCCGCCGCCAGTTCCGGATCCGAGGCCAGCCGCTCGGTCATCTCCTTCATCACGCCGTTGGCCTCCAGCGTGCCGATCGCCGAGGCGGCGCGCGGGCACGTCAGGTAGTACAGCGTGGGGAACGGCGTCCCGTCCGGCAGCCGCGGGGCCGTCTCGACGACGTCCGGCTGTCCGCACGGGCAGCGGTGGGCGATCGCGCGCAGACCGCGCGGGGGCCGGCCGAGCTGCTGCTTGAAGGCCTCGACGTCCGCGTCGGTGGGCTCGGTGCGCGGGGTGGTCGGCGGGGGCGTTTCCATGACTGTCTTCAGGCTGTCTTTCTCTGATCGCCGGCTGGGAGGTCAGGTCACTGGCCGGAGGCGTCGGACTTGTCGACGCCGTCCCAGACGTTGGAGTACCAAGGGCGGTCCGCCGCCCCCAGGTCGGTGCGCGACTGCTTCGCCGCGTGCGGGTCGATGACGATGAAGCCCGTCTCCCCCGGCATGACGTAGTGCAACCGCTTCCGGATCTGCTGCTCGGCGTACGCGTCGTCCTGCCAGCGCGCCTTCAGATCGCGCAGCCGTTCGACGCGCTCACGGGCCTGCCGCTGTTCGCGCTGGAGGTCGTCGATCTCCGCGCGCTGCGAGACGTACTCCCGCATCGGGTAGGCCAGGGCCACGATCAGCGAGCACATCACCAGCGCGAGCAGCGCCGCCCGGCCGGTCAGCCGCGAGCGGCGGGCCTGACGCTTGGTCTGGGAGCGGTAGACCCGGGCCGCGGTCTGCTCGCCGAGCAACCGGATCCTGGTCGCGGTGGAGAACCGGTCCCGGTCCTTCACGGCCATGTGTCCGCCTCCGCTCCACCGTCATACGCGCGTACGTCCCCGGACACGGTACGGGACCGGGTACGGGGACGTACGTACGACGCTGCCTCTTACGGGTCGGGCCTTTCGCGGTCAGCCCTTGAAGCGCGGGAACGCGCTGCGGCCGGCGTAGACCGCGGCGTCGTCGAGGATCTCCTCGATGCGCAGCAGCTGGTTGTACTTGGCGACGCGCTCGGAGCGGGCCGGGGCGCCGGTCTTGATCTGGCCGCAGTTGGTGGCGACGGCCAGGTCGGCGATCGTGACGTCCTCGGTCTCGCCGGAGCGGTGGGACATCATGCACTTGAAGCCGTTGCGCTGGGCCAGCTCGACGGCGTCCAGGGTCTCGGTCAGCGATCCGATCTGGTTGACCTTGACCAGGAGCGCGTTGGCCGCGCCCTCCTCGATGCCGCGGGCGAGGCGCTCGGGGTTGGTGACGAACAGGTCGTCACCGACGATCTGGACCTTGTCGCCGAGCTTGTCGGTCAGGGCCTTCCAGCCGTCCCAGTCGTCCTCGAACAGCGGGTCCTCGATGGAGACGAGCGGGTACGCGTCGACGAGCTCCGCGTAGTACTCGGTCATCTCGGCCGCCGAGCGCTCCTTGCCCTCGAAGGTGTAGACGCCGTCCTTGTAGAACTCGGACGCGGCGACGTCGAGCGCCAGGGCGATCTGCTCGCCGGGGGTGTAACCGGCTTCCTTCACGGCCTCGAGGATGAGGTCGAGGGCCTCGCGGTTGGAGCCGAGGTTCGGGGCGAAGCCGCCCTCGTCGCCGAGGCCGGTGGCCAGGCCCTTCGACTTCAGGACCTTCTTCAGCGTGTGGTAGACCTCGGCGCCCCAGCGCAGGGCCTCGGAGAAGGACTCCGCGCCGATCGGGGCGATCATGAACTCCTGGATGTCCACGTTGGAGTCGGCGTGCGAGCCGCCGTTCAGGATGTTCATCATCGGCACCGGAAGCAGGTGCGCGTTGGGGCCGCCCAGGTAGCGGAACAGCGGCAGGTCGCTGGCCTCGGAGGCGGCGTGGGCGACGGCGAGGGAGACGCCGAGGATGGCGTTGGCGCCGAGGGAGCCCTTGTTGTCGGTGGCGTCCAGGTCGAACATGGCCTGGTCGATCAGGCGCTGCTCGGTGGCGTCGTAGCCGACCAGCTCCGGACCGATCTGCTCGATGACCGCGAGGACGGCTTTCTCCACGCCCTTGCCGAGGTAGCGGTTCGAGTCGCCGTCGCGGAGCTCGATGGCCTCGAAGGCGCCCGTGGAGGCGCCGGACGGGACGGCGGCACGACCCGTGCTGCCGTCGTCGAGGCCGACCTCGACCTCGACCGTGGGGTTGCCTCGGGAGTCCAGGATTTCCCGGGCTACGACGACGTCGATGGACGGCACGAGCATCTCCTTCTTATGTGACGCGGGTACGCGGGTCGCGTGGACCCGGCGAGGTGCGGGCCGTGGTGGCTCGCGACATGAGCCTAACCGGCTCCGGCCGATCGGCCACCGGGTCGCCCACCCCATGGACAGAACCGAGAGCAAATTGTTTCCGAACGGAACAAAGCCGGTTCGCGAAGTCGGGCAGAAAAAACCCCGCTCCGGCGCGTACGGGGGATGACGCACCGGAGCGGGGAGCCCGTGGCCCTGGGCGGGCCGGTTGGGCCGCTGCCTACTTCAGGTGCAGCTGCTGGCCCACGTAGATGAGGTTGGCATCGTCGATGATGTCCTTGTTCAGCTGGTACAGCTTCTCCCAGCCGCCCTTGACCTTCTGGTCCGCGGCGATCGAGCTGAGGGTGTCGCCCTTGACGACCTTGTACTCGCCGTCGCCCTTCTTGACCTTCTTGCCGGTCGGGGTGGTGACGGTCTTCTTGGCGGCCGGACGCTCGTCGGAGCGGGAGGCGGGCTGCTGCTCGCTCTGGCGGGTCTCGGTGCTCTGCTGGCTCTGCGAGGAGCTGCCGGAGTCGTCGGCGGAGCCGCCGCCGGTGTAGCCGGCGCTCGACAGGCCCTTGCCGCAGACCGGCCAGGCGCCCTTGCCCTGGCCCGCGAGGACCTTCTCGGCGATCTCGATCTGCTGGGCCTTGGTGGCCTGGTCGGCGGTGGAGGCGTACTTGCTGCCCCCGTAGCCGGACCAGGTGGAGGCGGAGAACTGCAGACCGCCGTAGTAGCCGTTGCCGGTGTTGATGGACCAGTTGCCGCCGGACTCGCACTGGGCGACGGCGTCCCACTCGGAGGCGGTGGCGGCGGAAGCGTTGCCGGCCGCCATCAGCGGGGCGGCGACGGCGGCACCGGTGACACCGGCGATGGCGATGACCCGAGAGGCCTTGGACGGACGGCGGTGCGTGCCCTTGCCGGAAAACAGCATGGAGAGATCCCCTCACCGACGCCTGCGAGGTGAGCTGTCGGGTTCGGGCCGGTTGAGTTGCCCGGCCGCGCCCCTCCCGGGACACGGCTTCACCCCAAGCCCTTCCGGCACAACCGGCCGGTCGGGCACTTACCTTGGGTCCCCCGCTCCTGCCTACGGCGCTTGACGCGACGACTGTTCCCGTACGGCCGCTGGCAGGATTCGGCGTTGCGGCAGCCGGGGCTCGCGGTGACGAGCGGTCACGACCGTAGACACGCGATCCACGGAATTTCAAAGACGATCAGGGCTTCTGAGATCTATCTCTCACCGGGCTTATACGGGACATTCGGCGCGAAAGGTGACGTGAACTCACCCGGTTTCGCGGTGAGTTCGTCCCCCGTTTCCGCACTGCCCGAACAGCTACCTCTCGTCCGCTTCGCCCTCGACCGTGAGCGCCTGACCGGGGTGGATGAGGTTCGGGTCGGTGCCGACCGCGTTCTCGTTGCCCTCGTAGAGCGCGTGCCATCCGCCGCTGACCCGAAGGGCGTCGGCGATGGACCAGAGACTGTCGCCGACACCCACGATGTAGGCACCTTCGGACGCGTAGCCGGAACTCTCGTCGGCGGACCCGGAGTGACGCCCCGTGGACTTCTCCGTACGGTCACCCTCGGGCGCGCGGGTTTCCTCCGCGCTGGGACCGCGATGGCGGCCGGAGCCGGTGCCGGACGACGCCGAGGAGTCGTCACCCTGCCGCGAGTCGCCCGACTTGCCGTCCTCGGAGGTGGCCGACGGAGAGCCCTCGGGCTGCCGGTCCTGCGACGAGCCCTCGGATTCGGGCGACTTGTCGCTCTTGGCGGTTTCGTCCTTCGAAGGCGACGACGCCTCGGGCGACGGAGATGAAGAAGGACCCTCAGAAGGGGATGAACCCAGCGAATCGAGCAATCCGGGTGAGTCCACCTCGCCGGATGATTCGGACGAGCCGGATGATTCCGATCCCTTGCCCTGCTCGAGCCCCGAGAGCAGCCCGCAGGTACGCCACGCGCCGACCCCCTGGCCGGCGAGGATTCTCTCGGCCACGGCTATCTGCTGGGAGCGGCTGGCCAGATCGGCGCTCGCGGCGTAGTCGAGGCCGCCGTGCTTCTCCCAGTCCTCCTGGGACAACTGCAGGCCGCCGTAGTAGCCGTTGCCGCTGTTCTGGCTCCAGGCGCCGCCGGTCTCGCAGTCCGCGACCCGGTCCCAGGTCGTGCCGTCGGCCGCGCTGGCACCGGATGCCCCGAGGAGCGGGATCGCGATGGCGGAGCCGGTCACTCCGGCCGCCACGAGGAGAGCCGGAGCCTGGCGGGGGCGGCGGTGCCGACCGTTCCCGGAGAGCATACGGAGACCTTTCGCGAGACAGCAGTGACCGAGGCGGCGTGATTCCCCGCCGCGTTGATGGGTGAACGTATCGGCAGTCGATCACTTGTCACAAGTTCATGCCGCGCAGATCACGTGAAGATCACAGGTCTGATGTTTCGTCACTTCCGGAAGGCGCGAACTCCACCGGCAGGGTGCGCAGCCCTCGCATGATGAGGCCGCCACGCCATCTGAGCTCGGCCGGATCCGCCGCGAGCCGGAGGTCCGGGAGGCGGGTCAGGAGCGTGGCGAGCGCGGTCTGGCCCTCCAGCCGGGCGAGCGGCGCTCCGAGGCAGTAGTGGATGCCGTGGCCGTACCCGAGGTGCTGGTTGTCGCGGCGGGAGAGGTCCAGCGCGTCCGGATCGGCGAACCGCTCCGGGTCGCGGTCCGCGGCGGCCAGGACCACCAGGACGGGGTCGCCCGCCTCGATGCGCTGCCCGGCGAGGGTGAGCGGCTGCGTGGCGAAGCGCCAGGTGGCGAGTTCGACGGGGCCGTCGTAGCGCAGGAGTTCCTCGACGCCGGTCTCCAGGAGGCCGGTCTCCCCGGCGGCGAGGGACGCCTGGAGCCGTGCGCGCTGCCCGGGGTGGGTGAGCAGGGCGTAGGTGCCGTTGCCGATCAGGTTCACGGTGGTCTCGAAACCGGCGAACAGCAGGATGAAAGCCATGGCCGCCACCTCGTTCTCGGTGAGGTGCTCGCCATGGTCGGAGGCGCGGATGAGACCGGAGATGAGGTCCTCGCCGGGAGCGGGCTCGGCGGGAAGCACCTCGCGCTTGCGGTGGATGAGGTCGGCGAGGTAGCCGCGCATCTTCTTCACGGACCGCGCCACACCGCCCCGGGGCCCGCCCTGGTGGCGGATCATCATGCCCGCCCAGTCGCGGAAGTCGTCCTGGTCCTCCCGCGGGACGCCGAGCAGGTCGCAGATGGCGTAGATGGGGAGCGGGAAGGCGAACTCGTGGATCAGGTCGGCGGATCCCTTCCGCGCGAACCCGTCGATGAGGGTGTCGGTGAGCTCCTGTACCCGTGGCGCGAACTCGGCGACCCGGCGCGGGGTGAACGCCCTGGACACCAGCCGGCGCAGCCGGGTGTGGTCCGGCGGGTCGATGTTGAGCAGATGCGTCATCAGCTCGGCCTTGCGCTCCCCCGGGATCCCGGTCTTGCCCTTGGCGTGCGCCGGTTCGTCGTGATGCGCGGGGTTCTTGGAGAGCCGGCTGTCGGCAAGTGCCTGCTTGGCATCGGCGTAGCGCGTGACCAGCCAGGCCTCCACACCGCTGGGGAGCCGCGTCCGGTGGACGGGGCTGTGCTCGCGGAGCCAGGCGTAGGCCGGGTAGGGGTCGCTCGCGAACTCCCAGGTGAAGAGGTCGGGAGCGGTCGCGGGTGTGCTGGGCTGGGGCTGGCTCTGGGGCTGGTCGGTCACGTCTCGACCGTATCCGGCTTATGGGAGCGCGCTTGCCTCCGTTTCGGCTGGGCTCGGGTCCGCTGCCATCGTTCCGGCTTCCGGCTTCCGGCTTCCGGCTCCGGCTTCGGCTTCCGGCTCCGGCTTTCGACTTCAGCTTCCGCGTCCGGCCTCCGACGTCAGACGATCGACGTCTGGCTTCCGACATCCGGCCTCCGGCTCCGGATTCCGACGTCCGGCTCCGGCTCTGGCTGCCGGCCTCCGGATTCCGACGTCCGGCTCCGGCTCTGGCTCCGGCTGCCGGGTTCCGGCGCCGGCTTCCGACATCCGGCCTCCGAGAGCCCCGTCTCCTCCCCCGGCCGCTCAGCCCTCGGCATTCCTGATCGCGTCCCGGTAGGCGCGGGCCGCCGCTCTCAGTGCCGCCTCCGGGTCGACGCCCTCCGACTCGGCGCGGACCGCCAGGGCCAGGAGCTCGTAGCCGATGCCTCCGGCGGGTGGGAGCGGTACGTCCAGGTTCGCCGTGCGGGCGCGGGAGGCCAGCTTGGCGGCGAGGGCCAGGCCGGGCTGGCCGAGGGGTATGCCCTCGGTGATCGAGGTCCGCTGCTTCTCGACCGCCTTGGTGCGCAGCCAGTGCTCCTTGACCTCCTCGGGGGTCGTGGCCGTCGCGTCACCGAAGACGTGCGGGTGGCGGTGGATCAGCTTGGCGACGATGCCGCCGGCCACGTCGTCGATGGAGAAGGGTGTCTCCCCTTCCTCCGGGCGGGCTTCTTCGGCGATGCGGGCGTGGAACACGACCTGGAGCAGGACGTCGCCGAGCTCCTCGCGCAGTTCGTCGCGGTCGCCCTCCTCGATCGCCTCGACGAGTTCGTACGCCTCCTCGATGCCGTACTTGGCCAGGCCCTGGTGGGTCTGCTGGGAAGACCAGGGGCACTCGGCGCGGATGCGGTCCATGACCTGGACGAGGTCGAGGAGACGCGCGCCCGGGAGGTCGTAGGAGGCGGGCAGCAGCTCCAGCTGGGGCATGGCGATACGGCCGGTTCCGGCCAGGCGGGCCAGGCCGTCCGTCAGGGCCGGTTCGCCCTCGCCCGTCGCCACCACGACCACCGTGCGGCCGCCGGAGCAGGCGTCGACCAGTTCCTGCGCGGTGGGGGACGCCTCGTCGACCTGTATCCCCGCCTCACGCAGATACGGCAGCTGCGGATGGGCTCCGTCCGCGCACAGCACCCGGTCCGCCGCGTGCAGTGCCTGCCAGGCGGGCCAGGAGAGCAGGCCGGGCGCGACGCGGTGGCTGGTGGTGAGCAGGACGATGCGGCCGGGGGCGGCGGCCGCGTCGGGAGCGGTCCGCTCGGGGCCCGGGGTGGCTTCGGGGCTGTTGGCGTTCACGGTTCGAAGCTATCCCACGCCGCCGACAGCACCCGAAGTTATCCACAGGGCCTGGATGTGGACGGGCTGAAGGGCCCGACGGGTGCGCCGAACCGCAGGGGCCCTACATGCCCTGCTGGTTCTGTGCCGACGTGACGTCCCGCACCCACGGCGTCTTGGCGTCCGCGCGGCTGCTCTTCTGGACGTCCCAGGTGCCGTAGCGGGGGTTGAGGTCGATGTTCAGGTCCTTGGAGGCGTCGGAGAGGGCCTTCCAGAACTCGGGGCGGCCGGTGTCCGTGCCGAGCTTCTCGGCGAGCTTCTGGGCCTCCAGCTGGAGGCGGAGGTTCTCGTCGAGGCGCTGCGGAGGGATGCCGTACTGCTGGAGCCAGGTCCTCTCCAGCGCCTTGGCGCCGCCTGCCTGCTGCTCCAGGCCGGACCGCATCGCCTGGATGTCCTTGCGGGAGACGGTCACGCCGGCGTCCTCGGCGGCGCGGTGCAGCACCCGGTCCAGGACCATGGTCTGCAGGGTGTCGCGCGTGAGCGTGCCGGTTCTGGCGATGGCCTGCTGGTACTGGGCCTCGTCCTGCACGGCCGCCCGCTGGGCCGCGCGTACCTCGCCGACCCGCTCGTCGAGCTGGGAGACGGTGATCCGCTGGCCGCCCACCACGGCTGCCGCGCCGGGATGCGCGTCGTTTCCGCAGGCGGTGAGCAGGGGCGCCGCGGCGGCGATCGCGGCGGTGAGGACGAGCGCGGTACGACGGCGGCGGTGCAAGGGGAGCCTCCCGAGGAGATTGTGCGACGGTGCACAAAGTCTTGCGATGATCGATGGTAGGCAGTGGCCAAGCTCTGGCCAACCCATTCGACCAACGATTCACCGGGAACTTCCGGCACCGCCGCGCCTCCGCCGCGGCCGCGGGGCGGTCGTCAGCCGCGAACCTGCCCCAGCCACTGCAGCGTCCTGCGGATCTCCGCGCCCAGCGGGTGCCCGGGCCCGTGGGTGCGCTCCACGTCGTGCAGGAGGCGGGCCAGGGTGTCGTGGGCGGCGCCCCGGTCGCCGAGGGCGAGCAGGAGGTGCCCGATACGGCGGCGGACGTCGTGCGCCAGCTCCGGGCCGCCGGCGGCGACGTACTGGTTCTCGTAGTACGGCAGCACCGCCCGGTACTCGGCGAGCGCCGCGGCCGGTTCGCCCAGCTGTTCGAGGCACTGGGCGGCCTCGTAGCGGTGGCGCAGGGCCTGCGGGTCGGACTGGCCCGCTTCGGCGGCGCGTTCGTCGGCGAGACGGCGCAGTTCGGGCAGGGCGCGCCGGTACTGGCCGTCGTCCAGGAGCGTCGCCGCGTACTGCTTGCGCAGGGTGCGCACGACCGGGGAGTGCGCGCCGTGCTGTTCGGCGGCGGCCGGCAGGATCGCTCCGAGGATGTCGACGGCCTGGGTGACGCGACCCTCGCCGAGGAGCCGTTTGACCTCGTCCACGGCGCGGGCGATGTCCGTCTGCCCCGGCGTATCGGTGACGGGTGCGGCGGGAGTGGGCTGGGGAGCGGGGGTGCGCGCACGATCCGGCCAGGGGGCGTGCGGGCGCAGGAACGGGCGCATGGGATCCAGGGCCGCTCCGGTGGGCGTCCCGCGCGCGGGCAGGAGCGGCTCCAGATGCTCGTACACCTCCTGCGCGGAGGCGGGCCGGTGCTGCGGGTCCTTGGCGAGGAGGCGCAGGACGAGGGCCTCCAGTGCCTCGGGGACTTCGGGACGGACGCGGCGTACGGGCAGTGGGGGCTCGTACAGGTGCCGGTGCAGGACGCCGAGGGCCGTGGAGCCGGAGAAGGGCACGTCACCGCTGAGCAGTTCGTGCAGGACCACGCCGAGCGCGTACAGGTCCGTGTAGGGGCCGACCGCGCCGCCCATGGCCTGCTCCGGGGCCATGTAGGCGGGCGAGCCGATCGGGGTGCCGGTGTGAGTGAGGCGCGTGGTGTCCGCGTCCATGACGGAGGCGACGCCGAGGTCGAGGACGGTGACCGTGCCGTCCTGCTTCACCATCACGTTGCGCGGCTTGAGGTCGCGGTGGACGATCGGCACGGCGTGCACGGCGCTCAGCACGGCGCACAACTGCGCGGCGACCGCGACCGCCCACTGCCAGGGGTACGGCTCGTGCTCGGCGAGGTGTCCGGCGAGGTCGGCGCCGTCGATGTACTGCATGACGAGGAACAGCTCCTCGCCCTCGCTGCCCGCGTCGTGCACGGTGACCAGGCCGGGGTGGTCGACCTGCGCGGTCACCCGGCACTCGCGCACGAAACGGCGGCGCAGTTCCTCCGCGTCCTGCCCGGCCACCTTGTCCGGGCGCAGCAGCTTCACCGCCACGCGCCGGTCGAGCCGCTGGTCGTACGCCGTCCACACCTGGCCCATGCCGCCCTGCCCCAGGACGGTGGACAGCTCGTAGCGGCCGGCGACGACCCGTCCTGCCGCCGCGGTCACCGTCCGCCCTCGTGTCTGCCGTCCCGGTGGCCTTCGCCCTCGTGCCGGCGCAGGTAGTCGCTGAGCTCGTCGAGTTCGGCGCGGACCTGGTCGATGCGGGCGGGGGCGGGGCGCTGGGGCGGCAAGGGCGGCTGGATGGGCCCCGCGGCCTGGGGCGTGGAGTCGTGGGGAGCGGGTGCGTGAGGTACGGGTGCGGGTGGTTGCGGGACGGGCGTGGACGCCGGGGCGTACGGCGGCGCGGGGTGCGGGTAGCCGTACGGGGTGTGCGTGACCGTCTGCGCGTGGGGCGACGCGTAGCCCGCGAGCCTGCGCTGCTCGCCGTGGTGGCCGATGTCCACGACGAGGAAGTAGACGGCGGCGCCCGCTCCGAGCAGCAGGATCATGGCCAGCGCGATGTCGGTCCGGAGGTCGTCCTCCGGCAGCGCGCCGATCACGGCGAAGCACGCGATGGCCAGCGGCAGACTCACCCAGGCCAGCACCCAGTCGAGGGCCCGGCCGCGCAGGACGGCCACCCGGAACAGCGGTACGCAGGCCAGCACGCCGCACGTGAGGAAACCGGCTGCGGCGAACAGCACGCGCAGGGAGATCACCGTTGCCGCGCTGCGGGGAGGCGGCGCCGCGCCGTGGCCGTACATGACTGCTCCTGGACCGGTGTGTGGGCGATGGGGACGGACGTGCGAGTGACAGACCCTCTTGGGGAATCCGAGCGTATAGCCCGACAAGGACAAGCGGTCACGGGTTGTACCGAACCGTTGTCATGCTGATCACTTCGTGCGAACAGCCCGTCCTCGGGCCGTCGTAGGCCGTCCGGTCCGTCACCCGCCCCGGTCCGTCACGCCCTGCCCGGTCCTACACGCGTGCCCGGTCCTACACGGGATGCCGCATCCACACGTTGGGTTCGACGTACACCGCGTACCCGCGCTCCACCTCGCAGCGCACCGGCACCAGAGCGCCCGGCACCTCGATGTCGCCGTCGGTGTCGAAGGGCAGACCCGTCCAGCGGCGCCAGTCCGCGAGCGGGGCGGACACCGTCATGGACGCCGGTGCCACCGAGTCGATGGTGGCCCCGGCCCGGGCGTGGACGCGCAGCCACGGGTCCTGGGGCAGGCCGTCGGGGCGGACGCGACGGGCGTACTCCTCCATCGGCGTGTGCGGCTCCAGGTGCTTGGCGTTGGGGCGGACCGGGGCGACGACTTCGCTGAAACCGCGGGCCCGGGCGTTGTCCCGCATGGCCGAGAGCATCACCCCGGACAGGCCGCGCCCCTGCGCCTGCGGGGCGATGGAGACCGAGATCGCGCTGACGGTGTCGGGCCGGACCCCGCGCCGCAGGTCGGAGAAGGCCCACACCAGCACCGCGTCCCAGCCGTTGGCCGGCAGTCGGCCGCCGCGGTGCTCGGTGCCGAGGGCGAACGGCACGCTGTAGGCGTTCGCGACGACCTCGCCCTGCTCGTCTTCGGCGAACAGGACGTACTCCGGCAGTTCGGTGGCGATCCGCGGGAAGTGGGCGGCGCCCACGAGGTCCTGGATCACGAACTCCGGCCAGCTGTCCGCCATCCCTACGACCCGCTCCAGCATGTCCGGGCGGTCGGCGAGGCTCGATATCTTCGGCTGCATGTGATCACGGTAGGCGCAGGCGGCGGACGCCCGGAACCGAATTCTTCGGTCCCGGCAGCTCCGTCACGGTCCTCTGCATGCGCTCGGCCACAGTTGGGGCGTTTGTCTCCCACAGTCCGCGAGCGATGACGTTTTCCCAGGTCTGCGGCTCTACCAGCCTTAGCCTTCGCACTGCTTCAGCATCATCGCCTTGTCGGCCGTCGTCACCGAAAGCTCGTACTTGTCGGCGACCTGCGCGAACCGCACCGCGTACGAGCACCGGATCTTCTTGTTCGGCGGCAACCAGGACGCGGGTCCCGAGTCCCGCTTCGCCGAGTTGGCGCGCCCTTCGACAGGGAGCAGGTTGAGCACGTCGTTCGCCAGTTGCTTGCGCTTGCTCTCCGGCCATCGGGCGGCGCCCATCTGCCAGCTGTAGGACAGCGGGACCACGTGGTCTATCTGCACCTCGGTGGCCTTCGCCTTCTTCCAGTCGATGTCCTTGCCGGTGTAGGGGTCGTACAGCTCCATCGCAACGACCACGCAGTCGGAGCCGGAACGGAACCGCACGTGCCGCCCATGGAGTTTCAGCAAGTCGTTGCGCGTGTCACAACCATTCCTCGCCAGCGGTACCCCGTCCGCCGTATCCATCCACGCATAGCCGAACTCATCTCGCTCGTAGCCCGTTCTCGGGCCGCGCCCCTTGGTCGCCACCTTCTCGATCAGGGCGCGGGCCCTGGCCTTGTCCGCGCCGGAGGTGACCGCCGCCAGTCCCGGCTCGGTGCCGTCCGGGTTGTCCAGCGGGTTCGCGGCCCGCCCGTCGCCGGCGGCCGGAGCGCCGGAACCTGAGGCGCCGCCGCGGTCCGCGGGCGGGGTCAGACCTTCGCAGCCGGCCAGCGCCGAACCGGTGAACACCATCGCGACAGCCAGTGCCGCCCCGCCCCTCAGACGCGTCACCGTGCGCCCCTCCTCTGTATGCCTGTTCCGCTCCGGCACGGGCGGCCCGTGCCGGAGCCCACGGTAGCGAGGAAGAGGTTCAGACCACAGCGGGCCTCAATGCGCATACTTTGCATCCCGCGCGTATCGTCGGTTCTGAGTCATCTCCGGAGGGAGCTTTGCATGGGTATCTTCGACAAGTTCAAGAGCCAGGCGCGGAACAAGGGCAAGCAAGGCTCTGACACCGCGGAGGAGCGGATCAACGAGAGGACCGGCCGCAAGTACGAGGACCAGGTCGACTCCGGCCAGCAGCGCGTCGAGGGCTCGCTGGGCATGGACCGCGACCGCGACCGCGACCGCGACCGGCCCGAACAGTAGTAAGGCCTCCAGCTCAAAGGCCGTCCGCGGAGATCCGGACGCATCTCCCGCGGGCGGCTTCCCGTGCCCGGAGCCGGCCGCTTCTCCGGTCAGACCTTGCCTATGCCCAGCGTCGTTTCCGAGGGCAGCAGGCCCGACGCCAGGACCGCGACCCAGAAGTCGCCCAGCAACTCGGCGAGACGGTCGGCGTCGGCCGGGCCGAGTGACTGCCAGGGCCCGGAGGCCAGTTGGTCGGTGTGCCGCTCCACGCGGTGGCGCAGGGCGCGGCCCGCCACTGTGGCCGCGCCGTCCGCGTCGACCAGCCCCCTGGCGGCCAGGCGGTCGCGCGCGGCCGTCCACTCCTCGGGACTCCAGCCGCGGCTTTCGAAGCGTTCCACCGACGCGGCACCTATCGCGGCGAAGGAGACGAGCGACTCCACGGGATCCAGGCCCGCCACCAGCAGGGCCGCGAGGTGGCCGTCGCCGCGGTGTTCACGCAGGATCGTCGCCGCGTGCCAGAGCTGCAGGTGCGGGGCCTGCGGCCAGTCGAGCGCGGCATTGGCCGTGGCCAGCGGGCGGGCGGCCGTGTCCGCGGACTCTGCCGCGCGCCGGGCGAGTGCGGCGGCCTCCGCCAGCTCGGGGCCGGTCATCCGGTCGCCGAGTATGGCGCGGTAGGCCCTGTCGACCGCCCGCGTCCTCGCCTCGATCACCGCGTCGGGGCTCGCGACCCTCCACGCCGGCTCGGCGTGCTCGGCGACCATGCGCGGACTGAAGCTGTAGAAGGCCGAGGCCACCTGCTCCGGTCCGACCCGCCCCAACGGGGCCGCGCGATACGGGAAGTAACTCGGCCACCGCTCCCCCGTGCCGTACCCGAGGGCGGCCGCTTCCTCGAACGCCTCCGGCGCGTAGTACAGCACTGCATGCAGGGGCTCCAGCAGGTGCCACATCTGGCGCACGCGAGCCGGCTCCACGCCGGCCTCCCGCGCCCCGACACTCTCGTCGATCTCACTGATCTGTTCCGGCATGGCGTACCTCCCGCTCGCACCCGACCCCGCGGCGCGTGACTCGTCTCATCCGGTCCGCACAACTTGACACTGACAAGATTGCCCGAAGCGGCCCCGACTTGTCAATGACAAGATTTGGCGTGCGCACGTACGCTCCTGACCATGAGCACCAGCAAGTCGTCAGCGAACGAGAACGGCCCTGCCAACCGCCCTTACCACCACGGTGACCTGCGCCGCGCCATCCTCAGCGCCGCCCTGGACGTCATCGCGGCGGACGGCCCGGCCGCGCTGAGTCTGCGCGACCTCGCCCGCCGTGCCGGCGTGTCGCACGCCGCTCCGGCCCACCACTTCAAAGACCGCGCGGGCCTGCTCACGGCGATCGCCGCCGAGGGCTTCGGGCTGCTGGCGACCACGCTCAGGCGGGCGGCGGAGCTGAAGGAGGCGGGCGTGCGCTACGTGCGTTTCGCGCGGGAGCATCCGGCGCACTTCCAGGTGATGTTCGCGCCCGAGCTGCTGCGCGAGGGCGACCTGGAACTGGCCACAGCCCGCACCCTGGCCGGTGACGCCCTGCGCGACGCCGTCGCCGCCGTACCGCCGCAGGGCCGCGGCACCGACGCCCGGCTCGCCGGTGTCGCCGCCTGGTCCCTGGCCCACGGATTCGCCACGCTGCTCCTCAGCCACAACCTCGACGGCCCGGTGGGCGACCAGGACCCCGAGGAGGTCTTCCGCGGGCTGGCGGCGATGCTGTTCCGCCCCGCCGAGTAGCAGCGCCCCGGGCGGCACCCGCTTGACCTTGACACTGACGTCAAGGCGGGACGATCCCCGCATGACATCCCCGTATCCGAAGACCGGGCGGCAGCACACGCGCACGACGCGCCAGACCACCGGCGCACCCGCTCGAACGGCGGTGGCCCAGGACGAGACCCCGGGCCCCGGGTGAACGCCTCCTGAACCGACGAAGGACGCCGGTGCGCGTGTACGACCGGGGGCGGCCTGGCACGAGGCCACCCGCGCGCCCGCGCTCACGCCCCCCGCGCACCCGCACCCGCACCCGCACCCGCAGGGGCCGTACAGCGTCTGGCCACCGGCGCGCACGTACGGCCGGGGGCCTGACGGGGCTTCAGCGGACCCGGCGTCAGGACCCCAGCACCGAGGTGAGGAACTCCCCGACCCATGCCAGCAACTCCCGCCCGACCAGTGGCTTTCCGCCCACCTTCGCGGTCTTCGGACGCGGCACCAGCACCTGGTGCACCGTCGGCTTGAGGACGACCCCGGGGTACAGCCGCTTGACCCGCAGCTCCTGCGACTCGCGCAACTCCACCGGCGCGAACCGGATGTTGTTGCCCTGCAGCACGATCTCGCCGACACCGCACGCGCGCGCGAACATGCGCAGGCCCGCGACGAGCAGCAGGTTCTCCACCGGTTCGGGCAGCTTGCCGTAGCGGTCGACGAGTTCCTCGCGGACCGCCTTGATGTCCTCCTCCGAGTTGGCGGAGGCGATGGAGCGGTACGCCTGGAGGCGGAGGCGCTCGCCCGGCGCGTAGTCGTGCGGGACGTGCGCGTCGACAGGCAGCTCGATCTTGACCTCGAGCGGCGGCTCCTCCTCGATCTCTCCGGTCTCCAGCTGCCGCCGGTAGTCGGCGACGGCCTCGCCGACCATCCGCACGTACAGGTCGAAGCCGACGCCCGCGATGTGACCCGACTGCTCGCCGCCGAGGAGATTGCCCGCGCCGCGGATCTCCAGGTCCTTCATGGCCACGTACATGCCGGCGCCCATCTCCGTGTGCTGGGCGATGGTCGCGAGCCGCTCGTGCGCGGTCTCGGTCAGCGGCTTCTCCGGCGGGTAGAGGAAGTAGGCGTAGCCGCGCTCGCGGCCCCGGCCCACCCTGCCGCGCAGCTGGTGCAGCTGCGACAGGCCGAAGTTGTCGCCGCGCTCCACGATCAGGGTGTTGGCGTTGGAGATGTCGATGCCGGACTCCACGATCGTCGTGGACACCAGCACGTCGAACTTCTTCTCCCAGAAGTCGACCACGACCTGCTCCAGCGCCCCCTCCGACATCTGCCCGTGGGCGGTGGCGATGCGCGCCTCGGGGACGATCTCGCGCAGCCGGGCCGCCGCACGGTCGATCGACTCGACGCGGTTGTGGATGTAGAAGACCTGGCCCTCGCGCAGCAGCTCACGGCGGATCGCGGCGCCGATCTGCCTCTCCTCGTAGGGGCCGACGAAGGTGAGTACCGGGTGGCGCTCCTCCGGCGGGGTGGTGATCGTCGACATCTCGCGGATGCCCGTGACCGCCATCTCCAGCGTCCTGGGGATCGGGGTCGCGGACATCGTCAGCACGTCGACGTTCGCGCGGAGCTTCTTCAGCTGCTCCTTGTGCTCGACGCCGAAGCGCTGCTCCTCGTCGACGATGACCAGGCCCAGGTCCTTGAACTTCGTCTCGGACGAGAACAGGCGGTGGGTGCCGATGACGATGTCGACCGAGCCCTCGCGCAGGCCCTCCAGGGTCGCCTTGGCCTCGGTGTCGGTCTGGAAACGGGAGAGGGCCTTGACGCTCACCGGGAACTGCGCGTACCGCTCGCTGAACGTCCCGAAGTGCTGCTGCACCAGCAGGGTCGTGGGCACCAGGACGGCCACCTGCTTGCCGTCCTGGACGGCCTTGAAGGCGGCGCGGACCGCGATCTCGGTCTTGCCGTAGCCGACGTCACCGCAGATCAGGCGGTCCATCGGGACCGTCTTCTCCATGTCCTCCTTGACCTCGGCGATGGTGGTGAGCTGGTCGGGCGTCTCCGCGTAGGGGAAGGCGTCCTCCAGTTCGCGCTGCCAGGGGGTGTCCGCCCCGAAGGCGTGGCCGGGGGCGGCCATGCGCGCGCTGTACAGCTTGATGAGGTCGGCGGCGATCTCCTTGACGGCCTTCTTGGCGCGGGCCTTCGTCTTCGTCCAGTCGGCGCCGCCGAGGCGGTGCAGGGTGGGGGCCTCGCCGCCGACGTACTTGGTGATCTGCTCCAGCTGGTCGGTGGGGATGTAGAGGCGGTCGCCGGGCTGGCCGCGCTTGGCGGGGGCGTACTCGACGACCAGGTACTCGCGGGTCGCGCCCTGCACGGTGCGCTGCACCATCTCGATGTAGCGGCCCACGCCGTGCTGCTCGTGGACGATGTAGTCGCCCGGCTCCAGGGTGAGCGGGTCGATGGTCTTGCGGCGGCGGGCCGGCATCCGGGTGCCGTCGCGGCCCGCCGCCCGCTGGCCCGTCAGGTCCGTCTCGGTCAGGACGGCGACTCTGAGGGCCGGGTCGACGAATCCGTGCTCGATCGAGCCGCACGCCACGTGCACGACCGACGGGGAGATCTCGGCCAGGTCGGCGTCGTGACGGGCGGCGATGCCCTCGCCGCCCAGCACCTCGACCGTACGGGCCGCCGGGCCGTGCGCCTCGGTGACGAACACCGTGCGCCAGCCGTCGGCGAGCCAGCCCTTGGTGTCGGCGAGGGCCTTGGCGGTGTCACCCCGGTAGGTCTCCGGGGCGTGCATCCCCAGCTTGAGGGTGTCCTGGTCGAGCTCCTCGTCGGCGGCGAACGGCGACACCGTCCACCACATCATGTCCAGCTCGCGGGCCCGGTCCCGGACGTCCGCGATGGACCACAGGGAGGCTGCGCCGACGTCGATGGGAGCCTCGCCGCCACCGGCGGTGGCCGCCCAGGAGGCCTGCAGGAACTCCTGCGAGGTGGCCACGAGGTCCGACGCGCGCGTGCGGACCCGCTCCGGGTCGCACACCACGGCCATGGCGCCCTTGGGCAGGACGTCGAGCAGCAGCTCCATGTCGTCGACGAGGACCGGCGCGAGGGACTCCATGCCCTCCACCGCGATGCCCTCGGCGATCTTGCCGAGCAGTTCACCGAGCTCGGGGTGCTGTTCGGCCAGGGCACGCGCGCGCGTGCGGACCTCCTCGGTGAGCAGCAGCTCGCGGCACGGCGGCGCCCACAGGCCGTGCTCGGCGACTTCGAGGGAGCGCTGGTCGGCGACCTTGAAGTAGCGGATCTCCTCGACGTCGTCGCCCCAGAACTCGACGCGCAGAGGGTGCTCCTCGGTGGGCGGGAACACGTCGAGGATGCCGCCGCGTACGGCGAACTCGCCGCGCTTCTCGACGAGCTCCACGCGCGCGTACGCCGCTGCCGCGAGGGCTTCGACGATCGCGCCCAGGTCGGTGTTCTGCCCGGTCCTCAGGGCGACCGGTTCCAGGTCGCCGAGGCCCTTGACCTGCGGCTGGAGCACGGACCGGACGGGTGCGACGACGACCGAGACCGGGCCGGTCTCGGGGTCGTCGGGGCGGGGGTGGGCCAGGCGGCGCAGCACGGCCAGGCGGCGGCCGACGGTGTCGCTGCGGGGGCTGAGCCGCTCGTGCGGGAGCGTCTCCCAGGACGGGTACTCCACGATCCCCTCGGCCGGGAGGAGGGAGCGCAGGGCCGCGGCCAGGTCCTCCGCCTCACGGCCCGTCGCCGTGACCGCCAGCACCGGGCGGCCCGTGTCACGGGCCAGGGCGGCGACCGCGAAGGGGCGGGCCGCAGGGGGGCCGACCAGGTCGACGTGCATGCGGTTGCCGTCTGCGGCGGCCCTGATCGCTTCCGCGAGGGCGGCGTCCTTGACTAGGGCGTCGAGCAGACCGTGCAGGCTCATGGGGGCTTTTTCCGTCCAGGGGTGGGCAACACGACGGGCCCGACGCGCGCCGCGGGCCGGGGGTCTCCAGCGTACGACGGCGCGCGCCCGCGCGGCGGGCCTGTGGACAACGCCCGTTCTCCCCGGGGCGAACACCCGCCCTGTCCCGCGTGGCTCAGCGAGAGAGCGCGGCCCCGAATCCCGGGGCCCGAGGAACACTGCCCGGCAAGTGGGGATACGGCCGCCCAACCTTCACAACATCACCCCCACCCGTTGTTTTCGCCCCGGCATGATCGATCGGACGCCGCTCCCGGCCGCTCACCGCACCCCTAAGGCACGGCATGCCTCCCCCCACCGTCCAGATCGCGCAGCCCCGCATACCGACGCCGGTCACCCACCCCCCGGATGACCGGCACCCCGACCGCGCGCGCGGTGAGCCCTGGGCCCTCGCGGCGGTCCTCTTCGCCGCCTACACGCTCGTCTCCGTCGGCCGCTACCGGCACATGACCGGCCTCTCCTGGGACCTGGGCATCTTCGAGCAGGTCGTGCGCGCCTACGCGCAGCTGCGGGCGCCGGTGTCCGACCTCAAGGGGCCGGGGTTCGTCATCCTCGGTGACCACTTCAGCCCGGTGACCGCCCTGCTCGCGCCGCTGTACCGGCTCTTCCCCTCGCCGGTCACGCTGCTGGTCGCGCAGGCCGCGCTCTTCGCGCTGTCCGCCGTGCCGGTGACGCGGGCCGCCACCCGGCTCCTGGGCCGTCGCCGCGGGCTCGCGCTCGGCCTGGCGTACGGACTGTCCTGGGGCCTCCAGCGCGCCGTCGACTTCGACTTCCACGAGATCTGCTTCGCCGTCCCGATGATCGCCTTCTCCCTGGAGGCCCTTCTCGCGCGGCGCCCGCGCGCGGCCCTGGGGTGGGCGCTTCCCCTGGTGCTGGTGAAGGAGGACCTGGGGCTGACGCTGGCCGCGATCGCGCTCGTCGTCGCCTGGCGGGCGGGCGGCTCGTCACCGCGGACGGTCCGGTACGCGCTCGGCGTGGCGGTGTTCGGCGTGGCGGCGACCGTGCTCGCCCTGACGGTGGTCGTCCCGGCGTTCAACACCTCGGGCGGCTACGACTACTGGAACAAGGTCAGCGGTGCGGGCAGCCCCTTCGACGGCACCGGCACCAAGCTGCGCACGCTCGCCTGGCTGCTGATCCCGACCACGGGCCTGCTCGCGCTGCGCTCCCCGCTGCTGCTGGTCGCGCTGCCGACGCTCGGCTGGCGGTTCGTCTCCGGCGACGAGCACTACTGGGGCACCGACTGGCACTACAGCGCCGTCCTGATGCCGGTCGTCTTCCTCGCCCTCGCCGACGCGCTCCCGGCCGTTCGCCGCGGCACGCGCGCGTGGCTGCGTTCCTACGCCGCTCACCTGCCGGCCGCCGTCGCCGCGGCGGCACTGGCGCTGACCACGTCACTGCCGCTGGCGCAGCTCACCGAGGCCGGCATCTATCGCAAGCCCGCCGCGGTGTCCGACGTGGAACGGCTGCTGGAGCGGATTCCCGACGACGCCACCGTCGAGGCCAACATCGGCCCGATCAGCCGCCTCACATCGCGTTGCCGGGTCTTCTGGCTCGGCGACACCCGGGGCGTCATCCCGGAGTACATCGCCCTGGAGAACATCGACGGCAGGTACCGCGACCCCGTGGGCTACGCCCGGAGCCTGCACCCCCTCGCCGAGTACGCCGTCGCGGGCGAGGCGGCCGGGTACGTGGTTCTCGAACGCCGGACGGAGACGGCCGGGGCCCGAAGCGCCGAGGGCGCCGCACCCGCCCCGCAGCGGGCCGACGCCTGAGCGCCCGGCCGGCGCGGCCCGCCGCCCGCCCGTCGGTCCGTCGGTCCGGCAAGCCGTCGGGCCCGCCCCGGAGGCGGAGACCTCCGGGGCGGGCCCATCCCCCGCAACCCCCGTGTGCGGTGGTCTCGGGCGGTCCGGCTACTCGGTGGCGATCGCGTTGAGGACGTTCATCCGGCCTGCCCGGAACGCCGGGATCAGGGCGGCGAACAGGCCCACGAAGGCCGAGCCGATGAAGACGCCGATGATCGTCGGCCAGGGGATGTCCAGGACCATCAGGCCCTCCAGGGCGAGCAGCTTCTGCGCCGTGGCGCCCCAGCCCATGCCCAGTCCGAGGCCCAGCAAGGCACCGAAGAGGGCGATGACGACCGACTCCAGGCGGATCATGCGGCGCAGCTGGCGGCGGGAGAGGCCGATGGCCCGCATCAGGCCGATCTCCCGGGTGCGCTCCACCACCGACAGGGCCAGGGTGTTCACAACGCCCAGGATGGCCACGATGATCGCCAGGGCCAGCAGGCCGTAGATCATGTTGAGCAGCTGGCCGATCTGGTCCTTCAGGGCGTCCTTGTAGTCGGTCTGGTCGCGCACGATGTACTGCGGGTAGTCGTGCAGCGCGGCCTTCAGGGACTTGTAGGCGGCGTCCTGCTGCCCGTCCTTGGCACTGGCGAAGACCAGCGAGTCCAGGGGCATCTTGTCGGCCGGGACGTACTTGGCCATCGTCGAGATGGACGTGTACATCGCGCCCGCGTCGATCACGACGTCGCTGCTGGTGATTGCCCGGACCGTCAGGTCGGCCGCCGAGCCGTCCTTGAAGGCGACCTCGATCTTGGAGCCGAGGCTGATGCCGTGCTCCTTGGCGAACTTCTCGTGGACGGACATCGAGTCGGGCTTGTAGGCGTCGGGGAGCTTGCCGGCGACGGTCTCGGTGCGCAGGTCGGTCGCGTACGACGGGTCGGCCGCCGTGATCGCCGTGTCCTTGAGCGTCGTGCCGTCCGGGGTGGTGAAGTCGGCCTCGGTCCACTTGTACTGGGTGACGTGCTCCAGGTCCGGCGACGACTTCACGGCCTTGACCGCCTGCGGGGTGACCAGCTGGCCGCTGTCGGACTGGATGATGAAGTCCGTGCCGACGGTCTTGTCGAGCTGGTCGGTGGCGGACGCCACCATGGAGGAGCCGACCACGGACAGGCACGCCACCAGGGCGAGGCCGATCATCAGCGCGGCGCCGGTCGCGCCGGTGCGGCGCGGGTTGCGCAGGGCGTTGCGCTCGGCCATGCGGCCGACGGGGCCGAACATGCGGAGCAGCACGGCGCCCAGGACGCGGACCACGGCGCCGGCGAGCAGCGGGCCGATGACGACGAAGCCGATCAGCGACAGGACGATGCCGAGGCCGAGCCACAGGGAGCCGTCCTTGGCCTTGTCGGCCTCGGACGCCAGGTAGAGGGCGAAGCCGCCGGTGCCGGTGAGGACCGTGCCGATCGCGGCGCGGATCCGGCCGGCCTTGGCGTCGGCGGGTGCTCCCGCGTCGCGCAGGGCGGCCATCGGGGAGATCTTGCCGGCGCGCCGGGCGGGCAGGTAGGCGGCCAGCACGGTGACGATCACGCCGAGGACGAGACCGACCACCGGGGTCGTCCAGGCCACCGTGAGGTCGTCGGTGGACAGCTCCATGCCCATCTGGCCCATGAGCTTCATCAGGCCGACGGCGAGGCCGACGCCCGCGCCGACGCCCAGTACCGAGCCGACGACGCCGAGGAGCAGCGCCTCGGCCAGCACGGAACGGTTGACCTGCTTGCGGGAGGAACCGATGGCCCGCATCAGGCCGATCTCCCGGGTGCGCTGGGCGACCAGCATCGAGAAGGTGTTGATGATCAGGAAGATGCCGACGAGGAAGGCGATCCCGGCGAAGCCGAGCATCGCGTACTTCATGACGTTCATGAAACCCTCGACGTCCTTCTGGTTGGCGTCGGCGGTCTCCTTGGCCGTCTTCACCTGGAAGCCGCCGCCGAGTTCGGCCGTGACGTTCTTCTTCAGCTGTGCGTCGCTGACGCCGGTGGCCGCGGTGACGTTGACGTTGGTGTAGACGCCGGTCTCGCCGACCAGGGCCTGCTGGGCGGTCTTCGTGTCGAGGTAGAAGATCGCGGCGCCGGGGTTGGTGACGGTGAAGTCGGCGATGCCGGAGATCTTCGCGTTGTGGTTGCCGACGGCGGTGAGCACGCCGATCTCGTCGCCGAGCTTCAGGTCGTGCTTGTCGGCGGTGTCGGCGTCGACCATGATCTGGTCGGCGCCCTTGGGGGCCGCACCGGAGGTGATCTTCATGGTGCGGGCTTCGTTGCGGTTCCAGCTGCCGACGATGGTCGGGGCGCCGCTGGAGGGCGACAGGCTGTCCTTGTCGGCGTCGACGACGGTCACCGAGGTGGAGAACACCGCGCCCTCGGCGGACTTGACGCCCTGCGCCTTGCGGACCTCGCCCAGCACGGAGGCCGGCAGGACCGGCGGCTTGCCGTTGTCGGCGGTCGTCTCGCCGGTGTCGGAGGCGCCCTTGGCGCTCACCGTCACGTCGGAGGAGGTGACCGCGAAGAGCTTGTCGAAGGTGGTGGACATGGTGTCCGTGAAGACGAGCGTGCCGCAGACGAAGGCGACCGACAGCAGGACGGCGATCGCGGAGAGCGCCATCCGCCCCTTGTGCGCGAGGAAGTTGCGCATCGAGGTCTTCATGACGGTCATGACGTGCGCCCCCGGGCGTCGAAGTCCTTCATGCGGTCGAGGACGGCCTCCGCGGTCGGCTTGAACATCTCGTCGACGATGCGACCGTCGGCGAGGTACAGCACCCGGTCCGCGTAACTGGCGGCCACCGGGTCGTGGGTGACCATCACGATGGTCTGGCCCAGCTCGTCCACCGACCGGCGCAGGAAGCCGAGGACCTCGGCGCCGGCGCGGGAGTCGAGGTTTCCGGTCGGCTCGTCCCCGAAGATGATCTCGGGCCGGGCGGCGAGCGCCCGCGCCACGGCGACGCGCTGCTGCTGACCGCCGGAGAGCTGGGTGGGCCGGTGCTTGAGACGGTCGGCGAGCCCGACGGTCTCCACGACCCGCGTCAGCCACTCCTTGTCCGGCTTGCGGCCCGCGATGTCCATGGGCAGGGTGATGTTCTCGATGGCGTTCAGCGTCGGCAGGAGGTTGAACGCCTGGAAGATGAACCCGATCCGGTCCCGGCGCAGCCGCGTGAGCTTCTTGTCCTTCAGACCGGTGATCTCGGTCTCGTCGAGGTAGATCTGGCCGCCCGTCACGGTGTCGAGCCCGGCCAGGCAGTGCATGAGGGTGGACTTGCCGGATCCCGAGGGACCCATGATCGCGGTGAACTGGCCGCGTGCGATGTCCACGTCGACGTGATCGAGGGCGACGACACGGGTCTCACCGGATCCGTACGCCTTCACGACCTGCCGCGCCCGCGCGGCAACGGCCGTACGCCCTCCAGTGCCCCCGTGCCTGGGAATGGTTACAGCCGATGTCACGGTATGTCTCCTATATCGGTCAGCAGATGGTGAAGGCGGTCGCCTGGTCGACAGCCGCTGTGCGTGATGCCGGACCAGGAACCGGTCCGACGTGTTTCAGTCTCGCGGCGGGGAGGGGTACCGCGCCCTGGTGTTCAGCGCAGTCTTTTGCTGTGGAAAACCCCACCCCCGCCGGTGCGCCAACCGCCCCCCGGCGGCGTAAAGCCAGGTTAAGGACGCACCCCCGCCCCTCTCGTCCTCCGTCGGTACGAACCCTCCCCAGGTCGTAGTACGGAGGTACCCCTAGGGGCAGTCCACCGCAGGGTGGAGGCCGCATCAGGGTCGCCTCCACCCGTGAGCTCACTCAGGCTCCACCCTCCCGCCGCGTAAGGGTCAAGTGGGAAGCTGTCCGCGGCAAGTAGGTGCAAGGGGCAGACATGAGCGACGGGGCCCGTGGCGAGGCGTGGCCGGGGCGAGGGGGAGGAACGGAGTGGGCAGCACCGGTTCCGCGGAACGTGAGGCCGCGCGTCCCGCCGTGGCCGGCCGGCGCGGAGCCGTCGTCGCGGCGCTGATGCTCTCGATGGCGCTGGCCGCGCTCGACGCGACCATCGTCTCGACCGCCGTCCCGCAGATCGTCGGGGACCTGGGCGGTTTCTCCGTCTTCTCCTGGCTGTTCTCCGGCTATCTGCTGGCCGTGACCGTCACCCTGCCCCTGTACGGCAAGCTCTCCGACACCTTCGGCCGCAAGCCGGTCCTCATAGCGGGGTCGGTGCTCTTCCTCCTCGGGTCGCTGCTGTGCGCGCTGGCGTGGAACATGGGGGCGCTCATCGCCTTCCGCATCGTGCAGGGTCTGGGCGGCGGTGCGCTGCAGGGCACGGTGCAGACACTCGCCGCCGACCTGTATCCGCTGAAGGACCGCCCGAAGATCCAGTCGAAGCTGTCGACGGTGTGGGCGGTCTCGGCGGTCGCCGGCCCCGGTCTCGGCGGGGTGCTCGCCGCCTACGCGGACTGGCGCTGGATCTTCCTGATCAACCTGCCGATCGGCGCGCTCGCGCTGTGGCTGATCGTGCGTCACCTCCACGAGCCGGAGCGGGAAACCGCCCCGCACGCGCGCGTGGACTGGGCGGGGGCGCTCACGGTGTTCGCCTGCGGCGGCGTTCTGCTCACGGCCCTGGTGCAGGGCGGGGTGGCGTGGCCGTGGCTCTCGGCGCCCTCACTGGCCCTGTTCGGTGCGGGACTCGCCCTGGTCGCGGTCGTGGTGCTGGTGGAGCGCCGGGCGGCGGAGCCGATCATCCCGGGCTGGGTGTGGCGGCGCCGTACGATCGCCGCGGTCAATCTGGCCCTGGGCGCGCTGGGCCTGCTGATGGTCGCACCGTCGGTCTTCCTGCCCACGTACGCCCAGTCGGTGCTGGGCCTCGCGCCCGTGGCCGCCGGTTTCGTCCTGTCCGTCTGGACGTTGAGCTGGCCGGTGTCGGCGGCGCTGAGCCAGCACGTGTACCGCAGGATCGGTTTCCGCAACACGGCGATGCTGGGCATCGGCACGGCCTCACTGATCCTGTTCGCGTTCCCCTTCCTGCCCTACCCCGGGCAGGCGTGGCAGCCGACGCTGCTGATGCTGCTGCTCGGCGCCGCGCTGGGCCTGTTCCAGTTGCCGCTCATCGTCGGTGTGCAGTCGACGGTGGGGTGGGCGGAGCGCGGTACGGCGACCGCGTCCGTGCTGTTCTGCCGCCAGACCGGCCAGACGATCGGCGCGGCGGTGTTCGGCGCGGTCGCCAACGGGGTGCTGGCCGCGCGGCTCGGCGGCGCGGGCGACCTCGACTCGGTGACGCGGGCACTCGACTCGGGCAGCGCGCCGGAGGCGACCCGGCGGGCGATCGCCGAAGCGGTGCACGCGGTCTACCTGGGCGCGGCGTGCGCGGCGGCCCTGGCGTTCCTGGTGCTGCTGTTCCTCGCGCCCCGGAAATTCCCGGTGCTGAAGGACTGACCGTCCGTATCCTCCCGCCCATGGTGACCTTGGAGCCCCTCCGGGCGGATCACGCGGACGCGCTGCTGGCGTTCGAGCGGGCGAACCGGGCGTACTTCGCCCGCACGGTGCCGGACCGCGGGGACGCCTTCTTCACGGCTGCTGGGTTCGCCGCACGCCTCCAGGCGCTCCTCGACGAGCAGCACGCGCGCGTGTGCCGCTTCCACGTGGTCCTCGGGGAGGACGGCGAGCTGATCGGCCGGGTGAACCTGATAGACCTGGTGGACGGCAGCGCCGAACTCGGCTATCGCATCGCCGAACAGGCCTCCGGCCGGGGCGTGGCGACGGCAGCGGTCGCGAAGGTGTGCCGACTGGCCGCCACCGACTACGGCCTGACGTCCCTCACCGCGGTCACGACCCTGGACAACCCGGCTTCCATGAAGGTCCTGGCCCGCAGTGGCTTCGTCCGGGTGGAGAACACGACGGTGGGTGGACGCCCGGGGGTCCGCTACGAACGACGGCACCTCGCCGCCGCCCCCTAGGCCGGAGGCAGGGGCGGCTTCAACTTCACGATCCTCGCGGGCAGTTCGGTCACGCACCGGACCGACCGGCGACTGGCCTTCCGGGCGACGGTCGACGATCACGCCGAAGTGCCCGCGCCGGTGGCGCTGATCCACCACCGGTGACCCACCGGGAAACCCCCGGCCATCCGCGTAAACGCGGGTAACACCCGAGGTCGGAGAGGTAAGCGCATACCGACCGATCAGTTTGCCGAAACCCTCGCGCAGAACCCCTACTCCGAAGTAGCCTGCGTGGCTCCCGCCCCCCACCTCCCTGCGGCCCGCCGCACCGGATCCCATCCTCGCAAGGAGTACCGGGATGTCCTACGACCCGTCCCCGTCCTACCCGTACCGCCCACCCGATCCGCCCCCGTCCTCCGACCCGTACACGTACGACACCTATCCCTGGGCACCGCAGGAGGCTCCCGAACCGACCGGACGGCGTCCCCACCGCCACGCCGCGCTCGGACACCACAGCGACCTGCGGCTGCTGCGCAGCGCCTACCGCCGGCAGCGGCGCGTGGCCACACTCACGGCACTCGGCTACTTCGTCCTGTTCCTGATCCTGTCGGCGTTCGCGCCCTCGTTCATGACGAGCACCGTCACCGACGGCCTGCCCACCGGCCTGCTGCTGGCACTCGTGCAAGTCCCCGTGACCTGGCTGGCGATCGCCCTGTACGAGCAGACGGCCCGCCGCCGCGTCGACCCGATCGCGGACCGGATACGCAAGCATGCTGAGCTGGACGCGAAGCGGGAGGGAGCACGGTGACCACCGTTTTCAGCGGCAACGCCCAGGCGATGTCCCTCGTCGGCTTCACCGCCGTCGCCACGATCACCCTGCTGCTGTGCGTGATGACGGGCCCGGACCGGGACGACCTGGACGAGTTCTACACCGGCTACAGCTCCCTGTCCCCCATGCGCAACGGTTTGGCGATCGCCGGTGACTACATCTCCGCCGCGACCGTCCTGGGCACCGGCGGCGTCATCGCCCTGTTCGGCTACGACGGGATCGTGCTGGCGCTGAGTACGGCCCTGTCCCTGATGCTGCTGATGTTCCTGCTGGCCGAACCGCTGCGCAACGCGGGCCGGTTCACCATGGGCGACGCACTGACCCGCCGGATGCCGGGACGCGCCGTCCGCATCGCGGCCTGTGCGGTGACCCTGGCGGCACTGGTACCGCTGATGCTCGTCCAGCTTGCGGGGACCGGGCAGCTGATGGCGTTCATCCTCGGCTTCTCCGGCGAGTCGCTGCAGACGGGGTGCATCATCGGCGTGGGCGCGCTGATGATCAGCTACGCGGCGATCGGCGGGATGAAGGGCACCGCCCTCATCCAGATCCTGAAGATCGTGATGCTGCTCGGCTCCGGCATGGTGGTCGCGATACTGATCCTGCACCGGTTCGACTGGGACCCGGGAGCCCTGTTCGACGCGGCCGCCCAGAAGAGCGGCGTCGGATCGGCGTTCCTCTCCTCGGGCCTGCAGTTCGCGGGCGGCCCCAGCCCCGACCTGGACATGATCACCGCGCAGCTGACGGTGGTCCTCGGCGGTGGCGTCCTGCCGCACGTCACCATGCGCATGTACACGGCCTCCAGCGCCCGGCAGGTGCGGCGCTCGATGTCCTGGGCGGTGTCGGGTGTGGCCCTGTTCGTGCTGGTCATCACGGTCGTCGGTTTCGGCGCGACGGCACTGGTCGGACGGGAGCTGATCGCGCAGGTCGACCCTCAGGGCAACACGGCGTATCTGCTGGGCTCGCAGGCCGCGTTCGGAGGGGACGTGTCGTCGGCGGAGACGTTCCTGTTCACGACCGTCACCACGGCGGTCTTCCTCACCCTGCTCGCCTCCGTCGCCGGCATGATTCTGGCCTGCGCCAACTCCCTCGCGCACGACGTGTTCGCGGCCCGGGTGCGGGAGATGTCGCCCCGGCGCGAGATGACCGTGGCACGGCTGTCGGCCCTGGCCGTGGGCGTCCCCGCGATCCTCCTGGCCACCCAGGTCCAGCACCGCAGCCTGCAATGGCTGGTGACGCTGTCCTTCTGCCTGGGCGCCTCGGCCATCGCGCCCGCGCTGGTCTACAGCCTGTTCTGGCGCCGCTTCACGCGAGCGGGCCTGCTCAGCACGCTCATCGGCGGGTCCCTGGCGGTCCTGGTGCTGATGCCGGGCACCAACCTGGTCTCCGGCTCACCCCTCTCCGCCTTCCCCGAAGCCGACTTCAACTGGTTCCCGTTCACCACCACGGGCCTGGTCTCGATACCCCTGGGCTTCGCCTGCGGCTGGCTGGGCACGATCGCCTCCGGCCGCCGGAAGTCGGAGGAGCAGCGCCACCAGTACGAGGCGGTCGAGGGCTGGATCCTGGCGGGCGCGGTACGCAAGGACACCTGACGCCCACACCCCCGCCGGTCGGCCCGCACACCGCAGCGCGTGCGCGCGTACGAGTGCCGCCTCCGTCATGCAGGCGATGGGAGGGGCGGCACTCGTACCGGCGGGGGACAGGTCTCGTGCGTCACCCGTGCCCGGCGACAGGCGGTACGCGGGCCGACCGCGCCGACCGCGCCGACCGCGCCGACCGCGCCGACCGGCAAGCGTGCACCCGTCGACGTGTCACTCCGCCGCCGCTCGCCCCGCCCACGCCGTCAGGCTGGTGTGGACGCGGTCGATGTGGGCGAGGGCGTCGTCTCGTCGGCCGGCGTGCAGGCGCAGGAGCCGGTCCGTCTCCGCCTCGACGGTCTCCGCGTGCTCCCGGGCCCGGGCGACCAGTTCCGCCGCGTGGGCGTGGGCCTCTTCCTCCAGGTCACGCGCGGCGTCCTCCGCGTCGGCGAAGGCCTGCTCCGCCTCGGACAGTACTGCCTCGGCGCGCGTCGCCGTCTCGCCGTGGCGCGCTTCGAGCGCCGCTTCGCGGGCGGCCTCCTCCCGCTCCGTCTCCGCCCACCGCTCGGCGCGCTCCTTGTCGTGCTCGGCCAGCATCCCGGAGGTGCGCTGCCGCATCTCCTGCAAGGCGGCCAGCGCCTCGCCCCGATGCTCCTGCGCCTCGCGCCGGGCCGCGCCCAGGGTCTCGTCGGCCTCGGCGTGCGCGGCCAGCAGCCGCTGACGGGCGCGTTCGTCGGCATCGGCGCGTACGGCCTCGGCGTGCGCCCGAGCGGAGTCACGCACGCCGGCTGCGGACGCCCGTGCCCCGTCCACGCGTTGGCCCGCCTCCTCCCGCGCCCCCTCCCGTACGGCCGCGGCCTCCTGCTCACCGAGTTCGAAGAGCCGCCGCGCCCGCTCCCCGAGCGTCTCGTAGTCCTGCGGAGGCAGCCGGGCCACGGCCTCGCGCAGTCGTGCCAGTTCCTCGTCCATCCGCCGGGCGAGCACCGTCAGACGGGCGGCTCTCTCCCAGGCCGCGTCCCGGTCCGCGGAGAGGGCCTCGGCGTACTCGTCGGCCTGCTCGGGACGGTAACCGCGCCCCCGCACGGCCGTGAAGCCGTGCGGTGACACCGTCGCGCTGCTCATCCGGACCCCTCTCCACCACACCGACGTGAAGTCGCGCTAGAAATGGGATGATTCAGCGCACATCTTGGTGGATCAGACGGAAGTGTTCATAACGCGACACTCCGCTCACATCTCAGAGGTCCCGCGGCCGAGCCTGCGGCCGTCAGCCCCAGGTGGTGCCCGCGGGCTCCTGGATGGTCGTGTTGATGCGGTTGAACATGTTGGTGACCGAGACGGTCAGGATCAGCGCGGAGAGTTCCTTCTCGTCGAAGTGGTCGGCCACCTCGTCCCACAGCGCGTCCGGCACCGACTCCCCCGAGAGGTCGGAAAGCCGCGTCATCGCCTCCGTCAGCTTCAGAGCCGCGCGCTCGGCGTCCGAGAAGAAGGGCGCGTGCCGCCACGCGGCGACGGCCGCGATGCGCTCCTCGCTCACCCCTGCCTTGCGGAGGTTGGCGACGTGCCCGTGCACGCAGGCACCGCAGCCGTTGATCTGGCTGGCGCGCAGCCCGGCCAACTCCGCCACGTCCTGCGCCAGACCACTCTCACCGATCGCCTGGAAGAGGGTGCCGATTCCCTTCATCGCGCCGGAAAGGACGTACGCCGGGTTCGTCATCCGTGCCTGCATGATCTCTGCCTCCTGTGTCGCGGTGCATCGCTGTCACCGCACTGACGGAGCGGCACAGGAAGTTGTGACAGCCCGGCGCGAAGATTTCCGGCGCTTGCATGAGAAGAGCCGGGTCCGGTCGTACGAGCGACCGGACCCGGCTCCATGCGGCACCTCAGCGGCGACGGCTCACAGCAGTCCGTCCCACATCTGCTCCAGCAGCACCGACCACCAGCTCTCCGGCGACCCCAGCGCCGCCGGATCGAGCGCGGCCAGCTGGGCCTGGAAGTCGACGGTCCAGCGGCCCGCCTGCTCCTGGTTCAGCCCGAACCGCAACCGCCACATCCGCCCGAGCAGCGCCAGGCAGCGGGCGAACTCCGGCAGCCCGGTGTTCACGAACTGCGGCGGTACGGGCGCCCCGCCCGGCCCGGCCTCCACCGGCACGGCGACGATGTTCGCCGTGCCGTACTGCACGCAGATCGCCTTGCCGAAGTCGCTGCCCATCACCAGATAGGAACCCGCGTCCGGGGCCGGCTGCACACCGCGCTCGGCCGCCAGCTCCGCCAGCGTCGGAACGGGCCGCCCCGGCTGGGCCTGCGCCCAGAAGAACGGGCCCATGTCCATCGGCAGTCCGGCCGCCACCAGCGTGTGCGCCACCACCGGCGGCACACCCTGCCGCGACACGGCGGCCTGCTCGAAGCGGAACACCCCCGGCCCGAACGCGGCCCCCAGCTCCTGCCCGATGGCCTCCGGCGGGACCGGCGGCACCGGCTGCACCGGCGGCAGCGGCGCGCGCACCGGAGCCGGACGCGCCGGACCGTCCGCGACCTGGTGCAACTCGCCCTGGTGGGCCAGCAGCTGCTGCATGCCCTGCTGCCGGCTCGCGTGGTCGGTGCCGTACGGGGCGATGCTGGTGATGCGCGCCTGGGGCCACTGCTCCCGGATCATCCGCGCGCAGTACGCGCCCGGCAGCTCGCACGACTCCAGCTCCGTGTGCAGCTCCAGCACCTGGTCCGGGGGCACGTTCATGGCCCGCAGCTCGTGGAAGATCTGCCACTCCGGGTGCGGCGTGCCCGGCGCCGAACGCCGGATCAGCTGCTGCTCGGAACCGTCCTGCGCGCGGTAGCGCAGCACGGCCTGGTAACCGGGACCGACCGTCGGCAGCCCGGCCGGCTGCTGCGGATAGCCGTACGCCGGCGGCTGCCCGGGGACGGGCTGGCCGGGCGGCGGCATCGCACCCGGGGGCATCGCGCCGGGCGGCGTGCCCGGAGGCACCGCACCCGGCATCCCGCCGTGCGGCATGGGCGGCGGCCCACCAGGCCCAGCGGGCCCACCGTGCCCACCAGGGGCTCCGGGGGCAGCGGGAGGCGCTCCGGGGGCCTGCGGCGGCGGAGGCACGCCGGGGCCGCCCGCCGGAGGCGTGGCCAGCATGGTCTCCGCATGGTGCACGGGACCCGGGCCGCCGGGAGTACCCGGGGAGCCGGGCGGCTGCGGCGCACCAGGCGGGTTCGGAGCACCGGGCGGATGGGGCGCACCGGGCGCACCCGGAGGCCCGGGCGGCTGCGGAGGCTGAGGCGCGCCCGGGCCCGGCCGGCCGGGGTCGGCAAACATCGTGGCGGCATGGTGGACACCCCCCGGAGGCGTACCACCAGGGGCGCCGGGCGGTCCGGGCGGCTGCGGCGCGCCGGGCGCATGCGGAGCACCCGTCGGCTGCTGCGGAGGCAGCGGCGCACCCGGGCCCTGCGCGGACCCGGCCCCAACCGAACCCCCGTCTCCGGCAGGATCGCCGGGCGCACCGGGGCCCTGGGAACCGGGCCCTCCCGGCCCGTCAGGACCGAGCGCCGACACAAGCTGGGTAGGCACGTAACCGCCCGCCGGAGTCCCCGGAGCTCCGGGCCCCGACGGCGGGGGCGTGCTGCCCGGCCGCGCACCCGGAGCACCCGGAGCACCCGGCGGAGGGGGCGTGGAAGGACCCGCGCTCCGGCCACGGCCCGGCGGCGGAGCCGCCTTGCTCGTCGCGGCGTCGGCGATGTCCCCCGCGTTGGGCGCGAGCGGCCGCTGCGGCACACCACCCACCGGACCGGCAGGCCCGCCACCCACCCCCTGCGGATAGCCGTACGGCTGCCCACCCGGCACAGGCGGAGGCGTACTGCCCTGCGGCACCCCACCGGGCGGCGTCCCCGGCACACCGGGCGCGGTGGCCGGACCCGAGGGGTAGCCGTACCCCGGGCCGCCCGCGGGGCCGGAGCCCGGGGCGTTCGGACCGTCCACCGCCGGCGTCACCGCGGTCGGCGGCAGCTGACTGCCGCCCGACATCAGGGCGGTCTGGGCATCGGGCGTCGTCGACGACGGCGGTGCGGCACCGTCCGCCTCGCTCAGCGGCGGCGCGAAGACCGTCGCGGGCAGCGGTACGGAACGGTCGTCACCGGCGTCGCCGTTGGTGTCCGTACCGGCCCAGGGCGTCGCCCCATCAGGCACACCCGAAGCGGCCGAACCGCCAGGACCGGTGACCGAACCGTCACCCGCCCCCTGGTCGCTCCCCCCGGCGGCCGGCCACGCCGTACCACTCCCCGGCGCGACGGGCGCCCCCTGGGCGGGAGTGACCACACCCCCGGCCGAAGCACCGGAAGCAGAACCGGAAGCCGACCCACCGGCAGAAGCCGGACCACCGGCGCCAGCCGCAGAAGTCGCAGATCCCGAACCACCGGCGGCAGCCCCAGGGGCCGAAGACCCCGAACCACCACCGGCACCCACAGGAGCCGAACCCGTCTCACCGGACCCCGCACCCCGCCGATCCGGAATCCCCAGCTTGTCCGCCGCATCCTGCAACCACTCCGGCGGAGTCAGCAGGAACGACGTCTGATTCAGATCCACCCGCGCGGCAGGCGCCGCCGGTGCCGGCTCCTCCGCCGCGTCCGGACGGCCGTACTCCTCCTCGTACCGGCGGATCACCTCGCCCACCGGCAGCCCGGGCCACAGCGTCGCCTCACCGCTGTCCCGCGCGATCACCAGCCGCTGCGCACCACCGTCCGACCGCGGCCCGTCCGCCCGGTCCTCCGCCCACACCACGAACCCGAGGTCGAACTCCCGCACCCGCACCTCACGATGCTGGTACGCCGGGAGATCCCCGTTGATCCACTCTTCCGCGCGCTCCTGCGCCTGCGCGAAGGTCACCATCGCCGACCTCACTCCCCCACGGCCGAGGACGACACCGCGCCCACCGGCACCACACGCGCGAACCCGCCGTCCACCATCAGGTTCGCCACCGTCTCCAACTCCGGCGGATCGCCCGCCAGCCGCGACAGGAAGACATCGAAGTCGTCCCCGCACGGCAGCAGCAGCCGCTCCACCCGCTCCGCCGGCGGCACCGAGGGATCCACGTCCCGCACGTCGTCAAACGCGCAGAACCACACGGACCCGACCCGATCGCCCCGCACCTTCACGGCCAGCAGCCCACCCTGGACGAAAGCCACCCCCAGGTAGTCCTTGGTCAGATGGTCACGCAGACACTTGTTGACGTACACCAGGTCATTGACCGCGGCCTCGTCACGCACCGTGAAGAACGGCTGGTCCACCAGCAGCCCCAGCTCCGCGTCCAGCGCGGCACCCACCGGCGCGCAGCCACCCGCCGCCTTCAGGAACGACCGGTAAGCACCCGGCAACCGGTAGCCGAGGTCCTCCTCGACGCCCTGCACCTGCGACTCCGTCACCGCCACACCCGACTTCGGCAACCCGAAGTGCGCCGGACGCGTCTCCTGCAACGGCCGCGTCCCCCGCTTGGAGTGGTCGACACCCGACGTCGCCACACCCCCGTGATGCCGCAGCAGCGCCTTCACCTCGACCGGCACCAGCTCCAGCCGCCGCGACCCCACCACGTGGTGCCACGTCCAGCCGTGCGGCGTCGCCACCGCCGGCACCGTGTCCCACAGCTCGTGCCCGGACGCCGACAACGCCGTGTTCGCCGACACGTAATCCGTCAGCCGCAACTCGTCGACGCCGAAACCCTCCGGCGGCTCCGCGATCTCCGCGGCCGCACGCGCGTAAGCCGAGAAGTCGGGGTAACCATGCTCGTCGACCCGTACCCCTCTCGGGTGACGGGCCGCCCGGACCGGATCCGGGAAATGCACGACCTGCCCGGCGTAGGCCGCGTTCGGCGGCGCGGCTTGCTGCCCGAGCCGACCTGTCGTCATGGCGGTTGCCCCCTGCGGCACTCTGTACGACCCGTATTGACCACCCTCGGCACACTACGACCCGTATCGACTGTCACGTCTTGTTTCCCGACTGCACTGCACCTCGGCGCAAATCACCGCACCTCACTGCACACGCCGACCCCACGGATCACCCTCCGGTTCACTGCATCGATCCCCGAACGGATCACCGCATCGCCCGCGGTGCCGACAGCCTATGCGGTACGACGACACCGGTCACCGGCACCGGCCGGCACCCCCCTCCGCTTCCGTGACCAGCCGTCACCCCACCGTGACGGCACACCCCGCTCCGGGCGTGTCGCCGCGCCCCAGCTTCCGCAGCAGCCACGGCATTTGGCAGTCTGTGACCCCCGGGGGGATGCACGGAGGGGAATACGATCATGAACGCCACGCAGACGGGACCACACACCGGCCGGCCCGCCGACCCACGAAACAACGCCCCCAGGGGCGCAACCCGCGACACCGGCCCCCTGGCCGGCGCCCCGCGGGCCACCGACCCCCGCAGCGGCGACCCCCGCATCGGCTGGAGCACCACCGAAGCGGCCCACACGCCCACCCTCCGGCACCGCCGCGACGGCATCCTCCCCACCGTCGCCGCCGCCCTCTCCGTCCGCGGCACCACCCTCACCGGCACCGCCGCCCGCGGCGACACACCCCCCGCCCTGCACCCCCTCGTCCAGGACTTCCTCGACACCCTCACCAGCGCCCAACGCGACCGATTCACCGGCCGCTGCGCCGAAACCATCCTCATCTCCCGCCACATCGCCGCCGCCGACACCGCACGCAGCAAACGCGCCGCACGCAAACCCATGACCAACGGCGAGGCACGCAAAGCCCTCAAGCAGGCCAAACTCACCACCCGGCGCATCCGCGAGGACGGCGACCCCCTCCACGGCAGCTTCGCCACCCCCTGCCGCGCCTGCACCGCGCTCAGCGCCCACTTCGGGGTCCGCATAGTCGACCCCGCGTCCAACAGCTGACGCCCCCCCACCCCAAGCACCCACAGCACGGCGCACCCTCACGCGCGCCCACGACCTCGACGAGACGAAGGGCAGATGCACACCGACCGCACCTCGACCACCCGCTTCGCCGTACCGGTCGACGCCGCGCTGCGCGCCGCCGGCTGGCAACCCGGACGCTGGAACATCAAACAAGCCGAAATCTGGGCCGACACCCTGCGCGACCACACCTCACCCGCAGGCCACCGCCACACCGTCTTCCCCGCCGCCGTCGAAGCCTGGGCCGAATTCGGCGCACTCCACATCACCCCCACCGGCCCCGGCCGCCAAGTCGCCCCCGCCCACCTCCACCTCGACCCACTGCACGGCCTCCACATGGCCCGCACCCTCGCCGACCTCGGCCGCGCCCTCGCCACCGACGTCTGCCCCCTCGGCACCGAAACCGACAGCCAGGCACTCCTCGCCATCGACACCGACGGCCGCGTCTACACCCTCGACCACACCGGCGACTGGTACCTCGGCCCCGACATCGACCAAGCCCTGGCTACCCTCATCGCCGGCACGGAACCGACACGCCTGACAACAGGCTGACAACAGCCACACCAAGCCACGCGGGCGGCTACGACGCCGGAATCACCGCCGACACCCGAAAACCCCCCGCATCCGTCGGCCCGGACACGAACACCCCGCCCAGCGCGGCAACCCGCTCCTTCATCCCCACCAGCCCGTTCCCCCCGGACGGCAACCGCGCCGACGACGCCGCCTCCTCCGGCGGCTCGTTCTCCACCTGCATCGCGATCTCCGACACCCGATGCGCCAGCCGCACATACGTCTTCGCCCCGGCCGCGTGCTTGTGGACGTTCGTCAACGCCTCCTGCACCACCCGGTACGCCGTCTGCTCCACCTCAGGCGCATACGACCGGACATCCCCCTCCACCGACAGATCAACCACCATCCCCGCGGCCGCCGACTGCCCGACCAACTCCTCGATCTCCTCCAGACACGGCCCCTCGTCATCCGCCGCCCGCGAAGCCGCCGCCGCGGCAGCCACCCCCACCGCCGCCAACGGCATCGACGCGGCACGCTCACGCCGCTCGCCCCCACTGCGCAGCACCCCGAGCATCTCCCGCAACTCGGTCAGCGCCTGCCGCCCCATGTCCCCCACGAGCGCGGCGTTCCTGACGGCCTTCTCGGGATCCTTCCGCGCCACCGCCTGAAGCGCGGCGGCATGCACGACCATCAGACTCACCCGATGCGCGACCACATCGTGCATCTCCCGCGCGATCCGCGTCCGCTCCTCGTTCCGGGCCCACTCGGCCCGCTCCTCCGCCCGCTCCGCGAGCAACTGAAGCTCCCGCTCCAGACTGTCCGCACGCTCCCGCAAACTCTCCATCAGCCGCCGCCGCGCCCCCACGTACATCCCGAGCAGCACCGGAGGCGCCGTGAAACCCAGCGACATGGTGATCGCCGCGAACGGCACGAACCAGTCCCCCAGGTCCAGGTCCCCCCGCGACACGTCCTGCTGCGTCTTCACGAACGTCACGATCAGCGTCCCCACCAGCGACATCCCCGCCAGCGAGGCGATGATCCGCCGGGGCAGCTCGGCCGCGGCCAGCGTGTACAGGCCGACGACACCCATCAGCAAGCCCATCTCGGCGGGCGTGATGGCGATCGACACCAGCACGACCGCGATCGGCCACCGCCGCCGCACGACCAGCACGGAACCGGCCAGCACCCCGAACACGACCCCCGCCGCCACCGGAATCCCGGCGTCCCGGGCGAACGCGATTCCCTCCAGCGCGCACTCCAGCGCGGACGCCACGGCCAGGCTCACATCGAACACGGCACTACGCCGCCTGGCCCACCACCAAGGCCCTCCCCGGGCCGTCACATGCTCTTCCCCCGTCGCGGTCATGCCTCCCAGCCTACGGGCGGCCACCGCCGGTTTTCCGGTGAGTTTCCCGGACTGGCCTACACCACACTCCGTGACCGTTCGGCTGCGAAACCACCCGATATCCCTCGAACTGCTGAATCGCACATCGTTCGACCTTGGAACCCTCCATTCCGCCCGGACGGTATGCGTATGACACATGCGCCAGGCAAGTACGCGGACTTCGAGGGACTGCGGGAGCGGGCGGTGGCGCTGCGCCGCGCAGGCCTCAGCCGCCGCCAGATCCGCGACCGCCTTCACGTCGACAACAACGACATCCTCAACCGCCTGCTGGAAGGCGAACCCCCGCCGGCCTGGACGAAGCGCCCGAACGCGAAGGACGACCTGAGGGAGAGGGCGAGGAAACTACGACTCCAGGGCTGGACTTACGACCAGATCCAGGTGGAGCTGGGGTGCTCGAAGAGTTCGATCTCGCTGTGGGTACGGGATCTGCCGAAGCCGGAGCGGCGCGATCCGTCGGAACAGGCGAAGCTGGCAGCCCAACGGAGGTGGGAGCACGAACTGGCGGTGCGCGACGAGAAGCGACAACAGACCAAGGAGGCCGCCAGGCAGGAGGTCGGCGAGCTCTCATCCCGAGAGCCATTCCTTCTCGGAGTCGGCTTGTATTGGGCCGAGGGCACCAAGGACAAGCCGCACGCCCGACGCGAACGGGTCACCTTCGTGAATAGCGACCCCAGAATGATCCGCGTGTTCCTCGCCTGGCTTGACCTGCTCGGAGTTGAGCGGACCCGCATCGCCTACCACGTGTTGATTCACGAGTCGGCCGACGTCGAAGCAGCCGAGAGGTATTGGGCGGAGATCGCCCAGACCGACCGCGCCTCCTTCGGCAAGACGACATTGAAGCGACACAACCCGAAAACAGTGCGTAAGAACACCGGCGACGACTATCGAGGATGCCTCGTACTCACCGTGCGACAGAGCGCGGAGCTGTACCGTCGCATCGAAGGCTGGTGGTACGGCATAGTAGGGGCTGCCACCGCACCCGATCTGCGAAATCGGACATAGCGGCAATCCCGGGTCGTCTAAGGGCAAGACGTCAGATTTTGGTTCTGATCATGGGGGTTCGAGTCCTCCCCCGGGAGCACATGCCCGGTTCGGATCCTGGCTGCTGATGCTGCGGCCAGGACCCACACCCACACCCCCCACAAAACCCCCCGGTATCCTGCGGATGTCACCCCACCCCATCCACAGCCGAAGGGCATCCCGTGAGCGCCAACCGCCCGGCAGCCGTCGTCGTTCTCGCAGCGGGTGAGGGCACCCGTATGAAGTCGGCAACACCCAAGGTCCTGCACGAGCTCTGCGGCCGCAGTCTGGTCGGGCATGTGCTCGCCGCCGCCGGTGAGCTGCAGCCCGAGCACCTGGTCGTCGTGGTCGGCCACGCCCGTGAGAAGGTCACCGCGCATCTCGGTGAGATCGCGCCCGACGTCCGTACCGCCGTACAGGCGGAGCAGAACGGCACGGGACACGCCGTGCGGATGGGCCTGGAGGAGCTGGGCGGGTCCGTCGAGGGGACCGTCGTGGTCGTGTGCGGGGATACTCCCCTGTTGACCGGCGCCACATTGCGGGCCCTCGCCGAGACGCATTCGGCGGACGGCAACGCGGTCACCGTGCTGACCGCCGAGGTGCCGGACGCGACGGGGTACGGGCGGATCGTCCGGGACGACGCGAGCGGTGCCGTGACGGCGATCGTGGAGCACAAGGACGCCACCGATGCCCAGCGGTCGATCCGTGAGATCAATTCGGGTGTGTTCGCGTTCGACGGGGCGTTGCTGGCGGACGCGCTGAAGAAGGTGCGGACGGACAACAGTCAGGGTGAGGAGTACCTGACGGATGTGCTCGGGATCCTGCGTGAGGCCGGTCACCGCGTGGGTGCCTCCGTGGCCGCCGACCACCGTGAGATCGCCGGCATCAACAACCGCGTGCAGCTCTCGGAGGCCCGCCGCATTCTCAACGACCGGCTTCTCGAGGAGGCCATGCTCGCCGGGGTGAGTGTCATCGACCCGGCGACGACGTGGATCGACGTCACCGTCACCTTCGAGCAGGACGCCGTGGTTCACCCGGGTACGCAGCTACACGGGGCGACGCACCTGGCGGAGGGCGCGGAGGTCGGGCCCAACTGCCGGCTGAGCGACACGCGTGTGGGTGCGGGTGCGCGGGTGGACAACACGGTGGCCATGGGTGCCGAGGTCGGTGCGGAGGCGAGTGTGGGGCCGTTCGCGTATCTGCGTCCGGGGACGCGGCTCGGCGCGAAGGGCAAGATCGGTACGTACGTGGAGACGAAGAACGCGTCGATCGGTGAGGGGACGAAGGTGCCTCACCTGTCGTATGTGGGTGACGCGACGATCGGGGAGCAGACCAACATCGGTGCCGCGAGCGTGTTCGTGAATTACGACGGGCAGGACAAGCACCACACGACGATCGGTTCGCACTGTCGGACGGGCTCGGACAACATGTTTGTGGCGCCTGTCACGGTGGGGGACGGTGCGTACACCGCTGCGGGGTCTGTGATCACGAAGGATGTGCCGGCCGGTTCGCTGGCCGTGGCCCGTGGTCAGCAGCGGAATATCGAGGGTTGGGTGGCTCGTAAGCGTCCGGGGAGCGCGGCCGCGAAGGCGGCGGAGGCGGCTTCCCGGGAGTCGGCCGGCGAGGGCTGACCGGAAACCGATGCCTTGAACACGGCGTACGGTGATAAGTGCACACCCGCACCCCACCAGCTGAGACGGCCTCCGGCAAGCCGGCTGCGAGGTCTCTCGCCCCCCAGCTGCGACACCTCTGAGGAGACAGTGCTGTGACCGGGATCAAGACGACCGGCGAGAAGAAGTTGATGTTCTTCTCCGGCCGCGCCCACCCCGAGCTTGCGGAGGAGGTCGCCCAACAGCTGGGTGTCGGGGTTGTCCCGACGAAGGCCTTCGACTTCGCCAACGGTGAGATCTATGTGCGTTATCAGGAGTCGGCGCGTGGTGCCGATTGTTTCCTGATCCAGAGCCATACGGCTCCGATCAACAAGTGGATCATGGAGCAGTTGATCATGATCGACGCGCTGAAGCGTGCGTCGGCCCGCTCCATCACGGTCATCGTGCCGTTCTACGGTTACGCGCGGCAGGACAAGAAGCATCGTGGGCGTGAACCGATTTCGGCGCGTCTGATCGCGGACATGATGAAGACCGCGGGTGCGGACCGGATCCTGACCGTGGATCTGCACACGGATCAGATTCAGGGGTTCTTCGACGGTCCGGTGGATCATCTGTTCGCGCTGCCGCTGCTGGCGGACTATGTGGGCCGGAAGGTGGACCGGGAGAAGCTGACGGTGGTGTCGCCGGACGCGGGCCGGGTGCGGGTCGCGGACCGCTGGTGCGACCGGCTGGGTGCGCCGCTGGCGATCGTGCACAAGCGGCGGGACAAGGACGTCGCGAATCAGGTCACCGTCCACGAGGTCGTGGGTGAGGTGAAGGGTCGCGTGTGTGTCCTGGTGGACGACATGATCGACACGGGTGGGACGATCTGTGCCGCGGCGGACGCGTTGTTCGCGCATGGTGCGGAGGATGTGATCGTGACGGCGACGCACGGTGTGCTGTCGGGTCCGGCGAGCGACCGTCTGAAGAACTCGCGGGTGAGTGAGTTCGTGTTCACGAACACGCTGCCGACGCCGGGTGAGCTGAGCGGTGACATGGACAAGATCTCGGTGCTGTCGATCGCGCCGACGATCGCGCGGGCGGTGCGTGAGGTGTTCGAGGACGGTTCGGTGACGAGCCTGTTCGACGAGCAGTAGGCGTCGAGTGGTGCTTGCGTAGATCCTTTTGGGTGCGGCCTCCCCTTCCGAGTAGACTGCTGAAGTTGCTCGGCGAGGGAGGCCGTTCCCGTTTGGGGTTGCGGTTGTCCGTTATCGACGCGCTCTTCGTAGCAGGCCGTTCGTGGCCGGGTGACCACGTCCGTTCTGATTTCGAGGAGTGATTATGTCCGAGGTGAAGATCTCCGCCGCGACGCGCACCGAGTTCGGCAAGGGTGCCGCGCGCCGTATTCGCCGTGAAAGCAAGGTTCCGGGTGTTCTGTACGGGCACGGTTCGGACCCGCTGCACCTGACCCTTCCGGGTCACGACCTGCTGATGGCGCTGCGTACGCCGAACGTTCTGATCGCGCTGGACATCGACGGCAAGTCGAACGAGCTGGCGATTCCGAAGTCGGTGCAGCGTGACCCGCTGAAGGGTTTCCTGGAGCACGTGGACCTGCAGCTGGTGAAGCGTGGCGAGCAGGTCAACGTCGACATCTACGTGCACACCGAGGGTGAGCTGGCCCCGGGTGGCAACCTGCTGGAGCACGTGCTCAACGCGCTGCCGGTCGTGGCCGAGGCCACGCACATCCCGGAGTCCGTGACCGTGTCCGTCGAGGGTCTGACGGCCGGTGACTCGATCCTGGCCAAGGACATCACGCTGCCCAAGGGCACGACGCTGGCCGTCGAGGAGGACACCGTCGTCCTTCAGGTCCTGGCCGCGCAGGCCGAGGAGGCCGCTGAGGGTGAGGAGTCCGGGGGCGACGAGGCCGCCGAGGCCTGATCCTCCGCGTCGTCGTTTCGTCGGCCGCTGTTCCCGTGCGGGGCAGCGGCCGACGCGTATGAAGGAGACATGGACGTGACGACCGATGCCGCCGCTCCTTGGCTGATCGTGGGGCTGGGCAATCCGGGGCCGGAGTACGCGGGGAACCGGCACAACGTGGGTTTCATGGTGGCCGATCTGCTGGCGGACCGGGTCGGGGGGAGGTTCAAGCGGGCCGGGCGGGCGCAGGCGCAGGTCGTGGAGGGCCGGATCGGGCCGCCGGGGCCGTTGAACCGGCGGGTGGTTCTGGCGAAGCCGATGTCGTTCATGAATCTGTCGGGTGGGCCGGTGAACGCGCTGCGGGACTTCTACAAGGTTCCGGTGGCCCATGTGGTGGCGATTCATGACGAGTTGGACATCGACTACGGGGTGCTGCGGCTGAAGCTGGGCGGCGGGGACAACGGGCACAACGGGTTGAAGTCGATGACGAAGGCGTTCGGGTCGGATTATCACCGGGTGCGGTTCGGGATCGGCCGGCCGCCGGGGCGGATGCCGGTGGCGGACTTCGTGCTGCGGGATTTCTCGTCGGCGGAGCGCAAGGAGCTGGACTACTTCGTGGACCGGGCTGCGGATGCGGTGGAGGCGTTGGTGATCGAGGGGCTGGAGCGGGCCCAAAGCACGTACAACTCCTGACTTGTCCCCCGTCGAGGTTGACGGGCCGTTCAGGCATGGCCAATGATCCCGGCCATGCCTGCCCACGCCGCCTCCGCCTCCTCGTCCCAGGCCTCGGCCGTCGTGTTGCGGTTCGGCCGGTTCGCGGTGATGGGGACGGTCGCGGTGCTGATCCTGATCGCGGGTGTGTGGGCGTCGTGGGGTACGGCGCAGCATGTGATGCTGACGAAGGGCCGGGAGCGGGGCACGGTCGAGGTGACGCGGTGCGGGGCTGACACCTGCTCGGGCCGGTTCACGCCGTTGTCGGAGGGTTCGCAGCCGCGGTCGCGGGTGGTGCTGGAGAAGTCGGTCGCGGTGGAGAAGGGCCGGACCTACACGGTGGTCATGAAGCCCGGCAGTGACGATGCGGTGCGTTCGGGTCCGGCGGGTGTGTTGTACGCGTGGGTTCCGCTGGGCGGTGCGTTGTTGTTGGCGTCGGTGGTGGTGGCGGGTGGGTTGCTGCGGACGCGGGTGGCGTGGGTGATGGCGTTGTCGGGCGTGGGGTTGTTGACGGCGGCCTTCTTGGTGGTCTGAGTACGGCTGGGGAAAGCGCCGGTGCCCCCGGGTCTCGAACAGGCTCGGGGGCACCGGTGTGTCGTGGTTCAGCCGGTGTTGCGCAGGCCGGCTGCCACGCCGTTGACGGTGAGGAGCAGGGCGCGGGCGAGGAGCGGGTCGGGCTGTTCGCCGGCGGCGGCCGCGTCGCGCTGTCGCTTGAGCAGGGCGACCTGGAGGTAGGAGATGGGGTCGAGGTAGGCGTCGCGGATGGTGAAGGTCTGCTTCAGGACGGGTGTGGCGTCGAGGAGTTCGGCTTCGCCGGTGACGCGGAGGACTTCGCGGATGGTGAGTTCGTGTTCGGTCTTGATGGTGTCGAAGACGTGCTTGAGGTCGTCGGGGACGAGGGTGTCGACGTAGTGCTGGGCGATCCGCAGGTCGGTCTTGGCGAGGGTCATCTCGACGTTGGAGATGAAGTTGCGGAAGAAGTGCCACTGCTGGTGCATCTCGTCGAGGACGGTGTCGAGGCCGGCTTCGCGCAGGGCCTTGAGGCCGGAGCCGACGCCGAACCAGCCGGGGACGATCTGCCGGGACTGGGTCCAGCCGAACACCCAGGGGATGGCGCGCAGTCCGTCGAGTGAGACGCCGGAGCCGGGGCGGCGGGAGGGGCGGGAGCCGAGGTGCAGGTCGGCGAGCTGGTCCACCGGTGTCGACGCGAGGAAGTACGTCGGCAGGTCGGGGTCCTCGACGAGGCGGCGGTAGGCGGCGTGGGCGGCGTCGGAGACGACGTCCATGGCGGCGTCCCAGCGGGCGAGGGCCTCGTCGGACTGGCGCGGGGCGGTGTGCAGGGCGGATGCCTGGAGGGTGGCCGCGACGGTGAGTTCGAGGTTCTCGCGGGCCAGGGACGGGATGAGGTACTTGTCGGAGATGACCTCGCCCTGTTCGGTGACCTTGATCTCGCCTTCGAGGGTGCCCCAGGGCTGGGCGAGGATGGCGTCGTGGGTGGGGCCGCCGCCGCGGCCGACGGTGCCGCCTCGGCCGTGGAAGAGGCGCAGGCGTACGCCGTAGCGGTGGGCGACGTCGCGCAGGCGGCGCTGGGCGCGGTGGATCTCCCACTGGCTGGTGGTGATACCGCCGAACTTGGAGGAGTCGGAGTAGCCGAGCATGACCTCCTGGACGTCGCCCCGGAGCGCGACGAGGCGCCGGTAGGACGGGTCGGAGAGCATGTCTTCGAGGATGGTGTCGGCGGCCTTGAGTTCGTCCGTGGTCTCCAGCAGCGGGACGATGCCGATCTTGGCCCAGCCGGCGTGCAGGTCGATGAGTCCGGCTTCGCGGGCGAGGACTGCGGCGGCGAAGACGTCGTCGGCGCCCTGGCACATGGAGATGATGTAGGACTCGATGACCTCGGGTCCGAAGACCTCCAGGGCGCGCTTGACGGTGCCGAAGACGCCGAAGGTCTTCTCGCCGGGCGCGTCGACGGGGGCCGGGGTGGGGGCGAGCGGCCTTCTCGACCTGAGTTCCTTGGCGAGGAGCTTGGCGCGGTAGTCGCGGGGCATGTCGGCGTAGCGCCAGGATTCCTCGCCGAGGCGGTCGAAGAGCTGGCCGAGGGCGTGGTGGTGGGCGTCGGCGTGTTCGCGGACGTCCATGGTGGCGAGCTGGAGGCCGAAGGCGGCGAGGGTGCGGATGGTGCGGGCGAGGCGGCCGTCGGCGAAGAGGCTGCCGCGGTGCTCGCGCAGGGAGCCCTGGATGATCCGCAGGTCGGCGATGAGTTCGCTGGTGCCGAGGTAGTCGCGGCCTGCCACGTGTGCGGTGCCCTTGGCGAGGCGCTTCTTGGTGTTCTCCAGCTTCTGCCGGATGCAGGTGGCCTTGAGCCGGTAGGGCTCTTCGGCGTTGAGGCGCTTGTAGCGGGGGCTGATCTCGGGGAGGTTCTCCAGGTCGGCCTGGAGGGAGGTCAGCAGTTCCTCGGTGGCGCCGGCGTAGCGGATGGAGTTGGAGAGGAAGCCGCGGAGTTCGTCGATGGTCTCCAGGGCGTCGTTGATGCCGTGTTCGTGCTGGAGGATGAGGACGTCCCAGGTCACCTGGGGGGTGACGTTGGGGTTGCCGTCGCGGTCGCCGCCGATCCAGGTGCCGAAGGAGAGGGGGCGGGTGTCGTCGGGGAGCTTGACGCCGGCGCGCTCCAGCTCGGCGGTGAGGTCTTCCAGGACGTCTCCGACGGCGCCGGCGTGGAGTTCGTCGAGGTAGTAGATGGCGTTGCGGGCCTCGTCGGCGGGCTCGGGGCGCACGACGCGCAGTTCGTCGGTCTGCCAGACGAGGTCGATGTTCTCGGCGAGGCGGGTGTCGAGGCGGCGCCGGTCGGATGCGATGACCGGGGTCTCCAGGAGCGCGGCGATGCGCCGGAGCTTGTTGAGGACGGACCGGCGTGCGGCCTCGGTGGGGTGGGCGGTGAAGACGGGGCGGACGTTGAGGTTGCGGACCGTCTCGCGCAGGTGCTCGGGGTCGGCGTCCTTCAGCCGGTCGGCGGTACGGGCGAGGAGTCCGCCCTCGGCGGCGCGGCGGGCGCGCAGCTCGCGGCCGCGGTGGACCTGCTCGGTGACGTTGGCCAGGTGGAAGTAGGTGGAGAACGCCCGGACCAGCTTGGCCGCGGTGTCGAGTTCGGTGCCGCGCAGCAGCTCGGCGGCGGCCTCGCCGTCCTCTCGGGTGAGGCGGCGGACCTTTTCGACGAGTTCCAGCAGCTCGGGGCCCTCTTGGCGGACGAGGGTCTCGCCGAGGAGGTCGCCCAAGCGGCGGATGTCGGCCCGCAGCTCGCTGCTCGTCGTCGTGGTCTGGTCGTCGGCACTGCTCACAGGTGCGGCTCCTTGCAGTGTTGAAGCTCGTCTGGGAGGGGAACCCGGACGGCGTCTCGCGGCGGCCGGGGGCCGCAAACGGATCGGACATCCGGGAGGAAATCAGAGCGGACCGCGCTGTCCGACCGACTCCAGGATAGGTGTCGGCCGGGACGCGCAGGCTCGCGGGCTCTTGCCGCCGGGCGACGCACTGACATACTTACGATGCCGTAGGTTACGGATCCGTAGGAAGTAGGTCGCGGTTCCCGTGCCGCGGCCACCCCTTCTCCGTCCACATACCCCCCAGGGGACGCGTATGACCAGTAGTTCCGACGTGATCGACACCGCCCAGAAGGCGCCCGGTCAGGCCACCGAAGCCGCACCTGCCACGCTGGGCGGCGAGAAGAAGCGGTCCATCGAGCAGATCGCCCTGCTCCTCTTCATCACCGTCCCGTTCGTCGCGCTGCTGGCGGCGGTTCCGCTTGCGTGGGGCTGGGGGGTGAGCTGGCTGGATCTCGGCCTGCTCGTCTTCTTCTATTACCTGGGGTGCCACGGCATCACGATCGGCTTCCACCGTCACTTCACCCATGGGTCCTTCAAGGCCAAGCGGCCGCTGAAGATCGCGCTGGCGATCGCGGGTTCGATGGCGGTCGAGGGCCCGTTGGTGCGCTGGGTGGCCGATCACCGCAAGCACCACAAGTTCTCCGACGCGGAGGGCGACCCGCATTCGCCGTGGCGGTTCGGCGAGACGCTTCCGGCCCTGATGAAGGGCCTGTGGTGGGCGCACATCGGATGGATGTTCGATGAGGAGCAGACGTCGCAGGAGAAGTACGCCCCGGACCTGATCAAGGACAAGACGCTCCGGAACATCTCCCGCCAGTTCGTGCTGTGGACGGTGATGTCGCTGGCGCTGCCGCCGCTGATCGGCGGTCTGGTGACGATGTCCTGGTGGGGCGCCTTCACCGCGTTCTTCTGGGGTTCGCTCGTCCGTGTGGCCCTGCTGCACCACGTGACCTGGTCGATCAACTCGATCTGCCACGCGGTGGGCAAGCGGCCCTTCAAGTCGCGTGACCGTTCGGGCAACGTGTGGTGGCTGGCGGTGCTGTCCTGCGGTGAGTCCTGGCACAACCTGCACCACGCCGACCCGACCTCGGCTCGGCACGGGGTGATGCGCGGCCAGCTGGATTCGTCCGCCCGGCTGATCCGCTGGTTCGAGATGGCGGGCTGGGCGTACGACGTGCGCTGGCCGTCACGCTCCCGTATCGATTCACGCCGTGACACCGGGGAAGGCGGCTCCCCGGACAGGAAGGAGCCCGTCGAGGCGGCATGATGGTCGCTGTGGCGACCGACTCGAACAGCACCTCAGGCAACGACAAGCCGCGGCGAGCGCGTCGCACCCGGATGACCGGTGCGGAGCGCCGTCAGCAGCTGCTGGAGATCGGTCGCACGCTCTTCGCGGCGAAGGGGTTCGAGGGCACGTCGGTGGAGGAGATCGCGGCGAAGGCCGGGGTCTCCAAGCCGGTGGTGTACGAGCACTTCGGCGGTAAGGAAGGGCTGTACGCGGTCGTCGTGGACCGTGAGATGCGGCGTCTGCTGGACATGGTGACCAGCTCGCTCACGGCCGGTCACCCTCGCGAACTCTGCGAACAGGCGGCGTTCGCCCTGCTGGACTACATCGAGGAGTACACGGACGGTTTCCGCATCCTGGTCCGTGACTCCCCCATCCCCCAGTCGACGGGTTCCTTCGCCTCGCTGATCTCGGACATCGCCACGCAAGTGGAGGACATCCTGGGCCGCGAGTTCAAGAGCCGCGGCTTCGACCCCAAGCTGGCGCCGCTGTATGCCCAGGCCCTGGTGGGCATGGTCGCGCTGACCGGCCAGTGGTGGCTGGACGTGCGCAAGCCGAAGAAGGCCGAGGTGGCCGCGCATCTGGTGAACCTGGCGTGGCACGGTCTGGACGGGATAGAGGCCAAGCCGCACCTGATAGGGCGCCGCAAGGCCTGATCCTGACGCGGTTCACCGCCCTGGCACGCATGACCGGGGCGGTGCATCGTCACTCCTGCTCGCGTCACTCCTGCTGGCTGGACTCCTGCTCGCCGGACTCCAGCTTCCGGGGCTCCTGCCCGCCGGACTCCTGCTTGCGGGCGACGGCGAACACCCGGCGGAACGGAAACGGGGTGCCGTGCGCCCCCGTCGGATACGCCTCACGCAAGGCCGCCCGGTACTCGGCGACGAACTCGTCCCGCGCCTCGGGATCGTCGGCGAGGGCGGTCAGCACGGGCCTCAGCCCGGTCCCCTTCACCCAGTCGAGCACCGGGTCCTCGCCCTGGAGCAGATGGATGTACGTCGTCTCCCACACGTCTGCGGCGCAGCCGAGGGACGTCAGCCGCTCCAGGTAGGCCTCGGGGTCGAGGACGGCGTCCGTGTGGCGCAAGGTGCCGTCGAGCCGGCCGCGCCGACGCGGTGAACCGGCGAGTTCCCGCATGAGCCGGTGACTGGGGGCGTCGAAGTTCCCGGGCACCTGGAAGGCGAGGGTGCCGCCGGGTTTCAGCCCGGCCGCCCAGTCGGCGAACCGTTCGGCGTGCCCGGGTACCCACTGCAGCGTGGCGTTGCTGACGATCAGGTCGAACGGCTCGTCCGGCGTCCACGTCCGTACGTCGGCGTGGGCGAAGTCGAGACGTCCGCCTGCCGGGGTGGGCCCCTGGTGATCGGCGCGGGCCTTGTCGAGCATCTCGGGCGAGGTGTCGTAGCCGGTGATCAGGGCGGTGGGCCAGCGGGCGGCGAGCAGCGCGGTGACGTTGCCGGGACCGCAGCCGAGGTCGGCGATGCGGGGACGGCCCGCGGGTTGCCGCGTGGGCAGCTCGGGGACGCGCGCGAGGAGGTCGGTGAAGGGGCGCGCGCGGTGGCCGGCGTGCCGGAGGTACTGGGCGGGGTCCCAGGTGGGGGCGGCTGCGGGCATGGATCCTCCTGGTGTCCTGGCGGTGACCGTACGGGACGCACACCCAGCGTGACCAAGCAATTATCTCGATGTCAAGAAACTAGACGTCAAGAGACTCTACGTCGACACAACCACTACACTGATCGTCATGGAGGACGAGGTCGATCGGCTGGTCGCAGCGTGGCGCCGGGAGCGCCCGGACCTCGACGTCGAACCGCTCGAGGTGCTCAGCCGTGTGAGCAGACTGGCCCGGCACCTGGACCGGGCACGACGGCTGGCGTTCGCGGAGCACAACCTGGAGCCGTGGGAGTTCGACGTCCTGACGGCCCTGCGCCGCGCGGGCACGCCGTACCAGCTCTCGCCGGGGCAGCTCCTCACCCAGACCCTCGTCACCTCGGGCACGATGACGAACCGCATCGACCGCCTGGCCAAGAAGGGCCTGGTGGAGCGGCTCCCCGACCCCAGTGACCGCCGAGGCGTCCTGGTCCGGCTGACGGACGAGGGCCGGGATCGCGCGGACCAGGCCCTGGCAGGCCTGCTGGACCAGGAGCGCGCGATCCTCGCGGAGCTCTCCCGGGCCCAGCGCGGCGAACTGGCGTCGCTGCTACGCCAGCTGACCGCCCCGTTCGACAACATCCCCGGTTAGGTCCGCGGGCCCGACCCCGGCCCGCCGCGCCAGGGCGACGGCGGCGAGGGTGGAGTGGACGCCGAGCTTGCCGAGGACGTTCTGCATATGGGTCCGCACGGTGTGCGGCGACAGGTACAGGCGCTCGGCGACGGCCTTGCGCCCCAGCCCTGCCACCATGCACCGCAGCACTTCCCGCTCACGCGGGGTGAGGGACTCGACGAGCCGCTCGCTCTCGGTGCGGTGTTTGCGGGCGGCGGTGAGCTCCCGCAGTACGCCCGTCAGCAGGGCGGGAGGCAGATGGGTCTCCTCCCGCAGCACGCCCCGGATGACGGTGAGCAGCCGGGACAGTGAGCAGTCCTTGGCGACCCACCCCGAGGCGCCGGCCTGCAGGGCGAGCGCGGCCCGCCGTGGATCGTCCTTCTCGGCGAGCACGACGATCCGTGTGTTCGGCTGCGCCGAGCGCACTCCCGCGACGAGGGAGATCCCGTCGACGAGCCCGTCCTCGTTGCCCTCCTGCACGGGTACGGCCGGGCGGGCGCCCGGCACCTTGCCGCCCAGATCGGCGTCCACGAGCAGCACGTCGAACCGCCGCCCCTCGGCGACCGCCCGCTCCAGGCTGCGCAGCGCGGCCGGACCGCTGCCGGCCGCGGAGACGTCGACATCGGGCTCGGCTGCCAGAGCCGCCGCGAGTGACTCCGCGAAGATGCGGTGGTCGTCGACGACCAGGACTCGGATGCGAACCACGAAACCCCCTTCCCCGAGCTCCCGAAGAGCAGGGGCTACCCCGTCACCGGAGGATGACACCGCGCGGGTACGACGCCGGAGTGTCCGGATCCGCCGCGTCCGACCCGTCCGTCGGTGCCGCGGCAGCCTGTTCGGGTCGCCGCAGCCGCACGGCCGCCGCCGTGCAGTAACCGCTACCCCCACCCCGGGCGTCGTACCCGGCTGTCTCGCCCCCTGATCGGCACCGGCCCCCACCGGTGCTGTTCATCAGGGTACGGACGGGGGCCCGGAGCGGAAGGTTATTTGCAGAACTGACCGTCCGACGCGTTTATGGTGTGCCGCATGTTCCGTCTTGAGACAGAAGTCGACAAGGCCCGACGTGATCTGCTCCGCACACGGCTGCGGGACACGAACACAGCCGCCTCTCCGATCCTGCGCGCCCTGCTCGGGACACCGGACGAAAGGGACGCCCCCTTGCATGTGTGGGCTGTGAACGACAGCGACGACGACCTCGCCGGCGGCCTGGTCGGCCACACCTGGGCGACCTGGCTCCACGTCACATACCTCTGGGTCGACGAACGCCACCGCGGCAGGGGCCTGGGAGCGCGGTTGCTCGCGCAGGCGGAACACATCGCGACAAGGTCCCGCGGCTGCCGCGCGGCCCGCCTGGAAACCTGGGACTTCCAGGCCCCGAGGTTCTACCGGAAGCAGGGGTACGAGGTGGTGAGCGTGATCCCGGACTATCCACCGGGGATCACGGAGTACTCATTGGTGAAGAGGCTGGGCTGATCTGCGAGTGCGAAGCCCTCGATGCTGCGCCGACTTCAACCACCGATAGCGTTGGTTCGCTTGAGTTATCCCCCCACATGATCAACGGGAGACACAGTGAACCGCCCCGCTCGGCTCGTGACGGCCGCGCTCACCGCATCCGCGGCCCTGCTGCTGACCGCCTGTGGCTCGGGAGGAGGTGACGGTTCGTCGTCGTCCGACAAGATCGCCGGAGCGGACTCGGGCGACAAGGCCTCTGCTTCGCCTTCGGTTTCGGCGTCTGCGGACGGGATCGATCGGCCGGAGATCAAGCTGCCATCGGATATGAAGCTGGTGTTCGAGGGCCGGCAGACCGGCGACGCCGTCAAGGACGCGATCCTGGCGGACAACGAACGGGCCGTCAGCACCGTGTGGCAGGCCGTGGCCTCCGGCGATCTGAAGAAGTCGGGCATGGGCTTCTACTACACGGACGCCGCGCTGAGGGGTGTTTACAACTACGCGAAGGACAACAACGCCAGGAAGACGAGCTGGGCCGGCACCCTGCGCTACTTCGATCGCCAGGTGACGGTGTTCGACAAGACGTCGGCGGCGCTGACGTACTGCGTGGACGAGAGCGAAGCGAACGTCAAGGACCTGAAGACGAAAAAGGTGAAGGTGGTCGAGACCTCGCCTGACAGCTACGTGTACTACAACGCCAGCGTGAAGAAGGACAAGCAAGGCGTCTGGCAGATCTGGAGCCTGCACGAGGACCGGGGGTCGCAGAAGTGCCAGCCGTGACCCGGCGCGTGGCGCTCGGGGCCCTGACCGCCGCGATGCTCTTCGTCGGTGTGGACATAGCTGTCGCTGGAGGTATCGGCAGCAACGGAAACCAGGCCGAAAAGACGTCTGGTGACTCCTCAGGTCCCATGCTGGAGTCCCGCGTCAGCTTCAACGTGGAGGGCAGCGCCCCCTCGAAAGACAGTGGCCCGGTCACGTCCACCGCCGTTGACTGGGAACCACCGGCCTGCTGGTACGAGCCCTACTGGAAGGCCAAGGATTTCAAGACCTACACCGAGGCCAACTGGTCGATCTACGACTCGGTCGGTGGTGCGCCTGCAGGCGTCGCCGACGACAAGGCGCGCTACAAGGGGGGCCGCCCCTACAAGAACTTCAACGTCGACAAGAACGACGAAGGCATGTGGTGGGTCGCCGTCAAGAATCCGAAGATGGAGGATGACCCCGCCGCCGGAAACTGTAAGCGCGACCCGTTCTGGGTCGACAACGGCCAGGACCCCGGCGTCCCCCAGGCCATCGACACCGAGACGCTCGCCGGTCTCGCACACCAGCGCACCGTCGTGCCGCCTACCGAGATCTCCATGGCGCCGAACGGCAAGTCCACAGTGAACGCGCCCACGTGGGTCTGGCTGGACAAGGGCGCCTTCAAGCCCGTCTCCGTCACGGCGAGTCTGCCCGGCACGGGACTGTGGGCGACCACCACGGCCAAGCCGGTGAGCCTGCACCTCGATCCGGGAACAGCGGACGCGGAGACCCTCCCGGCGTCCGGTGAGTGCCTGATCAACGACGACGGCTCCATCGGCGAGCCGTACGCCAGGGGCAAGGGGGAGCTGACGCCCCCGTGCGGCGTGCGGTACCTGCGCTCGTCGGGAGACGACACCTACGGCCTGGAGGCGACTCTCACCTGGGAGATCACCTGGGAAGGCGCGGGCGGCACGGGCGGTGACCTGCCCAACGGCACGTTCGCCACCACCACCGAGGTGCCGGTGCAGGAGATCCAGTCCGTCAACCGCTGACCGTGACGAGAGCGGCTCCTCGGTGCGAGGAGAGGGGCCGCTCTCGGGCCGGGCCGGTCAGCGGATGCGGCGGGCTCCCGCCGACGGGACCGCTTCGAAGACGCGCGGCGTCTTGAAGCCCGCCGCCGCGAAGGCCTCCGTCACCGACTTGGTGATGGCGTCCACGTCCGACTCCTCCGCGAGGACGATCGCCGCGCCGCCGAAGCCGCCGCCCGTCATGCGCGAGCCCAGGGCGCCGGAAGCCAGGGCCGTGTCGACGACCAGGTCCAGTTCCGGGCAGGAGATGCGGAAGTCGTCGCGGAGGGAGGCGTGGCCCTCGATGAGGACCGGTCCGATCGAGCGGGTCTCGCCCGACTCCAGGAGGGAGACGACCCGTTCGACCCGCTCGTTCTCCGTGACGATGTGGCGGACCAGGCGACGGACCTCCTCCTCGTCGCCGAGGCGGGCCAGCGCCGCGTCCAGGCCGGCGTAGGGGACGTCCCGGAGCGCGTCGACGCCCAGCAGGTCCGCGCCCTTCTCGCAGCCGGCGCGGCGCTTGCCGTACTCGCCCTCGCTGTGGGAGTGCTTGACCTGCGTGTCCACGACCAGCAGGCGCATGCCCTCCGCCGCGAGGTCGAAGGGGATCTGCTTCTGGGAGAGGTCACGCGTGTCGAGGAACAGGGCGTGGCCGGCCTCGCAGCAGGCCGACGCCGTTTGGTCCATGATGCCGACGGGGGCGCCGACGTAGACGTTTTCCGCGCGCTGGCACAGGCGGGCCAGCTGCCAGCCGCGCAGGCCGAGGGAGAAGAGGTCGTTCAGGGCCAGGGCGACGACGACCTCCAGGGCCGCCGACGAGGAGAGGCCCGCGCCCGAGGGGACCGTGGAGGCGAGGTGGATGTCCGCGCCCGTGACGGCGTGGCCGGCTTCACGCAGGGCCCAGACCACGCCCGCCGGGTACGCCGTCCAGTTCTTGTCCGACCCGGGGGACAGGGCGTCGAGTTGGAGCTCGGTCACTCCTTGCTCCACGTCCGCCGAGTGCAGGCGCAGCACACCGTCCTCGCGGCGTGCCACCGCCGCCACCGCGGTGTGCGGCAGGGCGAACGGCATGACGAAGCCGTCGTTGTAGTCCGTGTGCTCGCCGATGAGGTTGACGCGGCCCGGTGCCGCCCACACGCCGTGCGGCTCGGCTCCGTACAGCTCGCCGAACCGTGAGGCGACCGTCTCCGCCACAGCCTCGCTCATGCCTGACCCCTGACCCTTCCGTACCTTCTAGTTGCCGCGCCGCTGCGCGAAGTCCCACGCGTCCGCGACGATTCCCGCGAGGTCCGCGCGGGACGGGTTCCAGCCCAGCTTCTCGCGGGCCGTGGCGGCCGAGGCCACCAGGACCGCCGGGTCGCCTCCCCGGCGGGGGGCGACCACCTCCGGGATCGGGTGGCCGGTCACCGTGCGGACCGTTTCGATGACCTCGCGGACGGAGAAGCCGTTGCCGTTGCCGAGGTTGCAGATCAGGTGCTCACCGGGAGCGGCGGCCGTCAGGGCCAGCAGGTGGGCCTCGGCCAGGTCCGCGACGTGGATGTAGTCGCGTACGCAGGTGCCGTCCGGCGTCGGGTAGTCGTCGCCGAAGACGGAGATCGCCTCGCGCCTGCCCTGCGCGACCTGGAGGACCAGCGGGATCAGGTGGGACTCGGGGTCGTGGCGCTCGCCGTACGCGCCGTAGGCGCCCGCGACGTTGAAGTAGCGCAGCGACACCGCGCCCAGGCCGTGCGCCGCGGCCTCGCCCGTGATCATGTGGTCGACGGCGAGCTTGGAGGCGCCGTACGGGTTCGTCGGGGACGTGGGCGCCGACTCGACGATGGGGACCTGCTCCGGCTCGCCGTACGTCGCCGCCGTGGAGGAGAAGACCAGCTTGCGGACGCCCGCCTCGCGCATCGCGGCCAGCAGCGCCATGGTGCCGCCGACGTTGTTGTCCCAGTACTTCTCGGGCTTCGCGACCGACTCGCCGACCTGGGAGAACGCCGCGAAGTGGAGCACGCCGTCGAAGGAGGAGTCCAGCCACTTGGCGGCGTCGCGGATGTCGCCCTCGATGAACGACGCGCCCGCCGGGACGCCCTCGCGGAAGCCCGTGGAGAGGTTGTCGAGGACGACGACCTCGTGACCGGCCTCCAGCAGGTGCTGTGCGACCACGCTGCCGACGTATCCCGCGCCGCCCGTCACCAGGTACTTCCCGCTCATGAACTCGCTACCTCTCGCAGTCGCTCGGCCGCGTGCTCCGGCGGCACGTCGTTGATGAACACGTTCATGCCGGACTCGGAACCCGCGAGGAACTTCAGCTTGCCGGAAGTGCGGCGGATGGTGAAAAGCTCGAGGTGCAGCGCGAAGTCCTCACGCACGACCCCGTCGAACTCCTCCAGCGCGCCGAACGGGGCCTGGTGCCAGGCCGCGATGTACGGCGTCGGGGATTCACTCTCACCGAAGATCCGGTCGAAGCGCCTCAAGAGTTCCAGATAGACCTTGGGGAACTCTGTGCGCGCGCCCTCGTCCAGGCCGAGCAGGTCGGGCACGCGGCGCTTGGGGTACAGGTGTACCTCGTACGGCCAGTGCGCCGCGTACGGCACGAAGGCCACCCAGTGTTCACCCTCCAGGACGAGGCGTTCACCGGCGAGTTCACGCTCCAGGACGGCGTCGAAGAGGTTCTCCCCGCCGGTCATCTCCTTGTGGGCCGCGACGGAGCGCAGCATCAGGGCGGTGCGGGGGGTGGTGAAGGGGTAGGCGTAGATCTGGCCGTGCGGGTGCCCGAGGGTCACGCCGATCTCGGCGCCCCGGTTCTCGAAGCAGAACACCTGCTCGACGGCGGGGAGGTGGGACAGCTCCGACGTGCGGTCCGTCCACGCCTCCAGTACCAGCCCGGCCTGCTCCTCGGTGAGGTCGGCGAAGGAGGCGTTGTGGTCGGAGGTGAAGCAGACGACCTCGCAGCGGCCCGAGTCGCCGGCGAGCGAGGGGAAGCGGTTCTCGAAGACGACGGCGTCGTACGACGAGTCCGGGATCTCGCTCAGGCGGTCACCCGCCGAGGGGCACAGGGGGCACTCGTCGGCCGGGGGGTGGTAGGTGCGGCCCTGGCGGTGCGAGGCGATGGCGACGGAGTCGCCGAGGAGGGGGTCACGGCGGGTCTCGGACGTGGTGACGGTGCGGTCCAGCGGACGTCGGTCGGTCGCGTCCCGCACGCTGTCGTCACGCAGGTCGTAGTAGATGAGTTCACGACCGTCGGCCAGCCGGGTCGAGGTCTTCTTCACGCCGGACTCCTTGTCCTTCAAACAGAACCCAACATATCAAAACACAACACACCACAACCGTCAACATCACAATCAAACAAAGAGCATCAGCGGGCGGGTTCAATCACTGCATGCGGAGAAGTGGATTCCGCGAGGTATCGGTTCCCGCACCGAAGCGAGGGCTCATGCGTTCCCCCACCCAGCTGGCAGCCGAGCTGCGACTCCCCACCAACTGGCTCGACTACACGATTCTCGGCATCTACTTCGCCGTCGTCCTCGGCATCGGCTTCGCCGCCCGCAGCTCGGTGAAGACCAGTCTCGACTTCTTCCTCTCCGGCCGTTCCCTGCCCGCATGGGTCACCGGTCTCGCGTTCATCGCGGCCAACCTGGGGGCCACCGAGATCCTCGGCATGGCCGCCAACAGCGCCCAGTACGGCGTCTACACCACGCACTGGTACTGGATCGGCGCCATCCCGGCCATGGTCTTCCTGGGCCTGGTGATGATGCCCTTCTACTACGGCTCCAAGGTGCGCTCGGTCCCCGAGTTCCTGCTGCTGCGCTTCGACAAGGGGGCGCACCTGCTCAGCGCGATCCTCTTCGCCTTCGCCGCGATCCTCATCGCCGGCGTCAACCTCTACGCCCTGGCCATCGTCGTCGAGGCGCTGCTGGGCTGGCCGGAGTGGGTGGCGATCGTGGTCGCCGGCTTCTTCGTCCTGGCGTACATCACGCTCGGCGGCCTGTCCTCGGCGATCTACAACGAGGTCCTGCAGTTCTTCGTGATCCTGGCGGCGCTCATCCCCCTCTCCGTCCTCGGCCTGAAGAAGGTCGGCGGCTGGGACGGCCTGTCCGACTCCCTCACCGAGAGCCGCGGCGCCGACTTCATGACGTCCTGGGGCGGCACCGGCATCGGCAGCGACAACCCGCTGGGCGCGAACTGGCTGACGATCGTCCTGGGTCTCGGATTCGTCCTCTCCTTCGGCTACTGGACGACGAACTTCGCCGAGGTGCAGCGCGCGCTGTCCGCGAAGAACCTCTCGGCGGCACAGCGCACTCCCCTCATCGCCGCTTTCCCGAAGATCTTCATCGTGTTCCTGGTGATGATCCCGGGCCTGGTCGCCGCGGTCCTGGTCCCTAAAATCGGCACCTCCGGCTCCGACCTCCAGTACAACGACGCCATCCCGTACCTGATGGAGCAGCTGCTGCCCAACGGCGTGCTGGGCATCGCCGTCACCGGCCTGCTCGCGGCGTTCATGGCGGGCATGGCGGCGAACGTGTCGTCCTTCAACACCGTGTTCACGACGGACATCTGGGCGAAGTACGTCGTCAGGGGCCGCGAGGACGAGTACTACGTGCGCTTCGGGCGGCTCATCACGGCGATCGGTGTCCTGGCCTCCATCGGCACGGCGTTCCTGGCGCGGTCCTTCTCCAACATCATGGCCTACCTCCAGACGCTGTTCTCCTTCTTCAACGTGCCGATGTTCGTCGTCTTCGTCATCGGCATGTTCTGGAAGCGGGCCTCCATGAAGTCCGGCTTCTGGGGGCTGCTCGCGGGCACCACCGCGGCGATGGTCAACTACTTCGTCCTCTACAAGCAGGACATCGTCGGCATCCCTTCCGACCAGGGGGCCAACTTCGTCTCCGCGATCGCGGGCTTCGTCGCGGGCGCGGTGGTGATGGTGGCGGTGTCGCTGTTCACGGCACCCAAGCCGAGCGAGGAGTTGCAGGGACTGGTCTACGGCACGACCTCGCCCGGCATGACCGAGCCGCCGGCCCCCGGAGACGAGGCCTGGTACCGCAGGCCGGCGCTGCTGGGCTGGGGCGCGGTCGTCCTGGCCGCGGCCTGCTACATCCCGTTCTCGTTCTGACCGAGGGAGGATTGACAGATGTCCGAGTTCTACTCCGACAAGGACGTGCAGCGGGAAGTCACCGAGCTGCAGGGCAAGTCGGCGACCGCCGCGCGGCTGTTCGACATCCGGCGGATCATCGGCGGGCTGTTCGTGCTCTACGGCGTCATCGTCATGATCGCGGGGTTCACGGCGTCCGACGCGGACATCGACAAGGCCGAGGGGGTGAACATCAACCTGTGGACCGGGTTGGGAATGCTCCTGCTGGGCTTGTTCTTCCTGGCATGGCTGAAACTGAGGCCGGTGGCTCCGCCGCCGCCGGGGCTTGAGCCGGAGGACGACGAACGGGCGGAGTAGCCCGGCCGCCCCGGTGCTGAGGCCCGGATGGGTGCCCGACCCGGCGTAGCGGGGTGCTGCTGCGCCCACCCTCCCCCACCGCCCCCACCGGCACATACGCATACCCGCAGCTGGGCGAGCCGAGGCGCGCCCGCACCCGCCGTCGTACGCAACAGACCGTGCCCGGGGGTGTCCGCCCGCGGCGGTTGGCGCGTCAACGAACAGTCAGCCGGTACACGACCCCATCGCGCCGTTCCGAGGACGGACACCCCCCGGCCGGCCCCGACCCACCACCCGGCGCCAGGCGCAAGCCACCCGCGCCCCCGCTTCACGGCTCCCGCGACACCGACCCCGCCCGGTCCAGCAACCCCGTCCGTGCCGCCAACGCAGCCGCCTCCAGGCGGGAGCCGACGCCCAGCTTCATCAGGACCCGCTGGACGTGCGTACGCGCCGTCGACGGTGCGATGCCCATGCCTGCCGCGATCAGGCGGGTGTCCTCGCCGTCCGCCACGCGGACCAGGACCTCGACCTCCCTCGGCGTGAGCATGGACAGCAACCGCTGGCCCTCGTCGTCCGGTTGGGCTGCCGGGTTGAGCAACTCGCTGAACGCTCCCTGCAGCAGCTGCGGGGCCACCGCCGCCTCCCCTGCCCGCGCCTTCATGATCGCCCGCTCGACACCCTCTATGCGCTCATCGTGCCGGACATAGCCGGAGGCCCCCGCCGCGAACGCCGCCGCGATGCCCCGCGGGCTTGGCACCGGCCCCAGCACCAGCACCGCGACCTGCGGCCGCTCCCGCTTGATCCGCACCACCGGGTCGAAGATTCCCGGCTCCGCCGGCACCGCCGTCCCCAGCAGGCACACCTCCGGCGCCCGCGTGATCACCAGGTCCGCCGCCCCCGCGGCCGGCGCCGCCGCGGCCAGCACCCGGTGCCCCCGCAGCTTCAGCGCCGAAGCCAGCGCCTCGGCCAGCAATCGGTGGTCGTCGACCACCATGAGCCGCGCTCCCATCGAGCAACCCCCCAGTCACCCAGTCCCCCCATGGAAGCCCCCCGGCTCCCCCGCCTTCATGCCCCCGGAAGCTACACGCTTGTTCGACGTTGCGCTCCCCTACCCACGAGAATCGCCCCGGATCGCCGAAATTCCCCTCATACGAGGTTGACTCAGCCAAACGCGAACGGTCCCGTCCCTGAACAGGGACGGGACCGAAGGGAACCTCAGTCGATCACCAGACGATCAGCTCGTACCGAAGCCGACCGCCAGGTACTCCTTCTCCCTCACCGTCGACCGCTTGCTCGCGTACACCTTGGACATGTAGAGGTGCCCGTCGGCATACAGGAACTCGGAGTACTCCGGCGACATGCTGGTCTCCACGTCGCGCACGGAGTCCGTCGCGGGGTTCTGCAGCAGCGTCGTCTCCTTGAAGCCGGTGCCGGAGATGCTCACGACCTGTCCGCCCTTGTCGTACGGGGGACGCTTGTACGCGATCAGGTTGCCGCCGTCCATGCGCAGCGGCGAGATCGTGTAGCCGTCGCCCGCGTCGGCCCGCTGCCCGGTCTGCTTGCCGGTGGCGAGGTCGAAGGCGACGATCTCGTTGGTCTGGCTGTACTTGCCGGTGCCGTCGTGCTCCTCGGTCGGCAGGTACAGCCGGTCGTTGCCGACGGCCAGCAGGTTGCAGGCCTCGACGCGGGTGATGCCCTCGCAGCGGGCCGCGAACTGCTCGCCCGGCGCGGAGATGCGCGTGCGCAGCTTGCCGGTCTTGCTGTCGATGGAGAAGAAGTCGGAGATGCCGCTGCCGTCGCCCGCGGAGTCACCGACGTCGGCGGCCACGACCAGCGGGTTGGTCGACACGATGCTCGCGTACTCGATGCCCTGGGTCATCTTGTACTCCGAGATCACCTTCCCGGACTTCGGGTCGATCGTCTGGATGTGCAGCTGCCGCTGGTCGTAGGAGCCGCACTTGCGCACCGCGACCAGCTTCTCGCCGCCGCCGTACCCGGCGTCGTAGCAGGAGTCGGCCGGCTTCGGGCTCCACAGGAGCTTGCCGGAGACGTCGAAGGCGGCGCCGCCACTGGTGCTGCCGACGGCGACCGTCTTCCCGCTGAGGGTGATGTTGTCGAAGGTGATCAGCTGGTCACCGGTCTTGACCGTCTTGGTCCACAGCCTCTTGCCGGCGTCGAGGTCGATGAGCGCGATCTCGCTGCACCCGTGCGAGGGGTCGGCCTTGGTGGGCATCGCCGGCTGGTAGAGGATCGCCGTCAGGTTGTCGTCCGTGACGTGGCGGCTGGCCTGGCACACCGGGCCGTCCAGCGGGATCTTCCACAGCTCGCTGCCCTTGTCACGGTCGTAGCCGATGATCTGGGCGATGCCGCTCTTGACGTACGCCTTGTCGGTGAGCCACGAGCCGGAGACGACGACCGTGCTGTCGTTCTTCACCTCGGGCGCCGGGACCTGGAAGAGGACCTTGGCACTGGGGTCGGACGGCGGCTTCTCCTTGCCGGAGGTGGTGCCGCCCTTGTCGTCGTCCGTGCCGCCGGTGCCGCCGCTGGAGGAGGCGGTGTCGTCCTTCTTCCCGTCGTCCTTCCCGGACGAGGCGTACCAGACACCGCCGCCGATGATCAGGGCGATCGCCACGACCGCGGCGACGATGATCAGCACCTGCGCGTTGACCTTCTTGCCGCCGCCCGGCTGTCCCGGCTGCGGCGGGTGCGGCATGGTCTGCTGCGGATAGCCGTAACCGGGCTGCTGCCCGTACCCCGGCTGGCCGAAGCCCGGCTGCCCGTACCCCGGCTGGCCGTACCCCGGCTGACCGTAGGGCGCCTGCTGCGGCTGCCCGTACGCCCCCGGCGGCTGGCCGGGGTAGCCGTAGCCGGGCGGGCCCTGCGGGGCCTGCGGAGGCTGGGGCGCCGGAGCCCCCTGCGGATACCCGTAACCCTGCGGAGGCTGGGGCGGGGTCTGCGGCGCGGCCGGCGGAGGCGCCTGGGGTGCCTGGGGTGCCTGCGGTGCCTGCGGTGCCTGGGGGTAGCCGTACCCCGGCTCCGGGGCCTTGCCGAGGTCCGGCCCGGCCGCGGGCGGCGGGGTCTGCGGCGGCTGGTCCTGCGGCGGCTGGTCCTGGGGCGGCCCGAAGCCGCCCCCCTGCGGGGGCTGCTGGGGCGGCGGGGGCGGCGGCTGGGTCATGGCGTGGGTACCTCGGGGAAGGGGACGGACGACGCGGACGAAGGGAAACCCGACGGAGGAAGAGTCACTTGCCGTAGGCGAGCATCAACTTCTCCTTCGTGTCGTCGTTGCCGCTCAGCCGGGTCGTCGAGATGTAGAAGCGCCCGTCGGCCCAGTCGATGTCCTTGGAGAAGAAGCTGTCCTCGATGTCCGCGGCGCCCTGCGGGTTCTGCAGCAGTTTGGACGGCTTGTGGCTGCTGCCGCCGGTCGGGATGGACACGATCTGCCCGCCCGCGTCGTACGACGGCTCCACATAGGCGATGAGCTTGTCGCCCTCGGTCTTCACCGGCATCATCGACTCGTCGGAGGGGGACTTCACCCGCCACTTCTCCTTGCCGTCCGCCAGGTTGACCGCGACGATCTCGTTGGCGCCGGACGTGGCCTTGGTCGGCAGGTACAGCGTGGAGTCGTCGACGGCGACGCCCTGGCAGCCCGTGAGGTCGCGTTCGAGGATCGCCCAGCCGCACTCGGGGGCGAAGTCCTCGTCGAAGCCGACCTGCGAGCGGAACTTGCCGCCGGAGGTGAAGGTGGAGATGTTCCAGGCCTTCTTGTCCGAGTTGGTGCTGTAGACGACCAGCGGGCTGACCGAGTAGGTGCGCGCGACCCGCCAGCCCTTGTCGAACGGCTGGGTCCACCTGGCCTTGCCGGTCCTGGGGTCGAGCTCCTGGAGCTCGTCGTGCTCCTTGTCGGTCCCGGCGCCGCAGGAGGAGACGGCGATCAGCTTCTCGCCGCCGGCGAACGCGGCGGGGAAGCAGGCGTTGCCGTACTTCTTCTTGTCGAAGAGCTTGTCGCCGTTGGTGACGTCGTACGCCGTGCCGGACTGGGAGCGGCCCACCATCAGCGTCTTGCCGGTGATGGACAGTTCGACGGAGAGCGTGGAGTCGAACAGGGCGCCGTCGGCGACAGCTTCCTTCCAGCCCTTCTCGCCGGTGCCGAGGTCGATCTCCTGCAGCTGGTTGCACTTGGCGCGGTCGCTGCTGCCGCTCATGTACGCGACGACGATCTTGTCGTCGGACGTCTTCTGCGGAGTCGTCGCGCAGATCTTCTGCGGGAAGGTGATCGCGTCCCAGGCGGGTTTGCCGTCACCGACGTTGTAGGCGAAGAGCTGCTTGTAGGCGGCCTTCACCGCGGTCTTGCCGGTGATCCACATGCCGTTGGCGTCGGCGCCGGAGCCGGGCGCGTCGGGCGCTTCCTTGTACCAGAGGACCTTGGCCTCGCCGGCCTGGCGGCCCTCGTTGAGGTCCTCCGGGTCCTCGCCGCCGTCGCCGCTGCCGTCACCGGGGTTGACCGGGGCGGAGGAGCCGGGCTTGGCGTCGTCGGTCTTCTGGGCGACCGGCTTCTTCTTGCCCTTGCCGTCGTCACCGCCGGTGACGGCCCACACGGTGCCGCCGACCACGAGCAGCGCGGCGACGGCGGCACCGATGATCATGGCGGGCTTGCCCTTGAAGGGGTTGTTCGAGCCGCCCCCGGGCGGCGTGCCGGGCGCACCGGGGTACTGCGGCTGCGTCGGGTAGCCGTACCCGGGCTGGCCGTACGGGCCCGGCTGCTGCGGCTGGCCGTACGGGCCCGGCTGCTGCGGCTGGCCGTAGGGGCCGGCGTTGTACGGCCCCGGCTGTCCCGGCTGCCCGTACGGACCGGGCTGCTGCGGGGACTGCTGCGGGTAGCCGTACCCCGGCTGCGGCGGGCCCTGCGGGGGCGGCGGCGTCTGGGGCGGTCCCTGCGGTGGTGGCGGGGTCTGCGGTGGTGGCGGGGTCTGCGGTGCCCCGTAACCACCGCCCTGCGGCGGCTGGTTCTGCGGTGCACCGAAGCCATCGTGCGGTGGCTGACTGGGCGGCTGAGTCATCAGCGGCTCCCCCGTTCGATCACTGATTTTTAGCCACGCCCTGAGGTACGCGATGGGCTCAGAGTCGCTTCATAAAGTTCTAAGACGACTCTTTCTATCACCAGGTTCCGACAACACACCGGGCCGATCATCCCCTGTTCCCAAGGGAGGACCGGCCCGTGATGCCCTCGTTATGCGCCTTCACGCACCCTTCACGCGTCCTCGGCCAGTTCCAGCCATCGCATCTCCAGCTCCTCGCGCTGACCGGCCAACTCCCGCAGCTCGGCATCCAGTCCGGCGACCTTCGCGAAGTCTGTGGCGTTTTCGGCGATTTGGGCGTGGAGTTTGGTCTCCTTCTCGGAGACCTTGTCGAGCTGCCGCTCGATCTTCTGGAGCTCCTTCTTGGCGGCGCGCTGTCCGGCCGCGCTCTTCTCCGGGGCGGTGGACTGCTGCGCGGCGGCCGGGGCCGAGGCTGCAGCGGCCTCCTCCATGCGCTGCCTGCGCTCCAGGTACTCGTCGATGCCGCGCGGCAGCATCCGCAGGGCGCCGTCGCCGAGCAGCGCGAACACCCGGTCGGTGGTGCGCTCGATGAAGAACCGGTCGTGGGAGATGACGATCATCGAGCCGGGCCAGCCGTCGAGGACGTCCTCCAGCTGCGTCAGCGTCTCGATGTCGAGGTCGTTGGTGGGCTCGTCGAGGAAGAGGACGTTGGGCTCGTCCATGAGCAGACGCAGCAGCTGGAGCCTGCGGCGCTCACCACCGGACAGGTCGCCGACGGGCGTCCACTGCTTCTCCTTGGTGAAGCCGAACGTCTCGCACAGCTGCCCCGCGGTCATCTCGCGGCCCTTGCCGAGGTCGACGCGCTCACGCACCTGCTGCACCGCCTCCAGCACGCGGGTGGCCGGGTCGAGTTCGGCGACCTCCTGGGAGAGGTAGGCCAGCTTCACCGTCTTGCCGACGCGGACGCGTCCGCCCACGGGCTGGGTCTCGCCGTCGGACCAAGCGGCCTCGCCCATGGCCCGCAGCAGGGACGTCTTCCCGGCGCCGTTGACACCGACCAGGCCGATCCGGTCGCCGGGCCCGAGCTGCCAGGTGACGTGCTTGAGGAGGACCTTGGGGCCCGCCTGGACGGTGATGTCCTCCAGGTCGAACACGGTCTTGCCCAGCCGGGTGGAGGCGAACTTCATCAGCTCGCTGCTGTCCCGGGGCGGCGGCACGTCCGCGATGAGCTCGTTGGCGGCCTCGACGCGGAAGCGCGGCTTGGACGTACGGGCGGGCGCCCCGCGGCGCAGCCAGGCCAGCTCCTTGCGGACGAGGTTCTGCCGCTTGACCTCCTCGGTGGCGGCGATGCGCTCGCGCTCGGCACGGGCGAAGACGTAGTCGGAGTAGCCGCCCTCGTACTCGTAGACCGCACCGCGCTGGACGTCCCACATGCGTGTGCACACCTGGTCGAGGAACCACCGGTCGTGGGTCACGCACACCAACGCCGACCTGCGGTTCTGCAGATGCTTGGCCAGCCAGGCGATGCCCTCGACGTCGAGGTGGTTGGTGGGCTCGTCCAGGACGAGCAGGTCCTGGTCCTCGATGAGCAGCTTGGCCAGTGCGATCCGGCGCCGCTCACCGCCGGAGAGCGGGCCGATGACGGTGTCGAGCCCCTTGGGGAACCCCGGCAGGTCGAGCCCGCCGAACAGGCCGGTCAGCACGTCCCTGACCTTGGCGACGCCGGCCCACTCGTGGTCGGCCATGTCGCCGATGACCTCGTGGCGGACGGTGGCCTCGGGGTCGAGGGAGTCGTGTTGCGTGAGCACGCCGATGCGCAGACCGCCGGAGTGCGTGACGCGCCCCGTGTCGGCCTCCTCCAGCCGGGCGAGCATCCGGATCAGCGTGGTCTTGCCGTCACCGTTGCGGCCGACGACGCCGATGCGTTCCCCTTCGGCGACGCCGAGGGAGACACCGTCGAGCAGGGCGCGGGTGCCGTACACCTTGCTGACGTTCTCGACATTGACCAGGTTGACGGCCATTACTCTCCTGCCAAGGGGGATGGATCACCCCCCAGGGTAGTCGCGCGCGGGGGTGCTCCGGCCGGGGCGGTCAGCCGCCGGCCGCGGCTTCCCGGCGGCGCTGGTAGCGCCACACGTCCATCAGCCGCTCGTCGAACGGCAGCTCCGGGTCGAGGGGGCCGATCCGGTGCTCGGCCTCCACGCAGCGCGGATCGTCGCGCACGGCCAGGCCGGACACGGCGCAGATGCGGATCGACTGCTGCTCGTCATGGGTGAGCGCGACGAGCGCGTCCCCCACCTCGGGCTCGCTCCCCCGGTCGTGGACGAGCCAGTGGCACACCGCCCCGCGTACGCCGGGGTCCTCGTCATGGGCCAGGGTGAGCACGGTGGTGAGGCTCTCGGGGTGGTGCACGGTCTCCGGAACCAGGGCACGCACCCTCGGGTCCGGGTGGGAGAGGTACGACAGCCCGACGGCCTCGATCTCCGGGGCGCTGTCATGGGTCATCGCGTGGAGCAGTACCGCCAGCACCTCCGGGTCCCGCTCCTGCTCCGCCCAGGGCACGAGCTGCCGCCCCCGGTCCCAGAACGGGTCGTGGCCCGTGACGACGTCTCCGAGGATCAGGGACAGCAGGAGGTCGGCGGCGAGCAGTCGGTGCACCCGGTCGGGGTGGTCGAGCAGGTCCCTGGACCACTGCCAGGTCTCCTCGTCGAGCCTCCGGCCGAGCGTGAACACGACGTCGCACCACACGACGTGGTCCCGGTCGGGGTGGGCGAGGGCGCGCGCGACCAGTTCGTCGAAGGGAGTGCGGATGCCGTAGCGAGCCTCCATGGAGGTGAGGACCGCCCGGTGCTCGTCGCGCACGGTCGTCCCGCCGAGCGTGAGCTGCTCGGACCACCAACCGACCTCGTCGTCCTCGACCCGGATCCGCTCGACCGGCCCGGTGTGGCCGGTGAGGCGGCGCAGTTCGGCCTCTGTGCCCGCCTCGGCCCATCGCCGGGCCCGGGCCAGCATTTCGGCGCGCGCCGGTGCCGGGAGCGGGATCCGACTGGTGGCGAGCGCGTGGGTCAGCAGGTGGGACCCGCCGTCCACCGCCCGCAGCAGCGGGGTGCTCCCGTCGGGCAGTCGGCGCAGGGGGTCGGCACCGGCCTGGAGCAGCGCCTCGGCGACGGGCCGGTCGTACGCCGCCACGGCGAGGCAGAGGACCGGGAGGCCGTCTGTTGCGTCGGGGGTGTCGGGGTCCGCACCTGCGTCGAGCAGGGCCGTGACCTCGTCCGAGTCGCCGCGCCGTACGGCCGCGACCAGTTCCTTCACGTCTGTGCCCCCTTTTGAAAACAACTGGGGGAGCCTAGGCGCCCGGCAGCCGCCGGGGCACGTGATTAACGCCCGGCGACCGTCGCCCCGGGCGCCGGGCCCGACGCCGTGCGCACCGTCCGGCACGTCCCGGACGACACCAGCGCCTGTGCCACCGCGGCGGCCGACTCCGGGTCGCGGGCGAGGAACGCGGTGGTCGGGCCGGAGCCCGAGACGAGCGCGGTGAGGGCACCGGCGGCACGCCCCGCGGCCAGGGTGCCGGCGAGTTCGGGGAAGAGGGACAGGGCCGCGGGCTGGAGGTCGTTGGAGACGGCGGCGGCGAGCGCGTCCGGGTCGCCCTTGGCGAGGGCGGCGAGGAGTTCCTGGGAGGCGACGGGCTCGGGGATGTCCGTGCCCGCGCCGAGCCGGTCGAACTCGCGGAAGACGGCCGGGGTGGACAGGCCCCGCCCGGCCATCGCGAAGACCCAGTGGAAGGTGCCGCCGACCTCCAGGGGCGTCAGCTGCTCGCCCCGCCCGATGCCGAGGGCCGCCCCGCCGACCAGGCTGAACGGCACGTCGCTGCCCAGCTCGGCGCAGATGCCGAGGAGTTCGTCACGACGGGCGCCCGTCTCCCACAGTGCGTCGCAGGCCACCAGGGCGCCGGCGCCGTCCGCGCTGCCGCCCGCCATGCCGCCGGCGACGGGGATGTCCTTGGCGATGTGGATGTGGACGCCGGGGCTGCGCCCGTACCGCTCGGCCAGCGCGATCGCCGCGCGCGCCGCCAGGTTCGTACGGTCCAGGGGAACCTGGCCGGCGTCCGGGCCTTCGCAGGTGACGCGGAGCTCGTCGGCCGGGGTGACGGTGATCTCGTCGTAGAGGCCGACCGCGAGGAAGACGTTGGCCAGATCGTGGAAGCCGTCGGGGCGGGCGGCGCCGACCGCCAGCTGGACGTTGACCTTGGCCGGGACGCGGACCGTGACGCTCATGCGGGCTCCTTCTCCTCCTGCGGGTCCGCCTTGTGCTCGGCGATACGCGCGAACTCTTCCACGGTCAGCGACTCGCCCCGGGCCTGCGGCGAGACCCCTGCGGCGACCAGGGCCTCCTCGGCGGCGGCGGCGGATCCGGCCCAGCCGGAGAGCGCGGCCCGCAGCGTCTTGCGGCGCTGGGCGAACGCCGCGTCGACGACGGCGAACACCTCGCGCTTCGAGGCCGTCGTCCTCAGCGGCTCGCTCCGGCGGACCAGGGACACCAGGCCGCTGTCGACGTTGGGCGCGGGCCAGAACACGTTCCGCCCGATGGCGCCGGCGCGCTTGACCTCGGCGTGCCAGTTGGCCTTGACCGAGGGGACGCCGTAGACCTTCGAGCCGGGCGGCGCGGCCAGCCGGTCGGCGACCTCCGCCTGGACCATGACGAGGGTGCGTTCGATGGTCGGGAAGGTGTCGAGCATGTGCAGCAGGACCGGGACGGCCACGTTGTAGGGGAGGTTGGCGACCAGGGCGGTCGGGGCCGGGCCCGGCAGCTCGGTGACGTGCATGGCGTCCGAGTGGACGAGGTTGAACCGGTCGGCGCGCTCGGGCATGCGGGCCGTGATGGTCGCGGGCAGCGCACCGGCGAGCACGTCGTCGATCTCCACGGCCATGACCCGGTCGGCGACCTCCAGCAGCGCGAGGGTGAGCGACCCGAGCCCCGGGCCGACCTCGACGACCACGTCGTCGGGGCGGACCTGGGCGGTGCGGACGATACGGCGGACGGTGTTCGCGTCGATCACGAAGTTCTGTCCGCGTTGCTTGGTGGGGCGTACGCCGAGGGCTGCCGCGAGCTCGCGGATGTCGGCGGGGCCCAGGAGGGCGTCGGGGGTGGGGCTGCTGGTCACGGGACAAGGGTACGGGGGTTCGGTTCCCCCCTATCCGCCCAGCCGTGCCCCGCAGTGCGGCCAGGGGCTGGCCCCCCGCCGCACATACAGCTTCTTCGCCCGGTACGTCTGTTCCGCCGCCGGGGCGTCCTGGGGGCGGCCGCTGCCGCCGAGGGCCTGCCAGGTCCGGGTGTCGAACTGGTAGAGGCCGCCGTAGGTGCCCGAGGAGTCGACCGCGTCGGGCCGGCCGCCGGACTCGCAGGCCGCCAGGCCCCGCCAGTCGAGGTGGTCGGCGCCCTGGACGGAGGCGGGGCGCTCCTTGGTGCCGACCTTGACCACCTGCGGGCGCGGCTCGCGCACCAGCTCGGTTCTGATCCGGCGCGGCTTCTGCTTGACGCCGTTGACCGTGCGCAGCGAGAAGGTGACGCGGCGCAGGCCCGGCTCGCCCGCGTGCTCCACGACCTCCGTGCCCCGGAACAGGTCAGGGTCCTCCGTCCGCCGCACCGGGAACGGGACCGGCTCCTCGCGGACCTCCTTGCCGCCGGTGATCCGCAGCACGGTCAGTGTCTGCCCGTCGCGCGGGAAGCTGTTCTGCGGGACCGAGGTGGTGTCCTGGCCGTGCAGGGTGATCCCGGCCTCCTCGACGGCCTCCCGTACGGTCGCCGCGTTGGTGCGCACCGTGCGGGCACGGCCGTCCGCCATGATCGTGACGGTGCGTTCGGTCCGTACGTCCAGTGCGAGCCCTTCGCGCCCGATGCGGCGGGAGCGCGAGGTGGACACGTACGCTCCCTCCTGTCGCACACCCAGCTGCCGCAGCGCTCCGTCCACCGTGTGGGCGGTCGTCCAGACCTCGCGCCGGTGCCCGTCGAGGGTGAGCCGCAGGGGACGGGCGAAGTGCACGGCGACCTCGTCGCCGCTGCTGATGTCCGTGCCGGGCCCGGGCGCGACCACGTCGTGGGCGCCGATCTCGACGCCCTCCTCCGCGAGCAGTTCGGTGACGTCGTCGGCGAAGGTGTGCAGTGTGCGCGCCTTGCCGTCGACGTTCAGCTCGATCGCCTTGTCCTTGGCGACGAACGCCGTGGTGCCGCCGGCGAGGAAGGCGACGACCAGGGCCTGCGGGAGGAGCCGCCGCATGGGGCTGTCCGGGCGCTCGGGGTAGCGGGCCTTGCGCCGGCGTGCGGATCTGCGGTGCGAGCCGGTGCGCGCCGCGGCACGCGATCCGGCGTGCGCACCCGGGCCCTGGCCTGGCCGCTCCTGGCCCGGCTGCTCGACGGACCCGGGCGCGGGCCCGTCGTGCGGAGCGCCCTGCCGGGGCAGCCCGGGCGGGGTCGGCGCCTCGTAGGCGGGCCGGTAGGTGTCCCGGTGGGCGCCGGGTGCCCCGGGGGTCCCGTAGCCGAGCGTCTGTGCGCTGTGCAGATCGGCCGGCGCGTCGAAGCCGCCGTACACCGGGTCGGCGTAGGCCGGGCCGTACGTCTCGTACGTCTCGTATGCCTCGTACGTTTCGTATCGGGAATTGCTCACGCCGACGCGCTCCAGGGGGCCGGAGGGGTCCAGAGGGGTCCGGATCGGGCCCCCAGAACCTAGCGGAGCGTTCGTCACTCTCCAAAGCGACGCGACTACGCACGGTCGTGCGGTGTGGTTGTGGACCCGGGGTCAGTAAGCGAACGCGCGTGCCGTGTTCGCGCCGAGTGCCGTGGCGAGGGTGTCCTCGTCGATGCCGCGCACCTCGGCCATGGCCCGCACGGTGACCGGCACGAGGTACGGGGCGTTGGGCCGTCCGCGGTAGGGCGCCGGTGTGAGGAAGGGCGCGTCCGTCTCGACGAGGAGGAGCTCCAGCGGGGCCACCGCCACCGCGTCCCGCAGGTTCCGGGCGTTCTTGAAGGTGACGTTGCCGGCGAAGGACATGAAATAGCCCGCGCTCGCGCAGATCCCCGCCATCTCGGCGTCACCGGAGTAGCAGTGGAAGACGGTCCGCTCGGGGGCGCCCTCCTCCTTGAGCACGCGCAGGACGTCGGCGTGGGCGTCGCGGTCGTGGATGACCAGGGCCTTGCCGTGCCGCTTGGCGATCTCGATGTGGGCGCGGAAGGACCGCTCCTGGGCGTCCTTGCCGTCGGGCCCGGTGCGGAAGTAGTCGAGGCCGGTCTCGCCGACGCCCTTGACCTGCTCCAGCGCGGCCAGCCGGTCGATCTCGGCGAGCGCGTCGTCCAGCGCGGCTGGGCCGCCGGGTTCGCGGGCGCCCTGCCGCGACCACCCGTCGGGGTCGCCGTGCACGATCCGGGGCGCCTCGTTCGGGTGCAGGGCGACCGTGGCGTGGACGGCGTCGTGGGCCGCAGCCGTCTCGGCCGCCCACCGGGAGCCCTTGAGGTCGCAGCCGACCTGCACGACCGTCGTCACTCCGACCGACGCCGCCTTCGCCAGTGCCTCCTCGACCGTGCCGGACTGCATGTCCAGGTGGGTGTGGGAGTCGGCGACCGGCACCCGCAGGGGCTCCGGGAGGGGCGGGGCCGCGTTCTTGTCCTGGCGGCCGGAGTCGTTCGAAGGCATGCCCCGATCCTACGAAAGGGGCACGCCCTCCCCGACGGGGGAGGACCGGGGAGGGCGTCGGACAAGGCAGCCGGACGGGTCAGCTCGCCTTGCGCTGGAAGGGATGCAGCAGGTCGGACAGGTGCCAGTGGTGGTGCTCGCGCTCCTCGCCCTCGCTCCCGGGCCCTGCCGAGGGAGCCTCCACGGGCCCGGCGGGCGGCGGCACGCGGGACGGCCGGTGCGCGGCGTCGTGCGCCGACGCGACCCGCCCGGGCCGCATGATCCGCACGACGTGGCTGTCGCAGTTGTGGCACTCGGGCTTGCTCAACGGGGAGGGCACCACCTTGCCGTCCGCGACGTAGAGGACGAACTCATGACCCGCGGCGTCCGTGTGGTGCTCTATCTCGTACGACTGCTCCCAGCCGTGCCCGCACCGCATGCAGGCGAACGAGTAGGACTCGTTGACGACTGCGGTGGCACCGGCGCGGAGCCCGGTCTGCCCTGCGATCTCACTCATGCCAGCTCCTGTTCCGCTGTGGCGTGAGGACGATTCCGTCCCCGCACCCCAGTGGACTCCCCGGCCGGACCGGTGGCAGCAGAACTGTCGAGTGTTGGCCCCGATTTGGGGCTCCCTTGCCCCGAGCCCCCGGCGCCTTTACCCACGCATGGGGCGCACGAAGGCGCCCCTCAGGGGCGCGGGGAGCTGCGCGCGACAAGCCGGGGGCGCGGGGAGCTGCGCGACAAGCCCCGCACGACGCGCGTCCCGCGAAGCACAGCAGCCCTCGCCCCGAACCCGGTCACCCCGCAGCGTTCTTCGCGGCGACCACCGCATCGAAGACAACCCTCTTCGGCACGCCGGCCTCCACCGCCACCGCGGCGATCGCCTCCTTGCGCCGCTCCCCCGCTTCCTCCCGCACCCGGACCCGCCGCACCAGCTCCTCCGGCCCGACCTCCTCGGGGCCCTTCTCCGGCGCTCCCTCCACCACGACGGTGATCTCGCCGCGCACCCCCTCCGCGGCCCACGCGGCCAGCTCCCCCAGCCCGCCCCGCCGCACCTCCTCGTACGTCTTGGTCAGCTCCCGGCACACCGCGGCCCGCCGTCCGGCCCCGAACACCTCGGCCATGGCCGACAGCGTGTCGTCGAGCCGGTGGGGAGCCTCGAAGTAGACGAGCGTCCGCCGCTCTCCGGCGACCTCCCGCAGCCGGCCCAGGCGCTCTCCCGCCTTGCGCGGCAGGAACCCCTCGAAGCAGAACCGGTCGACCGGCAGTCCGGACAGCGCGAGCGCGGTGAGCACCGCGGACGGCCCGGGCACGGCGGTGACCCGCACGTCCCGCTCGACCGCGGCGGCGACCAGCCGGTACCCCGGGTCGGACACGGACGGCATCCCCGCGTCGGTCACCAGCAGCACCCGCGACCCGCCCACCAGCTCCTCGACCAGCTCCGGCGTCCGGGCGGACTCGTTGCCCTCGAAGTACGACACCACCCGCCCCCTGGGCGTCACACCGAGCGCCTGGGTCAGCCGGCGCAGCCGCCGCGTGTCCTCGGCGGCGATCACATCGGCTCCGGCCAGTTCCTCGGCGAGCCGGGGCGGGGCGTCCGCGGTGTCGCCGATGGGGGTGCCTGCTAGTACGAGGGTTCCGATCACGCTCCCATCCTCCCAGGGGCGGCGGACGCGGACTCCTCCCAGGGGCGGAGCATGCGGACGCATACCGGCCATGCACGGGACTCACACAGAACGGTTCCCTACGATGGCGCGGTGACCAGTACCGCGTCCTCCACGGACACCCGGCAGGGCCAGGCGCCGCTCGACCAGCGGCCGTCCTGGCAGCAGCGGCTGCGCCGCTTCGGCTACCAGGGGCAGCCCAGAAGCGACGCCCGCGACGTCCGTGACCGCCTGGTGCCGCCGTACACCGAGCCCTCCCCGCGTCTGTGGGCGGCGCTCGGCGTCCCGCACCCGCTCGCGGGCCGGCTGGTGCGCTGGTCGGGCTGGATCGGCCCGCTGCTCGTCACGCTGCTGGCGGGGGTGCTGCGGTTCTGGAACCTGGGCAACCCCAGGGCGGTGATATTCGACGAGACGTACTACGCCAAGGACGCGTGGGCGCTGGTCCACCGCGGGTTCGAACTCAACTGGGACAAGAACGCCAACGACCTGGTCCTGTCGTCGGGCGGGAACGTCACGCTCCCCGCGGACGCCGCGTATGTCGTGCACCCGCCGGTCGGCAAGTACGTCATCGGGCTCGGCGAGCTGATGTTCGGGTTCGACCCCTTCGGCTGGCGTTTCATGACGGCGGTGCTCGGCACGCTGTCCGTGCTGCTGCTGTGCCGGATCGGCCGCCGCCTGTTCCGCTCCACGTTCCTGGGGTGTCTGGCGGGCGCGCTGATGGCGGTGGACGGCCTGCACTTCGTGATGAGCCGCACGGCGCTGCTGGACGGCGTGCTGATGTTCTTCGTGCTGGCCGCGTTCGGCTGTCTGCTGGTCGACCGCGACAGGGCCCGTGCGAGACTCGCCGCCGCGCTGCCGCTGGACGAGGACGGCCGGGCCCGGCCCGACCGGCACACGGCCGAGACGGCCCGCCTGGGATGGCGCCCCTGGCGCTGGGCGGCGGGCCTGATGCTGGGCCTGGCCATCGGCACGAAGTGGAACGGCCTCTACATCCTGGCCGCGTTCTGCCTGATGGCCGTGTTGTGGGACGTCGGTTCGCGGCGGGTCGCCGGGGCCCGGCACCCGTACTCGGCGGTCCTCAAGCGGGACACCGGCCTCGCGTTCCTCGCCACGGTCCCGGTGGCCCTGGTCACCTACGTCCTGTCCTGGACCGGCTGGATCCTCTCCGCGACCGACGGCTCCGGCGGCTACTACCGCAACTGGGCCGCGACCGGCGGCAAGGGCGACGGCTGGGCGTTCCTGCCCGACTGGCTGCGCAGCCTGTGGCACTACGAGCACCAGGTGTACGAGTTCCACGTCGGCCTGTCCTCACCGCACACGTACCAGTCCAACCCGTGGAGCTGGCTCGTCCTCGGCCGTCCGGTGTCGTACTTCTACGAGTCCCCGGCCCCCGGCAAGGACGGCTGCCCCGCCGACGCCGGCGAGAAGTGCGCCCGCGAGGTGCTCGCCCTCGGCACGCCGCTGCTGTGGTGGGTCGCCTGCTTCGCGGTCCTGTACGTGCTGTGGCGCTGGTTCTTCCGCCGTGACTGGCGCGCGGGTGCCATCGCCTGCGGCATCGCGGCCGGCTACCTGCCCTGGTTCATGTACCAGGAGCGCACGATCTTCTTCTTCTACGCCGTCGTCTTCCTGCCGTTCCTGTGCCTGGCGGTGGCGATGCTCCTCGGCGCGATCATCGGCCCGCCCCGCTCCGGCGACACCCGCCGCGTCGCGGGCGCCACGGCCGCGGGCGTCCTGGTCCTCCTGATCACCTGGAACTTCATCTATTTCTGGCCCCTGTACACGGGCACCGCCATCCCGATCGACGACTGGCGGGCGCGGATGTGGCTCGATACGTGGGTCTGATCTGTGTTCGGTCAAAAATCGAAACTCATGTCCCGGCAGTAAGCGGTTACGCATAGAGTGCCCCCCGGGATCGAGCTTTCTGAACGCGTTCAAAGGAGCGCGTGGGGCTCAACGGGGAGGGCCGGCCAGTGGGCAAGGGGGTCAGAGCCGCCGTCATAGGCGGGGTGTTCGCGGTGATGGCGGGCGGGGCCGGGTACGGCGCCTACAACATCGTGAGCGCGCTCGACGGTGACAGGGGCGGCACGGGCGGGGTGGCCGCGGAGACGAAGTCGGGGCCGCCCGGCAAGGACGAGGTCAAGGAGACCACGGCCAAGTTCTTCGCGGCCTGGGAGAAGGGCGCCGCCGCCTCGGCGGCCTCGTACACGAACAACGACGCGGCCGCCGAGCAGCTGCTCACCGCCTTCGGCGACGAGGCGCACATCACCGACGTGAAGATCACGCCGGGCACGGCCCGGGGCACCACCGTGCCGTACACGGTGAAGGCGAAGGTGGCCTACGGCGGGAAGTCCAAGCCGCTCGGCTACAAGAGCGAGCTGAAGGTCGTGCGCGGGCTGACCACCGGGCAAGCGCTGGTCGACTGGCAGCCGTCCGTCGTGCACCCCGAGCTGACGAAGGAGGACACCCTCGTCACCGAGCAGTCGGCCACCCCGCCGATCGAGGCCGTGGGCCGCGACGGCTCCGAGCTGACGAAGGAGAAGTACCCCTCCCTCGGACCGGTCCTGGACGCCCTGCGCGACAAGTACGGCGACAAGGCCGGTGGCGCCCCCGGCGTCGAGCTGGTCATCCGGCACCCCGGCAACGATGCTCCCGACACCCCGCTGCTCACCCTCGCCAAGGGCAGACCGGGCAAGCTCACCACCACGATCAGCCCCAGCGCGCAGGCGGCGGCCGAGAAGGCGGTCAAGCGGTTCGCCCAGTCGTCGGTGGTGGCCGTCAAGCCCAGCACCGGCGAGGTGCTGGCCGTGGCCAACAACCGCACGGACGGCTACAACGCCGCCTTCCAGGGCGAGGCGGCCCCCGGCTCCACCATGAAGATCATCACCGCCGCGATGCTCATCGACAACGGCGTGACCTCGATGAACGGCCCGGCACCCTGCCCGGACACCGCCGTGTGGCAGAGCCAGACGTTCAAGAACCTGACCGGCATGAAGTCCGACGAGAGCGCGACGCTGGCCAACAGCTTCATGCGGTCCTGCAACACCGCCTTCATCAAGCTCATCGACGAGAAGCCGCTCACGGACGCCTCGTTGACCCAGGAGGCCGAACAGCGCTTCGGACTGGGCCAGGACAACTGGAAGACCGGCATCGCCTCCTTCGACGGCAGCGTCCCCGCCGTCGGCGGACCGGACCGGGCGGCCGGCGCCATCGGGCAGGGCCAGGTGCAGATGAGCCCGCTGAACATGGCCTCGGTGACCGCGACCGCCATCACCGGCGCCTTCCGCCAGCCCTACCTGGTCTCGCCGAAGCTGGACGGCCGCGAGCTGGCACAGGCCCAGGGCCTGCGGGCGAGCACCGCCGCCCAGCTCAAGGAGATGATGCGGCTCACCGCCACACAGGGCACCGCCGCGCAGGCCATGGCCGGGCTGGGCGGTGACATCGGCGCCAAGACCGGTTCCGCCGAGGTCGACGGCAACGCCAGGTCCAACAGCTGGTTCACCGGATTCCGCAACGACATCGCGGCGGCGGCCATGACCGAGGAGGGCGGCCACGGCGGTGACGCGGCCGGGCCGATTGTCGCAGCCGTGCTACGAACAGGTGGCTGATCTCACCTCCGCGGCACGGGACTCTAGGGTGGTGGCCGTCGTTGCACCATGGGACAGCTGAGGGCAACGGGGACCCTGGGGAATCTCGGAGGAACGGACAGCAGTGGGCAACAGAAGGCGCGTCACCGAGCGACCGAAGACCAGACCCGCCGTGATCGGCGGGATGATCGCCGTGGTCGTCGTGGGCGCCGGGGCCGGTGCCTACGCGCTGTACGGCGGTGGCGCCGCCGCCGACGACGGGACACGCGCGTCGGACCAGAAGGCCAAGGTGAAGACGGGCCCGCTGTCCCCGGCCGAAGTCACCACCACCGCCCGCGCCTTCCTCACCGCCTGGCAGTCCCGGAAGGTCGACCGGGCCGCCGCGGCCACCGACGACGCGTCGGCGGCCCGGTCGCTGCTCACCGGCTACACCAAGGACGCCCGCATCAAGGACGTCACCCTCACCCCGGGCAAGCCCACCGGCGACAAGGTGCCGTTCTCCGTCAAGGGCACGGTGTCCTACAAGGGCACCGACAAGCCCCTGGCGTACGACAGCGCCCTGACCGTCGTGCGCCGCGCCGCCGACGGGAAGCCACTGGTCGACTGGCACGCGGCGGTCGTGCACCCGGAGCTGCGGGACGGCGACACCCTCGTCACCGGCGCGGCGGGCACACCCCCGGTCAAGGCCCTCGACCGGGACGGCGGCGAACTGACCACGAAGAAGTACGCCTCGGTCGGCCCGATCCTGGACGGCCTGCGCGAGAAGTACGGCAAGAAGGCCGGCGGCAAGGCCGGCATCGAACTGCGGGTGGTTCGCGGAAAGTCCGCCGAGGCGAAGGACCTCTCCGACAAGACCCTGCTGGAGCTGAGCGAGGGCACGCCCGGCACGGTGAAGACCACGCTGGACCCGGCCCTGCAGGCGGCGGCCGAGCGGCAGGTCGCGAAGAAGGCCCGGTCGTCGGTGGCCGTGGTGCGGGTGTCGACCGGCGAGATCCTGGCCGCCGCCAACGCCTCCCCCGGCTTCAACACCGCCTTCCAGGGCTCCCTGGCCCCCGGCTCTACGATGAAGGTCATCACCTCGTCGCTGCTGATCGAGAAGGGCCTGGCCTCGGCCGACAAGAAGCACCCGTGCCCGAAGTACTTCACGTACGGCCACTGGAAGTTCCAGAACGACGACAAGTTCCAGATCAAGAACGGCACCTTCAAGGCGAGCTTCGCCCGCTCCTGCAACACGGCCTTCATCAGCCAGGCCCCGGAGCTGGAGAACGACGACCTGACCAAGGAGGCCCAGCAGGTCTACGGCCTGGGCCTGAACAACTGGGCGATCGGGGTGCCGTCCTTCGACGGCGCGGTGCCCGTGCAGTCGGCGGCCCAGATGGGTGCCTCGCTGATCGGGCAGGGCGGGGTCCGGATGAACCCGCTGAACATGGCGTCGGTGTCGGCGACGGTCAAGGCCGGCACCTTCCACCAGCCGTACCTGGTCTCCCCTGACGTGGACGGGCGCAAGCTGGCGAAGGCCGCGCGCACGATGCCGGCGGGCACCCTGTCCCAGCTGCGTGAGCTGATGGCGTACACCGCCGCGTACGGCACGGCCGCCGAGGCGATGTCCGGGGTCGGCGGCGACGTCGGCGCGAAGACCGGGTCCGCCGAGGTCGACGGGCAGAAGAAGCCGAACGGCTGGTTCACGGCCTACCGGGGCGACCTGGCCGCCGCGGGCGTGGTCCAGCAGGGCGGACACGGCGGTTCGACGGCCGGTCCGATCGTGGCGGCCCTGCTCAAGGCGGGCGGCTGAGCACCGGGTTCGATGGTCAGTGAGTGACCGGTTCCGCGGCGGCCATGTAGGTCCGCCGCAGGAACCGCAGCAGCGTCTGCCGCTCGAACTGCACCACCGAAACGCCTTGCGCGGAGTGGAACTCCACCACGACCTGCACCCGGCCGCACGGCCACACCCGCACCTCGCCGCTCCCGGCGGGGGCCCGCAGTCCCTCCTCCAGCAGCTCACGGCTGAAGACCCACTCGCGTCCCCCGGCCCCCGGCAGCGCCATGCGCACCTTCCGGGGATCGTGGTCGGGGTCGTACCGCAGGGCGACCGGAACCGCCTCCAGCTCGTCGACGAGCGGCACGGCCGCGTCCGAGACGATGTGGGCTCGCGCGTACTGCTCGACTACGGACATCGGACGGCCCCTTCACCGTGCGCAATCCGAGTGGAAACCGTGCGTCCACTCCCCCTCCAATGTCGCATATTTTCCGGATTGCGCTTCTGGAGCCGGATATATCGCGGGTGAGATAAAACGAGAGTCACGCTCTTGCAAACCGTTCGCATCAAGCCACATCATCGAACGGTGCATGTACCTGACGGATTCATCAACGCGCCCACCTCCGCCGCCACCGGTGTGATCGCCGCGGGCGCCATCGCCGTGAGCCTGCGCGGCGCACGCCGTGAACAGGGGGGAGAGCGCACCGCGCCGTTGGCCGGGCTCGTGGCGGCGTTCATCTTCGCCGTGCAGATGCTGAACTTCCCCGTGGCGGGGGGCACCAGCGGCCATCTCCTCGGCGGTGCGCTGGCGGCGATACTCGTCGGCCCCTACACCGGGGTCCTGTGCGTCTCCGTCGTCCTGCTGATGCAGGGCATCCTGTTCGCGGACGGCGGTCTGACCGCGCTGGGCGTGAACATCACCAACATGGCGATCGTCACGACGGTCGTGGCCTACGCCCTCTTCCGCGGCCTGGTGAAGGTGCTGCCCCGCACCCGCCGGTCGGTCACCGCCGCCGCCTTCGTCGCGGCCCTGGTCTCCGTCCCGGCCGCCGCGCTGGCCTTCACGCTGATGTACGCGATCGGCGGCACCACCGACGTGTCGATCGGCAAGGTCGCGACCGCCATGATCGGCGTGCATGTCCTGATCGGCATCGGCGAGGCCGTGATCACCGCACTGACCGTCGGCGCGGTCATCGCCGTCCGCCCGGACCTGGTGTACGGGGCGCGCGGGCTGACGCAGAAGCTCAAGCTCCGGGTGAACGGCGAACTGGTCGACGCCCCCGGCGCCGAGCCCGTGCCCGCCGCCGCCCGGACCTCGCACCGCAAGGTGTGGGCGGCCGGTCTGGTCGCCTCCCTCGTGCTGGCCGGGTTCGTCAGCTTCTACGCCTCGGCGAACCCCGACGGCCTGGAGAAGGTCGCCGCCGACCACGGCATCGACAAGGAGACCGAGGAGCACGCGGTGGCCGGCTCCCCCCTCGCCGACTACGGCGTCGAGGACGTCGACGACGACCGCCTGTCCGGAGGGCTGGCGGGTGTCATCGGCGTGGGCGTCACGGTCGTCGCGGGCACCGGCGTGTTCTGGGCCGTGCGCCGCCGCCGCACGGACGACACCTCCCCGTCGGACACGACGGACGCGACGAACGCGACGGCGACGGACGCGACCTCCACGACCGCCACGACAAGCACCAGCGGCACCACCAGCACGACGGGCACGAGCGTCTGACATGGGAGCCGGGCACGCGCACAAGCTGTACCGGCACGGGCACTCGCCCGTGCACGGCCTGCCGCCGCACACCAAGCTCGCCGCCGTCTTCGCCTTCGTGGTCGTCGTGGTGTCGACACCGCGCGAGGCGATGTGGGCGTTCGGGCTGTACGCCGTGCTGCTCGGGGCCGTCGCGTGCGTCGCGCGCGTGCCCGCCGGCTTCCTGCTCCGGCGGCTGCTGATCGAGGTGCCGTTCGTCGCGTTCGCGGTGCTCATGCCGTTCGTGGCGGAGGGCGAGCGGGTCGACGTCCTCGGTCTGTCCCTGAGCGTGAACGGACTGTGGGGCGCCTGGAACGTGCTCGCCAAGGGCACCCTGGGCGTCGCGGCCTCGGTGCTGCTGGCCGCCACGACCGAGCTCCGCGAACTGCTGCTGGGCCTGCAACGCCTCAGACTCCCGCCGCTGCTCGTGCAGATCGCGTCCTTCATGATCCGCTACGGCGACGTCGTCACCGACGAGATGCGGCGTATGCGGATCGCCCGGGAGTCGCGCGGCTTCGAGGCGAGGGGCGTCCGGCACTGGGGCGTGCTCGCCAAGTCGGCCGGCGCGTTGTTCATCCGCTCCTACGAGCGCGGCGAGCGGGTGCACCTGGCCATGGTCAGCCGCGGATACGCCGGCTCCATGCCCGTCATCGACGAGGTGACCGCGTCCCGGGCGCAGTGGTCGTACGCCCTCGCCCTCCCCTGCGCCGCGCTGCTCGTCTGTCTGCTGGGATGGACCCTGTGACTGCTTCCCTGGAGGTCTCGGGCCTCGCTTTCGCCTACCCCGACGGGCATCAGGCCCTCTTCGGCGTCGACTTCTCGGTCGCGCGCGGCGAGCGGGTCGCGCTGCTCGGGCCGAACGGCGCCGGCAAGACGACCCTCGTGCTGCACCTCAACGGCATCCTGACCGGCGGTGCCGGCACGGTGAAGGTCGCCGGGCTGCCCCTGGACAAGCGGAACATGGCCGAGGTCCGGCGCCGGGTCGGCATCGTCTTCCAGGACCCGGACGACCAGCTGTTCATGCCGACGGTCCGCGAGGACGTGGCGTTCGGGCCGGCGGCGGCCGGGCTGAAGGGCCCGGCCCTGGAGGAGCGCGTGGACCGGGCGCTGGAGCGGGTCGGCATGGCGGAGTTCAAGGACCGCCCGCCGCACCATCTCTCCTTCGGCCAGCGCCGCCGGGTGGCCGTCGCGACCGTGCTGGCGATGGAGCCGGAGATCCTCGTGCTCGACGAGCCGTCCTCCAACCTGGACCCGGCCTCGCGCCGCGAACTGGCGGACATCCTGCGCTCCCTGGACGTGACCGTGCTGATGGTCACACACGACCTGCCCTACGCCCTGGAGCTGTGCCCGCGCTCCCTGGTCCTCAGCGACGGGGTGATCGCGGCCGACGGGCCGACGGGCGAGCTGCTCTCCGACGAGGAGCTGATGCGGGCCCACCGTCTGGAGCTGCCGTTCGGGTTCGACCCGCGTTCCGTCCCGGCGACTCCGGCCCGTCCGTGACAATGGCCGCGTGACGAACCAGGAGAGCGACGGATCACCGCTGCTGGACGACCAGCTGTGCTTCGCGCTGTACGCCGCGCAGCGCGCGGTGACGGCGGCGTACCGTCCGCTCCTCGACGACCTGGGCCTCACCTACACCCAGTACCTGGTGCTGCTGGTCCTGTGGGAGCGCGGCGAGACCACCGTCAAGGAGCTGGCCGCGGCCCTGCGCCTCGACTACGGCACGGTCTCGCCGCTGCTGAAGCGGCTGGAGGCGGCCGGTCTGGTCCGGCGCGAGCGGTCGGCGCGGGACGAGCGGTCGGTGCTCGTGGCCATGACGGGGCGCGGGGAGGAACTCCGGGAACGGGCGGGGCGGGTGCCCGGCGCGCTGATCGCGGCGACGGGGCTCGACGGGACGGAGGCCGGGCGGCTGCGTGCGGAGCTGTGGCGGCTGGCCGAGCGGGCGGAGTCGGCGGCGGACCGGGCCCGCTGAGAGAGCCCCCGGTTGCCACCCCCTGGACACGGCCTGAGGGTTACCCCCGGTTGCCACCCCCTGGACCCGACAGGTGAGTTACCGGCCAGTACCTTGTGCACGATGTATTTGTGCGCACTTGGTTCCGGGGGAGGACAGCATGACTGACGGCCCCGCCGTCGACACCCGCCCGACGAAGATCATGTTCGTGGCGGAGGCCACCGCCCACGGCGGTCGCGAAGGCTACGTCACCACTCAGGACGGACAGCTCGCCCTCAAGGTCGCCATGCCCCCGCAGCTCGGCGGCGACGGCAACGGCACCAACCCGGAACAGCTCTTCGCGGCCGGTTACAGCGCCTGCTTCCACAACGCCCTGATCCTCGTCGGCAACCGCGAGGGCTACGACCTGACCGGCTCCACGGTCTCCGCGAAGGTCGGCATCGGCCCCAACCGGCAGCGCGGGTACGGCCTCGCGGTCGCCCTCAGCGTCTCCGTGCCGGTCGTCGACGCCGACCTCGCGACCCGGCTGGTGGACGCGGCCCACGAGGTCTGCCCGTACTCGAACGCGACCCGCGGGAACATCGACGTGACCATCCTGCTTGGCTAGAGAGCACCACCGGTGCGGCGGCGAGGCGACGAGGAGTACGGGCGTGGACGTGGACGGCACAGTGGCCGAGGGCTTCGAGCCGGTGAGGGACGCGTTCGTACGGAACTTCGAAACGCTCGGGGACCGGGGCGCCGCGGTCGCCGTCTACCGGGACGGGCGGAAGGTCGTCGACCTGTGGGGCGGCACCAAGGACGTCGACGGCACGGCCCCCTGGGAGCGCGGCACCGCCCAGGTCGTGCGCTCGGCGACGAAGGGGGTCGCCGCCGCCGTACTCCTGCTGCTGCACCAGCGCGGACAGCTGGACCTGGACGCGCCGGTGGGGCACTACTGGCCCGAGTTCAAGGCGCGGGGCAAGGAACGGGTGCTGGTACGGCACGTGCTGAACCACCGCGCCGGGCTGCCGATCCTCGACCGGCCGCTCACCCCGCAGGACGCCCTCGACCCGCTGAAGGGCCCGGAGGCCGTCGCCGCGCAGGCCCCCGTCTGGGAGCCGGGCACCGGCCACGGCTACCACGCCCTCACCTACGGCTGGCTGCTCGACGAGATCGTGCGGCGCGTGACCGGGCAGGGCACCGGGGAGTGGCTCGCGTCGCAGGTCACCGGCCCGCTGGGCCTGGACCTCTGGCTCGGCCTGCCGGAGTCGGAGGCCGGCCGGGTGGGACGCGTGGGCCGCGTCGAGGGGGCCGAGCCGGCAGGTGGCCTGCGCGCCCGCCCCAAACGCTCGGTCACCGAGGCCTACGAGGACCCGGCCTCCCTCACCCGCCGGGCGTTCGCCGCGATCTCCCCGTTCCCGGACCAGAACGACCCCGCCTACCGGGCGACCGCCCTCCCCGCGACGAACGCCATGGCGACGGCGGACGGACTGGCCCGCTTCTACGCGGCCCTGATCGGCGACACGAACGGCGCCGCCCGCCTGTTCACGCCGCAGACGGTGGAACTGGCCCGGGCCGAGGAGTCGGCGGGCCCCGACCGGGTCCTGGTGGTCGGCACCCGCTTCGGCCTCGGCTACATGCTGCACGGCAGCACCTCGCCGTTCCTCACTCCGGGCTCCTTCGGCCACCCGGGGCGCGGCGGTGCCCTCGGCTTCGCCGACCCGGAGACGGGAATCGCCTTCGGCTACGTCACCAACGGCTTCCGCAAGACGGTGACGGCGGACCCGCGGGCGCAGGGGCTGGTGCGGGCGGTACGGGGAGTGCTGGGGCTCTGACGTCTATACGTGGATGGGGTGCGAGGTCCGGCCGGACGCCTGGTCGATCTCCTCGTGGGCCTTGGTCAGCAACCGCATGGCGAGTTCGTTGAGCGCCCGCGCCCCGGCGATCTCCTCCCCGACCCTCGGTTGATTGGCGTCGGTCCGGTGCCGGCTCGCGTGCCCGTGCGCCCGTACCTCGGTGCCGTCGGGCAGGCGGACCATCGCGGCCGCTCGCGTGTGCTGGTCGTCCTCCGTGAACTCCATCTCGACGTGCCACCCCACGGTGGTGTGCATCATGACGATCACCTCCGGAACGCTTAGTTCCAGGGTGCTCCTCGCGCGGGCCGGACGCACCCGCCTGACGAGCCCCTATCCGGCGCGCAGCATCAGCCCTATCCCGATGACCAGCAGCCCGGCCGCCGCGATCCTCGGCACTCCGAACCGCTCCTTGAAGAACACGGCCCCGATCGCCGCACCCACGATGATCGATGTCATACCCCGCTCATACAGTGATTGGCATGACCCGACCCAAGTTAGGAAGGGCCGCCGTCACACCGGGCGAGCCCGCAGCGATCTACTGCCGCATCTCCCACACCAGGGACGAGGACCAGACCGGCGTCGACCGGCAGGAACGCATCTGCCGGGACATCGCCGAACGCCTCCAGCTCCGCGTCGAGCCGACACACGTCTACATCGACAACAACCGCTCCGCCTGGCAGCGCGACCGCAAGCGCCCCGGATGGGAAGCGATGCTGGGGGCGATGGGGGCCGGAGAGATCCGGCACGTCATCGTCTACCACCCCGACCGCCTCATGCGGCAGCCCAAGGATCTCGAAGAGCTGCTCTCCATCGCCGACGACAAGCGCGTCCTGCTCCACGGCGAGGCGAACCGCCGCGATCTCTCGGACCCCGACGACCGCTTCATCCTCCGCATCGAGGTCGCCCACGCCTGCCGCTCCTCCGACGACACGTCCCGCCGCCTCAAGGACGCCCTGAAGGACCACGCCCGCTAAGGCCGACCCCACGTGGGCAACCGGCCGTACGGCTACACCGGGGACGGCCGCGCGATCGTCGAGGAGGAGGCGGAGATCGTCCGCGAGGTGTACCGCCGCTACCTGGACGGGGAGTCGCCGCACGCCATAGCTAAAGATCTCGTCGCCCGGGGCATCCCCACGTCGAAGGGCAAGGCGTGGAACCCCGAGAACGTTCGGCATCTGCTGTCGTCCCACTTCGTGGCCGGACTGCGGTTCCACCTGGGCGAGGAAATGGCCGTCGGTACGTGGCCCGCCATCATCGACCGCGGGCAGTGGGACGAGGTGCAGCGGCTCCGGGAGTACCGCGCCCAGCAGCACCAGGACACGAAGAAGCGCCCCATTCGGAACTACCTCCTGCGGGGAGTCGCCACCTGCACGTGCGGCGCGCGTATGGGCGGCACGAACAGCGGCCGGTACGCCTACTACCGGTGCACCCGCTCCGACAACACCGACCAGCAGAAGTGCAACCGCTCCATCTCGGCCGGGCCGCTTGAGGAGTTCGTACGGGACGTGGCGATCAAGGTACTGACGAAGCTGGACACGTCCGGCTACGAGCCCGCCACGACCACGCGCCCGGAGGCCGACGTCATCGCGGACGAGAAGGACCGCGAGAAGCTGCGGGAGCTGAAAGAGCTGTGGCTCAACGACGACGACTTCTCGACCGCCGACTTCCAGGCGATGCGTGCGCCGATCGTCAAGCGGATGAAGGAACGGCAGCGCAAGACGGTGAAGCGCCCCGTGGCCGTCCTAGAGGGCATCGCCGGTCCGGACGCGGAGGCGAACTGGGAGAGGCTGGAGAAGGCAGAGGACTACGCACGGATGAACGCGATCTACCGGTTCCTGTTCGCCGCCGTGTTCGTCCGTCCCCCGACGAGGAGGGGCAGAGGGTTCGACACCGACCGGGTGGACATCAAGCCGAATCCATTGGACTAGGCCACGTGGCGCACCATCACTCTGCTTTGGCGATGCGTTCCCCAGTTACCGCATCGATGGCGATGTCCTCTTTGCCGCTGCCTACGAGCCAGATGGGTCGCCATTCGCCGCTGATCTTCTGGGCGAGGAGCAGTGCGGATTCAGTCGGCAGACCGGTTGCACCCTTTGCGACGGCCCTGGCCTTCGATTCGTCCACTGTGACCGGCGGTAGGTCGGGGTCGGCAATTGTTCTGGCGGTGAACCCGATGACTCGGCCTGCTGTGGTGACGGTTAGGTCGAGGCGCATCGGCAGCAACACGCCCTCGGAGTAGCGTCGGTACGACACGACGTAGGCCTTTGTCGCACCGTCTCCTATGGGACGAATCTGCTGCTTGCTGCCAGCGACGTTCTTCGGAATCCACTTGCGCGCATACGTATCGGCTGTTTTTGCCACTTCTTTCTGGGAGAGGCTGCCCTCGTCACCGCGTGTGTTGGAAGACCAGACTCGCTCCAGGTCCTTCTCAGGCCACCAGCCTGAGAGGCTGCCCCTGTTCGTGTTGACAGTGGCCCTCAAACGCTTGCCTTGCTTCTCGCTACTGCTCTCCAGAATGCGTACGTCGCTTCCGTAGATGCCCTTGGCTGTCGCGGTAATCCAGTCATCGGCCGCGATGGCGGACTGCGTGAAGTCTTCCCGTTGATCGTCCATTGTGGCGACGTCCACCGAGTCGATCCGGAAGTGGATGAGGCCCGCCACGGCCGCAGCACTCAGTGCGGCGAGTCCCATGCCCCAGAACAGATCACGGACGGGGTTCCGCGGCGCTTGCCTCCGCTGGTGCAGCCACACGGCGCCAGCGAGTGCCCCCAGGACAGCACCGGTGGCATTGGCCGCAATGTCCGTCATCGTGCACGCGCGGCCAGTGTCGGCAACGGACTGGATGAGTTCGACAGATCCGCTAAGAAGCCCAAACGCTGCAGCGACGGTCACTGGTCGCCTGAAGACGAGGACGGCGAGGAACGCACCGGGCGTGAAGAGGGCGATGTTCAGCAGTGAACTCGGTGAGGTGAAGGCGCGGCTCGATAGCGACGTGTCACATTGCCCAGCCTCCAGACCGGCATTCCCCGGCAGCAAGGTGACAGCGACAATGCCGGCCAGACAGACTGCAAGAGCCGTCCTCAAAGCCCACGGCTTCTTCCTGGACTTGGCGACAAAGGCGGTGGGCACCGCGAGCAGGACGGCAATAATCAAGAAGGAGACGATTAGGCGGGGGACGGCGGAGACGGATGCTTCGATCACAAGATGACCTTCGATAGACGAAGCCGGGGGTGCGGGTCAGGCACCCCCGGTTGTCGGAGAGCGCGACTAGCAGACGCTGACCGGCGGCGTGTAGTAGTCGCCAGTCGAAGCCTTCATGTAACCAACGATCGTGCAGTCAGGAACGGCCGACTTCTTCAGGCCTCCCCAACTGTGCGAAACCGTCTGCCCCTTAGAGGCCGTCCTCCACTTGTCCTGGTACAACTCCTTGGACGTGGTCATGCCAAGCCTGATGTCGACCTTACTGCCACCCGTCTTCTTGTAAGACGTGGAGGAGTAGTACAGGCTGCAGTTTCCAGTTACCTTGCAGCCATCCTCCTCGCTGATGGTGAGCGTCCCGTTCGACAGTGACGTGCTCTTGGATTCAGCGAAGGCAGTCGAACCCGAGAGCACCAGCACGCCGGTCACGGCGGCGATAGTCAACTTCTTCCCCAGCAAAGCGTTTTCCCCTCTTGTTTGGTCATTGCGATCACTGCTGTTGGCAAGATCAGCAATGAAAGCGTGCTTAGTATGTGATCTTTGACCGGGAACTGTCAAACTTAAAGTCAGGGTTGTGCCTGGTGAGTGGCTTGAAACAGTTCGTTGACGTGGCCTCGATCTCGCGCGTGCAGCGTCGTGAGGAGCCCTAGCGGGGAGGGCCGAAGAGCCGTGCAAGTCGCGCAGCGCTCTTCGGGCCTATGCGGGTCGGAAACTTGGCCGCCTGTCGCTCGACGGCCCGAACCCATTTCTCGTCGCGGCGTCTCGTCACTGGGACGCCTCACGCTCTTCGCGAGCGATCTCGCGGTTCATGGCGACGTCTTCAGCGACTCCAGCGGCAAGAAGCGCTGCCCCAGGGGTATGTCCAGAGCCGACGTAGCGCCACTGGGCATCCGTGATCGTCTCAGGGAGGTCGAGGTCTTGTACGTGGTGAGCGCGTTCGGCGCGGAGTACGGCGTAGGTGGTCGAGTAGGCACGGGACTTCGTCAGGATGTGGCCCCGGTAGCCGAGGGTGTGCACCCAGGTGCGCAGATGCAGGGGCGCGTACTCGGGGAGGCCGCCGAGACGCCAGCACGTGTGCATGAGGGTGCGGACATGAGGCGTCACAGAGACCATGTCGATGTCGTCCCGAGCGACGACCCTGCGGTCAATGCCGGCGCCTGTCTCGTCCGCTCCCTTGGTGACGTACTTCGCGACGTAGGCAGCCACAGCATCGCCGTCAGGGCCCGTCATCACCAGTCCGCAGAGAACGGGCATCGATCTGGGCGCCCCAGCGCAGCACCAACTCACCTACGGCCGGACTGTATGGGGTGTGGACCAGAACCCGGCCAGCCGAGGCACGCACCGCACCCATGAGCCGAACGGTGGTACCCCAAGCCGGGGGTTCGTCGGCCGGTCCGTCCGGACCGTCGAGGCGGACAACGGCGTGCACATGGATGGCCGCACGCTTCTGGTACTCAGCGACACGTGCAAAGGACAGCCGAGCGTGGTGGGCGAACCGTGACTGCACCAGGGCGGCCGAAGAAGCCAGGCGCCGCCGAACGTCGATGACGAACCTGTCCCACAGCTTGGATGCGTGAGCGTGCCACAGCACATGACCGGAGTAGTCGTAGCAGTCCGGGCAGAGAGGTTGGCCCACGATCGATGCGTCTGGGGCGTGAGCGGTGCCGCAGCTGAGCGGACGACCGTGCTCGCAGGTACCACCCCCGCGACGAGGACGGCACAACTCCCCAGCTCGATGCACCGGCCCAAAGGACGGCGCAGTCAGGGTGACGAAGAGCCGCGGCCGGGTGCGGACCGTGGCGGGAACGTTCTTGCCACCGAGGAGCCCGGCGCGGACGAGGTGGAAGGTATCGCCCGCGTGGAGGCGGGAGCAGGCTGGGCAGATGCTTGCGCGCCGGTTGCGGCAGCGGATGAGGAGGCGTTCGCCGGGTTCGTCGCGGGTGTCGTAGCGGCGGAGGATCTCACCTGTCGCCCCGTCCAAAACGGTGGTGGAGCCGGAGAGATGGACGGGGTGAGCGCAACCACCAGTGGCGGTGACCTGCTCCAGCCAGCGCGAGAATTTCGGGTCTTGCGCGATGCGGATGGCATCGCGATCTGCTTCGGAGAGCTGACGCAGGCGCGCCGCGCGGTCGAGGGCGGCGCGCCGGTCAGCCGGGGTGAGTTGCGGGGTGATGGTGGTGACCTTCCAGAGTGGGCCGCCGAAGCGGCACTGATGGCGGGTGGTGGTGCGTTGTCGGTCATGGGGATCAGTCACTTCCGTGTGGGCAGGGCGTTGGAGAGGGGTCAGTGGATGGTTCCGGTGCCCCGGCAGACGCGGCAGCGTCGCTGCCGTCCCGTCCAGGTCCTGCGGGCCCCGTCGCCCTTGCAGTGAGGGCACCTCACGCGAGGCATGGGCATGGTGTGTCCTTCCTGCTCAGGTGTGGGAGAAGCCGTTGATCAGCCACGTGACGAGGCCATGGACGGTGTAGATCACCGGGGTCTGGCCGAGGTAGAGGCCGAAGAGGCCGACGCAGACCGCTTCCCAGGCGCGTACGTCGCGGGAGCGGACGAGGAGGACGGTGATGATCCCGAAGACCACCGCGAACGTGAACGCCGTACCTTCGCTGATCACTTGCCGTCTCCTTCCAGCACCGCAAGGGCACGGTCAATGGCAGGGAGTTCCGGGGTCATGCCGGAGTACTTCCGGGCCGTCGCCACGGCCTCATCCGTAGCGGTCAGGTGTGAGCGCGCGCGGCTCCAGCCACCGTCTGGACCTGTGCACACGGCCACGCCCCGTTCCTCCGCCGTGATCGCCTGAGCGACGGCCACGGCGTCCTTGTTGAGGTCGCCCAAGGTCATCTCTGCCGTGCCGGGGTCATTCACCCGGTGGCAGATACGGCCGCCGAGCTGGGCCCTCAGCGCGGTGACACCGGGCCCGAGGTCGGAGCCGACCCGCTGCCCCGCGACGACCAGGTGCAGACCGAGCGCGGCACCAAGCTGCGCCAACCGCAGCAGCAGCGTCGAGCACTGTTCCGCTTCCGCCTTGCCCTCGCGGGTGCCGTCGGACAGGTACAGCTCAGCGATCTCGTCGACCAGGACGACGACCGGGACCGGCCTCAACTTGCCGGGCAGCTCCCAGATCGAGCGCACGCCGGCCGACCGGCAGACGCTCATCCGGTACTGCATGTCGCCCACGAGCGCGGAGAGCACGGCGACCGCTTCCCGGCGGCAGGTCGCCAGCGCGCTCAGACGTCCGGCGAACAGCCCAAGTTCCATACCTCCCTTGCAGTCGATGCCGACGAGGGCGACACGTTGCGGAGCGAGTTGGGTGATCAGCCGGGCAAGGAGCGTCGACTTGCCGGACCGGGTGGCCCCGGCAATGAGCCAGTGCGGTACAAGCCGAAGGTTCATCACCCAAGCCCCGCCGCTCTCCATCACGCCTATGAGCGCGGAGAGGAGTTCGGCCGGGGCAGTGGCTAAGCCAGGGCGCTCCAGTGGATCCATTGCCGTTGCCGTCAGGAGCACGAGCCCGCGTTCGGGCGACGTCACCCGCACCGCGTGGACCTTCCACGCATGAACGAACGCGTCGGCAGCCTTCAGGTAGGTCGCCGGTGTCTGACCTGCATGCAGGCGCACGATCACGGTCAGGCCCATACGCGTGGCGCGCGGAAAGGAGAACCGCGGAGCTACCGGCCGCAGCGGATCGCCCTTGACCATCAGGTCACCGAGCAGGCCACGAGACGGACGCCGGGAGACGGCGAGGTCGTTCAGCATGGCCACCTTGCGCCAGGTGACGACCACACGGAAGGCAGCAACCGGGTAGCCGACGAGGTACCAGTGCCAGGCCGGACGATGCCGGCGCACAAGGTCCCCCACGACGAGCACCCAGGCCAGCGCCGCCAGGGCGAAGGCGAGTAGGACCGGCCGCATCACGCCGCACCGCCCTTGGCGTGCGCCGCCGTGCCAGGTACGGGGGTGATCGCGTCAGCACGGAAGCTGACTCCGTGCCGTTCGCCCATCGACCAGACGAACGCGGTCAGCCCGGTGACCTTGACGATCTGGCCTTCCTCGATGCCCTTGGGTTCACCGGTCACGGCGATCTCAATGACGGAGATCCGTCGCCGGTCCTGCCGCACGGTCACGGCCACGGTGTAGACCGGGTTGCCGTCCCGGTCCTTCTTCACCTCCTGTGTCTCGGGGTTGCTGAGCTTGGCTTCCGGCGCGATGGCGCAGCGCAGTACGCCGAGCCGCGTCGTGTCCACGGGAATGGACTGCATGTTCTGTGGCCTCCTTGGCCTATCAGAGCTCAAGTGATGTGCTGACGTCACTTGTCCTTACGAGTTACGACTATGGAGTGCTGTACGGCGAGGATGCAACTACTTATGCTGACGAGTGATGTCGCGCGTGCGACGTGCCTACGATCCCGAACCGGAGAGGCCGAGATGACAGAGATCCAGCGACCCGGAGCCCTCTACCAACAGGTGGCGGCAGCGATCCGGGAAGCGATTCTGTCGGGAGAGTTCGCCCCCGAGTCCCTGTTGCCGTCCGAAGCTCAGCTCATGGCCCGCTACGGAGTCTCCCGCCCCACCGTCCGCAACGCCATCGCGGCATTGCGCGCCGAAGGACTGATCGACGTCCGGCACGGCAAGGGCAGCTTCGTACGCTCCGACGGACAGCCAACACTCACGCTCGAACGCCGCATCAACCGCGCCCCGAACGGGCAGTTCGTCATGCCCAACGGCGACGCCTGGGACGAGGCCGAGGAACCGAGCGTCTACCGCACCCGCACCACGAAGGCCACCGGCCGACTGCTCAACGTGGGCGAAGAAGAGGAACTGTTCGGCTGCGACAGGCTCCTTGCCGATGCCACCACCGGTACACGCGCGATGCACCGCACGCTGATCCCCTTCGAGGTCGCCGAGACCGTGCCCGCACTCGCGGAAGCACCGGGCCAGCGCCCGACAGCGGTCTACGAGGAGCTCACCAACGCCGGACACACGCTGTGGTGGTCGGAAAGCGTACGCGCCCGTATGCCGCTGCCCGACGAGCGCGCCACGCTCCAGCTCCCCGACGCGACCCCGATCCTGCACCTGACCCGCGTCACCCACGGCACCGACGACCGCGCCCTGATCCTCGAAGAACTCCGCATCGGAGCCGACCGCGCGGAAGCCGCCTACCGGATCACCGCCGCCAAGCAGCCCGCCAAGCGCCGTCAGGCCTGAGCGGCACCGATGGTCGGTCGAAACCACCTTCACTTCCTCAAGCAGCCCGCCAAGCGCCGTCAGGCCTGAGCGGCACCGATGATCGGTCGAAACCACCTTCACTTCCTCAAGGGCGCGCCTGCGGCGCGCCGGGGCGCCCGGCCGCCCCGGCCGGGCATGCGGTGTGACCGCCGGTCCCGTCCGGTCGCCCGACGCCCCGCACCGCACCGTGCCCGAGGAGTTCGCGCCTCGACCGGTCGCCGAGGGCCGGAGCCCACCGGGCTGGGGGTCGCCGGCCTCCGAGACTTTAGGCAGCCACCATGGGGCGAGCCTCGAAGAACAGGGGGCCCATCGGGCACAAACGCGGGCAGGACCAGTACCTGCCCGATTCGCCGGGCGAGCGTAGGGCCCCCTGTTCACTCGCCCCATGGCAGCTCCCGCCCAAAGTCTCTCCAGCCGACGACGTGCCCACGCGCGCCGCTCATCAGCGAAAACGCCGTTCGCCCGGGGCGTATGAGCAGCACAACGACCCCGGTACCATCGGGCACCGGGGAACGCTGTGTCCCCTCCCGGACCACCCCGGTTGCTGCCAGGCGCGGGGGTGGTCCGGTCTCGGTATGAGGTTGTGAAGCGCGGCCCCGTGCTCCGGGTCAGGGGATCCTGCGGGGTCCCGTATGCACCAGAGCCGCGCCCCATCGGCCGGAGAGGTCAGCTCCGGCCGGGATTCCGGACCGCCGCCCACTCCCGATCGCGTGGGAGTAACGAGGAGGCAGAGGCCCGGAGATCATCAGGACGGTTCGCTCAGTTCCCGGCCGTCCAAGTCGAAGCGGGACCAGACCGTCTTTCCGCCTCGTTCGCCCGGTGTCCACCAGACCGCCGTCGCCACCCGCTGAACGATCAACAATCCTCGTCCGCTGTCGGGCAGGACCGCTTCCGAGATGTCCGCCATCAGCTCGGGCGAGTACACGTCGCCCATGGGCAGGAGCGGGGGCGTCGAGTCCTCATCTGTGACGCCGATGAAGAGCCACTTCGGGTACAGCTTGAACACCACATCAATCCGCCGACAGCCACCGGGATGCGCCTTACCTCGATCCGGCACCGCGTGGTTCACGACGTTCCCGACCAGTTCGGACACAGCCAGCCGAGCATCGTAGATGAGTTCCTCCGCAACAACGCCGCGCAGGAACACGGACGTCGTGTCCCGTGCGATGCGCGCCGTGTTACCGCACTCGGCGAACAGCGTCAGCGTCAGAAAGTGCCCGCCCGAGGACGGTTTCGGTGCCACGAACCAGTGCGCGTAAGCGTCCAACTCACTCGCCAGGTGCATGGCCTTCCCCGCATCCATGACGTCCCCTTCCGAACCTCTACGGCCCTCATGGCACCGCTTGCTTTCCGGAAAGCCAGTACACGACGCACGGGACGTCACCGGGAGCGTTCACCAGGGGGTTCACGTGAACACCGGCAAAGACAAGGGGGGTTCACCAATGAACCCCCCGCCGCGAGAATGCTGTGACACCATGAACACTCGCCGTCATTCTCGGGTTGGCAGGGGAGCATGAGCCGAGAGCCGAACGCGCAGTTGATCGCCGTCATGGACGAGGCGAAGGTCTCGAACAAGGGCCTTGCCAAGCGGATGAGGGATGCCGCAGACCAGCGGGGCATCAGTCTGGGGACAACGCACGTCTCAGTGCAGCGATGGCGGGACGGCGTCGGCATCCAGCCTCAGACCGCGGTGATCATGGCGGACGTGCTCAGCTCGAAACTGGGTCGCCGCATCACACCGGCCGATCTCGGATTCTTTGACCACATTCAGCCGACGGCCCCCTATCCGGTCGGTTACCCGAGCATGGTCCCCGACGTGCTGTCCATGCTGGACGGCCTCGCCCAGGAGCGCGCCGAGGCCGCGGTCACCGATCGTCTGGTTGTAGCGGACGCCGATCTCAGCGCAGCAGTCCTGTCCTGGATGATCGCGCGCCCCGATGGCATCCAGGCCGACCGCCCCGCTCACCAGCGGGTTGGCATGCGCGACGTGCGTGCGATCAGAGACGCAGCCGCTACATTCATGCAACTCGACTTCAAGTACGGCGGAGGCCACGGTCACCGAGCCTTACGCCACTACTTCCGCCACGAAGTCCTGCCACTCCTCAGCGCCAGCTACAGCGAGAAGGTGGGCCATGCGTTGTTCAGCGCCGCCGCCGAGGTGTCCCAGTTGCTCGCGCGGACCGCGTACGACGTCGGCAACCACCGACTCGCCCACCGCTACCTCACCTCTACCCTGCGCCTGTCCCAGGTCATCGACGACCGCATGTTCGGCGCTCGTATCCTCGGCAACCTCAGTCACCAGGCCAACTACCTGGCTAACCACACCCAAGCCATCCAGCTGGCCCGCGCCGCCGTCGAGGGCGCCAAAGGCCGAGCCACCCCACGAGCCATGGCGAACTACTGGGCCATGGAGGCCCGCGCCCTGTCCAACGCAGGCGACCGGACCGGGGCCGGCCGCGCCATGAACCAGGCCGAGCGGCACTTCCAGCAAGCTGACACCGCCGAAGACCCCGCATGGCTGAGCTACTTCGACGACGCTGAACTCTTGGGCGAGTTCTGCCACTGCTTCCGTGACCTGAAGATGCGCCGGGAAGCCGTCGCACACGCACAGCGTGCCGTTGACAGCACCGATCCGCAGTACGCCCGCACGCTCGGCTTCTGCCGCATGGTGCTCGCCCAGAGTCAGCTACTGAACGGCGATCTAGAAGCCGCCGCCGTCCACAGCAAGCCTTGCCGTGGACGGCGGCGACTCCCTCCAGTCCTCCCGCTTTCAGCGCTACATCACCGACTTCCAGGCAGAGGTCAGCGCACACGCCGCCCACCCCGTCGTCGTTGCCTTCAACGAGCAAGTCACCGAAGCACTCGCCCGCCTGGACGACGAAGACGAGTAAGAGCTACCGAGGCCGCCAGTCACGCGGCGCGTCATCGTTACGCAGAGCAGTGATACGTCGGCGGTACTCATCCGCTGTCTCCTGATCCTCCTGGACGTTCTGCATGAGCCAAGTTGTCATGCCGAACTCTTGGAGCCGCCGAAGAGTTTCGTAACCGGGCCAGTCGTACAGGTCCCGCCCGTATGCCCGCACGAAGTCGGCGTACTGCTCGTCGGTCTGCCAGCCAAGGCTGTGATGCTCCACCGCCGTAACCATCAGGTCCCATTCCGGATGATCGAAGCAGAAGGCTTCGAAGTCGATCAAGACAGCTTCGCTCCGCTCGTTCACCATGAGGTTCTGCACGTGAGCATCACCGTGCACCGGCCCCTTGGAAGTTTCGAACTTCAGCTCTTCGAACTGGTCGCGCAGCTCACGCCAGCGCTTACGAAGGAACACCCTGTCGTCATCCGGGATCGCAGCCCGACTGATCCGCAGCTCTTGCTTGTCGAAGGGATCGAACGACGGCAGCTCAAACTCGGCCGGCAGCGTCATGGAGTGTAGGTCACGCAGCATGCTGCCCAACTCCCCATATGTCGCCTTGCGGTTACCTTCCACGATGAGGCGCCAGAAGGTCACCGGGTGCCCCTCGACCAGCAACGGCTGTTCCAAGTCATCAACGATGCGCGCAGCCGGAAACCCTTCCCCAGAAAGCCACCGCGACACGCCAACCTCCGTGCGTGCCTTCGGGAGATACTCCTCACCGCGGGCCACTCGCACGATCACTGGCACCGAAGCCAGCCGAAACAGCGCATTCTCCCCGAGACGGACAAGCTCGGCGCCTCTGTCGTCCAGTCCGGCCCGCCGACACGCAGCACGCATCACCCGCGCAGCCCTTGCCGATGTGAACCCCTCATCCAACCGAGCAGCGTTAACCGCCATGCCCGTACCAGCTCCCCTAGTCGTACGCGACCAACCAACGCACGACTAGGGGTGACCAACCCCGACCGTACGTCGGACACGACTCCGACCGTACCGAGGATTCATGGCGTGCGACGAGAGGAGCGCACTCGCCAACGCGAGGTCTCGGGCTGACAATCTGGCAGACGTCTACGTCTACCCTCCCGTGTGCTGGGAATCAGGGCCTCTCTCAAATGGCCCGTTGCGCCGGAATCTCTTGATCGGCAGCTCCGCGACTCAAGTGAGACTCAACCATCCTTACAGCCTCATCCATCAGCTCACGAGATCGAGCAAATAGTTCCCAAGTTGATTCCGCGCGCTTAGCCAGGTCCTCGGAGATCTGCGGAACCCGAATCTCCTCTACATCCCATGGGTTGAGATGATCAATAACGGAACCGAAAGACAAGGCATTAATCTGCATTCTGGTCTGGCGTGCTGCGATAGCCAGCCAAACTGCACCTGGCGAAACTCCGGCGCGCGGAACCAGCCTCATCACATCGTTACTGGCGAGCCAGCCACTTCGGTCGCGTGTCACCAAAGACGCAGAGCCTTGTCGACCTTCGGAACGCCCCACAGCCCCGAAAATTGTCATTCCCTCTTCGAGTTCGTACTTAGAAGCCTCTTTGAAGGATCTGTCTGCTACACGCCTCAGGTTTACAGGATCCAATTGCAAGAGTTGACGTCCTGAGAGAATCGGCCTGCCATTCGTTCCGCTGACGTAGTATCGCTTATACCTTACAGGGAGTATGGCTTGGGCGATGTCTCCGCATCGAACCGACTGATTCGACAATGCCGCCCTCCTTGCTCCCTCAACAGCAGGATGGTGAAATGCAGCATCTAGCCTACCGGCGAGGTCCCGAGAGTTGTGTACCCAATGCCTGAAGCCTGAACTTTCCAACTCATCAACAGGGGACATCGAGTCGATCTCATTGAATAGAGCCAGCATGTTAGAGCGAGCACAGTTAGCTGCCTCAGTGCTGGCTTCGACTAGATCGCTCACCTTTTCGCGCCACTGATCCCCAATAAACGCGATGGGCACGGCGGAAATATCACCGGTAGTGACATGGTCAATTACAGAGCCACTCTTCCCTCGGCGGATGAGCGCCTGACCGGTGGGGGTTTTCAGGTAGGCCAAGACATAGAATCGCGTTCGAACATCATCAATATTGATACGAATCATGTCGTGACTCAGCGCAAATTGAGCGATACAGCTATCCGCATATGCGACGGGGCCAAGATTCCGACCTGAGCATGTCTGCAGGATCGTCCCCGCAGTCGGAATCAATCGTTCAACGTCGCTATTACGCTCGCGGGAAAGTCGATCCTTCGGCATGGGAATGAAGTCGAAGACATCGTATGGTCGCAGATAAGGCACGCCGTCTTCTACTGGCGCAGCATAAGCTCGGGCGAAACGCGCCGGGTCCCATACCGTGGCGATCGCACCGAGAGGTACAACCTCAGTCCCGCTTGCTTCGAGCAGCGCAACTTGCTCGCCAGCGGCGACGCCCGGAGAGGTGAAAAAGTGCGCGTCCAACCGGTCGTGCAAGAGTGCAGAGCGGGACCGAACATGGGTGATTTTCATCGCTGCTCACTCAACCAAGCGAGGTAAGCGCGTGCGACGTCGGGGAGGTCATCGTCTACCTGACGCTCCTCTACCTCTACCGTCTTTAGCACTTCCTCACCCGTACTCTGGTCGATCTCCGAGATGGTTTCCTGACGCGTCACCAACACGTCATCCCCAGTCTCGGCCCTACGGAAGATCGTATTGCCCCGCTTGTCGTGACCAATGTGGGTTGTGGTGGCCATGAAAATCGGGTACTCCAACTCGCCGCGATTTGCCGCCTTACGTTCTTCGTCATCAAGGCGACGTGCTACAACCATTGACGTCTGCGTGTCGTTCTTCGGCTGGAAAAGTTCGCGGGCCATGTCGACCACGGCAAGGATCTGCGTGTTCTGAAGCAACCACGTCCGCACATACCCGAGAGCTGGGTTGTTGAGAATTCCGTTTGGAATCACCATTGCGAACCGGCCGGCCCCAGGCTTGAGCAGTTGAACGCAGCGCTCAATGAAAAGGATTTCTGGGGGCTGATTCTTTTGCAGAACGGCTCGCCCATTCTGGTCCACTCGCCGCACCCAAGAGCCATCTTCCCGCTTGTCCCACATGGAGGCGAGTTCGTACTGCTCAAGGATTTCCTCATCATCAATGAGGATGTTGGCTCCAAACGGAGGGTTGGCGACTATCACGTCAAAGGAACCCAACCGGACCCTTCGCGCAGTCTCCGCGTCCCACGTTCGGGGATTCGCCAAGCTGTTCGCCTGCCAGAGACCACCAGATCCATCATTATTCATGACCATGTTCATCTTGGCGGCGCGCACGAGACCCGGGTTGAGATCAAGCCCGTACACATACTGCGAAAGATACTCATTTCGCGCGCGATACAGTTCGTGGCGTTCTTCATCCGTCCCGCGGCTAGGGTCAATCCAATTCGCCCGCTCCGCCTGTTCAATATGATTGAGAGCGTGGTTCATTGCCGTGATGAGGAATCCGCCGGTACCGCATGAAGGGTCAATCAGCCGCTCTTCGGGTTGCGGATTCAACATCGTAACCGCCATACGGCAAGCGTTACGCGGGGTGAAGAATTCTCCTCGGTCACCTCGAAGATTAGATCCAACGATTTCTTCGTAGGCCACGCCCTTAACATCTACAGGCGAGGCGAGGAGCGAATAACCCTGAAGCTGACTTACGACGAACGCGACAACCGTTGGCTTAAGGTCGATCGTCGAATCTGCCGGCGGGAAAATGGCGCCGTACTTACTCAGTACCTTGTCATTAAATACCTTCTGAATCCGCGTCTTCACAGATGCGGCAGTAGTGGCGCTGGACCTTTCGGATGCCGTCACATAGAAGTCAAGCCGCCGAGAACGCTCATCCTCAATCTTACAGAAGATGATTTTCAGCAGCTCCCAGAAGGCTTCCGCCTTTTGCTTCCCCTCCGTTCCCGCAATGTAGTTGTGGCACCGCCTGAAGGCAAAAAGTAGGTTATCCGCCGTGGCGGGCTTCAGGTCTTTTCGACTGGGCCGCTGAGCCTCTTCTTCGGTCTGCCCGAAAGCGGGGATATCAATAATCTCTTCGAAAGAGAATCCACCTGAATTGTCGGTTCGTTTAGCAATGCAATATTGCTCATCCCCGTTGGTCCAGAGACCATACTTAGCATTGAGGCATGCCGCCAGGTAACTGCGAAGCTGCTCAACACCCTCCTTTTTATTGGAAGGGTTAGTCCCTGGCTTCTTAGTTTCGACAATCAGGTAGATGTTTTCCTGCTTGTGCTCAGCGCCGGGCAGAAAGACCGCCACATCAACGCGTCGTCGTGACGAGCCCACTCGCACCGGGTACTCCGGCTCACAGTCACTGGAGGCGTACTTGTACTGCCTGACGAGCGCCTTCTCCAGGTTCTGCCGGACGTACTCTTCCGGAGTGTCGCGCACGTGGCGCTGCGTCAGGAAGTCGGCGACCTTACCCTCCGGAACAGCTCCCGTACGGATCGTTACCGGTGGTGCAGTAGGTGCTGACATACCGTCTATGCGCCTTCCTGTTGTTGTGCGACTCGGCAGGGTCTGCAGGCAAGCGTAGGCGCACCGAGCCGATCAACGTGGGAGTTGATCGCAACACGAAACGATTGCCGCTCATCGCGGTCGCTATCCGTCTCTCGCCCACACCCTGCCCGCAACATGGTATCGAGCAATCGTTCGACTCTAGCTATCAGGGGTCGGTAGGAGGAACGGCCTCGGTTAGCCACCCGCCGCAGGCAAGTTATTACTGCATGGGCGTAGCTTGACCGATGACTCGCGCAGGGCCGCGATGGGGGCGAGTTCGGCCCTGGTCTGGGCCCACAGCACGAGGGCGTAGGCGGTGACGGACAGCGCGGCGCCGAGCAGCCCGACCCCGGCGAAGGGCCGGAGCTGGGCAACGGTCTCCCCGCGCCAGTGCCACACGGCATACGCCGGGACGACGACCCCCTGCACCGCCATCAGCCAGGCGATGTAACCGAGGGAGGACCCGGAGGCCCGCACGCCCAGCCCGTCGACGACGGTGTACACCGCTATGGTCAGCCCGGTCGCCAGGGCCGCTCCGATCGCCGCCCAGTCGGGCCGCCGCCCGCGTAGTCCCCACAGGGCGACGCCGGTCAGCCCCGCGCAGGACAGGGCGATCCCGGCGGCGCCCCACCCGTCGGGTACCTCGTGGGCGAAGAGGGCGGCGAGCAGGGTCACGACCAGCGGCGCGGTGCCCCGGGCGATGGGATAGGCCTGCCCGAAGTCGCCCAGCCGGAAGGACTTCATCAGCAGGGCGTAGTAGGCGATGTGAACGGCGGCGGAGGCGAGCAGGTACGGCCATGCTGCGGCTGCCGGAAAGGCCACGAAGGGCGCGAGGGCCAGCCCGATCAGGACGCCCCCGCCCGAGATCAGCGCGAACCCGGCCAGCTTGTCGGTGATCTTGTGGGCGATGGCGTTCCAGCTGGCGTGGGTGACGGCGGCGAGCAGCACGGCGGCGGTGACCAGGGGGGGTCACGCGGGGCGCTCGCGCACGTCCACCAGGGTGCCGCCGGCGTGGGCGACGAGATCCTCGGGGGCCATCGGGAAGACGGCGTACGGCGTGCCGGCCGCGGCCCAGACGACGTCGTGCTCCAGCAGGGACCGGTCGGCGAGCACCCGGGTCCTGGTCCGGTGCCCGAAGGGCGGCACCCCGCCGATGGCGTACCCGGTGGTCTCCCGCACGACGTCCACCTTGGCCCGGGTGACCTTGTCGGCGCCGAGTTCCTTGCGGACGAGCTCCAGGTCGACACGGGAGGCCCCGTCCATGAGCACGAGCACCGGCACCCCGTCCGCGGCGAAGATCAGCGACTTGCAGATCTGGCTCAGCTCGCACCCGATCGCGGCGGCGGCCTCCTCGGCAGTGCGGGTGGCGTCGGGAAAGCGGCGTACGCGGCCCACGAGATCCCCGATCCCGAGTTCCCGCAGGGCCTCGGCGAATCGGGGGTGGGCTCCGGAGCCCTCGGCGTCAGTGGCGGCTGTCGTCGTCATGCCCCGCACGCTAGCGGTACGTGTACGGGACACGCGAGGCCGTTTCAGCCGGTGGCCTCCTCAGGCCGGACATCGGCGAACTCCCACCAGGCGAGCGGCAGCCAGTCGCCGTCGACGAAGCCGTCGACGGATCCGCCGGTGCCCTGGATGGCCACACGGGTCCCGACCGGGTAGGTGGTGCCGGACAGTCCGGAGACCGCCACGAGAAGGGTGCCTATACGACGTGACAAAGCCCTACTTCCTTTCTCCTCTGGGTGCAAATCGTCTCATCATGCACCAGCCTGGTATATGAGCCACGGCACAGATGGAGGTGCTTGACGATGAGGGCTGTCGTATACAAGGGACCCTTCGAGGTAGCGATAGAGCAAGTGGAGGATCCACGGATTCAGCACCCGAACGATGTACTCGTCCGGGTCACGTCAACGGCTATCTGCGGCTCCGACCTGCACATGTACGAGGGCCGCACGGCCGCGGAGCCGGGCATCGTGTTCGGCCACGAGAACCTCGGGGTCGTCGAGGAGACAGGAGAGGGGGTCACCAGCCTCAGCAAGGGCGACCGGGTGGTCATGCCATTCAACGTGGCCTGCGGGTTCTGCAAGAACTGCTCGGCGGGTTTCACAGGCTTCTGCCTGACGGTGAACCCGGGCTTCGCCGGCGGCGCCTACGGCTACGTCGCGATGGGGCCCTACACCGGAGGGCAGGCGGAGTACGTACGGGTCCCGTACGCCGACTTCAACTGCCTGAAGCTCCCGGAGGGCACCGAGAAGGAGACCGATTTCGTCCTGCTCGCGGACATCTTCCCGACGGGCTACCACGGCAACGAACTGGCCGACGTACGCCCCGGTGACACGGTCGCCGTGTACGGCGCCGGTCCGGTCGGGCTGATGGCCGCCTACTCCGCGATGCTGCGCGGTGCGAGCAAGGTGTTCGTGGTCGACCGGGTGGCGGAACGTCTCCAGAAGGCCGAGGAGATCGGCACGGTCCCGATCGACTTCACCCAGGGCAACCCGGCGGAGCAGATCAAGGAGCAGACCGACGGCCAGGGAACCGACAAGGGAATCGACGCCGTGGGCTACCAGGCCCAGGCGCAGGGCGAGGACCGCGAGGAACCGGCGATCGTTCTGAACTCCCTGGTCGAAACGGTCCGCCCGACGGGCGCGCTCGGCATCCCCGGCCTCTACGTCCCGAGCGACCCGGGCGGTCCGGACGAGCAGGCCAAGAAGGGCATGCTGATGGTCTCCATCGGGCGCCTCTTCGAGAAGGGGCTCCGCATGGGCACCGGGCAGTGCAACGTCAAGCGGTACAACCGCCACCTGCGGGACATGATCATCGAGGACCGTGCGAAGCCCAGCTTCGTGGTCTCGCACGAGCTGCCGCTCGACCAGGCTTCGTCGGCGTACGAGAAGTTCGACAAGCGCGTCGAGGGCTACACGAAGGTGGTCCTCCACCCGCAGGCAGCTTAGGCAGCCCGGGCCGGGCCGACAGTCAGTCGGTGACGTACGCGAGGAACGACACCCACGTGGCGGAGGCGACCGCCACGTGGGGAGTCCCCGGGGTCTTGGAGTCCCGGATGTGGATCATGGCGGGGGTGTGGGCGACCTCGACGCAGTCGCCGGGGTCAGGTCCGCTGCTGTAGCTGCTCTTGACCCAGTGGAGTTCCGTGGCGCTCATAGTCTCCCCAGCGCTTGCTCAATGAAGGCCAGCGACTCCCTCGGAGAGAGAGCCTGCGCCCGGATCATCCCATAGCGCAGTTCAAGGAGCCTGAGGTCCCGAGGGCTTGAAACGGGGCGGCCGTTGAACGCACCGTCGGAACGCCCGACCCCTGTGCCGTCCGAGAACCTCAGCACTTCGATCAGCCCGTGCATACCGGCATGCTCCTCGCGATCAGTCGGCATCACCTGGAGCGAGACGGTCCGCAACTCCCCCACCTCCAGCAGGTGTTCGAGTTGTCGACGCAACACCATTCTGCCCCCGAGGGGGCGTTCGAGCGTCACCTGTTCTTGGACGAAACTCAAAGCGGGAGCAGGGTCCCGATCAAAGACGGACTTCCGAGCGACCCGCGCTGCGACGGCGCGTTCCACCACGTCTCGCGAGAGCGCCGGGAGTCGGTTCTCGAACATCGCCTCCGCATACTCGGGCGTCTGCAACAGGCCGTGGACGTGATGCGTGCTGTAGAGCAACATCTCCACCGCCCGCTCCTCCAACTGGGCAAGTTCGCGAACGCGCTTGGGATACCGAGCCCTCTCCATGTCCTTCATGAACGCCCTCAGATGCCCCTGGGCGTTCAGCACCTGGTCCGCCCTGTCCAGGTACTCCGGTCGCGGAATCCGCGCTCCTCGTTCCATCTTGCGGATCATGTCCTCGCCATAGCCGAGCACCTCACCCAACTCGGCGACCCGCATCCCCGCCGCCTCCCGGCACACCTTCAGCAGCTTCCCCACCGCCTGGACCAGCGGCTCGATCTCGTCGCCCGGCTCGACATCCCAGCCGGCCTCGTCGACAGCCTCGTTCATGCCCCACCTCCATCGCGCAGCCGTACCCGTACAACGCCCGGGACAGCCGAGACAGCACGAACAAGCTCCGGACAGTAGTGGTACGCACACCCGCTGCGGCCGATCGCTGCGCGCAGACTCCGCCACGCTGAGTCACATGAACCAGGAGACCACCATCCGCAACATCAGCCTTCTGCTCTCCCCCACACCTCGGGGAGCCCGGCTCGCCCGGCTCCTCGCCACGGAGCAACTCCGCGCGTGGGGACTGCCTTTGGGCCCTGCGGAGCAGATCATCGCCGAGCTCGCGACCAACGCCGCCACACACGGGCGCGTCCCCGGCCGGGACTTCCGGCTGACCCTCTACGTCGTCGGCGGCACCCTCCGTATCGAGGTCACGGACACGCGCGGCGACCGGCTTCCCCATCCCTCCCGGCCGGCCCCGGACGCCACCACCGGCCGGGGCCTCCTCGTCGTGGCCGCCCTCGCCGACCGCTGGGGCGTGACACCGGGTCCGCACCCGCGCAAGACAGTGTGGGCCGAAGTCGACGTGCCCAAGTGAAAGGCCGGTGAGGGCGCACCGTCCCCACGATGCCCTCACCGGCCGGTCTTCACGGACTGTCAGACGCGGACCAGTTCCCTGTCGCCGTCGTCGTCGCCGGAGGCGGCGCGCAGGCCCTCGCCCTCCACGTCGACGTTCGGCAGGACCCGGTCCAGCCACTTGGGCAGCCACCAGGCCTTGCGGCCGAGGAGCGCCAGGACGGCCGGGACGATGGCCATGCGGACGACGAACGCGTCGAAGAACACCGCGATCGCGAGGCCGAAGCCGATCATCTTGACCATGGACTCGGACGAGCCGATGAAGCCGGCGAACACGGCCATCATGATGACGGCTGCGGCGGTGACGACCCGTGCGCCGTGCCGGAACCCGGTGACCACGGCCTGCGTGGGCTCCTCACCGTGGACGTACGCCTCCCGCATCCGGGTCACGAGGAACACCTCGTAGTCCATCGCCAGGCCGAAGACCACGCCGACCATGAAGATCGGCATCATCGACATGACCGGTCCGGTCTGCTCGACGCCCATCAGGCCGGACAGCCAGCCCCACTGGAAGACCGCGACGACCGCGCCGAGGGCCGCCATCACCGACAGCAGGAAGCCGAGGGCCGCCTTCAGCGGGACCAGGATCGAGCGGAAGACCACGATCAGCAGGAGGAAGGCCAGGCCGACGACCAGCACCAGATAGGGCACCAGCGCGTCGTTGAGCTTCTCGCTGACGTCGATGTTCATCGCCGTGCTGCCGGTGACCAGGACGTTCGCGTCCGTGTCGGCCTTGATGCCCGTGCCCGCGTCCCGGATGCCGTGCACCAGGTTCTCCGTCGTGACGGAGGACGGCTTGGAGTCGGGGATCACGGTGATGGTGGCGGTGTCACCGGCCTTGTTGGGCTGCGCAGGCGTGACGGTGACGACGTCCTTCAGGCCCTTGATCCGGTCGCCGGTCTCGGCGAAGACCGCCTTGGGGTCGTCGCTGTCCTTCGCGTCGACGACGACCATCAGCGGGCCGTTGAAGCCCGGTCCGAAGCCCTCGGACAGCAGGTCGTAGGCGCGGCGCTGGGTGGTGGAGGTGGCCTGGGAGCCGTCGTCGGGCAGGCCCAGTTCCAGGGAGGCCGCCGGGACGGCCGCCGCGCCGAGGCCGACGACGCCGAGCAGCAGGACCGCCACCGGACGGCGTACGACGAAGCTCGCCCAGCGGGTGCCCAGGTTCGGCTTGGCCGGCTCGGCCTGCTTGTTCTGCTCGTCCTGCTTCTTCGCCCGGCCGAGGAGCTTGCCCTTCTCCCCCATCGGCTTCACCTTCCGGCCCGCGTATCCGAGCAGTGCCGGCACCATCGTCAGGGCGATCAGCACCGCGATGGCCACCGTGCCCGCCGCCGCGATGCCCATCTTCGTCAGCATGGGGATGTTGACGACGGACAGGCCCACCAGCGCGATGACCACGGTCAGGCCGGCGAAGACCACCGCGGAACCGGCCGTGCCGACGGCCCGGCCCGCCGCCTCCTCGCGTTCGCGGCCCTCGGTCAGTTCGGCGCGGTAGCGGGAGACGATGAACAGGGCGTAGTCGATGCCGACGGCCAGGCCGATCATCATCGCGAGGGTGGAGGTGGTCGAGCCGAGGTCCAGCGCACTGGCCAGGCCCGTGATGGCGGAGACGCCGATGCCCACGCCGATGAGCGCCGTCAGCAGCGGCAGCCCGGCCGCCACCAGCGAGCCGAAGGTGATGACCAGGACGACCGCGGCGACCGCGATGCCGATGATCTCGCTGGAGCCGGTGTGCGGGACCGCCTGGAGCGCGTCACCGCCGATCTCGACGGTCAGCCCGGCCTTGCGCGCGTCCTGCGCGCTGTCCTTCAGGGCGTCCTTCGCCGCGTCGTCCAGCTCCATGCCGGAGACCTTGTACGACACCTGCGCGTAGGCGATCGTGCCGTCCTTGCTTACGGCCTTCGCCTGGTACGGGTCGGTGACGCGGACGACCTCGGAGCCGTCGGACAGCTCCTTCACCGTGTCCTGGACCGCCGCCTTGTTGCCGGGGTCGGTCATCTTCTCGCCGCTCGGCGCCTTGAAGACGACGCGTGCGGTGGCCCCGTCGGCACTGGTGCCGGGGAAGCGCTGCTCCAGCAGGTCGAAGGCCTTCTGGGCCTCGGTGCCGGGAATGGAGAACGAGCTGTTGCCCGCGGTGGGGGCACTGGCCGCGCCGACACCGGCGAGGGTCAGCAGGGCCACCCATATCAGGGCGACGAAATGCCGCCGCCGGAACGAGAGCCGGCCGAGTTTGTAGAGGAAAGTGGCCACGAGGGCGTACTCCCGGTCAGTCGTGGGATCTTCAGGGCAGGGGTCATCAGCCCGACGACGTGAGCGGAGACGTCAGGTAGGGGCTAGCTGAGGGGGACTACTCGGTGGGCACGCCGAGGGCGGGGAGGACCACGGCGTCGATGTACGAGATGAGGAACTGTTGTGTCGGCGGCTGGTCGTCGATCAGCGTGCGCGTCACGAACGCACCGATGAGCAGGTGCATGAAGTAGCCCAGCGCCGGACAGTCGGCGCGGACCTCGCCTCGGTCGACGGCCCGCCGCACCACCCGGTGGAACTCCTCCATCTCCGGCTCCACGAGAAGTTCCTTGAACGCCTGGAGGAGGTCCGGATTGGCGTGCACCGCCATGAACAGGCCCCGCATCAGCGCGGCGTTCTGCTGCATGGTGCAGTCGTCCTCACGGGAGGTGAGGGCGTGCAGGTCGCCCCGGAGGGACCCGGTGTCGATGTCGGAGGTGTTGCCCGGCTTGTTGTGCCGGATCGCCTGCGCCACCAGCTCGGGCTTGCCGCCCCACTGGCGGTAGAGGGTGGCCTTGCTGGACCGGGTGCGCGCTGCCACGGCGTCCATGGTGAGGGCGTCGTAGCCGACTTCGCGGAGCAGGTCGAGCACGGCCGTGTAGAGCTCGGCCTCTCGCTCGGGGGTGATCCGACTGCGACGCGCGGCGGCGACCTCAGTCATCTCTCTCACCTTCCTGACTGCGAACGACACGGTTTCGTACAGCACGAAGATAGCGCACCCTCCATGAAAACGAAACCGTTTCGTACGTGCGCTGGGTCATGGGCAGGCTTATGCCTTGAGTTGCCCTGGTCCGTCCCCCGGCAAAGCATGAGGACGTGACCTATCTGCGTCTGCCACACCTCCGTGACGACCTGCTGTGCTTCGTGGCCGAGGACGACCTCTGGCTCGCCCCGCTCGACGCCCCCGGCCGGGCCTGGCGGCTCACCGCCGACCGCACCAAGGCGGGCCACCCCCGCTTCTCGCCCGACGGCCGCCACCTCGCCTGCACGAGCTGGCGCAGCCTGGTGCCCGAGGTCCACGTCGTCCCGGTGGACGGCGGCCCGGGCCGCCAGGTGAGCCACTGGGGCAGCGCCGACACCCGCGTCTGCGGCTGGACCCCGGAGGGCGAGATCCTGGCCGTGGCCTCGCACGGCGAACCCTTCTCCTACTACACCTGGGCCTACAAGATCTCCCCCGCCGGCGACCCGGGCCGCAAACTGCCCTGGGGGCCGGTCGCCGACATCCAGGTCGCCGACGTCGCCGGGGAGCGCACCTCCCTGCTCCTCACCGGCACCCCGCCCCACGAACCGGCCTCATGGAAGCGCTACCGCGGCGGCGCCACCGGCCGGCTCTGGCTGCACGGCGAACGGCTCCTCGAAGGCCTCGACGGCCATCTGCACTCCCCGATGTTCGTCGGCGGCCGCATCGCGTTCCTCTCCGACCACGAGGGCGTCGGCAACCTCTACTCCATCGCCTACGACGGCTCCGGCCTGCGCCGGCACACCGACCACGATGCCTTCTACGCCCGGCACGCCGCGAGCGACGGCGCCCGGGTGGTGTACCAGTGCGCGGGCGACCTGTGGATCGTCGACGACCTGTCCCCGGGCTCCGGGCCGCGCCGGCTGGACGTACGGCTGAGCGGGCCGCGGACGGGCCGGCGCCCTTACCAGGTCGCGGCCTCCCGGCACGTCGACGGGCTCTCCGTCGACGAGACCGGGCGGGCCAGTGCCGTCGTGGTACGCGGCAGCCTGTACTGGCTGACCCACCGGGACGGCCCCGCCCGCACCCTCACCGACACCCCCGGCGTCCGGGTGCGGCTGCCCGAGATGCTCGGCGCGAGCGGGCGGGTGGCGTACGTGACGGACGCGGAGGGCGAGGACGCGATCGAGATCGCCTCCCTGCCCCGGGCGAGCGGCGAACGGGCACCCCGGCGGCCGGCCCGGGCCGCACTGGGCCGGGTCCGCGAGCTGGTCTCGGACCCGGAGGGCGAGCGGCTGGCGATCGCCTCGCACGACGGCCGGCTCCTCCTCGTCGACGTCACGGAGGGCTCCGGCGGGGAGGTCACCGAGCTGATCCGGTCGGTCAACGGGCCCGTGCACGACCTCGCGTTCTCACCGGACGGGGCATGGCTGACCTGGTCGCACCCGGGCATCGGGCGGACCCTGCGGCAGATCAAAATGGCCCGGCTCGCCGACCGGCTGATCGTCGACGTGACCAACGGCCGCTTCGAGGACGAGAACCCGGTCTTCACGCGCGACGGCCGCTACCTCGCCTTCCTGTCCTGGCGCGGCTTCGACCCCGTCTACGACGTGCACACCGGCGACCTGTCCTTCCCACTGGGCTGCCGCCCGTACCTCGTACCGCTGTCCTCCGCGACGCCCTCCCCGTTCGCGGTGAACCCGGAGGGCCGCCCGGCCGCCGGGGGCCTGGACCCGGTGGAGGACGACGACAACGGCGACAACGGGGCCGTGACCGTCGAGGCCGAGGGGCTGGAGAGCCGTGTCACGCCGTTCCCGGTGGCCGCCTCCAAGTACTCCGCGCTGCACCCGGTGGCGGGCGGCGGGCTGGTGTGGCTGCGCTGGCCGATCTCGGGCGCCCTCGGCGAGACGTTCGCCAACCCGGACGACACCACCGGCCGGCCGACCCTGGAGCACTTCGGCATCACCAAGGCCAGGAAGACCGAACTCGCCCAGCACCTCGACTGGTTCGCGGTCAGCGGCGACGGCAGCCGGCTGGTGATCGTCGACGAGGGCGAACTGCGCGCGGTCCCGGCCACCGAGCAGGGCGACAGCGACTCCACCGTGTGGATCGACGCGCGCCGCATCCTGCACACGGTCGACCCGGCGGCGGAGTGGCGGCAGTCGTACGAGGAGGCCGGGCGGCTGATCCGGGCCCACTTCTGGGATCCGGGCATGTGCGGCATCGACTGGGACGGGGTGCTCGACCAGTACCGCCCCCTGGTCGAACGGGTCGCCTCCCCCGACGAGTTCGCCGACCTGCTCCGCGAGGTCCTCGGCGAACTGGGCACCTCCCACGCCTACGTCACCGCCGCCCGGCGCAACGAGGGCCCGCCGCACTACCAGCGCCGGCAGGGCCTGCTGGGCGCCAACTTCGTCCGCAGGAACGGCGGCTGGACCGTGAAGCGGATCCTGCCCGGAGACTCCTCCGACTCCAAGGCCCGCTCCCCGCTGGCCGGTTCGGGCATCCGGGAGGGCGCGGTCCTCACCCATGTGGACGGCCGCCCGGTGGATCCGGACGCCGGCCCCTACCCGCTGCTGGCCGGCGCGGGCGGCACGACGGTGGAGCTGACCTTCGACCCGGCGGAGGGCTTGGCGGAGGGCTTGGCCGGGAGCCCGGCGGAGGGCTTGACGGAGAGCCCGGCGGAGGGCTTGGCCGGGAGCCCGGCGGAGGCCTTGGCGGAGAGCCCGGCGGAGGGCTTGGCCGGGAGCCCGGCGGAGAGCCCGGCCGGGAGCCCGGTGGAGGCCTTGGCGAAGAGCCCGGCTGAGGGCGGTGGCCCGCCCCGGCGGGTCGCCGTCGTCCCGCTCGTCGACGAGCGGCCGCTGCGCTACCAGGACTGGGTGGCCAAACGCCGGGCGGTGGTACGCGAGTTGAGCGGCGGACGCTGCGGCTATCTGCACATCCCCGACATGGGCGGCTCGGGCTGGGCGCAGTTCAACCGCGATCTGCGCATGGAGGTGTCCCGGCCCGCCCTGATCGTGGACGTGCGCGGCAACGCCGGCGGTCACATCAGCGAGCTGGTCATCGAGACGCTGAGCCGGACCATCCTGGGCTGGGACCTGACCCGCGACGCCCAGCCGGTGTCGTACACCTCGAACGCGCCGCGCGGCCCGGTGGTGGCCCTGGCCGACGAGGCGACCTCCTCCGACGGCGACATGATCACCGCCGCGTTCAAGCTGCTGAAGCTCGGCCCGGTCGTGGGGCAGCGCACCTGGGGAGGAGTGGTCGGCATGACCGGCCGCCACGAGCTGGGCGACGGCACGGTGATCACGGTGCCGATGAACGCGGCCTGGTTCGAGGCGTACGGCTGGTCGGTGGAGAACAAGGGCGTCTCCCCCGACATCGACGTCCTGCGCACCCCGCTGGACTGGGCGGAGGGGCGGCACGCCCAGCTGACCGACGCGGTGGAGCTGGCGCTCGGACTGCTGGAGAGCAACCCGCCGGCGACGCCGCCGACCTACAGCGACGTACCCGACCGCTCCCGTCCGAAGCTGCCGCCCAGGACGTGAACGCCCGGGGCCGGGACGTGACACACAGCCCGGGCCCGGAGGTCACACACGCCCGGCCTTGAGGTCACACACGCCCGGCCCTGAGCTCACACACGCCGGCCCTGAGGTGACACACGGGAAAGGGGCGTCCCGCACGGGGGCGCCCCAGTCCGCTCAGCACGCTACGTCAGGCGTCGAAGTCCTGGTCGAAGCGGTCCTCCTGCTCGCGCTCACGGTCGCGCTGCGGCTCCGTGCGCTCACGGTCGCGCTGCGGCTGCGAGGGGTCCATGTCCTCGTCACGCCGGCGGTCGCGGCCCGGCACCTGCTCGCGAGCCTGCTCCGCCTTCTGGCGAGCCTGGTTCTGCCACTGCTCGGACTTCTCCTGGAACTGGTCCTTCATACCCATGTGGGTTCACTCCCGTTGGGGGTGAGGGGATCTGGCTCGTCCAGATTCACACGGGCCGTGACGCTACGCATGTCGATCACTTACGGAGCGTAGTGCGCTGCTGCTCGTCGGCCGCTCCACCGGCCCCGACCAGGCCCGTGCGCATGCCCGTCAGCCGGTCCGCGAACCGCCGCATCTCGCGCTGGCCCACCGTCCCGATGACCGCGGGCAGGTAACCGCGCACGCCCTGCATCCCCCGCAGCCACCGCTGCCCGTACACATGGCTCGACCTGCGCTCGATCCCCTCCACGAGCCGGTCCACGGCCGGCCCCAGCGGGTAGGTCTTGTTGGACGGCCAGGGCAGCCGCTGCCTCAACTCCCGCATGACGTCGTCCTGGTCGGCCCCGCGCACCATGTCGGTGTCGGTCCACGACAGGTACCCGACGCCCACCTTCACGCCCCGGTGCCCGACCTCGGCACGCAGGCTGTGCGCGTACGCCTCCACGCCCGACTTGGACGCGCAGTACGCGGTCATCATCGGAGCCGGGGTGATCGCGGCGAGGGACGCGATCTGCAGCAGATACCCCCGGCTCCGCAGCAGCGACGGCAGGAAGGCGCGGCCGGTCACCGCCGAGCCGATCAGATTGACCTCGATCACCCGGCGCCAGGACTCCGGGTCGGAGTCGGCGAAGGGCCCGCCGGTCGCGACACCGGCGTTGGCGACGACGATGTCGACCCTCCCGAAGCGCTCCTCGACCTCACCGGCGACCCGGGCCATCGCCTCGTGGTCGGTGACGTCGGCGTGCCAGTGGTCGCTGTCGCTGTGCAGCCGCCCGGACACCTGCTTGAGCCCGTCCGGCTCCAGGCCGACCAGCGCCACCTTCACCCCGCGAGCGGAGAGCTTGCGGGCCAGCAACTCCCCGACCCCGCGCGCCGCCCCGGTCACCACGGCGACCTTCCCCTCAAGGCTCACCCTGCTCATGCGCTCTCCTCGGATACGACCTGGACGTGTGTGCGGACGAGTTCCCGGATGGTGTCGGTGACCAGTTCAGGCGCCTCGATGGGCGTCATGTGGCCGATGCCGGGCAGTTCGACGATGCCGGTGCAGTGCGGCAGCGCGGCGGCCAGAGCCCGGGCCTGCCCCGGCGGCGTCAGCCGGTCCGCCGTCCCGACGATCACGGCCGTGGGCACGTCCAGCTCCCGCACGCCGTGGTCCAGGTCCAGCAGATCCAGCACCTGCGACCAGGAGTAGCGGACCTTGCGGGGGCAGGCGTGCACGATCCGGGCGCACGCCTCGATCATGTGCGGGGCCGAACCGGGGCCCACGGTCCCGTACTTGAGGATCCGGCGCGCCAGCGGTGTGACCGGCCCGAGCGGGGCACGGGAGCCGAGGATGCGCCGGGTCAGCCAGGTCCGCACCCGCCCCGCCCTCATCGGCACGACGGTGGAAGCCGCGACCAGCTGCGAACTGCCCGTGCTGCACAGCAGGACCGCCGCCGCGTGCGCGCGGAACGCGGCTCTCGCGGAGGCCGCCATGACGGTCATCCCGCCCATGGAGTGCCCGGCGACCACAGCCTGTTCGCCGGGCGCGAGGGTCGCCTGGAGCACGGCTTCCAGATCGTCGGCGAGCGCCTCGGGGCTGCACGCCGGGCTCGCCGGGCTGCGCCCGTGTCCGCGCTGGTCGAAGGCGATGACCCGGTGGTCCGCGGCCAGGTCGCGGATCTGCGCCGCCCAGAACGCGGTGGAGCAGGTCCAGCCGTGGGCCAGGACGACGGCGGGCGCGCCCTCGGGCCCATGGACCTCGACGTGCAGCCGGGCGCCGTCGGCCGAGACTGCGGTCAGTTCACGCGCCGGGGCGGGCGGGGCGTAGGGGCCGGAGTCGACGTGCAGGAGGCGGCTCACGCTTCCACCCCGGCCTTCTCCTGCGACCCGATGCTCTGCCTGGCCGCGGGCGCCCGCAGGACGTCGTACTCCGCGAGGTCGACGCGCCGTGTCGCCCGCCGGAACTCGCCGGTCGTACCGGGCCAGATGGTGGTGTTGCGGCCGCTCGCGTCGAGGTACCAGCTGGTGCAGCCGCCGGTGTTCCACACGGTGCGCTTCATGCGCTCCTGCACCCGGTGGTTCCAGGCGCGCACCGCGTCCGGGCGGGCGTCCAGGGCCACCCGGCCTCCGAGGACGTCCAGTTGACGGACGTAGTCGGCCAGGTAGTTCAGCTGGGACTCGATCATGAGGATCATCGAGGAGTTCCCGAGGCCGGTGTTGGGCCCGATGATCGTCATCCAGTTGGGGAAGCCGGCCGCCGAGGCGCCGCGCAGGGCCTCCATGCCGCCCTTCCAGGTCTCGGCGAGGGTCCGCCCGTCGGCGCCCACGACCCGCTCGGCGATGGGCATGTCGGTGACGTGGAAACCGGTGCCGAAGACGATCGCGTCCACCTCGGCCTCACTGCCGTCGGCCGCGACCAGGGTGGACCCGCGGACCTCGGCGAGCCCGCTCGCGACCACGTCCACGTTGGGCTGCGCGAGCGCCGGGTAGTAGTCGCTGGACAGCAGGATCCGCTTGCAGCCGATGCGGTAGTCCGGGGTGAGCTTCGCCCGCAGCGCCGGGTCCTTGATCGAGCGGGCCATGTTGCGCCGGGCCAGCTCCTCGACGAGGCCGAGCTGCTTCGGATGCTTGGTGAACGCCTGGACCTGCAACTCCCGGATGCCCCACAGCAGCCCGCGCCTGATCTGCGAGGTGAAGGGCAGCTGCCGGTGCAGCCACCGCTCGGCGTCGCTGATGTTCCGGTCGACGCGGGGCATGACCCAGGGCGGGGTGCGCTGGAACAGCGTCAGGCGTGAGACCTCGGGCTGGACGGCGGGCACGATCTGGGCGGCCGAGGCCCCGGTCCCCACCATGGCGACGCGCTTGCCGCGCAGGTCGCAGTCGTGGTCCCAGCGGGCCGAGTGGAAGACCTTGCCCGGGAAGGAGTCCAGCCCCGGGATGTCCGGGATCTTCGGGTCCGACAGCGGCCCGGTCGCCGACACGACCATGTCCGCCGACAGGCTTCCGCTGCTGGTCTCGATGTCCCAGCACAGCCGCTCGGCGTTCCAGCTCATCCGCTTCACCTCCGAGTCGAAGCGGATGTGCGGGCGCAGCCGGAACACGTCCGTCACATGCTCCAGGTAGGCGCGGATGTGCTCCTGTCCCGAGAAGGCGCGCGGCCAGTCGGGGTTGGGCGCGAAGGAGAACGAGTACAGATGGGACGGCACGTCACACCGGCACCCCGGGTAGCTGTTGTCCCGCCAGGTGCCGCCGACACCGCTCGCCCGCTCCAGGACGACGAAGTCGGTGACGCCCTCGCGGCGCAGCCGCACGGCGGCCCCCAGCCCGCCGAACCCGGACCCGACCACCGCGACCCGCACATGCTCGTGTTCGCGCTCGCCCATGCCGACACCTCCACACACCACCAGAACCATGCCAGTGAACACTGGCGCAATGGGAGCGTAGGGCAGCTGCGTACTGATGGGTAGGGGGCGGGGCGAGGAAAGTTACCCCTGGTACGCCTTAAGGTGCCCAGGTGGCCGAGAAGCGTGAATACCGCATGGAAGAGCTGGCCCGCCTCGCCGGGATCACAGTGCGCACCCTGCGTTTCTACCGCGAACGCAAGCTGATCCCGCCACCACGCCGCGAGGGCCGCATCGCCTGGTACGACGACCAGCACCTGGCCCGGCTGCGCACGATCACGGCCCTGCTGGAGCGCGGCCACACCCTCAGCGGCATCGCGGAACTGGCGGAGGCCTTCGACCACGGCCGCGACGTCGGCGACCTGCTGGGCGTCGGCGGCCCCACCGAGGAGGAGCCGGTCCACCTCACCCCCGAGGAACTCGCCGACCACTTCGCCGGCGAGGCCACACCGGAGAACCTCGCCGCCGCGATGGAACTCGGCTACCTCGGCACCGACGGCGGAGAGATCGTCCACGTCAGCCGCCGCCTCCTGGACGTCTCCTCGGCCCTGGTCCACGAGGGCATCCCCCTCGCGGAGGTCCTCGCCGCCGCCCAACAGGTCCGCATCCACGCCGACGCCCTCGCCGAACTCTTCACCACCCTGGTCCTCCGCCACGCCTCCCCCGAGGACCTGCCCCGCCTGCGCCCACTGGCCCGGAGCGTGGTGGAGGCGGAACTGTCCCTGGCGCTGGACCGCAGGATGCACAGACAGGACTAGCCGTCGAGGACCATCACGCCTCAAATATCCAGCCGTGCAGAGGGATTCACCCAATCGAGGCAGCTTCTAGGAAAGCACCGACGAAACCACGTTCGCACTCCCAGAGTGAGATCGAAAAGGCCCCGGCGACTGTGCGACCAGTCCCGGGGTGTGGCCGACACTTACGAGGAGCGTCGCAGCCATCCCGACCGGCTTCGACTCCGATCGAAAATCTGCGAGCTCTCGGAGCCGTGCGCCTCAGCTGCCTGACAGCAGTGACCACCTCGCCCACCAGGCAGCGCACCTCGATCCAGTTGTGTGCCCGACAACTGGGTTTCACGCTGATCGCCGAAGCCTCTGACCTCGGGGTGTCCGCACGCCTTCTGTCCCCCTTCGAGAGGCCCTCCCTGTCGTCCTGGCTCCAGCGCCCGGACGCGTATGAAGCCATCGTGTGGTCGCATGTGGATCGCGCCGTACGATCGGTGCTCCACATGTCCGAGTTGATCGAGTGGAGTCGGCGGAACTCCATCACACTCGTCTTCGGAATGCCTGAGGAGCATCGGCCGCTGGTGATCACTCCGCAGGCCGCTGGCGACGCTGTCCGCCGTTGCATGGATCTGGCCCACGCAGCGGAGCAAGAAGCGCGCGCCATTTCTGCCCGTCTCACCAGCGCTCACGAAGTGCTGCGCGCCGCAGGCCGATACGGCGGCGGCCTGGTGCCATTCGGGTACAAGAAGTCACCGCACGCCTCCGGCGTCGGATGGAGTCTCGTACCTGACCCCGAAACCGTCACCGTGGTCCGCGCGATCGTGAACGGTGTCCACTCGGGACGGTCCCTCGTCGCCATCGCTCACGAACTCGAGATCGCGGGCGTCCTGGTGCCACGTGATCGCCATGCATACCTTCAGGGACGCCCCACGGGTGGGCGGCGCCACGGACGCGACTTCGAGCGGTACCGCTGGACAGCAGGCAGCCTGTGCAAGATCCTTCGGACCCCGGCGCTGATGGGCCACCGTGTGCACAAGGGGAAGACAGTCCGCAACGCTGACGGCTCACCGGTACTGATCGGTCCTCCGCTGCTGAGCGAAGAGGAGTTTCAGGCGCTCCAGGACACCCTCAAGGCCCGCTCGAACGGCCCTCGCCGCAAGCGCCGGGAGACGGCGCTGCTGATTGGGGTCGCGCACTGCGCCGGGTGCGGTGGCCGCATGTACTTCGCCGCACGAAAGGCGTGTGCATACGGCGACTACGTCTGCCGTGCTTCTGCCCGGGGCACGACCTGCACTGCTCCCGCCGGCATCCGCGCCGACTGGCTCAACGAGTACACCGTCAGCCACTATCGCGAGGCGTTCGCCACGGACGGGGAGGTGACTCGGGGGCAGCTCCTCAAGGACGGAGTCCGCGTCATAGTCGTCAAGGGGCGGTCGGGCGGCGGACCGAAGCGACTGACCGGACCCGATACTTCACGCCTGACCTTCACGATCGAGTCTCGTACTTGATCTGCCCTGCGACATGTGGGGGAACGCCAGATGTCTGGCACCCCCACCCATGTCACATTCCGAAGACGACCGTCACGGGAGCATGATCCGACCACCGTTCGTCATGGCTGGCCGCACGCTCCACGAAGCCCTTGACCGCCCGCTTGGCTAGCCCGGGGGTGGCCACGTGGAGATCGATCCTCCAACCCGAATCGTTCTCGAAAGCCCGCCCTCGATACGACCACCACGAATACGGCCCCTCGGTGTCCGGGTGGAGCGCGCGGACGACGTCGACGTATCCGCCGTCCTCGGGAGTGAGGACCCGGGTCAGCCACTCCCGCTCCTCCGGCAGGAACCCGGAGTTCTTCTGGTTGCCGCGCCAGTTCTTCAGGTCTGCCCGCTGGTGGGCGATGTTCCAGTCGCCGCAGACGAGCACTTCGCGCCCCTCGGCGGCGGCACGCTCCCGCAGCTCCTTCAGATGGGCGAGGAACTCGCCCATGAAGCGTTCCTTCTCGTCCTGCCGCTCGGTGCCGACCTCGCCGGAGGGAAGGTAGAGGGAGGCGACGGTGACGCCGGGCAGGTCGGCCTCGACGTACCGCCCGCTGCCGTCGAACTCGTCGGACCCGAAGCCGATCCGCACCCGGTCGGGCTCGCGGCGGCTGTACAGGGACACCCCGGCCCGGCCCTTGGCGGCGGCGGGCGCGTGCACGACATGCCATCCCTCGGGCGCGCGGACGTGCCCGGGCAGCTGCTCCGGCTCGGCGCGCACCTCCTGGAGGCACAGCACATCGGCTTCGGTCTCCGCCAGCCACTCCACGAAGCCCTTCTTCGCGGCGGCACGCAGCCCGTTCACATTCACAGAGGTCACAGTGAGCACCCGGGCACGATACCGGCACGCTGGACGAGGTCCAGTTCCGGATCGAATACGGTAGCGGCCATGCACATACGCCGGGTCTCCTTCGACCACCCCGACGCCATGAAGCTGAACGACCAGGTCCAGGCCGAGTACGCCGTCCGCTACGGCGACGACGGCGACGCCACGCCCATGGCCGCCGCGGACTTCGACCCGCCCCACGGCGTCTACCTGATCGCGTACGACGAGCACGGCACCCCCGTCGCCTCGGGCGGCTGGCGGGCCCAGGACATCAACGACGAGGGCAACCTCGACGGCGACGCCGAGCTGAAGCGCATGTACGTGATCGACGGCATGCGCGGCAGGGGCCTGGCCCGGCGCATCCTCGCCGCCCTGGAGGAGGACGCCCGCACGGCCGGCCGGATCCGCATGGTCCTGGAGACCGGCACCAAGCAGCCGGAGGCCATAGCCCTGTACACGTCCAGCGGCTACGAGCCCTGCGCCAAGTTCGGCTACTACCGCCTGTACGAGTCGAGCCGCTGCTTCGCGAAGGACTTGAGGACCACCGGCTGACGGATGCTCAACGGCGGTCCGCACTGTGGCCCGTGTCACCGGCGCGGGCCACCAGCGTCGCCGGCTCACCGATCAGGCCCTGAACACACGTCAGAGCCCCGGTCGGTTTCCCGACCGGGGCTCTGAGCTGCGTGGACCTGAGGGGATTTGAACCCCTGGCCCCCTCGATGCGAACGAGGTGCGCTACCGGACTGCGCCACAGGCCCTTGCAACGAGTGAAACTTTAGCACTCCGATCGGCCTGCTTGGAAATCCGTTCCCCAGGGGCCGTCACCTGCGGCTTCGTGAGCCTATTCGTTGGCGGCCCGGGGCCGATCCCCGTCCTCGTACTGGTCGAACAGCGGGGTGCGGCCGCGCTCGCGGGCCCGTCGGGCCGAGGCGGCCCGGCGGGCGTCGCTGCGTCCGTCGCCGTCCCCGTCGTCGTCCGTGTCCTGGGCGGGGGGCTGCGGCTCGCCGGGGCGGTCCGCGGCGGACTCGGTCTCCGCATTCGGGGTGACCGAGCTCGACCGCGCCGAGCTCCAGGTGTCGGGGGCGCCGAGATCCACGTCACTGGTGGCCCTCGGTGCGACCGGGGCGGTCACGTACGTCGGCAGGGGCACCGGCACCGGCTCCCAGCTGTCGCCGCCCTGGCAGGGCCGGCGCTGCCGCTCGCGCTGCTGGTCGACCCACTCCGCGTGGTCGGTCTGCTCGACGAGGGCGCGCCGGTCCGCCGCGAGGGCCGACAGGCCGGGGTCGGTCACCGGCTCGGGTCCCTCCTCCGGGTCGTCGCTCTCGTCGGCCGGGGCGCGACGGCGGGGCTGGCGGCTCCGCTCGCGCAGGCGCTGCGCCGCGGCCTCGGCCATGCGGCGGTCCATCTGGTAGGCGAAGCGGCGGCGCTCCTGGGAGCGCAGGTAGGCGATGTAGACGCTGAGCATGACCGCGGGCACGCCGGGCGCCCACAGGAAGGCGAGCCCTCCGACCGCGGCGACGATCGCGCCGAGGGTGAAGGCGGCGAACAGCATGGTGGTGGTGCGCCGACGGCGCGCGAGCACTTTCGAGCGCCGGGCTCGTGCCGCGGCCGCCTCGTTCGCCTGTGCCGAGGCGCTGCGCCGGGCCGCGGGGACCCGTTCCCGGGGGCGTCCGGACATCGCCGCGTGCGGTGCGGGCGACTGGCGGGCCTGGGGTTCGGGGGCCGCCGGGCGGGCCGGCTGTTCGGTGCCGGGCGACGGTACGGGTGCCTGGGTCTGGGGCCGGGTCTTGGACACGGCGAAGGCCCGGACGTCCACCGAGTCGGTGGCGGCGTCCAGGTCGTCGGCGCCCTGCTCCCCCTCGTCGGTGGAGCGCGCCCGGTCCTTGGCGTACCGGCGCTCCATTCCCGCCCGTCCGGACAGCAGCCGGATGGCGGTGCTGAAGCGTTCCGTCGGACGGGCCTCGTTCAGCTCGTCCTGCCTACGGAGCCACATCGGCACCAAGTAGGCGGCCCAGGCCCCGACGATGACTGCGTAGATGAGGCCGCTGCTGCTCACGCCTCACACCGTAGAGGGGTTTGCGTGAGGCCATCTGCCAATTGAGCCGGTGTGTCGCACGATCTGGCTGATATTTCGAACTTTTCTTGTGATGGATGCGATCAGCAGACCGCCCAGGCCGGGAATTCATTGCCCTGAGATGGTCACCAGTCGATCATTTTCGAACACTTATTCAATTTCCGGGGTGGTGCCGCATTCCCGGATTACTCTGCGATCGTGCCCGCTGCCAGCGCCTCAGCAACCCGTCCGGCACCTCCTCCGCCGTGAGGGCGAAGACGAGATGGTCGCGCCAGGCCCCGTCGATGTGGAGATAGCGGGGGCGCAGACCCTCCTCGCGGAATCCGAGTTTCTCCACGACCCGGCGGCTGGGTCCGTTCTCGGGGCGAATGCAGATCTCGACACGGTGCAGTCCGACGGTGCGGAAACAGTGGTCGGTGACGAGCGCCACCGCCGTCGGCATCACACCGCGGCCGGCCACCGACTCGTCCACCCAGTAGCCGACGTGGCCCGAGCACATCGAGCCCCAGGTGATCCCGGCGACCGTCAACTGCCCGACCAGCCGCCCCTGGTACTCGATGACGAAGGGCAGCATCCGGCCCGCGTTCGCCTCCGACCGCAGGTGGCGGACCATCTGGCGGAAAGTCGGGCGGTGCGCCATCGGCCCGCCGGGCGTGGGCGGCGGAATCGTCGCCTCCCAGGGGCGCAGCCAGTCGCGGTTGCGCCGGTTGACCTCACGCCATACCCGCTGGTCGCGCAGCTTTATCGGCCTGAGGACGATGTCGCCGTCCACCAGCTCCACGGGCCAGGATGGGCTGTTCAGCTCGCACCCCCGGTGCCGGGTCTGGGGTGGTCGCCGCCCCGGAGCTGCTCGACGGCGTGGACGAGCAGCGGCTCCAGGACGGCGAGGCCGTCCTTCACGCCGCCGCTGGAGCCGGGCAGATTGACGATCAGCGTGCCGCCCGCCACTCCGGCCAGGCCCCGGGAGAGCGCCGCCGTCGGCACCTTCTCCCGGCCGAAGGCCCGGATGGCCTCGGCGATGCCCGGCACCTCGTGGTCGATGACGCGGCGGGTCGCCTCGGGGGTGCGGTCGGTGGGCGAGATGCCCGTGCCGCCGGTGGTGACGATGACGTCGTAGCCGGCGTCGACCCCGGCGCGCAGGGCGGCCTCCACGGGGTCGCCGTCGGGGACGACCTGCGGGCCGTCGACCTCGAAGCCGAAGCGCTGCAGGCCGTCGGAGATCAGCGGGCCGCCCTTGTCCTCGTAGATCCCGGCGGCGGCCCGGTTCGAAGCCGTGACCACCAGAGCGCGGTACGTCATGCCCGGCTCCAGTCGCCCGACTTGCCGCCCGTCTTCTCCTCCACCCGTACGTCCGTGATGACCGCTCCCTTGTCGACCGCCTTGACCATGTCGACCACGGTGAGCGCGGCGACGGAGACCGCGGTGAGGGCCTCCATCTCGACACCCGTGCGGTCCGTCGTCTTCACGGTTGCCAGGATCTCCACGGCGTCGTCCGCGACCGACAGGTCCAGTTTCACACCGGACACCGACAACGGGTGACAGAGCGGGATCAGATCGGGGGTGCGTTTGGCGCCCATGATCCCGGCGATCCGCGCGGTCGCGAGGGCGTCGCCCTTGGGGACGCCCTCGCCGCGCAGCAGCTCGATCACGCGGGGCGAGACGAGGACCCGTCCGCTGGCGCGGGCGGTGCGCGCGGTCACGTCCTTCTCCGACACGTCGACCATGCGGGCGGCGCCCGCCGCGTCGATGTGCGTCAGCCGGTCCTGCGTGGGGCCGTCCTGCGGGGGTGGGTCCTGCGTGCTCATGCTGTGTGGCGCTCCCGGTCCGGGCCCGCCGCGGTGCGGCGCACGGGCCTGTTGTGCGCGACACGGTACCCGCAACCAGCGGCTATCGGCCGAGCAGGACCACCTCGACGTCGGCGCCCGGCTCGACGGACTCGGTGTCCTCGGGGACGGCGATCAGGGCGTCCGCGTGGGCGAGGGCAGCGACCAGGTGGGATCCGGCGCCGCCGACCGGGGTGACCTTGCCGTCGGCGTAGGTGGCGCGCAGGAACTGGCGGCGGCCCTTCGGGGAGGTCAGCGCCTTGTCGGCGGTCAGCGTCGCCCGGGTCGTCGGGCGGTGGACGTCCCGCAGGCCCATGAGGGTGCGGATCGCGGGGCGGACGAAAAGTTCGAAGGAGACGTACGACGACACCGGGTTGCCGGGCAGGGCCAGCAGCGGGGTGTGGTCGGGGCCGATGGAGCCGAAGCCCTGGGGCTTGCCGGGCTGCATGGCGAGCTTGCGGAAGTCGATGCCGCTGCCGGCCTCGTCCTCGTCGCCGACGTGGGACAGGGCTTCCTTGACCACGTCGTACGCGCCGACGCTCACTCCGCCGGTGGTGACCATCAGGTCGGCGCGTACCAGCTGGTCCTCGATGGTGGAGCGCAGGGTCTCGGCGTCGTCGGCGACGGCGCCCACGCGGTAGGCGATGGCGCCGGCGTCGCGGGCGGCGGCGGTGAGGGCGAAGCTGTTGGAGTCGTAGATCTGACCGGTGCCCAGTTCCGTGTCCGGCTGGACGAGTTCGCTGCCGGTGGAGAGCACCACCACGCGCGGGCGCGGGCGGACCCGGACGGTGCCGCGGCCGATCGCGGCGAGCAGGCCGATCTGGGGCGGGCCGAGGACGGTGCCGGCCTCCAGGGCGCGGTCGCCGGCCTTCACGTCGCTGCCCTTGGCGCGCACATGTGCGCGGGCCTCGGCCGGGCGGTACACGTGGACGTGCCCGGTGGCGCCCTCGGGGCCGAGGCTGCGGGCGCGCATGCCGCGCACCGGGCCCTCGCCGAGCCCGCCGTCGGTCCACTCGACGGGCACGACCGTCTCGGCGCCGGGCGGCAGCGGGGCGCCGGTCATGATGCGGGCGGCCTGGCCGGGGCCCACGTGGAGCAGTTCGGCCTGGCCCGCGGCGACGTCCCCGACGACCTCCAGGGCCGCCGGGAACTCCTCGCTCGCGCCCGCGACGTCCGCGACCCGTACCGCGTATCCGTCCATCGAGCTGTTGTCGAAGGGCGGCAGGGACACCGGCACCGTGATGTCCTCGACGAGGACGCAGTCCTGGGCGTCGAGCAGGTGCAGCTCGATGGGTTCCAGGGGCCGGACGGTGGCGAGGATGTCCTCCAGGTGCTCGTCCACCGACCAGAGGTGGTCGGCGTCGGAGTGGTCCTGGCCGGTGACGTGGGGCGCGGCGCTGCTCAACGTGCTACATCTCCTCGGCTACGTAACTGCGGAGCCAGGTCCGGAAGTCCGGTCCCAGGTCTTCACGTTCGCATGCGAGTCGGACAATGGCACGCAGGTAGTCCCCGCGGTCGCCGGTGTCATAGCGGCGGCCCTTGAAGACGACGCCGTGCACGGGGCCGCCGATCTTCTCCGCGGCGGTAGCCGCTGATGTATACGTCTCGGCGAGCTGCTGGAGGGCGTCGGTGAGCTGGATCTCGCCGCCGCGGCCCGGCTCCGTCCGGCGCAGTATCTCGAAGATGTGCGGGTCGAGGACGTAGCGGCCGATGATGGCGTAGTTGGACGGGGCGTCGGCCGGGTCGGGCTTCTCGACCAGGCCGCTGATCTGGACGACGTCGCTGTCCTCGGTGGTCTCCACGGCCGCGCAGCCGTAGAGGTGGATCTGCTCCGGGGCGACCTCCATGAGCGCGATGACGCTGCCGCCGCGCTGCTCCTGGACCTCGACCATGCGCTGCAGCAGCGGGTCGCGGGGGTCGATGAGGTCGTCGCCGAGGAGGACGGCGAAGGGCTCGTCGCCCACGTGCGGGGCGGCGCACAGGACGGCGTGGCCGAGGCCCTTGGGGTCGCCCTGGCGGACGTAGTGCATGGTCGCGAGGTCGCTGGACTCCTGCACCTTGGCGAGGCGGCTGGCGTCGCCCTTCTTCTGGAGGGCCGATTCCAGCTCGTAGTTGCGGTCGAAGTGGTCCTCCAGGGGGCGCTTGTTGCGGCCCGTCACCATGAGGACGTCGTCGAGACCCGCGGCGACGGCCTCCTCGACCACGTACTGGATCGCGGGCTTGTCCACGACCGGCAGCATCTCCTTGGGAGTGGCTTTGGTGGCCGGCAGGAACCGGGTGCCGAGGCCTGCTGCTGGAATGACAGCCTTGCTGATCCGAGGGTGCAACTGAGTCATGTCGGCCACCCTATCCGGTGGCTTTGCATGGAATCTGCGGCTCCGGTTCATAGGCGCTCATATGAGCGTATTGCGACGGTACGGGAGCAACCATTGAGGCCTATCGCACGTCCGGGCGAGCCTGACAAGCGGAGTTTGCGGCGCGAGATCCTCGCGGCGAGGAGCAGGTTGACGGCGGATGACCTGCGGGAAACGTCGGCCGCGCTGGCCGGGCGGGCGCTGGAACTGCCCGAGTTGGCGCGGGCCGGAACGGTGGCGGCGTACGTCTCCGTGGGGAGCGAACCCGGGACGCTCGCGCTCCTGGACGCGCTGCGCGCCCGGGGCGTGCGCGTGTTGCTGCCGGCCCTGCTGCCCGACAACGACCTGGACTGGGGTGCGTACGAGGGCGGGAGCTCCCTGGCGCGCGTGCAACACGGCGGCAGGATGGCCCTCTTCGAACCCGCGGGCGAGCGCCTCGGGCCGGATGCCGTGACCACCGCCGACGCCGTGCTGCTTCCCGGGCTCGCGGTCGACGCGCGCGGGATGCGGCTCGGGCGCGGCGGCGGCTCGTACGACCGGGTCCTGGCGCGGCTGGAGCGGGCCGGGGCGCATCCCGCCCTGGTGGTGCTCCTGTACGACTCCGAGGTCGTCGAGCGCGTCCCCGCGGAGCCGCACGACCGGCCGGTGGACGCGGTGGTGACACCGTCGGCTGTGCGACGGTTCCGGCCGGCGCCCTGACGCCGAAGGGCCCTCCACGCGCGCGTGGAGGGCCCTTCGTTCACCGGCTCACGGCCGGAGCACCAGCTTGTCGGCCGTGCTCTTCTCGACCGCCTGGTCCGAGAAGGACCACGGCAACAGCTCGCCGTCGGCCCACTTGTCGGTCTGGTCGACGTAGTGCGCGTTGTAGGCGTGCCCGGAGGCGCCGGTGAGGTTGATCCACTTCGACTTGTCGAGGTCGCCGAGGTTCACCACCATCCGCATGGACGGCACCCACACCACCCCGTAGCCGCCGGCCGCGTTCCAGCCGGTCGCGTTGACGGTGGCCTCGCCGCCGCCGAGCTCCCAGGGGCCGCGGTTGAGGGCGTACTGGATGAAAGCGGGGCCCGCGGTGCCGAGGGTCTGGTTCTTCAGGAACAGACGGTGCAGCCGGCCCCAGCTCCAGGTGTCGATGTCCTTGCCGAGCTTGGCGGTCAGCTCCCAGCGGGCGTCGATCATGGCCCGCTTGAGCAGCTGGTCGCGGTTGACGGCGCCCGGGCGGCTGTTGCTCACCTTGGGCGTCTTCCACCAGTCACTCTTCGGCTGGTTCATGAGCCCCCGCACCACCTCGAACCAGCGGTCGCCACCGTCCGGCTGCGCCTTGTCGGGATCGCGCTGGCCGCACTCGCGGACCTTCTCGGCCTCGTCGGCGGGGCCGGTGGTGTTGACCGGCTCGACCCACAGGCACTGGCCCTTGGGGCGCAGCTCCTTGGGCAGCTTGTTGCCGAAGGCGAGCTTGAGGACGTTGCGCCACACCGCGTTGAAGTAGGCCGCCGCCGCGGAGTCGGCGTCCTGGGTGTAGTCCCAGCCCTCCAGGAGCTTCTGCGCCTCGCGGACGTCCTTGTTCTCGGGGTCGATCTTCAGCAGCTTGGGCACCAGCAGCCGGGCGATCTCGCTGCTGTTGTCCAGCTGCATCTGGCGCATGTCGTCAGTGGAGATCTTGCCGCCGTCCTTGATCTTCGACTGGATCAGGTCGGTGATCCGCTGGCTGCGCGCGCCGTAGCCCCAGTCGGCGGTGAGCGTGTACGGGTACTTGTCCGGGTCGATCACGGCCTGGTTGGCGGTGACGATGTAGCCGCGCTCCGGGTCGTACTCGTAGGGCAGCGCGTCCTGCGGGATGTAGCCGGTCCAGCGGTACTTCGGATCCCAGCCGGGCGCCGGGACGGAGCCGTCGTCGCCCTTCGCGCGCGTGGGGATCTTCCCCGGCAGCGTGTAGCCGATGTGGTTCTCGGTGTCGGCGTAGATCAGGTTCTGTGAGGGCACCTCGAACTGCGCGGCGGCCTTGCGGAAGTCGGTCCAGTTCTTCGCCTTGTCCATGGCGAAGACGGCGTCCATGGTGGTGCCGGGCTGCAGGGCGGTCCAGCGCAGCGCGACGCCGTAGCCGTCGCCTCTGTCGGGTGCGGCGGTGTCGACGGTGGCCTTCCTGCCGACCTTCACGAGCTCCTCGTCGCGGTCGGACAGCAGGGGCATCCCGTCCTCGGTCTGCCGTACGACGATCTTCTTGGACTCGCTCCCGGCGACCTTGATGGTCTCCTCGCGCGTCTTGAAGGGCTTGACCTTGCCGTCGTACAGGTAACCGTTGCCGGTGATCTTCTCCAGGTAGAGGTCCGTGACGTCGACGCCGGAGTTGGTCATGCCCCAGGAGATGTCCTGGTTGTGACCGATTATGACGCCCGGCATGCCGGCGAAGGTGTAGCCGCTGACGTCGTACTGGCACGCGCTGGAGACGCTGCGGCAGTGCAGGCCCATCTGGTACCAGACGGACGGCAGGGAGGGCGACAGGTGCGGATCGTTGGCCAGCAGCGGCTTGCCGGTGATGGTGTACTCCCCGCCGACGACCCAGGAGTTGGAGCCGATGCCGTCGCCGTTCACGCCGACGGCCGGCGGGAGGTCGTCCAGGGCCCTGGTGAGGCCGCCGAGCTGGCTGTCCAGGCCCGCGGTGCCCGAGGCGCCGGAGGCCGTGCCGCTCGCGCCGGACGTGCCCGAGGCGGTGCCCTGGGTGCCCGCCGTTCCGGCAGAGGCTCCCGCGGTGCCGCCGGTGCCGTTCGCGCCCGATGTACCGCTCGTGCCGGATGTGCCGTTCGTCCCGCCCTGCTCGAACGCCCTCGTCAGCTCGTTGTACTGGCCCTCCTGGACGATGGCCTTGTTCCGGCTGTACGGGTACCGCGGGTACAGGTCGGCGATCTGCTTCGGGCCGAGGCGGCTGGTCAGCAGGGCGCGGTCGATCTCGTCCTGCATGTTGCCGCGCAGGTCCCAGGCCATCGCCTTCAGCCAGGAGATCGAGTCGACCGGGGTCCACGCCTGCGGCTTGTAGTCGTTGGTGAAGCCCAGCGCCGCGTACTCCAGGGAGATGTCCTCGCCGTCCTTGCCCTGGAGGTAGGAGTTGACTCCCTTGGCGTAGGCCTGGAGGTACTTCTTCGTGGCGGCCGACAGCTTGGTGTCGTACTCCTGCTTGGCGACCCGGTCCCAGCCGAGGGTGCGCAGGAACTCGTCGTTGTCGACCTGGCTCTTGCCGAACATCTCCGACAGGCGCCCGGAGGCCATGTGGCGGCGGACGTCCATCTCGTAGAACCGGTCCTGCGCCTGGACGTAGCCCTGCGCCATGAACAGGTCCGCGTCGGAGGAGGCGTAGATCTGCGGGATGCCGTAATGGTCGCGCTTGACCTCGACGGGGCCCGAGAGGCCCTTCAGCGTGAGGGTGCCCTTGGTCTGCGGGAAGGAGGCCCGGACGGTGCTGATGGACCAGTACGACCCATAGGCCACGCCCCCGATGAGGGCCAGCACCAGGACGAGCACGATAAGGCGGGCTTTGCGCCCCTTTCTCCTGCCGGACTTGCCGGGCTGCTGACCCGTGGAGGCGGTGGTGTTGGGGGGCATCGCTGTCCTTGCTGTCCTAACGCGAGCGGCAGGTTCGGCTGTGCTTTTAACTGAGCGCTGGAGCAACGATAGGCGCAGGGCCCAGCGCCCCTTGACGCGGAGTCGGGAACCGGCACGGACGGACGTTCGATCATGCCTCAAGAAGTGTCAAGAAATCGTCAAGAGTTAGGTAAGGTAACGAAGTAGTTGGCGCGGTGCGCCACAGCTTCATGTGCGATGTACGTGAGCCCACGCGCGCGTGCGTGCGGCTAGGGAAGGAATCGGCCGCTGACTGTTCACCACCTCAACCAGCTCCTGCTCGTCTGCTCGCTCGTCCTGCTCATCGCCGTCGCGGCGGTACGGATCTCCTCGCGCAGCGGGCTCCCCAGCCTGCTCGTCTACCTGGGGATCGGCGTCGCCATGGGCCAGGACGGCGTGGGCGACATCCACTTCGACAACGCCGAACTGACTCAGGTCATCGGGTACGCGGCCCTGGTCGTGATCCTGGCCGAGGGCGGTCTTGGCACGAAGTGGAAGGAGGTCAAGCCGGTCCTGCCGGCCGCCACGGCACTGGCGCTGGCCGGTGTCGCGGTGAGCGTCGGGGTCACGGCGTCGGCCGCGCACTACCTGATCGGCCTGGAATGGCGGCAGGCCCTCATCATCGGGGCGGTCGTCTCCTCGACCGACGCGGCGGCCGTGTTCTCCGTGCTGCGCAAGATCCCGCTGCCCGCACGCGTCACGGGCACGCTGGAGGCGGAGTCCGGCTTCAACGACGCCCCGGTGGTCATCCTCGTGGTGTCCCTGTCCACGGCCGGTCCCGCGGAGCACTGGTACGTGCTGCTGGGCGTGATCCTGCTGGAGCTGGCGATCGGCGCGGCCATCGGACTCGCGGTGGGCTGGCTGGGCTCGTTGGGGCTCAGGCACGTGGCGCTGCCCGCCTCCGGCCTCTATCCGATCGCCGTCATGGCGATCGCCGTGGTGGCCTACGCGGCCGGCGCGCTCGCCCACGGCAGCGGCTTCCTCGCGGTGTACCTCGCCGCGATGGTGATGGGCAACGCGCGGCTGCCGCACTGGCCGGCCACCCGCGGCTTCGCCGACGGCCTCGGCTGGATGGCCCAGATCGGCATGTTCGTCCTGCTCGGCCTGCTGGTCACCCCGCACGAGCTGGGTGACGACATCGTGCCCGCCCTGGCCATCGGGCTGGTGCTGACCATGGTGGCGCGACCGCTGAGCGTGGTGCTCTGCCTGTCGCCGTTCCGGGTGCCGTGGCAGGAGCAGGCCCTGATGTCCTGGGCGGGGCTGCGCGGGGCCGTGCCCATCATCCTGGCGACCATCCCCATGGTCGAGGGCGTCGACGCCAGCCGCCGGATCTTCAACATCGTCTTCATCCTGGTCGTCGTCTACACCCTGGTCCAGGGCCCGACGCTGCCCTGGCTGGGCCGCAAGCTGCACCTCGGGGACGGCTCGGAGGCCGCCGACCTCGGCATCGAGTCCGCCCCGCTGGAGCGGCTGCGCGGCCATCTGCTGTCCGTGGCGATCCCCGGCGAATCGAAGATGCACGGCGTGGAGGTGGCCGAACTGCGGCTGCCGCACGGCGCGGCCGTGACGTTCATCGTGCGCGGAGGCGAATCCTTCGTTCCGCTGCCGACGACGATATTGCAGCGCGGGGACGAGCTCCTCGTGGTCGCCACGGACCCCGTCCGGGACGCGACCGAGAGCCGGCTGCGGGCCGTGGGGCGCGGCGGCAAGCTGGCCGGCTGGCTGGGCACGGACGGGGCGAGCCGTTGAGGGCGTTTTGCGCGGTTTAGGAATTGCAGGGCGTACAGCGCATGGTGCTCACTTTCACAGGAGCGCACCCCCTTGATCCCTGTACGATGAAGGTGTTACCCAGATCGAACCACCTCTGCCTGACGCAGAGCTGGCGCGACCGTATGGCGGTCGGGACACCCCTCCTCACCCGGGCCCCGGCATCTACCGCAGTTCCGCGCAAGAGGACAGCTCTCGGCGCCGCCCGCTACGGGGCCGCGCTACCAGGCGGCAGAAAGGCACGGGCCGTGGCGTCCACGGTCACCTCGAAGGCGTCGGAGAACCCGACGGCTTCCGCCCGCCCGGGATACGGCCGGCTGCTGCGCACCCGCGGCGCCTGGACCTTCCTGCTCCCCGGCTTCGCGGCACGCCAGCCGTTCGCGATGCTGACCATCTCCATCGTGCTGCTCGTGCAGCACACCACCGGCTCGTACGGAGCGGCGGGCGCCGCCGCGGCCGTCACCGGTGTCTCCATGGCCCTGTTCGCGCCCTACAGCGGCCGTCTCGCCGACCGCTACGGGCAGCGCACCGTGCTGATCCCCGGGGTGCTGCTGCACGCGCTGTCCGGTCTGACGCTGACGGCGCTCGCGCTGCTGGACGCGCCCCTGTGGGCGGTGTTCGCGGCGGCCGTCCCGACCGGTGCGTCCGTGCCGCAGGTCGGCCCGATGGTGCGGGCCCGCTGGGGCGTGAAGCTCAAGGACTCGCCGCTGATGACCACCGCCGCGGCCTTCGAGTCCGTCACGGACGAACTGACCTTCGTGGTCGGACCGCTGCTGGCCACCGCCCTGTGCACGGCAGTCGACCCCGCCGCCGGACTCGTCACGGAAGCCTCGCTGACCCTGGTCGGCGGTCTGCTGTTCGCCGCGCAGAAGAGCACACAGCCCTCGGTCGCCACCCGCGGGCACGCGCGCGTGGAGCACGTTTCGGCGCTGCGCGTCCCCGGGGTACGCGTGCTGATCGTGACCTTCCTGGGCATCGGCACGGTCTTCGGCGGCATGCAGGTCTCGCTGGCCGCGTTCACCGAGTCGATCGGCGAACCGGGCCTGAACGGCGTCCTCTACGGCGTCTTCGCCGCGGGCAACATGCTCTCCGGCGTGGTCTGCGGCGCGATCGCCTGGAAGGCCGCCCCGCGGCGGCGCCTGGTCATCGGCTACACGGCGCTCGCCCTGGCCGCGTCGGGCCTGTGGGCCGCCCACTCGGTGCCGGTCCTCGCCGGCCTCGGTCTGCTGGTCGGCATGTGCATCGCGCCCGCCCTGATCACCGGCTACACCCTGGTCGACAGCCTGGTCCCGGCCGGTGCCCGCACCGAGGCCTTCACCTGGCTGACCGGGGCGGTCGCACTGGGCCAGGCCGCCGCCGTCACAATCGCCGGACAGCTGGAGGACCGCTTCTGGTCGGGCGCCGGTTTCCTGGTGCCGACGGGCGGCACGGTGCTCGCCCTGGTGACCCTCCTGGCACTGCGGTCCCACCTGGCGGCGCGGACCAACGGCCGGACCGTCGCACGTGGCGTGGGTCACCGCGTGCCGGTGGCAGTGGACTGAACGGCCGGAATACGTCACTATGGATCGTCGTTAGCACTCATCGAGTGAGAGTGCCAGGAGGAAGACAGTGCCCACCTATCAGTACCAGTGCACCGAGTGCGGCGAGGGCCTCGAGGCGGTGCAGAAGTTCACCGACGACGCTCTTACCGAGTGCCCCAACTGCACGGGCCGCCTGAAGAAGGTGTTCTCGGCGGTCGGCATTGTCTTCAAGGGCTCCGGCTTCTACCGGAACGACAGCCGCGGCTCCTCGTCGAGCAGCGCCCCGGCGGCGAAGTCGTCGAGTTCCGCGTCCTCGGGCTCGTCGTCCTCCGACTCGGGCTCGTCGAGTTCCGCTTCGAGCTCGTCGTCGAGCACCGGCAGCTCCTCCAGCAGCACCACCGCCGCGTAAGGCCTGATTCTTACGGGACCCTGTCGCCCTCGGGCGACGGGGTCCTCGGCGTTTCCGCGTGCGGTTAGGGTGCGGGCATGGCGAACAAGGCGAACGTGACGGACCAGGAAGACGCCGGGATCGGCGTCATCGGCGGCTCGGGGTTCTACTCCTTCCTCGACGACGTGACCGAGATCCAGGTCGACACCCCGTACGGGCCGCCCAGCGACTCCCTCTTCCTCGGCGACGTCGCCGGTCGGCGGGTCGCCTTCCTGCCGCGGCACGGACGGGGCCACCACCTGCCGCCGCACCGGATCAACTACCGGGCCAACCTGTGGGCACTGCGCTCGGTCGGCGTGCGCCAGGTCCTCGCCCCGTGCGCCGTGGGCGGCCTGCGCCCCGAGTACGGGCCGGGCACGCTGCTGGTGCCGGACCAGCTGGTCGACCGCACGAAGTCCCGCGCGGGCACCTACTTCGACGGGGTGCCCCTGCCCGGCGGCTCCGTGCCGAACGTGGTCCACGTGTCGCTGGCCGACCCCTACTGCCCCGCAGGACGGGCCGTCGCACTGAAGGCGGCGCGCGGCCGGGACTGGGAGCCGGTGGACGGCGGCACCCTGGTCGTGGTCGAGGGCCCGCGCTTCTCGACGCGTGCGGAATCGTTGTGGCACCAGGCGCAGGGCTGGTCGGTGGTGGGCATGACCGGCCACCCCGAGGCGGCGCTCGCCCGTGAGCTGGAGCTCTGCTACACGTCGCTGACCCTCGTCACCGACCTCGACGCGGGTGCCGAGACGGGCGAGGGCGTCTCGCACGACGAGGTGCTGCGGGTGTTCGCGGCGAATGTCGACCGGCTGCGGGGGGTGCTGTTCGACGCGGTGGCCGGGCTGCCCGGGGTGGGCGAGCGGGACTGTCTGTGTGTGAGTGCGCTGGGCGGGATGGATCCGGGGTTCGTACTGCCGTAGGGGTCGAGGGGGGGGCGACTTGCCTTGCGGAGAGCCGGAAGTCGCCGTTCGGGTGAGGGAGTTGTCCACAGGCCGGTGGTGGGTCCACAGGCCTGAGCGGGCGGCGGCGTGAGGCCTCATCGTGGGGGACGCAAGCCGGTCCCTCGTCGCAGGTGGTGGTCCCCGTGTCCCTTGCTCGTTCCTCGGTCGTGTCCTCGTCTCCCTCCTGGTCACTCGCCTCGTGCCCGCCCGGGGCCGAGGTGCCCGCGAGCCGGGAGGTGCCGCGGTTCGATCCGGTACGGGTATGCGGCGGGCACCGGTCCGGCCGGCTGTTCAGGCGCCGGCGGCGGGCCGTGGCCGTGGGCCTCGCGGTCACCGCCACGGCACTCGTGGCGGCGGGCCCGCGCGACACCGACGGGGCCCGTGGCCATCCCCGGGTGCGGCCTCCCTCGCAGACGGCCCCGGTGTCCGGGGAGCGGCCCGCGCACACGCGCCGTGCCGCGGGGTCGTTGACGGCCCCGGTCCGGATCGCCGACGCGGCCACGGTACGGCTGCTGCGGCCCGGCGACCGGGTCGACGTCATCGCCGCCGAGGGGGCGGTGCCGGGCGGCGACCCCCGGGTGGTCGCACGCGGGGTCAGGGTGACGAAGGTGCCGGAGCCGGAGGCGGGCGCGGGCGACAGCGGGGCGCTGGTCGTGCTGTCGGTGCCACGGGCCACCGCCGCCCGGCTGGCCGGCGCGAGTGCCACCGGGCGGCTGGCGGTGACGCTGTGGTGATGGCGTGCACGATCCCGTCAAGGCCCTCGTTCGAGGGACCTGGTTACCCGGTTCGGCCCAACGGTGACGTAGGTTGCGGAGCGTTTTGTTCCACAAGCTGCTCGTGCGAGGAGAGACCCCCAGGTGAGCGAGAAGAAGGAGCCGAGTGTCCTGGAGGGCTTCAGGGCCTTCCTGATGCGCGGGAACGTCGTCGATCTGGCGGTGGCGGTGGTGATCGGTGCCGCCTTCACCAACATCGTCAACGCCGTGGTGAAGGGGATGATCAACCCGGTCGTCGGCGCCATCGGGACGAAGAACCTCGACCACTACAGCTCGTGCCTGAGCTCGACCTGCGAGGGCGAGAAGGGCATCCAGATCCTGTGGGGTTCCGTCCTCGGTGCCGCACTGAGCTTCGTCATCACCGCGGCGGTCGTCTACTTCCTGATGGTCCTGCCCATGGCGAAGTACCTGGCCCGGCAGGAGGCGCGCCGGAAGGCGAAGGAGGGCGCGCAGGAGATCATCGAGGTGACCGAGTTGGAGGTGCTGAAGGAGATCCGGGACGCGCTGGTCGCGCAGCGCGGCTCGGGGCACGACCAGCGGTAACGGCGCCACGGGCTGCAGACCGGGCGGCACGGAACGCGCTGCGGGCGGTCGCCTTGCCCGTGGTTCAGAGGTGGTGGGGCGGCTTCTCGTCCAGGAAGCGCTTGAGGTCCGCCGCACTGCCGCCGGAATCGGTGCGCTCGCCCCAGCCGCGGTCGGTGTCGTCGGAGGACTGCTGGTCGAACGGGTCGTCGAAGACAAGCGCGGGCTTCGGCTCGCGCGGCTCCGGGCCGGGGACGGTACTCATGCAACCAGGGTACGGTCGCGGAGAGAGTCCCCGTGCCCTCTGCTCTGCTGGTGATCTGCTGCACCTTCCTGGGTCACCGGGCGATGTTCGCGGCAGGGGTCGTCTGCGCGCTGTCCGGCGGCCGGAGAGACCCTGGCCACGCATCCGGCCACGCGGGAAAGCGGGCCGGCGAGGCGGACGGGGTGAGGGCCGCCGCGATTCGGGTGACGGCCTCCGTGAGCCGGGTGACGGCCTCCGTTGGTCCAGGCCGCGTAGGTCAAGGGCTGACACGGCACTCGCCGGTTCGGTACGCCCGCGGGGCGGGGCAGTGGCGGACGAGACTGTTCCCCATGACAGTTGACGCACTGACAGATGTCTACGGCCTGCGTGTGGGGCACGCGACACGCACCGGCGACGGTTGGCTCACCGGCACCACGGTCGTGCTCGCCCCGGAGGGCGGGGCCGTGGCCGCCGTGGACGTGCGGGGCGGCGGGCCCGGCACCAAGGAGACGGACGCGCTGGATCCGCGCAACGTGGTGCGGAAAGTGGAGGCGGTCGTGCTGACCGGCGGCAGCGCGTACGGTCTCGACGCCGCGTCGGGGGTGATGGCCTGGCTGGAGGAGTGGGGGCGCGGTATCCGTGTCGGGCCGGAACCGGATCAGGTCGTGCCGGTGGTGCCCGCCGCCTGCGTCTTCGACCTGGGGCGGGGCGGTGACTTCCGGGCCAGGCCGGACGCGGCGACCGGCCGGGCCGCGGTCGAAGCCGCCGCGGCGAGCGAGCTCGGCGCGCCGGTGCCCCAGGGGTGCGTGGGGGCGGGCACGGGAGCGGTGGCCGGGGTGGTGAAGGGCGGCATCGGCAGCGCGAGCACGGTGCTCGGCTCGGGGATCACGGTCGCGGCGCTGGTCGTGGCCAACGCGGCGGGATCGGCGGTGGATCCGGAAACGGGGGTGCTGTACGGGGAGTTGTTCCAGGGGCGGGTGGAGTACCCGGCAGCACAGGTGCACGCGCGGGCGCGGCGGCACCTCGCCGAGACGGCCGCGAGGAATACGCCGCCGCCGCTCAACACGACGCTCGCGGTGGTCGCCACAGACGCGGATCTGTCCAAGGCACAGGCGCAGAAGCTGGCCGGCACGGCGCACGACGGCATCGCCCGGGCGGTGCGTCCGGTGCATCTCCTCAACGACGGGGACACGGTGTTCGCCCTGGCGACGGGTGAGCGGGCCATGGACGCCGCGAACCCGCTCGCCCTGAACGAGATCCTCGCGGCGGGTGCGGACATGGTGACGCGCGCGATCGTCCGGGCCGTGCGGGCGGCGGACCCGGTGGACGGTCCGGGCGGGGCGTGGCCGTCGTACGGGGAGCTGTACGCGGGGGGCTGAACAGGCCTGCGGGCACAGCGGATTCACAGCTGAACCGGTTTTTGTCGCGGTTCTGTCACGTGACGGCCTCCATGGGGAACGGACGGAACCCGGCCGGCACCCCGGCCCCTCTTCCCTCACGTACTGGAGCGGATCACGCAACATCACATGAACTGGGAGCAGCCCGTGACAACGCCGAACATTTCAGCGCGGCGCACTCTGGGGGCCTGTGCCGCCCTGATGGTCGGCGCCCTGACCCTCACCGCCTGCGGTGGCAGCGCCAACGCCGACGACGGCAAGGGCGGCAAGGGCGGTACGAAGACGTCCGTGGCGAAGATCGCCATCTCGGCGAAGGACGGTTCGACCGGCGCGTCCATCAACCGGACCGGCGTGAAGGTCAGCGACGGGAAGCTGACCGAGGTGAAGATGACCGTGGCGGGCAGCGGGCAGACCGTCGCGGGTTCGGTCTCCGGTGACGGCAAGGTCTGGAAGCCGAAGGAGCAGCTGGAGCGCGGGACGAAGTACCGGATATCGGCGACCGCGAAGGACTCGGACGGCCGGACGGCCGCGGCCAACTCGATCTTCACGACGGTGACGTCGTCGAACAGCTTCATCGGGACGTACACGCCGGACAACGGCACGACGGTCGGCGTGGGCATGCCGGTGTCGTTCACCTTCGACAAGGCCATCACCGACCGGAAGGCCGTGCAGTCGCACATCACGGTCTCCTCCAGCAGTGGGCAGAAGGTCGTCGGGCACTGGTTCAACGGGCAGCGGCTCGACTTCCGGCCGGAGGAGTACTGGAAGGCCGGCTCCAAGGTCACGATGAAGATCGACCTGGACGGGGTCGAGGGCGCTAACGGCGTCTACGGCGTGCAGAAGAAGACGGTCACCTTCACGGTGGGCCGTTCTCAGGTCTCCACGGTCGACGCCGACACCCAGACCATGACGGTCGTCCGGGACGGAAAGACCGTCAAGACGATCCCGATCTCGGCGGGCAGCCCGGAGCACACCACGTACAACGGGCAGATGGTGATCTCCGAGAAGTTCGTCCAGACCCGGATGAACAGCCGGACGGTCGGGCTGGGCGGGGAGTACGACATCCCGGACGTACCGCACGCGATGCGTCTGACGACGTCGGGCACGTTCATCCACGGCAACTACTGGTACAACAAGGGCAACCCGCCCTTCGGCCGTCAGGGCACCAGCCACGGCTGCGTCGGTCTCGCCGACGTCCAGGGCGCGGGCGGCAGCACGCCGGCCAAGTGGTTCTACGACAACTCCCTCATCGGGGACGTGGTGATCGTGAAGAACTCCCCCGACAAGACGGTGGCGCCGGACAACGGGCTCAACGGCTGGAACATGGCCTGGAGCCAGTGGGTCTCGGGCAGCGCCTCCTGACCACATGAAAGACCACCCCAGCTGGGGTTTTTGACGGGCCGCCCGGGCCGCGCGGGAACTTTTCGCGTGGCCCGGGCGTTTTCCCGGACGTACGTTTTCTCGGTTCCCGGACATGATGTCCGACCGAGGGGCTACCGTATGCACCCACAAGGTGACATGCAGCAACGCCGGGAGAAACCTTGAGCGTTCCGTACGAGACGGCAGCGTACGAACCCCACGACTCGCCCGAGTCTCCGGAGGAGCACCTCGCGCGACTCCTCGGCCGCGCCCTGAACTCCTTCGAGCTACCGGACGAGACGATAAGGCGCCTGGACTGCGCGCTGGCGCACGACGGTTCGCTGCACTCCGCGCACCACAGCGCGGGCCTGCACCGGGAGACGTACCGGCACACGTGGCTGCTCGCCGACGGTTCGGCGCTCACGCTCTGGGAGCTCGTCCACAACACCGCGCCGGGCAGCGAGCCTCACCATGAGGTGTACGTCGACGAGGAGGAGCTGCGCGCAGCCACCATGCGGCTGCCGCTGCCGCCGGACACCCCGGACTTCGAACTGCCGGTGGCGGTACAGCTGTCCCCCGTCCCCGCCCCCCGGCACGCCTACGCCGCGGAGGACTCCGCGGACCACGCGCGCCGTTTACTGCGCCGGGCGGAGAACGCGGACCGGCCGGACGCGGAGACGGCGGCCCTGCTGGCCACCGCGTCGGGGCACCAGATCACCCAGGCCTTCGGCCGCCCGTGCCACGCGGGCCGGGAAGGCCGGGCAGGCCTGGGTTTCTCGCTCTACGAGCACGCGTTCCTGCTGCGCGACGGCGAGGAGGTCTCCCTCTGGGAGGTCGAGCACACGGCGACGCCGGACGGGCGGCACATGTGCGAGGTGTACGTCAGCGAGGACGCGGCGCGCGAGGCGATGGAGCGGCGGGCGGCGCAACTCTCCTAGGCGGGCCGGACTTTTCTAGTAGGACTCCGTTACGTCTGTCTCGCGGTCCTGTTCGGGGGCATGTTGGGTGTGTGGATGCACATGAAGTGAACCGTGCTCGGGCGAAGTTGGCCGTATTCGTGGCTGACGTGTTCGCGTCGGTGCCACGCAAGGATC
>NZ_JBIBEP010000021.1:0-182950 GCF_042955185.1 Streptomyces sp. NPDC012474
ACCACCTCGTACAGGTCCCCACCGATCCGGGCCTCGGCCACCGCCGAGGTGTAGGACACCGCGGCGTGCAGCGGACCCGCCGTCAACGGCACGGGCCGCAGCAGCACCCGCTGGGCGACCTCCGCGATCGACCGCACGCTGGCCAGCTCCGCCTCCCGGCGCGAGCGCATCACCGCGGCCGCGACACCCACTCCGGTGACGCCGGCCACCGAGGCCAGCGCGGTGTAGCCCCGGCGCTCGTCGAACAGCCCGTCGTACAGCCCGAGCGCGACACACAGCACGAGGGCCGCGAGCCCGAACCAGGCCGTACGGCGCCACCCCCCGACCAGGCCGGCGAAGGCCGGCCCGAGAGAGACCAGCGGCAGGAACCCGACACCTGGCCCCGCCACGATGTCCGTCACCGCGACCACCGCCATCACCACGACCGGCATGCAGGACAGCAGCGTCCAACTCGTCGGCGGCTTCCGGTCGGTCATACGGCACTCCTGCGATGTCGCGGCTGTCGAGAGCCGCCGGTCTTCCCCGCAGGCGCCCCTCCCCCACCTTTAGACTATGCAAAGGTGGCTTCTGTGAGAGGACTTCCGCTCGGGGTCCCTTACCCAATCGAGTCCGAGAGACGACATTCCCGACACACGGGAGGCCCGACCATGACCGACAGAGACACGGCACATCGCCGCCCCAGACACCCCACCGGGTGGCGCCGCCTGGCCCTGCGTCTGCCGATCCTGCTCTACCGGGCGGGGCTCGGCACCCTCTTCGGGAAGCGGCTCCTTCTGCTGCATCACACCGGCCGGGTCTCCGACCGCGACCGCTTGACGGTCCTCGAGGTCGTGTCCTACGACCCGGTCGAGGCGAGTTGGACGGTCGCCTCCGGCTTCGGCCCGCGGGCCGACTGGTACCTGAACCTGCGCGCCCAGCCCAAGACCCTGATCCGGTTCGGAAACCGCCCGCACGCGGTCACCGCGCACTTCCTGTCACCCGAGGACGGCGCCGAGATCATGGCCGGCTACGCGCGCCGACACCCTCGCACTGCCCGCCGACTGTGCGCGTTCATGGGACTCCCCGTTGACGGCGGCGAGGCGTCGTTCCGCGAGGCGGGACAGGCCATTCCCTTCGTGCGACTCGAAGCCTCCGGCGGGTACGGCCGAGCCGCGCACGGACACTCGTGACTCGGGAAAGTCACTCAAGAACACTGGCGATCACATTTTGCACTGTGCAATTATCGGTAGCGGGGGCTGGTCGGCGGCCGATCGGCACAGGACAACCTTCCGGCCATCGGCCGGCCCCCTGCCAGGATGCGGCGGCCGCCGAGTACTCGTCCCTTCCTCAGGAGGAAAAGGGTGTGAGCACCCCAGATCCAGACAGACAGGGAACACCGAACAACCCGGACGCAACGCCGTCCGGCACCGGTGACGTCTGGCTGAAGTTCCTGGCGGACAACGAGCGTGCCATCCGCGAGTCCGCCCCCAAGGAGCCCTCCGCACAGGAACGGGCAACCGCTCGATCGCTTCGTCGTCTCGATGCCGACCGGCACGACCCGCGCCGTCCTCGCCCGGATCACGCACCGGCGGACGACAGGACGGGGGTCGTGGGCGACCTGTGGCAGCCCGAAGGTCCGCGGCCGGCCTGGCGAGAGCTCGACGGCCCCGCCAAGCTCCGCCGCGCAGGCCGCGTGATCGCCATGGTCGCGGCCCTCGGCCTGGCCCTCGGGGCCTGGTCCTTGCTGTCCACCACAGCGGGCACACCGAGTGATGAGCCGGGTGGCAGTACGGTCCAGGAAGTGGAGGAGGCGCCGGACGCCATCCCCACGACCAGCCCCGGTTCCGCCGCCGTCGAACCGACATCGACCGTCCCCATCGGGTGAGGGAGCCTCGCCCTTCCGGAACCCGGCAACCAACGGTGCGTCAGGATGCGCGCCAAGAACATGTCAGTGCCGCGTCAAGAACGTGTAAGGTTCCCAGCGGTGTGCCGGGAAGTCTGGTCGGCGGTCTGAGGACAAGTCTCTTCGCCGATCGGGGGTTCTGGTCATGGTGCTCATCGTGGTCTTCGGGGTGGCGCTGCTCATAGCGGTGCTGCTGTCCGGGCTCGCTGCCCGGACCGTGCTGTCCACATCCTTTCTCTTCCTCGTCGGCGGGGCCCTCGTCAGTGACGGGTTCCTCGGGCTGATCCACATCACGCCGGACAGCGAGATCGTGTCCGTCACGGCCGACCTGGCGCTGTTCGCGGTGTTGTTCACCGACGGCATGCACGTCTCCTTCCCCAAGCTGCGGGAGAACTGGCGCAACCCGGCCCGCGCGCTCGGGCTCGGCATGCCGCTGGCGTTCGTCGGGATGGCGCTGATCACGCACTTCCTCGTGGGGCTGGACTGGACGACGTCCTTCCTGGTCGGCGCGGTTCTCGCGCCCACCGACCCGGTGTTCGCCTCGGCCATCGTGGGCCGCAAGGAAGTCCCGTCGAAGCTGCGGCAGTTGCTCAACGTGGAGAGCGGCATCAACGACGGGCTCGCCCTGCCGGTGGTCCTCATCCTCATCGCCGCGGCCGGGCCGACCTCCGGGCACGCGGAGGCGTCGCTCGGGAAGATCGCGCTGGAACTGGTGCTCGGCCTCGCCTTCGGCGTGATCCTGCCCTTCGTGGTGATCGAGCTCGTACGCTTCAGGCTGCTGGGTGCCGAGCCCAAGCTGCAGCCGCTGCTGCCCCTGGCCATCGGCGTGATCCTGTACGCCCTGTGCCACCTCACGCACGCCAACCCCTACCTCGCGGCGTTCTCCGCGGGCGCGGTGCTCACCGCGCGGTCGCTGGAGGCGAAGGAGGCGTTCGAGCCGCTCGGCGAGATGCTTGCGGAGCTGGCCAAGTTCGCCGCGCTGCTGGTGTTCGGGGCGCTGCTGACACCGCAGCTGTTCGGCGACCTCTCCTTCGGGGGCTACGTCACCGTGGTGCTCGCGATCGTGCTGATCAGGCCGGCCTCGCTGCTGCTGTCACTGGTCGGCACCCGGTTCACCCGGCAGGAGAAGCTGGTCGCCGCCTGGTTCGGGCCGAAGGGGTTCGCCTCCGTGGTGTACGGGCTGCTGGTGCTCCAGGCGGGGATCCCGCAGGGCCAGGAGGCGTTCACCCTGATCGCCGTGTGCATCGCCTTCTCGATCGTCGCCCACAGCTCCACCGATGTGCCGATCGCCCGTCTCTTCAAGGTCGAGGACATCGCCGGCATCCCTGGCGACGAATCGGCTCCCGCCACCACCCGTGAAACCCGCTGAATCGTCCGCCCAGTCCGCTGACTTCGAGAAACCCGATCGCGTAGAGGCACGCGGCGACTACCTGTGAGAGGAACATCGTCACCGTGTGACGCACGAGCCACCACCCCGGGCCGTCCCCGAGACAGGCCCTTGCCGCCGGACTCACACGGGCTCTCCTGCCCTGCTGTCCCGCGAGCGCTGTCCGCAAGGCACGTCTTCCCGCGGCGCTGGTGATTCCGAGCCGTACGCCGTGCACGTCACGGAACAGAAGGACGCGCTGCTGCACGCCGCCGGGCGAGAACGTCGTCCACAACCGGACTGAGGCGAGCCGGGTCAGATCGACGCTGCGCCGGCCGGTCAGGGTGCGTGCGGTCGACCGGGCCCGCGAATGACGTGCCGGAGGACGCTCCTGGCACAGGTCCTGCAGGAGTACCAGCGCGGGTCGAACCGGCCACCAGGGCCGGTGCCGTGACAAGGAGGCTTCCCCCCGGAGAGGACACCGGGTGCGAGAGGAAGGGCTCCACCCGGGCCATCGCAGTCGAGTCGCCGCCGTGCGGGCGCGCCTCCGGGCGACGCCGCCGCCACCCACGCTCGGGAGCGGGGGGACACGTCGCATCTCAGTCCTGCGCACCGTCCGGCATCGGACGTGCAGCGTGCCGAGCGAAGAGATCGGCACAGCCGAGGACTTGGTGGAGCGGGTGGCGGCGATCGACATCGCCGTCGGGCATGGTCTGCATGCGCCTGCCGCACGAGACCCGAGCCGGCCGACGCGTCCAGGACCTCTGGAACGTGACCGCAACCACGAACACGAACCTCGAGTTGGCCGACCGCTTCACGTGCCAAGGTGTCACCCGCGTGGTCATGGAGGCGACCGGCTCGTACCGGAAGCCGTTCTTCTTCCTGCTGGAGGCCCGCGGACTGGACTGCTGGCTGGTCAACGCCCGTGGCGTGAAGAACGTCCCAGCTCGCCGAACGCGGCATGCTGCGGCCCTCGTTCGTGCCGCCCGAGCCGGTACGGGAATTGCGCGACCTGACCTGCGGCTCAGCCGAAGCAGGCGCCGTTGACCCACACTTGTGGGCGTTCCTCGGCAGCGGCTCGCCGAGCGGCGGGCCGCTCATGCTCTGCATTCATTTCGCCGAACTCGATCGAGTCAGGCCCGCGTAGCGGTGTGCCACTCCGCCGGGAAGCGGCGATGGGGTGGCGGTGCCGTAGCGGCCCTGGTGATGGATCGGGGAAGGTGCTCTCAGAGCTTCTCTTTCCAAACCTCGTGTGTGGTTTCTGCTGGTCAGTTATGGGATCGCGGTTACTGCGGGAGTCTCGGTCCGTTGCTGGCCGAGATGTCGTGGGAGTGGCGGGTGCCATCGATGCGGGCGGTTCTGGAAGCGCGGCAGAAGGCCGCGGCCCTGCGGGTGGAGGAACTCGAAGCCGAGCTAAGCGTGTGCGGGCGGCTCTGGTGGAGGCGGAGGAGGTGCTCCGGTGCCGGGTGATCGGCCTGGATCGTATCTGGAGGCGCTGGCCGAGGCGGATGTGCCCGCCGTGGTGGCTGGCGGGGTGCCGCCAAGAAAGCCGGTGGGGCCGCGCCGGGCGGTGCCTCACCGCCAGGACGCGGCCGACGCCGAGGTGTTGTCGGTGGACTACCAGGCGTTGATGGCCGCTGCTGCGGAGGCGGGATCCGACGGGCTCGGTGCCCGGCAAGCAGCGGTGGTATTGGGCTGGGACAGCGCGTTGGCCTCCCGTGTCGAGGGGGCGCGGGCCCGGCTGAAGCGGCTGGTGGAGCGGTGCTGGCTGGTGGAGGAGAAGCCCGGCAGGTTCACGCTGCCCGCGCCGGTCTGGTGCCGGGCGGTCAGGCGGCGGCTCATGAGCAGGGTCATCGACCACAGGACGACGCTCTCGCTGGTGTCGGTGCGCCGTTCATAGTCACGGACCAGACGTCGGCTGCGCGGGAGCCAGGCGAACGGCCTTTCGGCCACCCAGCGTCGGGGCAGGACGGCAGGACCTGAAATCCTTGGACGTCGTCGCCGCGGCGGACGATGTCGAGAACGAGGCCGCACCATGGCGAGGTCCGAATGGTGCCGACGACCGGCCGCCCGCGTCGGACGGGTAACGCCGGGGCCGAAATGGTGACGCTTTCAGGTCGCCGGCTGTTCCGGCTCCGGCTCATGAAGGCGCCTGATCGGCCGTACGATTGTGCGCTGCTGGCGGTCAGCGTTTCGGGACCCTGCCCATCTCCGCTGCGAAGACCACGGGGTCGCTGTCGAACCCTCGGACCATCGCGTGAAACTCCCATGCTCCGGAGGCATCCCGGGCGAACTCCGCGACGGTCACGGCGGTGGATCCGACGACCTGCGCGAAGTCGTCCTTCAGCAGCTCCTTGTACCCCTCGACAACGAGCACTCCGGCGTTCGATATGTCACCGAACGTCTTGGGGGCGCTGTTCTGGTGGATCGCCACGCCTACGACCACGCGTGCGAAGGAGGGAGCGAGGCGATCGAGCTCCAGGGTCATCACTTCGACGTAGCCGAAGCCCTGACCGGTCTGGCTGTGCCGGCTCATGTTGATGGTGCCGTCCGGTGAGCGGCTGTCGAAGTGGACGACGTACACGGGCTGCCCGTAGGGGGCATCCGTCGAGTAGGTCGTGGCGATGATGTCGAGATGGTGAGGCGGCTGATCCCAGGGACTCGGGTCCCACTTGAGCCGTACCTCGACCTTTCCCACTCTCTGGCTGTTGTTGCCCACCCGATTGCTGCCTCTCGCGTGTCAAGCCACCACGGGATGGTCCCCCGCACGGTCAAGTATGGCTCTCGGCTGCCCGACCGGACCCCGCCGCCCCTGCCGATACCCATCCGGCCGATGGCGGTACGCGGCCGCCACCCCCTACCGGCCGACCCCAACCACCTCAACAACCAAGCTGTGCAGAGAACGGCATCAAGAGAGCGTAAAGGTTGCCGGGTCCTGGCAGTGTTTTGTCGGCGTCCGCATGTGAACATGCGATCACCGGCAGGGACAGTGAGGAGAGGCGGTGAGCGCGGGTGGCCTGGTTTCTGGGTCTCGGCATCGCAGGAGTCGTACTCCTCGTCCTGTCCCTCGTCTTCGACGGTGTTCTCGAGGGTCTCTTCGACGGCGTCGACGCGCTTGACGGCCTCTTCGAAGGGTGGCTGTCGCTTCCGGTCATCGCCGGGTTCGCGTCCATGCTCGGTTTCTCCGGCGCGATCGTCATGGGCGCCACCGGGCTCGGCGCGGTCGGCGCCACCGCGATCGGAGTGCCTGCCGGAGCCGCCACGGGCTGGCTCGCGTATCGCCTCGGCCGTGCGCTGCTGAACGACCGTTCCGGTGCTGCCCCGCGCGACGACGACCTGATCGGGACCGCGGGCTCCGTGGTGACGTCGATTCCGGCCGGCGGCTACGGCGAGGTGCTGGTCCACCGGGCCGGGCAACCGGTGAAGCTCGCGGCGAAGAGTCCAAGTCCGGTGCCGCGAGGCGCGGAGGTCTGGGTGGAGGAGGCGCTGTCGCAGACAGCTGTCTTCGTACGCCCGGTCGAACGCTGAACCCGCCTCCTCGCAGCTCACATCAGGCGCCGATGCACCGGCGCCCTTTCACCCCATGTGAACCCACATCGATCTGCCGTCCCCTGGGAGGGCTGAGGGGAAGACATCATGAGTTCAGTCGTCATCGCCGTGATAGGAGTCGTTGTACTCCTTGCCCTGCTGGGCCTCGTCGTGATCACCCGTTACAAGGTGGCGGGCCCGAGCGAGGCGTTCATCATCACCGGCCGGCGCGGCAAGCAGGCCACCGACCCGGACACCGGCAGGGTGTTCACCGACAACAGTGGCCAGAAGGTCGTGGTCGGCGGCGGAGTCTTCGTCGTACCGTTCGTGCAGCAGAAGTTCACCCTCGACCTGTCCAGCCGGCACATCCCGATTGCGGTGCGCGGCGCGGTCACGCTGCGCGGCGTCAAGGCCAACCTCGAAGGCGTCGCCATCGTCAAGGTCGGCGGTACCGAGGACTCGATCCGCGCGGCCGCCCAGCGGTTCCTGATGCAGCAGAACGGCATCGTCGGCTTCACCCAGGAGGTGCTCTCCGGCGCGCTGCGCTCCATCGTGGGCCGGATGTCGGTGGAGGACATCATCCGGGACCGTGCCGCCTTCGCCGGACAGGTCGCTGAGGAGGCCGAGGCGAGTCTGTCCGGGCAGGGCCTGGTCCTTGACGCCTTTCAGATCCAGGACATCACCACCGAGGGCTCCTACCTGGAGGACCTGGGCCGGCCCGAGGCCGCCCGGGCCAAGCAGGAGGCCGACATCGCCGAGGCGGTGGCCCGGCGTGCCGCCGAGCAGGCCCGGCTGAAGGCCGAGGAGGAGATCGCGATCGCCCAGCGGACCTTCGCCCTCAAGACGGCGGAGATCAAGGCCGAGACGGACGAGGCCGCGGCGCGTGCCGCGGCGGCGGGCCCGCTGGCCGAGGCGGCCCGGTCGCAGGAGGTACTCGCCGAGCAGGAGAAGGTCGCCCAGCGGCAGGCCGCGCTGACCGACCGCGAGCTGGACACCAAGATCCGCAAGCCCGCCGACGCCGCCCGCTACCAGGCCGAGCAGGAGGCCGAGGCCCGCCGGGTCGCGCAGGTCAAGGAGGCCGAGGCGGAAGCGCAGCGGTCCCGGCTGACTGGTGAGGGCGAGAAGGCGCACCGTGCCGCACTCGCCGACGCTGTACGCATCGAGGGTGAGGCGGAGGCGGCCGCCATCGGCGCGAAGGGTGCCGCCGAGGCCGAGGCGATGCGGAAGAAGGCCGACGCGTTCGCCCAGTACGGCGACGCGGCCGTGCTCCAGATGCTCGTCGAGGTGCTGCCGCAGGTCGTCGCCAAGGCATCCGAGCCGCTGAGCGCGATCGACAAGATGACGGTGATCTCGACGGACGGGGCGAGCCAGCTGTCGCGTACCGTCGCCGACAACGTCGCCCAGGGCGTCGAACTCCTCAGCTCCACCACGGGGGTCGACCTTGGCGAGCTGCTGAAGAACATCACCCAGCGGGCCGGCGGTTCGCAGTCCACGACGACGGCGCCCGCCGAGAGCAACGGGAAGGTCGAAATCACCGGCTGACGTGGCCAGTGAGCAGAGAAGCGAGCCCGGGCGGTCCTGGAACCGCCCGGGCCTGTGTGAGAAGGCGCTCTCGCTGGATGGCGCCGCACCCGGGGGTAGCCGTGCACGTTCTTCCGCCGCTGGGTCGGCTTTCCGTACGGGGGTGTGAGCTGTGTTCCTTTGGCTCTGGCTGATCGGCTGGTCGGCATTCGCACTGCCCCTGGCCATCGCCTCGCTGCGCGGCTGGGCGCCGAAGCAGGTCCGACGTCGTACGAGCCCGTGGGGCATCCGCGTCCGGGGAGTCGCACTGCTGGTGCTCTGGCTCGGCGGGCTGGCCGGCCCGCTGCTGCGATGGAGCGACCTGGACACCGCGGACGCCGGTTTCCTCACCTCCGTCGTGCAGGGCGGGTTCTTGATGTTCGCGGCAGGGCTCGTGGCCGGCTCGCAGCTGGGCGAGTGGTTCTACCGACGGGCGCTGCGGGACCAGGAGGCGGTCGATCAGTCCCTCGGCAACGGCAAGAGGCCGTTGTGATCCGCATCGGCAGGGCTGTGGGCGGCCGTCCGCCCGAGTCGCTCACGTGTCGCAGAACGAGGAGAACGGGAAGCCGCCCATGACAGGAGCCCTGGCCATCGGGCGGATTCCACGTGGTGGCGCAGGGGCTGTCGGCGAGCCCAGAAGCGGTGGCCCGGATGCGTAGATCCTTCCGACGGAAACGACGGCCGCCTTGGCCCTCTCCAGGACCGTGCTTGGTCTCGCCGGACACCGGCGACGGTCCTGGTGCTGGATCGGGGCGGGCCTCAGCGCCGTCGTCATCGGGCCGGCAGTCGGTCCGAGCGCCGACGAAGCCGGTCTCGGCCGGCTGAGTGACCTGGCCGTCTTCTGCGTCGGAGGCGGACCGGTCGCTGTCGCCGTCGGGGTGGCGGCACTCCTCAACTGCCGCCGTATGCGCCGCACTCTGTCCGTCCACCCGTGGACCGTCTGCGCTGCTGTCGGCATCCCACCTCGCCAGGGCCCGCCGCGCGTGGTGCTGCATCACCCCGTGAGCGGCGATCTGATCCTGCTGACGGCGAGCACGGTGGCCCCGCGGTATCACCTGGCCGATCACGGCCCCGGCGGGGTGCTGTGGTGGCGTGGCGATCCGCACACCGGAGGGGGCCTCGCGAAGCCGGGCGGTGAGCGGTTGTTGTGGGCTCGCCGCACCCGTATGGTGCGGGCCCGCCACGGCGATGTCCAGGCAGCGCAACGGCAGGGACTGATGGATCGGCCCAGTCCAGTGCAGCCGCGGATGCCTGACGGTGACTCGGCCGGTAAGGGCAAGGCCGGCTGAGTACCCCAGCCCGTTGTCGCAACGCGTCGTCGCGAGATGGACTCGGCAGTCTTTCGGGACCCCAGGTTGAAGCGCAGTCCGCGGGCGGATCAACCGGGCAAGACCGCCGAGTGGATCAACGCAGACCGCAGCGGGACGCCGGAGTCCTCGGACATGTCACTCCGGCACCGCATCCTTGCAGCTCTCCGAAACCCTCACCACGCCGAAGACCACCGGGTAATCGGTGATCTGCTGGCTCGGTCCCGGCTGCGAGGTGCAGATCTTCCACGCCGTCGGGTCGTCTACCGGACGGCCCTGTCCGCTCGCGTCCTTGAAGGTCATGTCGAGTGTGGAGCCCATCTGTTCGTAGGCCCGCCCGGCGTTGCCGCCGATGACATCCGGCATGGTGGCGGTGACCGGCTCGGGGTTGGCCGGGCGAGGCGTCTCGGCGGACCCCGAGCCGGTCGCGGTGCTCGCCGAGACGTCCGGCACGGACGACGCGTCGCATGCGGTGACCAGGGCCAGAAGCGTGGCGGCGAGGGTGGGTCTCAAGAACTTGGTGACGATCATGCTCCTCCCAGCGTGGTGGCAATTCGTAACAGTATTCACGGTGAGACAAGAGGAAGGACCGCCGCCTCGTCGTACCAAGCCCCTTACCCTCGCACCCTTCCTGACGTGGCGGCGCACGTGACGACAGGATCTAGCGCTGAGGACGGTGACGTGGCGGGGCACGGCGTTGCAGCGCCGCACCGGCGGAGCGGACAAAGGGGCATGCCTGAGCGTCGTCTGCGAGTTCGGGCCGCACTCATCCCGGTTGAGGACCAGTCAGCGTCGGCACGTCTCTACGCACCACGCGGGGAACGCACTCCGGCACCCTCGACATTGCCGGAATCCGGCGTGGTGCGCTGTCGGCTACGTGCTCTGCAGGGTCCCCGCCCCCGTCCGTCAGCGCGCGGGCCAGGTCCTCTGCCACAGAACTTCCTGTGCACATTGGCTGGACTGGTCGGCGGATTCTTCTGAGCGGCGTCGTGAAGCAGGAGTCTCTTACGAGAGTCTGACGCGACCGCCGTTTCGGGTCGCCACGCTGTTCCCTGTGGCCACCCTGTTGCCGTCCGCAGTTGCGGATTCAGGGCGCACAGACGGCGCACACCCACAGAGGAACGGGACGTGAACATGCACAGCAGTGGTCACCACCGCACAAGCCAGCCTGCCGGGACGCGCGGCGGTCACCGGGCGAAGACCAGGACACGACGCATCATGATCGGTGGCGGGGCCCTCGCCGTCGCCGGGGCGGCCACGGTGGCCGTTTCCTTGGCCTCGGCCAGTCAGTACTCCGGAAGCGCCGTCGGAGCTGACCACGCTGTCTTCGTCCAGGGCAACGAGCTGGACGGCAACACCATCCATGTGTTCGCTCGGGGTGACGACGGAAAGCTCAGCCCCTCGGGGACCTACGCGACCGGCGGCAAGGGCGGCGATCAGGTCGATGCCCCCACCGACTCGCTCGCCAGCCAGGGCTCCCTCGTCTACGACGACGCCTCGGGGATGCTGCTGGCGGTCAACGCGGGCAGCGGCACGGTGACCTCGTTCCGCGTCGAGGGGCAGCAGCTGAAGGACCGGCGTGTCGTGAAATCGGGCGGAGAGTTCCCGGCGAGCGTCACGGTGCGCGGCAAGATCGCGTACGTCATGAACGCGGGCGGCGTGGGCAGCGTTCAGGGCTTCAAGATCACCGGCAAGGGGCTGAAGCCGCTGAAGGGTTCACACCGTTCCCTGGGCCTCGACAACGAGAACATACCGCGCTTCGACACCTCCCCGGGCGAGGCCGCGTTCACCCCGGACGGACGCAACCTGGTGGTCACCACCAAGGGCAACAACACCGTCCAGGTCTTCCCGATGAAGCGGAACGGTCTGCCGGCCGTCGCCGAACCGGTCGTCAACAAGTCGGCCGGCGGCGTCCCGTTCGCGATCAGCTTCGACAGGACGGGGAAGCGGATGCTGGTCGCCGAGGCGGAGAAGTCCACCGTCACCACGTACAAGGTGAAGCACGACGGCAAGCTGAAGGTTCTTCAGGAGCCCTTGGCCAGCGGTCAGGAGACCCTGTGCTGGCTGGTGCGTGCGGGCAACTACTTCTACGGCGGCAACACCGGCAACTCCACCGTCACCGGCTACCGCATGGACAAGCAGGGCACGCTTTCCCTGACCAACGACGTGGGCGTCGCCACCCCGCCTTCCGCCAACTCGCAAGGCGTCATCGACCTCGCCGTGACCGAGGACGAGAAGTTCGTCTACGTTCAGAACGCAGTCTCCGGCACCGTCGACGGCTTCCGCGTCGAGGCGAACGGCGCCCTCACCAAGGTCACGACGGCCGAGGGTCTGCCCGCCTTCGCCGAGTCCGGCATGGAGGGCATCGCCGCGGTCTGACGGGCCGCGACACCAGCACTCCGCCACATCTGCCAGGTCTCCCCTGAACACCCGCGCACACATACGAAGGTGGGGCATCCTTGAGAGGCATGCGAAGGAAGCTGATGTCAGGGGTGGCCGCCCTGGTCTCGTCTTTGCCCGTGGCGGCCCTGTGCGCAGGGCTGTACTGATTCCAGCCGTGGAAGCCGTGGGTCGACCGGGAGGTGCGCGAAGAGATCCCGGGACAGCAGAAGGACCTTTCTGCCGGCAGTCTGTCTCCTTCCCCCGCTGCCACACGTGCTGAGGCTGGAGGGCCTGCCCACCAGCGACGGCCCGGAGTTGCGGGTCTGGCTGACTGACGCACCGGTGATCCGGAGCAAGGCAGCCTGGGGTGTCTATGACGACGGCAAGTAGGCCAGCCTGGGCAGGCTCAAGGGCAATCAGGACGACCTACCCCGTCGTGCGGCCGACCCGTCACGGCGACGGCGACGAGCGCCACCATTCCGGCGGCCACGGCGAGGCCGCCGGTCACGCCCGCCCACTGCTGCCTGGCACTGCCCGGCCTGCGTAGCCCACCGATCGCGGTCTTGATCACCAGCCGATCTCGCGCAGGGCGCGGGCCTGGGCCTGGCTGTCGTCGCCACTGAGGAGGTAGATGCCACTCTGCGGGTGCTCGTGAAGAGCTCCTGAAGACCAGTCGCATGGTCAGTTGCTGGACGGCCACGAATCCGCCGGGGCAGGAGCCGGCGTCGGCGTCGGCGAAGGGCATGTGGCTGCGGTGGTTGGCGCTGTCGATGTTCGGCCGTCCCAGCAGCTCTGGAAGCGAGACTTGCGTACCACCTCGCTGCCCCTCGGGCACATCCGGGACTGAGTGACGAGGAAGGCGTGCACTCCCTTGTCAGTGGGGAGTGCACGCAGCGGGCTTGCGGAGTGAGCAGGATCAGTTCACTCCACCGCAACACGGTCCGAAGCGGATTCTCCCGCACACGCGGATGTACCCGACCGTACGAGCGTCCGGCGCACCGCGTCCGCGAGTGCGGAAGCCGCGCTCGCGTCGGCGTCCGCAACCCCGACGCCGTAGCGGAACCGCACGGTCGCGCCGTCCTCGACGGTCAGCTCCTCGCTGAAGAACGGTGCCGGATTGAGGCAGGCGAACTCCTCGGTCCGGGCGAACCACTGCGGCGGGTGACTCGGGTTGGCCGTGTCGTCGAGCATGAGTACGAGCGACTGCGCGTCCGTCTCGTCGTGGCGGCCTGCGAAGCCCATCCACTCCATGCGCCGCCCACGAACCTCGTCGCCCCCCATGCCTTCCTCGGTCACGAACTGTCCGCCGGTGAACGACCGCGGGCCGCGCCAGAACAGGCCGCCGTAGCCGGCGTTCTCCCGTCCCTTGGTGGTCGGCGATCCCATGGCGACGTCCGTTCCGGAGACATTCGTCATCCGCGTCTCGAACGTCAATGCCCAAGCGTGCTCGGAGATCAGGCTCGCTCGCAGCGTCCTGCGTTCGGTGAAGAACAGCGCGCCGGACTGGGTGGTCCAGTCCAGGTCGTGAGTGAACGTCGCCGCTCCGTCGGTCCTGTCCAGGTCGACAACTCGGCGGTGGGCCTGGGTTCCGTTGTTCTCCAGCTGGACGTAGAAGCGTCCGTGGAAGTACGTGGGACCGCCCCAGAAGTTCTCCTCGCCGACGTGGGGCAGGGACCAGGCGATGCCCTTGTGCCAGACGTGGTCGTGGGGACGGAACAGGCTGACGACCTTGCCGGCCCGGGTGCGCAGGGGATGGATGTAGGGCTTGGGGGATTCCAGCTGGACGGTGTCCGGCTGATACACGTAGCGGAACAACTCGGTGCCGCCGTCGCGGACCGTGACCGAGGTGCCGAGGTCGTGGCGGATCTCAAGAGAGTTCATACGAGGGCCTCCTTGACCGGCTCCCACGGCACGGCGCCGCCGTCCATGCTGACTGCGAACGGGTCGTCGTCGGTCAGTTCGCCCGCGGCGATGCGAACACCGCGGAAGGCCGAGGCGTACGTCGCCGCCGCGAACTCCAGCGTGCGACGCGCGTCCAGCAGGCTGACGCCGGGTTCCTCACCGGCCTCCCAGGCATCGAACACGGCCTCGATCTGAAGCCTGTGACCGCTCGTGATGTCGGGCTCGTCACCATGGGCCCAGAGGTCCGAGAGCTCTTCGTGGCCGGGGGCCGGCGTGAACCGCCAGTGTTCCTCGCGGTAGCCGTAGAGGTGCTCGAGTTCGACCGTGGCATGTTCGAAGTCGAAGCGCAGGCGCGACGTCTCCCGGGGGGACAGCAGGGAGTTGACCACCGTGGCGAGGGCTCCGTTGCCGAACCGCACGGCGGCGATCGAGACGTCCTCGGTGTCCGTGGGCCGGGTCTGGCGGTCGGCGAGTGCGGTGATCTGCGACCAGGGGCCGAGAACCGACAGCATCAGGTCGAACTGATGGATGCCGTGTCCCATGGTCGGGCCACCTCCCTCGACGTCCCAGCGCCCCCGCCACGGCACCTCGAAGTACGCGTCGGGCCGGTACCAGAGGGTCTCGCAGGTGGCGATCAGTGGCCGGCCCAGTGCGCCGGACCGGGCCAGCCGTCGCAGGCGTACGGCCGCCGCGCCGTAGCGGTGCTGGAAGACGGTCAGGACCTTGGAGCCGGTCCGCTCCTGCACCGCGGCCAGTTGGTCCATCTCGCGCAGGCTCAGCGCCGTCGGCTTTTCCACCAGCGCGGTGACTCCGGCCTGCATCACCATGGACGCCAGGGGTGCGTGGGTCTGCGGGGGCGTACAGATGTGTATGAGATCGAGGTCTTCGCTCTCCAGCAGTGCCTGCGGGTCGTTGAAGACGTGCGGCACGGAGAATCGGTCGGCGAACTCGGAGGCACGGGTGGGGTCGACGTCGGCGACGGCGACCAGTCGGGCGCGTTCGGAGAGTTCCGTGAGGGCTTCGGCATGAGCGTGGGCGATACCGCCGGTGCCGATGATGGCCACGCGGTACGGCGGCCGGGGGCTTGGCATGGGTGTTTTCTCTCTCTTGGTTCCTGCCCCACTCCTCGTGGGGCCTCCCGGGGGCCGTGGGCAGCGGCGCCGGCCCCCGGGAAGGAGGTCACTTGGCCGCGTCGATCTCGCCCTGGAGGTCCTTGACGAAGGCCTTGGCGGCGGATTCGGGCGAGGTCTTCTTGAAGTAGACCTCCTGGCTGTAGCGCTGCAGTGCCGGTTCGATGCCGCTTCCGCCGTTGGGGGTCACGACCGGGGACTCACCCGGGGTCACGGCGTTCATGTAGTCGGCTGCCGCCTTGTCGGGCCCGGTCAGGCCCGGCTGGAGGTGGTTCAGCATCTCCTTGTTGGCGGGGATGCCGCGCTCCGTCTTGAGGATGTCGGCGGCCTTCTGGTCGTTGAGCATGAAGTCGATGAACGCGGCAGCCTCGGCCGGGTGCTTGCTCTGGCTGGAGACCGCCCAGTACATGGAGGGCTTGAAGAAGTTGGCCTTGGTGCTGCCGACACGGGGCATCTGCAGCAGTTTCACCTTGGCGCCCGTGGCCTGCTGGATTGCGGTGATCTGGGTGTTGTACACCCCCATCATGGCCGCCTTGCCGGTGGCGAAGCTGCCGGCGGTGACACCCGCGGTCAGGTCCTCGACCATCGTCGACGCCTTGACGCTGGCCCCCGAGGAGGTCAGGTCCAGACCGTACTTCCACATCCCGGCGAGCGTCTCGGGCTTCAACGAGACGTTGCCGTCCTTGTCGAAGAGGTTTTCACCGTGCTGACGAGCCCAGTACTTGACATCGCCGGCGGAGAAGCCGGGCGCGCCGGCCGCACCATGGATCTTGCCGCCACTCTTGTCGGTCAGCTCCTCCCCGATCTTGGCGTAGTCGTCCCACGTCCACGTCTTGTCGTCGGGAACCTTCACGCCGTACTTCTTGAACAGGTCGGTGTTCACGAGGACGGACATGACGCCGATGCCGACGGGAAGCGCGTACTGCGTCCCGTTGACCTGCCCGGTGGCCAGGGCCTGGTCGTCGAACTGTGACGTGCTGAGGAGCTTCTTGGCCTTGCCGAGGTCGTACAGCGCTCCGCGGTCGGCGTACGACGCGAGGTACAGCTCGTCCATCTGGACGACGTCGGGAGAGTCCTTGGCCGCGGTCGTCGTGGCGAGCGCGTCCCAGTAGCCGTTCCAGTCCTTGTACTGGCCCTTGACCGTGATGTTGGGGTACTTCTTCTCGAACGCCTTGATGACCTCGTTGGTGAGCTGGGCGCGGGCGTCCGCTCCCCACCAGGTGGCGCGGATGGTGACCGGCTTGTCGCTGAGGTCGGAAGCGGATTCGGTGCTGCCGCCGGAGCAGGCGGTCAGTACGAGCGAGAGTGAGGCGATCGCTCCGACCGCGACGCGTCTGAAGGGGCTGGGGTTCATGGGCTTGTCCTGATTCTGATGGGTGGGTCGGGTTGAGGTCCGCGGTGCTCCCGAGCGGCCATGGCTCGGTCGCCTCCGCATGTCCGGCAGTAGCCCCCGCGGTTACTTGCCGCCGGTGGTCGCGATGCCTCGCAGAAGGAAGCGCTGTCCTGCGAGGAAGATGAGGAAGACGGGAACGAGCGACACGACACTCATGGCGAACACCGAGCCCCAGTCCGTCGCGGTCTGCTGGTCGACGAAGGTCCGCAGTGCGAGAGGCGTGGTGTACATGTCCGGGTCGGTCAGGTAGATCAGCTGGGTGTAGAAGTCGTTCCAGGTCCAGATGAAGGTGAAGATGGCGGTGGTCGCCAGCGCCGGGACCATCAGCGGCAGGATGAGGGAGAAGAAGATCCGCGCGTGCCCGGCTCCGTCGAGCCGTGCGGCCTCATCGATCTCGCGCGGGATGCCCCGGATGAACTGCACCATCAGGAAGATGAAGAAGGCGTCGGTCGCCAGGAACTTCGGCACGATCAGAGGCAGGAATGTGTTGACCCAGCCGAGCTCCGAGAACAAGACGTACTGCGGCACGATGATCACGTGGATCGGCAGCATGATGGTGACCAGCATGATGGCGAACCAGATGCGCTTCGCCCGGAATTCCAGCCTGGCGAACGCGTACGCGGCCAGGGAGCAGGCGAGGAGGTTCCCGAGGATCGCGCCGGTCACGACGATCGCCGAGTTGATCATGTAGTGACTGAACGGTTGGGAGAAGGCGTTCCAGCCGTTGCTGTAGTTCTCGAGGTGCGGGTGCGTCACTGCGAGTCCCGCGCTGCGGAAGATCTGGTTGTTGGGCCGCAGCGAACTGGCCACCATCCACAGGACGGGGTACAGCATCGTCAGGGCACAGAGAGCCAGCAGGCAGTGCTTGAGAGGGGCGCGCACCGCACGTCTGATCCGGCGCGTCGCGTGGCGGCGGTGGGCGGGCAGCGAGCGAGGTACGGCTGCGGTGCGGTCAGTCATCGTAGAACACCCAGTACTTTGAGGCCCAGAAGTTGACGGCGGTGAAGGCCGCGACGATGAGGAGCAGGACCCACGCGAGCGCGGACGCGTACCCCATGTCGAAGTGGCCGAACCCGCGCTGGTACAGGTACAGCGAGAAGAAGAGGGTGGAGTCGGCGGGCCCTCCGGTACCGCCGGAGACCACGAAGGCCTGGGTGAACGTCTGGAAGGCGTGGATGATCTGCAGCACCAGGTTGAAGAAGATGATGGGTGTCAGCAGCGGAATGGTGATGCTGCGGAACTGGCGCCAGTGCTTCGCGCCGTCGACGGAGGCCGCCTCGTAGAGGGAGGCCGGGATCTGCCGCAGCCCGGCGAGGAAGATCACCATGGGTGAGCCGAAGGTCCAGACGTTCAGGACGACGAGCGTCGACAGCGCCGTTCCCGGCTCCGAGATCCAGCCCTGCCCCTGGATTCCGACGAGGGCCAGGGCCTCGTTGACCAGGCCGTTGGTCCCGAACATCGCGCGCCACAGCACGGCGATCGCCACGCTGCCGCCGATCAGTGAGGGCAGGTAGAAGACGGAGCGGTAGAAGGCGAGGCCACGCACCCCCCTGTCCAGCAGCAGGGCGAGCCCCAGGGCCATCGCCAGTTGCAGCGGGACGGAGACCAGCACGTAGCTGAACGTCACCTGGAGCGACTTGTGCAGGCGCTCGTCGGAGAGCATGCGTGTCCAGTTGTCGACTCCGCTGAACTGCGGTGGTTGCAGCAGGTTGTACTTGGTGAAGCTGAGGTACAGCGAGGCCAGCATCGGGCCGAGAGTGATCCCGAAGAGCCCGATGAACCATGGCAGTAGGAAGAAGAACGCCGCCTTGTTCTGCTGGCGCGCGCCCCGTTGGGACCCGCGCAGCCGGCGTAGTTCGTTGATGGAGCTCACGGCACTGCTCCCTTGAGCGGCGGCATCGGCACACAGTGTTGGGGACCCGTCCCGGGCCCCGCTTGATCAAAAAGTGATCGTTCACTCTTTGAGTTGGGAGGACCATAGTGAACGATCACTTTTTGCGTCAAGAGTGTGTACTCTCTGACTTCGGAACGTTGGCGGACGGGTGGGAGAAGCGGATGGACGGCGCTGACACGGCGCGACGACGGCCGACGATCACCGATGTGGCGCGACTTGCCGGTGTGTCGCCCCAGACGGTGTCGCGGTACCTGCGATTCAACGGCGGGCTGAAGCCCGCGACCCTGGAACGCGTGGAGAACGCGATCCGCGAACTGGACTACCGTCCCAACCTGGTGGCGCGGTCGATGCGGACCCGCAAGACCGGCCGGCTGGCGATAATCATGCCCGCCATGGCGTTCAACCCGTCCCGCATGCTGGCGGGCGCCAGCGCGACGGCGCAGGCCGGAGGGTTCTTCGTGGACGTCGTGAGCGCCGGGGGCGGCGTCCGTGCCAGGAGCGAGCGCCTGCTGGAACTGGCGGATTCGGGACAGTTCGAGGGCATCCTCTCCCTCGCCCCCGTGCTTCCCGCGGTGGAGAGCAAACTCCACCAGAGGACGACCGTGGTGATCTCGGCCGACTTCGACGACGAGATGCGTGGCATCGGGCAACTGGCCGACGCCACGCCCGTGGTGCAGATGATCGAGCACTTGGCGGCGCTCGGTCACTCCCGGTTCCTTCATGTGGCGGGCGACGCGCAGTTCGCTTCCGCGAGGGCGCGCAAGCAGAGCTATCTGGACACCGTCGAACGCCTCGGGGTCGAGTCCGTCGGGGTCTTCGACGGGGACTGGTCGGGGGAGTCCGGCATCGAGGCGATACGGTCGCTCCCGAGCCATGCGCGGCCGACCGCGGTGATCGCGGCCAATGACCTCGTCGCCGCCGGCGTCGTCCGGGGCGCCCGGGAGCGCGGCTGGGACGTGCCGGGCGACCTCAGCGTCACCGGTTGGGACAATGCCGGCGTCGGGCAGTTCATGACTCCGTCCCTGACCACCGTCGACGTGGAGCTCGAACACCTCGGCAGCAAGGCCATGGCCAAGCTGATCGCGGGTCTGCGGGACAGCGCGCCCGAGACGAGTGAGGGCTCCCTGTTCCGGATCATCTGGCGGGAGTCGACGGCCGAGCCGCCTGCGACAGGTCGTGCCGACCGCAAGCGGTGACCCAGGGGGCGCCGCTGTCGGAGTCGGCGCGAGGCAGGCGGACCAGGCCCGTCCGCTCTGCCCCCACCACCCATCCGGTCCGGCGTTGCGATGCGGGCCGAATCGGACGTGAACGCCGCGCGGCCTCAGGCGCACATCGCCATCAGTTCTCGTATACGTCAAGCCGACCGCACATCCCGAACTTCCCACGGGCAACCGGCTGTTCGGCCCTCACGACCGCATCCGCGAGGTGCGGGGCCTCCGCCCGCTCCAGCCAGTCGAGCTGCACCCCCGTTGCTGCGGCGGAGGCCTCGGCCCCCTGGCGCCACCGCTCGCGCCACTCGGCGATGCGCGGCCGTACCAGCGCGGCGGCGGCACGGTGGAAGGCGGCCAGGGCCCGCGGTCCCTCGGCCGCGCGTAGTGCCCGGTAGCCCTCCAGGGCGAGGTCCCGCCGGGCTCGGGCAAGGCGCTCCTGCTCCTCTGCGGGCGCGTCGGCCGGGATGGCGGAGGCACGTGCGTACGTCTCCGGATCGGTCAGGTACTCCGGGGGCAGCGTGAGGACCGCGTCCCCTGCCTCCGGCAGCCCGCTGTTCTGCATCAGTACGGTGATCCGCAGATCACCCTCGTTGACCAGCCGGTGGATGGTGCCGGGCGTGAACCAGGCGACCGTACCGGCCTGGAGCGGAGTGACCTCGTACCCGGATGCGGTCAGCGTCTGCACGGCCCCACGTCCGCCGGTGACGACGTAGGCCTCCGAACAGGCCAGGTGCATGTGAGGGGTGCCGCCGCACGCCCCGTCGGCGGCAGGCCAGTCGTACACCGACAGATGCGAGATGGCGACGCCCCCGGGCAGGCCGGCGTGGGTTGTGGTCATGGTGTCAGAACTCCGTTTTCGTGACAGTAAGCGCTTTCTTTAATGCAATTTACGCGCCCCTGGACCAACGGGTCAATGCCCTGATTAAAATCAGACTGCTGAAGAGTCGAGTGATGAGGAGATTGATGTGGGCACGGGGTTGGCGGGCAGGAGTGTCTACGCATTCGGTGACAGTATCGTGTATGGTCACGTGTATCCGCGCAGTTTTGTGGACGTCGTCGCCGAGCGTACTGGAATGGCCCTTTCGAAATTCGCCCGGAACGGCGCGACCATCGGCCCCGACCCGCGTGCTTCCGGCGGGCAGATCCTTGCGCAGGTCGAGAAGGCCACGGCGGCAGCGCCGGACTTCATCCTCTTCGACGGCGGTACCAACGACGCCGAGTCGGTCTTCAACGGCCGGTATGACGTGGGGACTTACTCAATCGAACTCGAGAAGACGCTGCGCACGATGAAGCGCCGGTGGCCTGCCGCCCACCTTGTGTACGTGTCCGCCCACAAGCTCGGTTCGAGGGACTGGGACACCCAGGTGGCACTCCGCGAGGAAACCTTGCGGGTCTGTCGGAATAGGAATGTCGCCATCGCCGACGTCTTCGGGGACACCCCGTTCGACACGCGCGATGACGTCCACCGGGCTCAGTACACCTTCGATGACCTGGTCGACGGATTGCCAGGTGCAGAGGGATCTGGAACGCACCCCAATATGGCGGGGATCACCACATTTTATGTGCCGGTGCTCACCGCCGGACTGGAACAGATATCGCCCTGTTGATCAGGACTGAAAATGCAGCTCTGCCGGGCCGACATCGGCCCGGCAGAGCTGTTTTCTCACTTTTTCACTGGCCGAATCCGGTACCGCGCGAGATCCGGGCGTCGTTCACGTGCACTGCCCCGCGTTCACCCCCGTTCGAGTACCACGCGACCTTCGCGATTCCAGGCATCGAGGTACGGAACGCGGCATCGGTCAGCATGCGATGGCCGTCGATGTCCAGGTCGAAGCGCTGGTTCACAGTGTCCACGGTGAGGGTGACCCGGTACCACTTGCCCGTGGTGTACGTACCGATCACGGTGTCCGTGGTTCCCTTGTACGCGTGGATCTGGCCGCGGGCGAAGGCGACGCTGACAGCCGGGGCACCGCTGGCGTTGTACACGTAGGGCAGCCCGAACCAACCGGCCTGCGTGTCGTTGCGCATCACCTTCGTTTCGATGGTCACCACGCCCTGCAGCGGGGTGCTGAAGAGCCGGGCGAGATTGGTCCCGTCGGTGCCGCCGCCTTCGATGGTGCGGGTCAGCCGGACGCTCTTGTCGGTCGCGGACGGCGTCCCCACCACGGAGACGTCGTTGTTGGTCGAGATGACTCGCCATCCGTTGGTCCCGTTGGCGAGCGTGCCGGTCGCCAGGCCGTTGAAGGTGTCCGAGAACGCGATGTTCGGCGCGCCGCGTTCGAAGGCGCCGATCTCCGGACCGTTCCCGATCGGCACGGTCGCCCCGGCGTAGTCGAGACCGCCGTTGCCGGTGACCGTGGCGCCGGCGTCGGCGAAGACCGATCCTGACTGGAGCGCGAAGTTCGCCGCCGTGCCGAGTCTCGTGCCGTTCTCGTCACCGTAGGGTCCCGTGACGGAGGCATTGACGAACTGGGGAGCACCGACCACGGCGTTCGCGTCGGACGAGGGCCGGGTGGTCATGTTCGGCGAGTATCCGTTGTTGTTGTAGACGATGCTGGCCTGTTGCCTGAAATCGGGTGCGGAGTTTTCCGATACGAACAGATTGTTGGTGAACGTCACCTTGCCGCCGACACCGCCGCTCACCATGGTCGACGAACTGGTGTTGGCGAAGGTGTTGTTGTAGACGTGTGCCACCGAGCCGGTCTGCTGCGACATGTGGATGTTCCACCGCTTGCTGCCGGTGATGACGTTGTAGCGGATCACCACGCTGCCGAACTTGACCGCGGAGTTGCACGCGCACAGCAGGATGCCGTCGCCGTTGTCGTGGAGGTAGTTGTACTGGAACAGCTGGTTGGTGGTGCCGATGTCGGGGTCCAGGGCATTCTGGTCGGCACCGCCCGACGAGAGACGGGTACCCATGATCTCGTTGTGCTGGACGGTGACGCTGTCGGCCATGTTGGTCTCGACGCCGGAGACGCCGACCCGGTCGATCACGTTGCCTTCGACCAGTGCGCCCTTGACGCCCGTGACGTAGATGCCGTTGCAGCCGAAGGGAGTGTTCGCCTGCGTGATGTAGTTGCCGCGGAACGTGACGTTGGTGTACGGCTTCCAAGCGGGGTCGCTGGCCGTGGCGCGCTTGCCCCAGCCGGTGTAGACGGCACCGGGCGCGTCACCGGCGTACTGCTTCGTGACGATGCCGTTGAACGAGGTGTTCTTGATGGTGGAGTTCTCCACGGTGATGCCGTCGAGCATGGTGGGGGCGCCTGGCGCGGTGATGTCCTGGACGCCGGTCAGGAAGGCGATGCCGCCGGTGTTCTTCGAGCGGTCCCAGCCCTGCACGAAGCTGATACCCGGCTTGTTGTCGGCGGTGCTGCCGCCGACCCACTTGACCTCACCGGTGACGTCGTGCACGTCCACCGAGTCGATCACGAAGTGGTGCAGGGTCTGGCCGTTGTTACCGTGCACGCCGATGCCGCGGAAGTCGCCGAGTTTCGAGCCGTCGGTCGTCCCGGTGGGTACCGCGTTCGACACGTCGAGGTTGCGGATCTCCCAGTACTGCTGGTTGAACAGCCGCACCGCGTCGCCGACGGTGCCCTGGCCGGCGATCTTCGGCTTGGCGCCCGTTCCGTAGCTGTCGATGGAGATCGGGGCGCCGTCGGTGCCGGACCCCTTCGGCCACAGCTGCCCGGTCCAGCTGTCACCGGCCTCGAAGCGAATGGTGTCGCCCGGCTGGAACGTCTTCGAGTTCACCTTGCTCAGCGAGCGCCAGGGCGCGCTGGTGCTGGTTCCGGCGTTGCTGTCGTTGCCGGTTGCGCTCACGTAGTACGTGGTGCCCGCGGCGAAGGCCCGCTGCGCGGGAATGAGCACGATCGACGCGAGCACGACTGCCAGCGCGCACAGTGCGGCGGCTGTCGCTTGTGACACAAGTCTTCGGTTGCCGGTCATGGTCCTCTTCTTGTCGTCTGTGGTGGTGAGGTACTGGCTCCTGTCGTGACGCGTCCGGTCGAGACGACGCGTGACGGCTCGGGGCGCGGGCAGTCGGGGGCCGTGCGGGGGACGCACCGGCGGGTGCCCGAGGACACGGGCGCGCGTCCGGTCTGACATGGGGGAAAACGTATTCCGCGCAGTGTGCCCAGCAGTGGTCGAGTGCGTCAAGGTTTCGAGCAGATGAACCCGTCGACGCGATGCAGGGATCCTTCGGCTCAAGGCTCCCGGCTCCCGGCTCCCGGCGCATGGGCGGGACAAGCCGGCGGTTCGGGCCCGCCCCGCCCATGGGGTCGGTCGGATCCTCAGCTGGTCACGAAACCTTGACCAGCTTCCACCGCTGGTTGTTGCTGCCGGTGGTGAACCACTGGTCGATGGGTGTGCCGTCGGTGGTCGGGGCCTTGTACACGTCGGCCTTGTACAGGTGATCCAGGATCTGGTTGCGCCGGGTGGGCGGGTAGTCGACCAGCAGGCGGGTGTTGCCACCGCCGCCGCTGATCGCACACACGCCGTCGAAGGTACGTCCACCGCTGGTGCGGTCCCCGGTGATCGCCGTGTCGGTGGCTGCGTACGCGGGCGACAGGGCTCGGCCGGTCAGCAGGGGCAGTCCCATGAGCAGGGCGGTCAGGGCCGCCAACCGTCTGATGTGCCTGGCAGGCAGCCCTATGACGTGGTGCACGGGAAATCCTCCTCAACGGGAGCGCTGGTGTGAGTGATACGTGCACGAAGACCCGGTCCGTGGCCTGCCGCGTGAGATTCGCAGAGGTGGGGCGCGCCAGGTCGACGGTGTCATTCCGCGCGGGAAATCGTATTCCGCGCAGGGTGCCCGTCCGTGGATCAAAGGCGTCAAGCGTCGGTCAGCGAGCAGAGATGCATCGTTGACGAGTCAGGTCCTGGTCGCCTGAAGGTGCTGTGCGCTCGGCCGGAGTGCTCGGCTCAGGGGCAGGTCAGACGACGCGGATCGCCGTGCTGTCACGCACCACGACCTGCCCGCGCATCACCAAATGCTCTGCTTCCGCACGTTCCGCGACCGCGAGGCGGACCGCCTCGGCACCTGCCTGCGCCAGCGGCAACGACACGGTCGTCAGTCGCGGTGTCACGTCGGTCGCGAGCTCGATGTCGTCGAAGCCGGTCACCGAGATGTCGTCCGGCACCGCCACTCCGGCGGTCCGGAAGGCGGACATCGCGCCGATGGCGATGGTGTCGTTGGCGGCGAGAACCGCGTGGGACGGCTCCAGCCCCTCGGCGACCAGACGCCGTGCCGCGTCGACCCCTCCTTGGCGGCTCACCGCGCAGTGCGAGATCCGGATGTGCCGCGCCTCGACGCCGCCGTCGCGGAGCCCGGCCATGAAGCCCGCGGTACGGGCGGAGACGTTCCCCTGCCCACGCGCGCCGGCAAGGATCGTCACGTGCCGGTGCCCCGCCCCGGCGACGTAGGTGGCCAGTTCCTTCGCGGGGCCGTGATTGTCGAAGCTGATGGAGTCGAACGGCATGTCGGTGTCGCCGACGATCACTACCCGGCCGCCCTCGCGTTCGTAGCCGAGCAATTCGTCGAGCAGGCGCCCGCCGAGGGCGTTCGTATCGAGGCGGCTCGAGGTCAGAATGAGCGCACGCGGCCGCAGAGCACGCTGCACCCGGACGGTTTCGAGCTGCCGCTCGGCGGTGCCGTGGGTCGACGAGACGGTCACGAACGCCCCGGCGTCGCGTGCCCGCCGTTCCATCGCCGCGGCGACCATTCCCATCGACGGGGTCGTGAGGTCGTCGCCGACGACCGCGATCGAGTCGTTCGCGCGCCGCATCGCCCGGGCCGAGGCGTCGGCGGTGTAGCGCAACGCGGCCGCGGCGGAGAGGACCCGCTGCCGGTATTCCTCCGCGACCGTCCGGGAACTGCCGCCCAGCACGCGTGACGCGGTCGGGACCGACACACCGGCGGCCTCCGCCACGTCGCGCAGTGTGACGGTCGGCCTCGCTGAATGGGGCATCGTGCCGTCCCTCCCGCACCACGAAAACGAGCCGCCGCCGACGCTACCCGAGGATATCCCCGGCCAGGTCGCCGAGGTGTGGACGAAAGCGCCGGTGACCGACTCGGGATACGGTCGCCCGGCTCGAAGGTGGTCGCGTCGGCCCGGTCGGATTCCGGAAGGCCTGTGCGGCGCAGTGAGCACACGGCCTACGGAGTGACCCTCGGTAGTGATTCCGCGACTTCCAGGCGCTGGGCGGCTCGGTGCACAATGTGCGGCATGGAAGATGGAGCGGCAGCGCCTGTACGGCGTCGCGGGGAGGCCGTATCCGAGGGGCGCCAGGTGACCCTGCATGATGTGGCGCGGACAGCGGGCGTCTCACAGGCGACGGCGTCGCGGGTGCTCAACGGCAGCGTCCGCAACGTCCGGCAGGAGAACGTCGACCGTGTGCTCACCGCGGCCGCGGAACTGGACTACGCACCGCACCTGTCCGCCCAGGCGATCGCGCGGGGTTCGACGAACATCGCCGCGCTGGTCGTCAGCGGTGTCGACGACCCGTACTTCTCCTCCATCGCGGCAGGTGTGACGCAGGCGGCCGAAGCCGCCGGACTCATCGTGACCATGGCGGTTGCGGACCGCTCCCCGGAGCGGGAACTCCAGATCGTCGGGACGCTGCGCGGCATGCGGCCCCGCGTCATCATCATGACCGGCAGCCGTGTCGACGGCGCCGATGCCCGCGACGCCCTCGTCGAGGAGCTCCACGCCTACCGGGAAGCGGGCGGCAGCGTAGTCCTGGTCAGCCAGCACGACCTGCCGTTCCACACCGTCAGCATCGACAACTACGGTGGAGCGCGGCAGCTTGCCCGCGCGCTTGTAGGGCTCGGCTACCGGCGGTTCGCGCTGGTCCGCGCAGGGTCCGCACTCAGGACGTCCCGTGACCGGTGCAGTGGTTTCATGGAGGGCCTGCGCGAGTTCGGCATCGGCGTCGACGAACGGCTGGTGGTGGAAGCCGAGTTCAGCCGCCGAGGGGGTCGTGCGGCGGCCCAAGAGCTCGTCCGGCGGGGACTGGACGGCACGGAACTCGTCTTCGCCGTCAGCGACGTCATGGCGATCGGAGTGATGACCGCATTCCGCGACGCCGGGCTTGTCCCTGGCCGGGACGTCGCCGTCGCCGGCTTCGACGACATCGGCCCGGCGGTGGACGTCGTCCCGGAGCTGACGTCCGTGACCGTTCCTCTGCGGCAGGTCGGGCTCCTCGCGATGGAGCTCGCGCTCTCCGACGACGACTCCTCGCGGATCGTACCGGTCGACACGAACGTCGTCCTGCGGGCAAGCACACCCCCTCGATGACCGTGCCCGCTGATCGCGTGGTGAGCGTCGGCAGTCCGGCCCCGAGCTGCTTCGCGGCCCGGTCGACGCCCTCATGGCGGACGACGGTCTTCCGGCCTGCCGAGCGCGCCGTCAGCCGATGAGCACGGCGCCGTCCTCGGGAGAAGCCCTGCTCAGATCAGAGCACGACGTCGAGCCGAGCCGGGCGGCGGACCATGACGAGGCCCGGCTCGGGCTCACGGTGATGGCCGGGAGCGAGCCGCCGTTCGGGGAAGCGCTCCTGCAACTGTTCCAGGACGACGCGGGACTCCAACCGGGCCAGCAGTGCGCCGAGGCAGCTGTGGATGCCGTAGCCGAAGGTCGTCGGAGTGGTCTGTCCGTCGAGGACGTCGGTCACGATGTCGCGGGCGCGTGCTTCCTGCTTGCGGAGCACGGCGGGAGCCAGCCAGCGCCTGAGCCGAGCGCAGCGCCGTGTGGTCGGGCGGGTCCGACGTGGTGATGGCAGGTCGGCTGTCGTGCCACCGCTTTCCAGGGCGAAGGTGTCGACCGACGAGCACCCCTCGTGGTCGGTGAGGACGTCCGTACGTCGTCGTGGCGGGTGAGAAAGTGCCCGCCGGGGCGCGGCTGGGACACCGGGCCGTGGTCGCGGGCCTCGGCGAGCCGGGCGGCGGGATCGGTGCCTGGGGTTCCCGGTCCTGGAGCGGGCGGACCGGACGTCGGCGGCATCCATGAGTGGGAACAGGCCGCAGCCGTGCTTCCGGCCCATCAGGCCGGCGCCCGCGGTGAACGCCTCCCGCGGGCAGGAGCCGGCGCCCGCGCCCTGCCCCGCCGAGGAGCGTCCGAGTGCGTCACCTCGTTCTCGACGGCGACGACGGTGTTCGCGACGCGGAGGGGCAGGTTGCGGTGGGCGTGGATCCGAGTCCGGTGGCCTGCTGCTCCGGGGCAGCGCCGGCCCTGCCGGGCGCGGGCGCGGCCCCGGCCACGTGGTTCAGGAAGCGGTGTCGTGTGACCCGCCGAGGCCGAGGAGCGCGGTGAAGCGGGCTTCGGCCCGGTCGATCTCACCGAGCTGAGTGAGGATCGATGTGGGGGTGGAGTCACCGACCACCTTCTGCATCAGCGGGGTGCGGTCCAGGATCGCGTCCCGGATCGGTTGCAGAGCGCGCGGCGCGTGATGGAAGACCTGCCCGAGGGCGTAGGCGTGCTGGGACTGCCGGGCGGTGTGCGGCTTGCGGGGGGCCTCGAAGGCGTCGAGTGCCCGGCGGACGGCGGCGTAGTCGGTCAGGTCCACCCCTGCCAGGCGGCGGCCGATGAAATAGCCGTCCTCGGTGGCCATACCAGCGCCGTACCCGGCGTACGGGGAGGTGGGATGAGCGGCGTCGCCGACGAGGGTGGCGCGGCCCTTGGACCACTGCTTCAGTGGCTTGCGGTCGCGGATCACCCAGCGCTGGACGTGCGCGGGGTCGGTCGCGGCGATCAGCTGGGGGAGTGGACGGGCGAAGGCCTGACCGAGGCTGGTCGCGGTCGAGTGCAGGTCCCCGGTGAATTCCCGGCTTGCGTCGAACGCTTCGAGTATCCACCACTGGTGGCCGTCACGTCCCTTGTCACGGATGGCGGTCCAACTGCCCTGCACCGTGCGGGTGTGGGAGAGGACGCACATCCCGGGTTCGGTCTCGACGCTGTCGTCGAAGGTGTAGCCGCCGAAGATGTGCAGGTTGTGCTCGCGCTTGGGGCTGTCGCCCCACAGAGTGCGGCGGACCAGGGAATCGATGCCGTCCGCGCCGATCACGAGGTCCGTCTCGTGGACCCGTCCGTCCGCGAGGTGCAGTCGCACACCGCTCTCGTCCTGCTCGACGCGCTCCACCGTGTGGTTGGCCCGCAGGACTCCCTCGGGCAGCGCGTCGAGCAGCCGCTCGTACAGCTCGGGGCGCAGCAGGCCGACGAAGCCGCCGCCGTAGTCGCGGACGACCTGTTCCGGAAGGGCCGCGCGGACCCGGCGGTGCCCGTGGGCGTTGCGGAACTCGGACGTACAGGGCGCACCCAGGTCCTCGGTGTTCACTCCGAGCAGCCCGAGTGCCTTGATGGGGGGCGGCCACAGGTTGAGGATGTTGCCGGCGGGTCTGGCGTGCGGGTAGCGCTCGAACAGCACGACGTCGTGGCCGGCCTGATGGACGGAGAGTGCGGCGGCCATGCCACCGGGTCCGGCGCCGATTACGGCGACGCGGCCGCGCTGGGCGGGAAGTTTCGTCATGGTGGGTTCCTCAGCCTAGGTCGTCGTTGACCTGCTAGTTGGTGAGGGCGGGCTTCTCCCCTACAGGGTCGGAGCCCGGCAGGAAGCCCCGGGTGTGCGCGTGGCCCGTGCTCTCGAGCGGTCCTGGCTGTCCCAGCCTTGGTCCGAGGCCTTGGCGGTCTCTCCCGGGAGCACAGTGGCGGTTTCTGTGCCGGCCTCGATGAGGTCGCGGTCGACGTCGCGTCGGGTGGTCGTCGGCGAGCGGGTCGCCTCGCGTGGCCCTCGGCGTCGATCATTCCCTACGCCGCGCGGTTCACGGGCGCGTTCGCGGGCGCCTACGGGCGCGAGGGACGGCCACCGGTTCGGCACCGGGTACCACGGTGTTGGAGACGGTGCCGATGCCCTCGACGGTGAGGGTGACGGTGTCGCCGGGCTTGAGCGGCCGCGGGTCCTGGCGGCCGCGTACGCCCCAGAGCTCGGCGAGGCAGCCGCCGTTGCCGCAGGTGCCGGAGCCGAGTACGTCGCCGGGGCGTACCCAGGTGCCGCGTGAGGCGTATGCGGTCATCTCCTCGAAGGTCCAGCTCATGTTGGACAGCAGGTCCTTGCCGACGACCTCGCCGTTGATCTCGGCGGTCAAGGCCAGGCGCAGGAATCCGTCGCTGTCGCGGTAGGGCTCCAGTTCGTCCGCGGTGACGAGGTAGGGGCCGAGGGTGGTGGCGGTGTCCTTGCCCTTGCAGGGGCCGAGGCCGACCTGCATCTCGCGGGACTGGAGGTCGCGGGCGGACCAGTCGTTGTAGATGGTGTAGCCGATGATGTGGTCGCGGGCCTGCTCGGGGGTGAGGTCGCGGCCCTCGCGGCCGATGACCGCGGCGACTTCGAGCTCGAAGTCCAGTGCCTGGCTGCCGGGCGGCACGGGGACGTCGTCGTGAGCGCCGATGACCGCGTAGGGGTTGGTGAAGTAGAAAGTGGGCGCGTCGTACCAGGCGTCCGGGGCCCCCGGGATTCCGTCGATGCTGCGTCGTACACCCTCGACGTGCTCCTCGAACGTGACGAAGTCGCGTACGGACGGCGGTTGGAGCGGCGGCAGCAATCGCACCTGGGAGACGTGCGGGCCGCGCGGCACGTCCAGGCTTGCGTTGCCCGCCTCGCGCAGCGCCTCGGGACCGGCCTGGACCAGATCGAGAAGCGAGGCCCGGCCGGGGCAGGGGTAGAGGACGCCGTCGTCCTCGACGGTGGCGAGACGGCTGCGGCCGTGCTGTTCGTACGTGGCGAAACGCATGGCATTCCTAGGGAGCTGGGTGGGTTGACACAGGCCGGGGGCCCGGCGGCATGGCAGGCGGGGGAGTGCGCCGGGCCCCCGGGATCAGGGGGTCAGACCGGCGGAGCGACGAAGACGCCGCGGTCGACGTCGTTGAGCATTTCCTTGGCGACCATCTCGTTCATCGGGTTGGACGTGCCCCACTGGTCGGCGTTCTCGGGCTTCGTCAGGTCGTAGATGTGCGGGTGCCAGGTGTCCTCGTCCAGCTTTTCGAGCTCGGTGGTGTACTCCACGGTGTTGCCGTGCGGGTCGAGGAAGTACATGAACGTGTTGTCGCCCGCCATGTGCCGCCCGGGGCCCCAGATCTTGCGGGCGCCGGAGCGCATCACGCGGCCGGAGCCGCGCATGTACTCGTCGACGCCGCGCATCTCGAAGGAGAGGTGCTGCAGTGAGGTGTGCGGACCGCTGGCGATGGCCATGGAGTGGTGCTGGTTGCTGATCCGCATGAAGTGCATGACCTCGCCCATGTGCGGCAAGGCCATCGTGTCGGACAGCCGGAAGTCGAGGTGCTGCTCGTACCAGGCGCGGGTGGCGTTGATATTGGGGGAGTTCAGGACGACGTGCGAGAGACGGACCGGGATGGACTCCTTCTCCTCGATACGGCGGTGCCGGCGCGCCTCGACGTCGGCCGAGACCTCGATGGTGCGGCCGTCGATGTCGAAGAAGCGGAAGCCGTAGCCGCCGCCGGGGGTGTCGACCTTGCCCGGCTGGGAGATCAACTGCACTCCACCCGCGAGGAGTTGCTCGGCGAGCGTGTCCACGTCGGCGGGGTTCGCCGCGCCGTAGGAGATGAGGTCGAGGCGCTTCTCCTCGGCCTTGCGCAGCCGGACGATGTACTGCTCGGGGGAGCCCTCGGCGGCCAGGAAGGAGATGCCGGAGTCCTCGGCGACCTTGGTCAGGCCCCAGACGCCGGCGTAGAAGTCGAGCTGCTTGTCGTAGTCCGGCACGGCCAGGTCGACGTGTCGCAGGTGGGTGAGCAGACGGTTGGTCATGTCGGGCTCCTCAGGTGAGACGCAGCAGCGCTGCCGCGTTGCCGCCGCGTACGGCGTGGAAGTGGGGGGCGGGCAGGTCCGTGACGTCGCGCAGAGCACCGAGCGGGTCGTCGGTGCCCATGTCGAAGGGGAAGTCGGAGCCGAGCAGGACCCGGTCGGGGCCGGCCACCCGGATCAGCTCGCGCAGGACGTCCGGGTCGTGGACAAGCGAGTCGAAGTACAGCTGCTTGAGGTAGCTGCTGGGCGGGTGCGCGCAGCCGCGGGTGTCGGCGCGGGCGAGCCAGGCGTGGTCGGAGCGGCCGATGTGGGTGGGCAGATAGCCACCGCCGTGGGCGGCGACGATGCGCAACCCCGGGTGCCGGTCCAGGACTCCGGAGAAGATCAGATGGGACAGGGCGACGGCGTTCTCGGTCGGCTGGCCGACGGTGTTGGACAGGTACCACCGGTTGAGGCGCTCGTCGAGCGTGCAGCCGAAGGGGTGCAGGAAGAGGACGGCGCCGGTTTCCTCGGCCCGCGTCCAGAACGGTTCGTACGCGCGGTCCGACAGTTCGCGTCCCGGCGCGTGGCTCGATATCTCGACACCGCGCAGGCCCAGGCCGAGGGCGTGATCGAGGGCTTCGACGGCGAGGCCCGGGTGCTGGAGCGGGACGAGGCCGAGGCCGTGCAGCCGCTGCGGGGCCTGGGCGACGTACGCGGCGGTGCCCTCGTTGGCCAGTTCCCACACCGTACGGGCCAGGTCCTCGTCGGCCCAGTAGTGGTAGTGCGACGGAGACGGCGAGACCAACTGGACGTCGATACCGGAGGCGTCCATCGCGGCGAGCCGGGCCTTGACGTCAGTCAGTTTCGGGAAGCGGTCCCGGAACATCGGGCCGCTGACGGCGATGGCCTCGGGGCCGTTGCGGCGGGCGTCGAGATCGCGGGCCGCGGCCAGCCCGGGATGTCCGGCGACGGCGTCCTCGACCTGAGGGAGCAGGACGTGCGCGTGGACGTCGATCGTGGGTGCGCTGTTCTGGGGACTCACGGGGTTCACGGGGTCTCCTTCAGGGCGGACATCGTGCGGCCCATCAGACCGGGTGCGTCGGCGTCACGGACGCCGTCCAGCTGCCACTGACCGAGTTGCACGGATGCTTCGACCACCATGCGGACACGGTCGATCCGACGTTCGTAGAAGCCGGTCAGCAGGGCGTCGAGGGAACTCCAGTCCTGCTCCTGGCCCAGCATCTCGGCCAGTACGGAGGCGTCCTCCAGCGACATGGCCGCGCCCTGGGCGAGCGTGGGGGGACAGACGTGGGCCGCGTCACCGATCAGGACGACCCGGCCGCGGTGCCAGGAGCCCTCGACGAGCAGCCGGTCGAACCAGGTGTAGTTGACCTTGGCGGGGTCGGTGATGCTCGCGGCGATCTCCGGCCACGCACCCCCGTAGGGCGCGGCCAGCCGTCGCATCTCGTCCGCGTACGAGGCCGGGTCGATGGAGGCGCGGTCGCGGTTGGCCTCGACGAGGTAGGCGTAGATGGTGTTCTTGCTGGTGGGGCAGTAGCCGGCGATGTAGCAGGTTCCGCCGTAGGCCAGGGTCATGCGCTCCACGCTCTCGGGGCGGGGCACGGGGACACGCCAGATGGCCATGCCGGTCGGTTCGGGTTTGTCAATGACGCCGATCACCGCGCGCGTGCGGGAGCCGACGCCGTCGGCGGCGATGACAAGGTCGTAGCGGCCCTCGGTGCCGTCGCTGAACCGGGCGGTGACGCCGGACGCGTCCTGGACCAGTTCCTCGGCGGTGGTGCCCAGGCGTACCGTCGCGCCGCTCTCGAGGACGGCCTCACACAGGATCTCCTGGAGCCGGGGCCGCTGCATGCCGAAGATCGGGGGCAGGTCGTCCCCACCGGTGCGGATGTCCTGCTGGACGTGGAACACGGTCCCGTCGGGCGCGGCCAGGCCGACGGCGTCGACGGCGTAGCCGCTCTCCCGGACCTGGTCCCATACGCCCACTTCGCGCAGCACGCGCAGCGCGTTGCCCTGGAGGGTGATGCCGGAGCCGAGCACGTTCCAGTCGGGTTTGGCCTCGATGAGTTCCACGGCGATGCCCGCACGCCGCAGCAGCACGGTCACGGCGTTGCCGGACGCGCCGCCACCTATGACGAGGACGGTGCGGGGACGGGGGTCGTTCATGGGTTCTCCCTGAGATGGTGCCGCGCGACTTCGAGCGGCAAGGGGAAGGTCGCGGGTCGGGCGAGCGGGGGTGGAGCAGCCGTCCGGGCGCGGCCCGCCCGGCCGCCCGGGGCGTTACTTGACGGCGATGGGATTCACCGGTGAGCCGACGGACCCGGTGATGGGCAGCGGCGCGGCGGTGAGCCAGAACTCGTACCGGCCGTCGGCGGCGCAGTGTGTGGCGAGGGCGTCGAGGTCCCACATCTCACCGATGAGCAAGCCGATGTGAGGGATGGCGACCTGGTGCAGCGGCTGGAAGGCGTGGTCGAACTCGTTGGGCCGCACCTCGAAGCCCCAGGTGTCGGTGGCGATCCCGGCGATCTCGCTCCGGTGCAGCCAGCCGGCCGTGCTGAAGCTCAGCCCCGGCGCCGGTCCGCCCGCGTAGTCGCCCCAGCCTTCGTGACGGGCGCGGGTCAGCCGTCCGGTGCGCACGAGGACCAGGTCGCCACGACCGACCGTCAGGCCATGCGAGGCGGCGGTCGCGGTCAGGTGCTCCTCGGTGATGGCGAAGCCGTCGGGCAGTTCGCCGTCCTGGCCGATGACCAGGCCCACGTCGAGGAGGACGCCCCGCCCGGCCACGTGCGGAGCCATGTGCTCGATGCCGGTGACCAGGTCGCCTTCGGAGGTGACGACCTTCTCCGCCGAGCGGCCGTTCCACGCCTTGCCGTGATCGAAGATGTGCCCGAGCCCGTCCCATTGGGTGGAGCATTGCAAGGGCATGGCGATCACGTCGTCGGCGCCACCGAAACCGTGCGGAAAGCCCTGGCCGCCCAGGGCGGCGTCGGTGCCGGTGGCGAGCATCGTGTGCACCGGGTTCGTGCGCCGCCGCCAGCCTTTCTGCGGGCCGTCCATGTCGAAGCTCTGTGACAAGGAGAAGCTGACGCCGTCGAGGATCAGGGCCGCGCCCTCACGGCGCTTGGCCTCGTCGAGGAAGTTGAGCGTGCCGAGCACGTCGTCCTCGCCCCAGCGGCCCCAGTTCGAGTACGCCTTCGCGGCCTCGGCGATCGCCGCCTCAGGATCCGTACGGTCGATACGACCGGCGTTCATCGGGCCTCCTCCGCGACACAGCGGGTGCGCTGGGCGCCGAGCCCGGTGACCGAGCCGTCCATCACGTCGCCGTCGCGCAGCAGCCGGCCCCAGTGGATGCCGTTGCCGGCCGGACTGCCGGTCAGGACCAGGTCGCCGGGAAGCAGTCGGGCGGTCTGGGAGATGTACGAGACCAGCCGTGCGACGCCGAAGATCATGTCGCTGGTGGACTCGTCCTGCATGGTCTCGCCGTTGAGTTTCAGGGTGACCTGCAGGTCGGACGGGTCGGCGATGGAGTCGGCCGGGACGATCCACGGGCCGAGCGGGGTGAAGCCGGGGGCGTTCTTGCTGCGCAGCCAGTCGGTGCCGATCGGGGGCATGTCCCGGCGGAAGACGGTCGCGCGGTCGGTCAGGTCGTTGGCGATGGTGTAGCCCGCGACGTACTCCAGGGCTTCGTCCACGGTGACCCGGTAGGCGGGGCGGGAGATCACCGCGGCCAGCTCCAGCTCCCAGTCGGGCTTCTCGGCCCAGGCGGGCAGTACCACGTCGTCGTAGGGACCGCTGATCGTGGTCGGCAGGCCGATGAAGACGTACGGGAGGTCCTCGGCGGCCCGCTTGTCCATGACCGCGGCGACCTCGGCGCGGGCCTCCTCGACGGTGCCCGGGGCGTCCGGGGCGCGGTGTGCGACCGCCAGATCGATCACGTGCTGCCGGTAGTTGGCGCCGGACTGGAAGATCTGCCGGGGCTCGACGGGCGCGTGCACCGTCATCTCCGCCAGCGGTCGCCAGTCGCGCGTCGGGTCCCCGGCGAGGGTGTGCAGGCGCGGCAGCTCCTCGTCCCAGCGCTCCAGGAGCGCGAGCGTGGTCAGCGCGGGTTCACCCAGTGCGGTGCGCAGGTCGAGGACCCGGCCGTCCGGGGCCACGAGGCCCGGGAACCTGGACACGCCCGGTGCCGAAAGGGTGCCGATGGCGAACGGTCCGGAGAAGGGGGTGAAGGGTGCCGACGTGGCTGCGGATGTCACGGAGATTTCCTCCCGATTGCGGTGCCACCAATCTGGCCCGTAGATTGCAATCAGGGAAATCGATTTCCTGTATATAAGAATCCAGCCGGTGAATACCGATGGTGCCGGCTCCGGAATCGGGACGTTTCGTGAACTTGGCCAGCCTGGACCTCAACCTCGTCGTTGCCCTGCGCGCCCTCCTGCAGGAGCGCAACGTCACCAGGGCCGGCCAGCGCATCGGGCTCAGTCAACCCGCGATGAGCGCGGCCCTGGCCAGGCTGCGCCGCCACTTCGACGACGACCTGCTCGCCCGGGTGGGCGGAGGGTACGAACTGACCGCCCTCGGGCAGGCCCTCCTCGACCGAACCACCACCGCATGCGACCTGCTGGAGCGCGTCTTCGCCAGCCAGGCCGAATTCGACCCCTCCCGCGAGGAACACGAGTTCACGCTGATCGCCTCGGACTACGCGGTCGCCGTCTTCGGCGCCGAGCTCGCCCGCACCATCCAAGCCGAGGCACCAGGCATCCGGCTCAGGTTCAAACAGGTACCGAACGAAATCATCGACAGTACCGGGTCGCTGCTCAGCACCGTGGACGGGCTGCTGCTGCCCCACGGCATCATTCGCGGTTTCCCCACGGTCGAGCTCTACCAGGACAGCTGGGTCTTCCTCGTCGCCGACGACAACCCCGAGGTCGGCGAGCAGCTCACCCTCGACGACCTGGCCCGACTGCCCTGGGTGACGTACCAACGAGCCTACGACGCCCCCGCCGCCCGCCAGATCGCCACGCTCGGCATCGAGCCGCGCGTGGCGGTCTCCGTAGACAGTTTCCAGCTGATGCCACTCCTGGTCGCGGGCACCCGCCGGGTAGCTCTCCTGCAGAGGCGTCTCGCCGACGAGCTGGACGGACTCGCACACGTCCGCGTCATGGAACCGCCCTATGACGCCGTGCCGATCCAGCAGGCCTTGTGGTGGCATCCGGTCCACATGCACGACGCGGCGCACATGTGGCTGCGGGAGACGACGGCGCGGGTCGCCGAAGCCGTGGAGGCAGGGCGGCCCACGATCTCCAGTCGGCAGAGTTGAGGATGGGTTGGCCTTGCGAGGGCGAAGACGCTGCCGCGCGCCGGCCCTGCCCTCCCACCGCGGTGACGGATACCCACGTCGGGGAGGCGGGCGAGCCCGACCGACGGAAAGTACCGGTAGGCCGTGGCCAGCGACAGGTTGGCGATTGCCGCCGCCATGTCGCGCACCGCCCGCCCTGTTGCCCGAGCGGTGCCCCGACAGGTCTCGGTCAGACGCGGCGGCGGGTGAAGCGCTGGTTGAGGTTGCCGGTGTAGGTGTACTGGGAGATGCGGGCGCCGTCGGCGGTCGAGTACTCCCAGACATCCAACGCCAGGCCGGACTGCCGGTTGACGAGGCTGACCACGCCACCGCCGTGGTCGACCACGCGCCACTGCTGGCCGGTGGCGCCGGTGTCGGCCTGCTGGACGACGTCCGCGCCGTTCGCGGTGCCCGTGGGCTGGAGGAACAGGCCGCTGTGCAGGGCCTTGACGCGGACGTGGCCGTCGCCGGCGGCGACGAACTCGAACTGCTGGTTGGGGCGACTGTTGGTGGTCCGCTGGACGAGCCCTGCGCCGGCGGTGGTGGAGGCCCCGTTGATCTCGGCGGCCTTGCCGCTGTGCTGGGCCAGGAGGACGTAGGGGCCCGGGCCGCTGGGTGATTCGCCCAGCTGAGCCTCCCACCTGGTGTTGGATCCGGACGCGTCCGCCGGGAGGCGGTCCCGTGCGGCGGTGTCGCCGTACATGGTCCAGCGGGCCCAGTCGACGACGGTCCTCGGGAAGCGCTGGTCGCTCCAGAAGCTGGTGTGGCTGCCGCCGACGAAGGTGAGGAACGCCTTGGGCCAGGTGATCTCCGAGTACGCCTGCCGGGCTGAGGAGTACTGCGTGGTCGAGTCCCGGTCGCCGTGCACGAACAGGACCTTGGCCGAGACCGAGCTGGACGGGTTGCCCATGTCCACGCAGGACTGGGGGTTGGCGGAGATGATCCGGCTGTCGGGCCAGGAGGTCAGCAGACCGTGGGTGACCATGCCGCCCAGGGAGTGGCCCGAGACGCCGACGCCGATGCCGGTGTTGATGTGCCCGGCCAGCGGTCCGCTCGCGTTGAGCGCGAGGGTGTTGGTGAGGATCTGCGAGACGTCCTTGGAGGTGTTGCCGTTGTTGACGTCGTTGAAGTTGTGGTTGAAGTGCGGGGCGGGGACGATGAAGCCCGCCGAGGCCAGGGCCCGGATGATGAACAGGGAGTTCTGCGGGCTGCTTCCGTAGCCGTGGGTCATGTTGTACACGGGGAAGACCCCGCCCGCGACCGGGGCGTCCGTCACCGGGTTGCCGCCGGCGGTGCCGGTGGCCGGGTAGTAGACGTAGGTGGTGCACGGACGGCTGCCGCGGGTCCAGTTGTACCGGCGCACGCCGACAGCGAACGGCGTGGTGGGCGCCGTGTCCAGCGGCCCGGCGGCGGCCGGTGCCTGTCCCGCGCCGAGCAGGGACAGGCCCACGCCCGTCGCTCCGGCCGCGCTCATGCCGAGGAATGTCCGTCGTCGCATGGTCATGGGATGGCTCCTTGGGTGGGGGATGGGTGGAGCGTTCGGCGTTCCCAGTCGTTGCCGCGTACCGCGTGCCGGGTGGAGTGCGGAACACCACCCGCAGCGTCGGCGCGACCGGGAGGCGATGGAGGCTATGAGGTGGTCGAGTCGTGTTCGCCGCGCCTGGGAACGACGTCGATGACCGCCGTGACCGGTCCTGTGCGCGTCGTGCCGGTGACCGTCACCTCACCCGGCCTGTCGGTCGCGCCGGGTGGCAACGGCTGCCAGCGGACGGGGACACGGGTGATCCCGTTGTCGGCGGTGGTGAGCATGCGGAGGGAGGAGGGCAGCCTCGGAGCGGCACCCACCACGGTGGCGGTGTAGAGGGTGTCCTGGAGGATGTGCTTGGCGCGGCTGGCGTTGAAGACGTTGATGGACGCGTGCGGCTCCCACGTGTTCGCCAGTCCGGGCACGGCCCGGAACATCGGCTGGTAGCCGGCCGGTTCCCACACCAGCACGCCTGAACCGCGGTTGTCGACCACGTCGTTGGCGGCCTGGAACACCCTCCGGATGGCGTCCGCCTGGCCCTGAATCGTGCGCGGGAAGGGGGAGTTGGGCACCGGCGAGCCCTCACCGCCCGAGGCGGGGTAGGCGGTTTCGGCGATGTCGATCTCGTAGCCGGGATGGGTGGTGGCCATGGCGTTCAGGTTGCGATCCAGCGCCTCGGGCGTACCGTGCCACTCCGGGTAGTACGAGATGGCCAGCACATCAGGGTTCTGGCCCTTCGCCTTCACCCGGGTGAGGAACTGGTGCCAGAACTCCATGGTCTTGGCGAGCTTGTCCTTGTCGACGATCACATGGATCTCGACCTTGGATTTCGGTGACGCGTCGCGGACGGCCTTCATCCCGGCTGCGGCCAGCGTGGTGAACCGGTCCCACGCCTGGTCGTAGAGCTGTCGCTCCACCGGGTCGGTCGACCGCCAGTACTTCCACAGCAGGCCACCGCCGGGCTGGGACTGGTAGACATCGGCCTGGTCGACGAAGTACGGCGGATTCGTCGTGCCGATCTGGGCCGCCTCGCTGCCGTACATGAAACCGTTGATGATCTCGTTGCCGACGGCCACCTTTTCCGGCGTGGTGCCCTGCCGCTTCAGTCGCTTCAGGTAGTCGGCGGTGTAGTCGTACACGGCCTGGGACAGGTCCCCGAACTCCAACTCGGCCCAGGCGCGTGGCTTTGGTTGCTTGCTCGGGTCAGCCCATGAGTCGGCGTAGTGGAAGTCGATCCCCAGGCCCATGCCCCGCTGCTTGATCCACTTCGCTGAGACCAGTGAGCGCTCGGGACCCTGGCGCGGTATCGGCGTCGGTTGACCGGTGCTCTCGCTGCGCGGCTCGTTGAATATCCGCAGCCGGGTGTGCTGCATGCCGCGGTCCTTGGCCACGTCGAGCAGGTGTGGCCCGGCGCCGCGGTCCTGGGCCAGGGGGGCGACCCAGTACTGCTGGTCCTGGACGTCGTCCATCCAGGACAGATCGGCGCCGAGGGTGAGGTCGTCGCGCAGGTAGTTGAAGACCTGGAGCTCGCTGACACCGGCCCGGGCACGGTCCTGCCCACCTGTGAACACCAGCCGGACGAAGCGCGTTCCCGGCCGGGTGAACAGGTGCACCTCCCCTCGCGACACGGCTCGGTTGCGGGACCTGTCGGCGATGGTCTTCCACCGGCGTCCGTCGGATGAGGCCTCGACGACGTACCGGTGCGCCACGCCGCGGTCCGGGAACATCACCTTGACCTTACGCAGGTTGTCGTAGGTTCCACCGAGGTCGACGGTGAGCCACTGCCGGGCGCCGGCACGACCGGGCTGCCAGGACGTCGTCGGGTCTCCGTCGATGGCCAGTCCGGCGTTCGACGAGCCGTCGCCGGCTGTCGCCGAGGCCCAGTCCTTGGCGGCGATATTGCTTTCGATCGGCTTGATGTCCGCGGTCCCGAAGGTCGCATGGGCCTGCGCGGGCACCATGAGTAAAGTCGCGGACACCATGGTGACCAACGTCGTCGTGCCCGCGATGACGCGGGGCAGACGCTTGCTGCTCATGTCCTTCTCCTGACGGTGTGACGTACTTGCGGCGGGTGCTGTTTCCCACGCGGTCGGCCGTCGTTCTCCATGGCACTGGACGTGACCCTGTGCGCTCTGCCGGTCGAATGAGACCGGCAGAGCGTGGGATGTCAGGCGGTGGCGGCACCGACATCGAGGTAGTCGACGTTGGGCAGTCCGGCTGCCGTGGTCGGATCCAACCGGATGGTGTTGCTGCCGGCGTTCAGCGGGACGGTCACGGTCTTGGTCGTCCACGTCGTCCACGCACCGGTGGACTCGAACGAAACGGTCCCCACCGTGGATCCGTTGACGATCAGGTCCGCCGGCCTCGTACCGCTGGTGGAGCCATTGGCGAACCGGACCGCCACCGTCGCCGTACCAGCGGCCGCCGGAGTCACCGTGAACTGCGCGAAGGCCCCCGCGGCGGCACTGCCGTTGCAGAACCCGCTACCGGAATAGCCTGCTTGGTTCGAGTCGATCGTGCCCTGGCACACCGCCGGCGCGGTCTCCGCCTCGTAGCGCTGTCCCGACGGCGCGTCGGCAGAGGTCTTGACCAGTGAGAGTTGGTCGACGGTGACGCCGCCCGAGCCCGACGCCCGCACGGTGACGGTGGCGGCCCCGCTGGGCAGCGCGATGCCGGTGAGCTCGCGCTTGGCCCAGCCACTCGACGACGGGATGCCGAGGGTGCGTTGGCTGCCGTTGGCGCCGGTGATCACGACCTGTCCGGCGCTGCCCCGAGCGTGCAGGGACAGGGTGTAGGTGCCTGCGGGCACCGACGCGATCCGCTGCTCGACGCCGCCGCTGTTGCTCACCTGGAGGGCGAAGCGAGACCCGTTCACACCACCGTTGACGTTGGTCACCGAACCGCCGAGGTTCCGCCATCCCCGCACACTGGAGACGATGATGCGGTCAGCCTGGATGTCCGGGTTGAGGATGTAGTTGTTCGCCTGCCCGACACGCCACTCTCCGGTCGTGGCGTTGAACTGCCACTGGCTCACCGAGTGGAACTGCGGCCTCGCGCCGGTCTTGGTTATCGGCACCCACTGGTTGTACCCGATGCCGTTCCAGGCGAAGTCGGCCCAGCGGTCACCGGCGTAGATCACCGTGTTCTGCTTGGTGCCCTTGACCGTCACGAAGAACCCGGTCTGGGTCACGTGGCTGTAGTCCATCTCGGTGCCGGGAAGGACGTACTCGCCGCTGTACGAGCCCTGAACGTTGCTGCTGGTCGACTCATTGACGTAGTTGACCGAGGTGTTCCAGCCGTGCAGGTCCGACGCCGCGTGGTAGTACTTGCCGTCGAGCTTGAACATGGCGTTGCCCTCGCGACCGGAGCCGCGGCGGATCTCCGCGCCTGGCTCGATGCGCAGCGAGTCGGACTCCCGGAACTTGGCCACGAAGCCGCGCGACCGTCCTTCGCGGTTGGAGAAGATCAGGTAGTCCTTGCCGTTGTCGTCGGTGAAGACGGTCTGATCCCCGGTTCCGGTCGTGGGCGAGTTGGTGATCTGGGTCTGGAAGTAGCCGTAGTCGAAGGTGTCGGTGGGTGAGTCGCCCTGCAGCAGCAGAACGCCGTGCCCGCCCCTGCCCGTGTGCCACATCTGCACGGCGAGCACGTACTTGCCGGTGTTCTCGTTGTACGAGACGCCGAGCCGCCCGACCCAGCCCGCACCACCCAGGTTGGCGCCGCTGCCCACGCCGGTGGAGCGCGTCGCGACGCGGTTCTCGAACTTCCAGTTCACCAGGTCCTTGGACGAGTACACGGGGATCGAGACGAAGCTGACGTTGCCGTCGTACTTCCGCGTCGGATTGGCCCGGTAGAGCTCGGCGCCGGTGTAGTGCACGCCGTACCAGTAGTAGGTGTCGCCGAACTTGAAGACCCCACCGCCCTGCGAATAGATGGGGTTGCCGCTGGTGTCGTTCCAGAAGGTGTTGTTCGTGATGGTCTGGAACGTGCCTTCGTCGGCGGCCTCCAGGTCGGCGGCGGCGGTCATCAGTGCCGTCTTCGCGGCGGCGACCTCAGACGTGCCGGCCGACGTGTCGTCGGCGACATCGGCCGCGGCGGTCAACGCCTTGGCGAAGGGCTTCCAGGAGTCAGTCGTGTACTTCGTCGGAGTGCGTGTCTCGTAGTCGGACACCAGGTACTTGAGGCCGCGGTCCACGACCGGTGCGGCGGCACCCCGGTCCTGGAGCGCCGTTGCCGATGTCTTAGTCACCGGTGTCTTCGTTGCAGGTGTCTCCGCCGCGGCGGTGCCCGCCGAGAGCGGTGCCGCTAACGCCACGGACAACAGTGCGGCGGCGGCCACCTTCCAGTACTTCGAAACGACACGCGATCTTTGCCTCACGATGTCACCTTCCATCGTTCTCAAAGGCGCCGAGATCCGGCGCATTTCCGCTGAAGGGCAGTCCCACGTCGGTGCCCCTGTCGATGAGGGCACTGTTCGCCGCGGGACGGAGGTGGGGCAGTACGGGCAGGCCCCCGTCGGTCTGGCGGGGCGCGTCCCAGCCGGACGTCGACACACTCCGGAACTGGGAGTCCGACAGGGGGACACCGAGGTTCCACGAGTTGTACGCGGCGTTCGTGCCGCTCATGTACGACGTCGGCGTTCCGGTGTACGCGATGTTGTTGCGCAGGTTGCCCCGGCCGACGGCGGCGCCGCTCGAGTCGACGCCACGCATGTTGAAGTTGGGGTGGTTTCCGTACCCGGTGTTGTTGAAGAAGTCGTTGGCCACCGGGTGGTGGTTGGCGTAGAAGCCGGCTGCCTTGTTGAGGAACGCCACCGAGGAGCGGACGGTGTGCTTCGGCGCGTTGGCTTCGTAGTCGCCCCCGTAGTCGCCCCCGTAGCCGCCCGACTTGAAGCCGGCTCCGTTGCCGGAGGGCGTCGTCGTCCCCGGCACGTACCCGTTGCGCCAGGCCCACGAGTTCTCGATGATCACAGGCGAGTAGGTGGAGATGAGGTCGAACCCGTCGTCGGCGTTCCACCACGCGCGGCAACCCCGGAAGACGTTCGCGGCGCGGCCGGCCGGCGTGTAGTGCGAACCGAACCCGTCGGCGTTCTCGCCCGGCCCGTCGTTGCTGCGCAGGTCGTAGTTGTCGTGCGAGTCCGAGTTGAGGACGAGGTTGCCGCCCCCGCCGTTGATGAACAGGCCGGTGCCCATGTGGTGGTGGGTGTCGATCTGCTCGAAGACGCCATTGCTGCCGGAGATCCAGATGCCCCAGGACTCGGCGTTCCGGTTGTTGTTCTGTGGAACGCCCTTGACTTCCAGTCCTTTGAGGTGGATCCAGCTGCCGGTGACGTTGAAGCCCTTGATGCGGCAGTTGTCCGTCATCCGTGAGAAGTCGAAGACCGGCTTCTCACCCGGATGGGCCCAGTACCGGATCGGGTTGCCCGAGCTTCCGCTCTTGTTCAGGGTGATCGCGTCGACTCTGGCGGTCTGGTTCGAACAGGCGCTGTTCGCGCGGGTGTAGGCGTAGGTGCCGCCCCGGAAGTAGACCGTGTCGCCCGCCTTGGCGGCGGCCTGCGCACGGGCGATCGATGCCCACGGAGCGGCCTGCGTACCTGCTGCGCCGTCGTTTCCGTTCGGGGCGACGTAGTAGGTGCTTCCGGCCGCCGCGGCGCTCGCGGACGCCGAGCCGGGGGCCATGACGACGGAACTCGCCGTGACCACCGAGAGCAGGAGGGCAGGGGTGACGAACTTCGCGGTTCTCACAGCGTCAGCTCCCGAGTCAGGTGATTTCCCGTGCACCGGCAAGGCTCATGCCTGCCTGAAGTGCTCAGCGCAGGTGCGGAGACTGCTTTTCGAAGGGCGGGACCACGCGCGTGCTTCTTCAGAACTCATGGAGCCGGCGGCCAGGTTGGCGATGAAGTGGCGCGAGCCGATCAGGAAGACCCCGATCAGCGGGATCACCGACATGAGCGCTCCGGCGATGACCATCGACTGGTCGGTGGTGTAGACGCCGTTCAGCCGCTGCGCGGCCACCTGCAGCGTCACCTTGCCCGGGTCGGTCATCACGGTCAGTAGCCACAGGTAGTCGTTCCAAATATGGAAGAAGGTGAAGATCCCCAGGAACGCCAGCCCCGGGCGAAGCACCGGCAGCCCCACCGTCCACCACTGGCGGAAGAACCCGGCCCCGTCCAACCTCGACGCCTGGATCAGCTCGTCGGCGATCGCCCCCTGCGCGTACTGGCGCATCCGGAACAGACCGGTGGGGCCGGTGTCCATAGGGAACGCGATCATCCGCCCCTCGGGTGTGATGCACTCGTTCCACTTCCAGCCCAGGTACCGGCTCTTCAGTCCGGCCGCCCCGAAGTCGTTCAGGTCGACGGACACGTCCTGGTTGGGGAAGTAGGTGGCCACGTCCGAGTTGACGCCGATGATGTCCGGCACCAGCGACTTGCCGGCGAGCGCGGTACGCACCTTGGTGTTGAAATGGCCGCCGTTGTTGGTGCGGCTGATTCTGAAACCCTCGGCCCCGGGAATGCCCCTCGTCTCTGCCCGGGCGACCAGCTCGTCGCTCACCGACCGGTCCCAGGTCCACAGTGTGATCTCATCCGAGTCGCCGAGCGAGCGCTGCGACCCACAGCCGGCCGTCCAGAACCCTCCGGCGGCCGCTCCGGCGCCCAGCGCCAGAAGCCGTCTTCGTGACACTGCCATGGGCGTGTGCACCACCTTCCGAGCGAGCGGCCCACCCCCTGATCGCTCCGGCGGTGACCGAACAGACATCGCGAACCGCTGCTCTGGTTGAACGGGGGTGGGCTTTCTCGAGGAGGCTCGGCATTGCCGCCGACACACCGCACACATCGCTGCCCACGAGCGGCGGTGTGGACCTCATGGCTCACAGGACGAAGCGGCTGCTGCGCAGCTCCGTACCCGTCGCCGGGCCCCTGGTCCTGCTATGCGCCAGACGGCAGGCTCTGGCCGGCGGCACGGCCACCGACGCCGCTCATGATGGCGTTGATGATGCCCTGCTGGGTCACCGTGAGGGAGCGCCGGTTGAAGAGTCCGAACCCGTACCGATCGGTTGTGCCGTTGTCCCAGTAGACGGGGGCCGCCCCGTATTTCTTGGCGGTGGCCGTGACAGCCCGCGCGAAGTCCGCACGATACCTGTTGTTCGACGAATCGAACGACGACTTGTCGATCGCGCCGTACTCGCCGAGCACTACCGGATACCCCTTCGTGACGAAGGTGTCATGCATCTTTTTGAGCTGGGAATCCAGGTAGTCCTCCTGGCCCCAGGTCGACGTTCTCGATGGATTGGTCGCCGCTCGCCCCCACTGCGTGATGGTGCCGCTTTCCTCTCCGGCGAAGTCCCACGGGCTGTAGTGGTGGACGGAGATCATGATGCGCCGCTCGTTGGCGGGAATGGAGGGGGAGCGATACTGGTCGGACGGAAGCTTGAAGCCGTAATTCCCCGCGGTGTAATCGATGTTCGTGTTCCAGCCGGGGACGAGCAGCCACCTCGAGCTGTTGTTTCCGCCGGTTTTCCGCACGGTGTCCACGAAGATCTGGTTGTAGCTGTTGATGTTCGAGTAGCACGGCTGGGTCGGGTTGCCGTACTGCCCGTCAAACTCCTCGTTCATGGACTCCAGGATCAGGCGCTGGTCGTAGTTCCTGAACCGGTTCGCGATTTGCTGCCAAGCTTTCTGATACTTGTCCTTGATCGTCGTTTGGGAGGGTGAATCGCAGATCAGCCAGGAGCCGTTGATGGTCTTGTATCCGTCACCGTGCATGTTGATCATCACATGCAGGCCCCTGTTGTAGGCGTAGTTGACGACTTCTTGGATTCGGTTCAGCCAGGAGGGATTTATCGTGTAATTCGGGCCGGGTCCTATGCTGCCCAGGTAGGAGACCGGGATCCGGATCGTCTTGAACCCTGCCGCCCTCACTTTGTCGATGAGGGCTTGCGTGACGGTCGGCTGGCCCCATGCCGTTTCGCTGGGGTATCCGTTGGTGGTGGCTTCGAGTTGGTTCCCCAGATTCCATCCCGCGCCCATGTCGGCCACGATCTGCGAAGCGCTCGACTGTGCCACGGTGTCGGCCGATGCCTGATGTGCAGCGCCGTACACGGATGCGGCAACCGTCAACAGGACGGCAAGGAATACGGCTCTGATCTTCCCTGCTAGTGAAACCATGAGCTTTCCTCTCTTCCGGCCTTGAGGGCGACGGCCCCCAAGTGGACCTGTCTGCCCGAGTGCGAGCGGCCGGAGCCGCACCGGGTGTTCGGGGGTGTCGTTCCCGCCCCTGGTCTGGGAACGTACACAGTCAATTGCGCCACTCACGGCTTGCCTCGCAGTGATCCGAGAAGTGGTCGGAGCTGCGAAGGGACCGCGTTGCGCACGGGGCCGGGCGCCGTGCGTGGTTGATCCTCAGCTCAGGGCGGATTCCCAAGTCGCCGAGGTAGTTGCTGTGGCCGGCATCGCGGAAGGCGAGGAACACCTTGGCGGCGGGCAGTTCCCGAAACGCCTGACGAGCGGAGGAGATCGGGGCACGCTCCGTCGCGGTCGCCGTGCATGAACAGGGCCTTGGCGGGGACCGACGGGCTCGGGTTGCCCACGTCCACACAGGACATGGGGACCGTGGGCCGTGATCCGTGCGTCCGGCCGGGCAGTCAGCAGGCCGTGGGTGGTCACGCCGCCCATCGAGTGGCCGGAGACGCCGACTCCGACCGCGAACCGCTGGGTCGGAGCTCCGGCCCTCGCAGTGGCAACTGCTTGTCCCGAGCAGGTACATGCCTACGCCCGCGGCTCCGGCTGCGCTCAGGGGCAGGAAGCTACGCCGTTGCATGGTCATGAAGACTCCTGGTGTGGGGGTGTGCGGAGCGCTGCCCGATCAGGCGCCGGGAAGGGGCATCGGTGATGCTGCGGCGGTGACGCTGACCGAGGTGGTGGGGGGAGTAAGTGTGGGGGGTCAGGTCGGCGTTTTGCGCACGGTGGAGGACGTACCGGCCTTGCCCGTGGCAGCGACCGTGGTGGCGATCGATGTGGCGTGGTCTTGCGAGCAGAGACACGGCGAGCCGGTGAACACCGGCCGACCGGTGACTCGATCATGGCGGAAGCCCTTCGCACCCATCTGCCCGCCCATCTGATGGGGGATGGGAATTCCGCGGAAGCGTCGCAGAGGTGCCTCTCCTTCCACTCGTCGTGCGCCGGCGCTTCTGGGAGCGTTCCCATGGGGTCTTGCAACAGTCAGAGTCCCGATCGGGTGCCTATCTGTCAATCATCGGAGCTCAACTCTGTCGCCTTCGACGCGCATTCGACAGATCGCAGGGCGGCAGGCGCTGTGTGGTGTCTCCGCGGTCCGCCCGGCCCCGCTCGCGGCGGCCCGCCGTCAGCCGTGGCCGATACCCGCACTCATGCCGGCGATCGTATGGGCCCTGATGTCGGGGTGCGGCCCTTGCGCGAATCGGGTCACTACGGAGCGGACATGGTCCTGGGCCGGCTGGAGCAGTCCGTCGTACACAGCGACGCAGACTTCCCGCGCCCGTGACCGGGGCCAGTCGGGCGGCAGCAGCCCGATGGGGAGCAGCGGGTCCAGGATGGGGAAGTGCCGGTAGGCGTGCATGACCTCGGTCCGTGCGCGCACCGCGTCGGAACCGGTGACGCGGTCGGCGCTGATGTGCGGAAGCAGGCCGCTCCAACGGTCGATGAAAGCCCGGTAGTGCTCGGCGATGCCGGGCAGGTCCCACGCCTCGACCGGGTTGCGGTCGGCGTCCGTGTCCAGTTCCTCCTGCCGCGCGCGGAACACGGTCACCGCTCCCCGCGCCAGGTCGGCCACCTCGATCCGCCCCTTGCGGGTCAGGGAGTGCGGTGACACCCAGAGCGCGTCGTACAGCGGCGCGAATCCGCGCCATCGCAGCGCGGTGCGCAGTGCGCGCCGCCGCGTGCTCTCCTGTTCCGGGACGGAGAAGGCGATCAGTGTCCACCGACCGTCCCATGAGTCGGGTTGGGTGGTGAAGGTGGCGATCGAACTGGCGCCGCTCCACAAATCGACGGCGGCCTGGGACGTCAGCCGGTAGGAGCTGTACCTGCCTTGCCGGCTGCCCTCCAGCACCCCACGGCGCATCAGCCTGCTGATCGTCGTACGGGCGGCACCCGCGGTCACTTGGAATTCGCCGAGCAGTGCCACGATCGCCGCTGAGGGCAGCCACGCCCGGACGGGGAACGTGTAGTCGGCGATCAATGTCACCGTGAGCCCCTGCGGCGATACGTTGCTCTGCCAGCCGGGCGACCGCACGGGGCCGACGGCGCCGTCACCCTCGTCGGAGAAGATCTCCTCGAGGTGGGACAGGTTCGGCAAGGTCGGCTCCGGCGCGGTGGACAGGGTCGGCATCACTGTAACGGTTGTGGAATCGCCGGGCGCAGCTCCGCCGGGATTGCTCCACCAGGCGGGATCTCCGCGCGCGAGTGAAGGCGGCCCGGCAGTGCCCAGGTGTGTTGCACCGGTGTACTCGGAGGGTGAGGGCAGCGAGCAGTCATCCTTGGCACCGTGCTGGCGGGGGCGTGGCGCGTTGGCGAGGTGGGCGTTCGCCATTTCAGGTGCGGCGAGGCTGCGGTGGCCGCATCCATGCGGTACCCACGCCGAATCCTGGACGTGCCGCCCGTGCGTCCGGCGCAAGCCGTCCTTCGTGCTGTTGCCCGGGGAGACAGCGGAGCCGGTCAGCAGGCAGGTGTCGCCGGAGGTGCATTCCTCGGCTGTGCGGCGCGCGACCACGGGAGGTCGGGCGGCGTGCCCTGTGCTAACGTTTCGCGTTTGCAGCGTCGCTGTGTCGGTCTCCGTCTCGGTGTCTCTGGCTGGTGGCTGCGTCCCTGCCGCGCCTTCCTCGGTACGGTCCCTTCGGAGGAAGGCTCTCTGTGAGCGAATCAGCACGTGCCGATGCCCGGCAGCGGGACGACGCGTCCGAGGGGTCGGGCGCCGTTTCGGCACCGCCCGCGGCGGCGTCCTTCGCGCGGCTGGGGCTGCCGGCCGAGCTTCTGCGGGCGCTCGATCAGCACGGTGTGACCGTGCCCTTCCCCATCCAGGCTGCGGCGCTGCCGACCGCGCTCGCGGGACGGGACGTCCTGGGCCGAGGCCGCACCGGGTCCGGCAAGACCCTCGCCTTCGGCCTGGGGATGCTCGCCCGGACGGCCGGGCGGCGCGCGCAGCCCAAAGAGCCGCTGGCGCTCGTCCTGGTCCCCACCAGGGAGCTGGCCCAGCAGGTCGGTGAGGCGCTCACCCCGTACGCCGAGGCGCTGCGGCTGCGGCTCGCGACCGTGGTGGGCGGATTGTCCATCGGACGGCAGACCGCCGTGCTGCGGGACGGCGCCGAGATCGTCGTCGCAACGCCCGGCCGGCTGCACGACCTCATCGAGCGCAAGGGCTGCCGGCTGGGACGGGTGCGCATCGCGGTCCTGGACGAGGCCGACCAGATGTGCGACATGGGATTCCTTCCTCAGATCACCGAGATCCTGGACCAGGTGCGCCCCGACGGGCAGCGGATGCTGTTCTCCGCCACACTCGACCGCGACGTCGACGAACTGGTGCGGCGCTACCTGCGCGACCCCGTCGCCCACTCCGTGGACCCCTCGTCCAACGCGGTCTCCGCGATCGAGCACCACGTCTTCGTCGTGCACGGCCCGGACCGGTACGCCGTGTCCACGGAAATCGCCGCGCGGGACGGTCGTGTCCTGCTGTTCTTGGACACCAAGCACGGCGTCGACCAGCTCACGCGGCATCTGCGGGCCAGCGGCGTGGCCGCCGCCGCACTGCACAGCGGGAAGTCCCAGCCGCAACGCACCCGGACCCTGGCCCAGTTCAAGAACGGACAGGTCACCGCGCTGGTGGCGACGAACGTCGCCGCACGCGGCCTGCACGTGGACGACCTCGACCTCGTGGTCAACGTCGACCCGGCCGCCGACCCGAAGGACTATCTGCACCGCGCGGGCCGCACGGCCCGGGCCGGCCGCTTCGGCACCGTCGTGACACTCGTCCTGCCGGGACAGCGCCGCGAGACGAGCCAGGTCATGGCGGACGCCGACGTCGCTCCCAAGGTCACCAAAGTGCGGTCGGGCGAGGCCGAGTTGAGCCGGATCACCGGCGCCAAGGCCCCCTCCGGAACGCCTCTCGACGGCGGGCCGGCCGTACCGCGGCCCAAGAACCACAACGCCCCGTTCCGCGGCCTGGGCAGCACCAAGGACGAGAAGGGTGACTCCGGCGGCAGGCCGTCCCGCAAGAGCAGCGAGGCGCGCAAGCTGGCGGAGGCCCGCAAGGCGGCCCGGGTGCGGCGCGGCGGCTGAGACCGGCGCCCCGGACTGCCGGGCGGTGTCCACGCTGCTGGACGGATACGCGGGACCGGAGATCGGCTGGGGCGCACGGGACGGCTTCACGTGAAGTGACCGCGTGTGAGTGGCCGCACGGGGGCGCCGCGCGTTCCGGCGACGGGATCGGAACTCGTCGTCCGGGACCGTCCCGGCCCGGAACTGACTCCGGCACGGCGGGCGCACCTGATCGACCATGTCGGCCCTTGCGTACACCCCGACGCCGACAGGCCGCCGGCCTGGTGACGGCTACTGAGCGACCGGCTTCCTGATGCGGTCCGTCTCGTCCTGGACGAGCAGGGAGAGCAGGGAAGCCACGGACAGGCCTGCTTCGGCCGGGTGGCGCAACACCTTGTCCGGCTCGATGCGGTAGGTGTTCGTGCGCCCGTCCCGGGTGTGGGACAGATAACCGTCCTGCTCGAGGTCGGAGATGATCCGCGAGACGGCGCGCTCCGTGAGCCGGCAGCGGGCGGCGATGTCGCGGATGCGGGCGTTCGGGTTGTCGGCGATGGCTGCCAGAACGCGCGCGTGACTGGTGATGAACGTCCAACCGGTGTGGGACTCGGGCACTCCGACCATGCGCTGCATTTTAGAGGACCCCGTTGCCGGAACGCAGATACGTGACATACTTTTCGTGCAACAGATGACGTGCTCCCATCGGGGAGAGCCACAGAAGGAGCCCGAAGGTGCCCTGGGACGAGGCCGGCATGCCCGCGCTCACGCGTGACACCAGTGCCAAGCCGCTGCCGCAGCCGCCCCACGCGTATGTCCGTCCGGGGGCTGTGCTGTCGCAGTACGAACGGCACGGGGCCTGGGTCGTCGTCGCTCGCGGCGCCTACGACATGGACTCGATCGCGCCATTGGCGCAAGCGCTGGACACCGGGGTCAGGAGGCATCCGAAGGTGATCCTGGACGCCTCCGGCATCACCTTCGCGGACTCGACGCTGCTGAATCTGCTGATCCTCACTCACCAGTCGGGCACCCTGCGCGTTGTCGCGCCGCCACCGCAGCTGAAGCGGCTCTGCGAGATCACCGGAGTCGACAGCATTCTTCAGACGCGGGATTCGGCCGATGACGCCGCCTTCTCCTGAGCCGCCTCGGCGTGCTCACGTCTTCTTCACAGAAGAGGACCGGCGTCATAGCCTGCGGAAGATCCGTCCGGCAGCGGCGGAGACGAGGGTGCGCACGGGTCTGTGCGGCACTGTCGGGGGCATGGATCCAGCCTCGCCTGAGGGCTCGTGGCAGGGCGCCGCTGTTCGGCCGAGGGTGACGGTTCCTGCTTTGTTCGGGGCTCGAAACGTGAGTTAACCTGCGGCGTATTTCCACATCACATACACATCCGTGGCTGCGGAGATGCATGCACGACAACCGGGCCGCCCATCGGTCCGGCGGGTTCCGAGTTCTCGGCTGACGAGGGCTCTTGGGGAGCGGAACGAGGGTGCGAATGACCAGCGACAGCACTGGCGTCGTCGATGCGGTGCCGGGCGACCAGGAGTTGCGACGACTGCTGGCCGGCCTGACAGCCGTACGCGACGGGGACTTCGGCACCCGGCTGCCGGACGACGCGGACGGCCTCATGGGCGACATCGCCACGGTCTTCAACGGCATGGTCGACCAGCTGTCCGTGTTCACCTCCGAAGTCACCCGGGTGGCCCGCGAGGTCGGCACCGAGGGCACGCTCGGCGGGCAGGCGGAGGTGCCCGGGGTCTCGGGCACCTGGGCCGACCTGACCGACTCGGTGAACGCCATGGCCGGCAACCTGACCACCCAGGTCCGCGACATCGCACAGGTGGCCACCGCGGTTGCCAAGGGCGATCTCTCGCAGAAGATCGACGTGCCCGCCCGCGGCGAGATCCTGCAGCTGAAGGAGACCGTCAACACGATGGTCGACCAGCTGTCCGCGTTCGCCGACGAGGTCACGCGCGTCGCCCGCGAGGTCGGCAGCGAGGGACGGCTCGGCGGGCAGGCCCAGGTGCCGGGCGTCGCCGGGGTCTGGCGCGATCTGACCGACTCCGTGAACCACATGGCGGGCAACCTCACCAGCCAGGTCCGCTCCATCGCCCAGGTCACCACGGCGGTCGCGGAGGGCGACCTCTCGCAGAAGATCACCGTGGACGCGCGGGGCGAGATCCTGGAGCTGAAGTCCACGATCAACACGATGGTCGACCAGCTGTCCGCGTTCGCCGACGAGGTCACCCGTGTCGCCCGCGAGGTCGGCACCGAGGGACGCCTGGGCGGGCAGGCGGACGTCAAGGGCGTCAAGGGCACCTGGCGCGACCTCACCGACTCGGTGAACTTCATGGCGGGCAACCTCACCGGCCAGGTCCGCAACATCGCCCTGGTGGCCACGGCGGTTGCCAAGGGCGACCTCTCGCAGAAGATCACCGTGGACGCGCGGGGCGAGATCCTGGAGCTGAAGTCCACGATCAACACGATGGTCGACCAGCTGTCCGCGTTCGCCGACGAGGTCACGCGCGTCGCCCGCGAGGTCGGCACCGAGGGGCGCCTCGGCGGCCAGGCCCAGGTGCGCGGTGTGTCGGGAACCTGGAAGGACCTCACCGACAACGTCAACGTGATGGCGTCGAACCTGACCGGTCAGGTCCGCTCCATCGCCCAGGTCGCCACCGCCGTGGCGCGCGGCGATCTCTCGCAGCGCATCACCGTGGAGGCCGCGGGCGAGGTCGCGGCACTGGCCGAGGTCATCAACACGATGGTCGACACGCTGTCGGCCTTCGCCGACGAGGTCACGCGGGTCGCCCGCGAGGTCGGCACCGAGGGGCGCCTCGGCGGCCAGGCACACGTGCCGAACGTCGCCGGCACCTGGAAGGACCTCACCGACAACGTCAACTCCATGGCCAACAACCTCACCGGCCAGGTTCGCAACATCGCGCTGGTGACGACCGCGGTGGCCAGGGGCGACCTGTCGAAGAAGATCGACGTGGACGCACGCGGCGAGATCCTCGAACTGAAGACGACGATCAACACGATGGTCGACCAGCTGTCCGCGTTCGCCGACGAAGTCACGCGCGTCGCCCGTGAGGTCGGCACCGAGGGGCGCCTCGGCGGCCAGGCCGAGGTCGAGGGAGTCTCCGGCACCTGGAAGCGCCTGACGGAGAACGTCAACGAGCTGGCCGGCAACCTGACCCGGCAGGTGCGCGCCATCGCCGAGGTCGCGAGCGCCGTGGCCGAGGGGGACCTGACGCGCTCCATCACCGTGGAGGCGTCCGGCGAGGTCGCCGAGCTCAAGGACAACATCAACTCGATGGTGGAGTCCCTGCGCGAGACCACCCGGGCCAACCAGGAGCAGGACTGGCTCAAGACGAACCTCGCCCGGATCTCCGGCCTGATGCAGGGTCACCGCGACCTGCCCGTGGTCGCCGAGCTGATCATGGACGAGCTGGTGCCCCTGGTGTCGGCCCAGTACGGGGCCTTCTACCTCGCCGAGGACGGTGACGACGGGCCCGAACTGCGACTCGTCGGCTCCTACGGCTACCCCGAGGACAGCAGCCGGCCCTCCCGCATCGCCTTCGGACGCACCCTGGTCGGCCAGGCCGCCCGCAGCCGGCGCACCATCGTGGTGGACGAGCTGCCGGACGGCTACGTCACCATCTCGTCGGGCCTCGGCCAGGTGGTGCCGACCGCGCTGGTGCTGCTGCCCATCGTCGTCGAGGGACAGGTCCTCGGCGTCATCGAGCTGGCGTCGGTCACGCCCTTCACCCAGATCCACCGGGACTTCCTCGCGCAGCTGATGGAGACCATCGGCGTCAACGTCAACACCATCGTGGCCAACGCCCGCACCGACGAGCTGCTGGTCGAGTCCCAGCGACTCACGGTCGAACTCCAGGCCCGCTCCACGGAGTTGCAGGTTCAGCAGGAGGAACTGCAACGCTCCAACGCCGAACTGGAGGAGAAGGCCTCGCTGCTGGCGGCGCAGAACCGGGACATCGAGGCGAAGAACCTGCAGATCGAGCAGGCCCGCCAGGAACTGGAGACGCGCGCCCAGCAGCTGTCGCTGGCCTCGAAGTACAAGTCGGAGTTCCTGGCCAACATGAGCCACGAACTGCGCACCCCGCTCAACAGCCTGCTCATCCTGGCCCAGTTGCTGGCGCAGAACCCGTCCCGCAACCTCACGCCCAAGCAGGTCGAGTACGCGCAGATCATCCACTCCGCCGGTTCGGACCTGTTGCAGCTGATCAACGACATCCTCGACCTGTCGAAGGTCGAGGCCGGAAAGATGGACGTCACGCCCGAGCGGGTGACGCTGCGCCAGCTCATCGAGTACGTCGAGGCCACCTTCCGGCCGATGACGACGCAGAAGAGCCTGGAGTTCACGGTGACGACCGCTCCCGGCGCGCCCGCGGACGTGCTCACGGACGAGTCCCGGCTGCGTCAGGTGCTGCGCAACCTCCTGTCGAACGCCGTGAAGTTCACCGAGCAGGGCGGCGTGGAGCTGAGCATCGAGCCCGCGACCGACGACGAGGTGCCGGCGGGTGTGGTCCGGGGCGCCGCCGTGGTGGCCTTCCGCGTCAAGGACACCGGCATCGGCATCCCCGAGCAGCACCTGGAGACGATCTTCGGCGCCTTCCAGCAGGCGGACGGCACGACGAGCCGGAAGTACGGCGGCACCGGCCTGGGCCTGTCCATCACGCGGGAGATCGCCCAACTGCTCGGCGGCGCCGTGTCCGTGCACAGCACACCCGGCCAGGGCAGTACGTTCACGCTCTTCCTGCCCGTGGCCCGTACCGACTTCGAGGAACTGCTCGGGCATGGCAGAACCCCGGAGCGGACCTCGGCGGAACCCGTCCCGCACGGACTGGCCGGCTCGGTGCCGGTGCCCCAGATCGGGCCCGGGCCCCGGCCCCGGCGCCTGCTGGTGGTGGAGGAGCGGTCGCGCGGTCTGCTGACCCTCGTCGCGGAGAGCGTGGTCGCCGATCTGACGCAGGGCCGCGCCGACGGCGCTCAGCGGCCCGCGGTCGACATCATCACCGCCGTCGGCGCCCAGGAGGCGGCCGGTGCCCTCGCCTCCGAGCCGTGCCACTGCGTCGTCCTGGAGCTGAGCATGCGGGACGACGAGGCGTCCCGCTTCCTGCAGGCACTGGAGGGCGACTCGGCGCTGACGAGCGTTCCGGTGCTGGTGCACAGCAGCCACCCCGGGGACGTGCCCCTGGGCGAGACGCTGCGCTCCCGGTCGGCGGGCGGCGCACTGGAATTGCTGTCCAGCCTCGACGAGCTGCGCGAGCGCATCGCCCTGCACCTGTCCGCCGAGGAGCCCGGTGACGTGCTCTCCCTCGTCCGGACCGAAGGGCCGCAGCGTCTGACGCCGCCCTCCGTCGACGACGCGGCGGCCGGCCGCACCGTCCTCGTCGTCGACGACGACGCGCGGAACCTCTTCGCGCTGAGCGGGATCCTGGAGTTGCAGGGCTTCCGCGTCCTGCACGCCGAGAACGGGCGCAGAGGCATCGAGACGCTGGTGAACAACCCGGACGTCGCCCTCGTGCTGATGGACGTGATGATGCCGGAGATGGACGGCTACACCGCGACGGCCGAGATCCGGCGGATGCCGCAGTACGCCGAGCTGCCCATCATCGCCGTCACGGCGAAGGCGATGCCGGGCGACCGGGACAAGAGCCTCGCCTCGGGTGCCAGCGACTACGTCACCAAGCCCGTCGACACGCGCGACCTCATGGCCTGCGTCCGCCGCTGGCTGCCCGCATGAGCACACCGGCGCCCCGACCGCTGACCGGCGGACCGGGAGCCCCCCAGCGCCTGTCGTTCCGCGCCCCAGGGCGCTCCAGCCGAGGAGCATCCACACCGTGAGCATGTCCGAGCAGCCGCGCGAACCGGGTCAGGACGGTGGCCCGGAGCGCCACTCGGCCACCGGACCCGGGTCCGCCCCGCCGACGGTGAATTCCGACGCCGTGCCTTCGAGCACCGACGCGGTGCCGCCGAGCACGGACGAGGACTCGAAGGCCTCCGACGACCCGCCCGCCGGCCCCGGCGGGGACCTGTCGTCGGCTTCCCCGGTGGGACGGCTCGCCGCGACCGTGGAACGGCTCAGCCGGGAGGTCCGGGCCGCCCAGGCGGAGGCCGAAGGGCGTGCCCTGGTCGAGCTCGCCAAGGGCGTCCTGGTCGAGCGGCTGAAGTGCGGGCCGGCCCAGGCCGCCCGGCAGCTGGCCCAGTTGGCCGAGCAGGCCCAGGTCACCCCCCTGGAACTCGCCGTCGACGTCATCAATCAGGCAGCCAAGGACCGGATGTCCGAGGTGACGGACGCCTTCCTCGCCGCCACCCGGGCCGCGGACGAGACCGAGACCGAGTCGGCCGCCGTACGCCTGCGCGCGGCCGAGAGCGGTGTACTGGCGGCGGACGACGCCCAGGCCGTAGCGGACGCCCTGCTGGAGCAGGCGCTGCGCCCGCTCGGCGCGGTGGCCGTGGCCATCTGGGCCGCGGGCTCCGACGGTTCGCTCACTCTCGCCGGCAGCGCCGGTTTCTCACCGGCCGAGGCCGCGCGCTGGCGTTACGTCCCGCCGGACGTGGTGACCGTGGCGCGGCGGGGCCTCATCGAGCGCGAGGGCCAGTGGATCACCACGCTCGGCGAGACCGGACTGCCCAGCATCGGCCTGCACCACCACCCGGACGGCGGCCGGGCCGCCCTGCCCGCCGGTACCGGAGGCCGCATCCACGGCGTGCTGGAGATCGCCTGGCCGGCCCCTCTCGCGCCGCAGCCGCCGCAGATCGTCCGCCAGGTGGAGGCGCTGGCCGAACTGTGCGCGCACACCCTGGAGATGTACGCGCCCCCACGGGGAGCGGCCCAGGAGCCGCGCGTCCTGCCCGACGTCGCCGAGCTGATGGACCTGGCCGACGGGCTGCACGACCCCACCCTCGTCCTGGTGCCGCACCTCGACGCCGACGGGCACCTGGTGGATTTCCGCATCCAGCACGTGAACAGCCGGTTCCTGGACCCGGCGGGCAGGCCGCGGGCGGTCGTGAACGGCGCGCTGCTCCTGGAGGCCTATCCGATGGCCGCCGGGGACAGCGAGTTGTTCCAGCGCGTCGAGCGGGTCTACGCCACCGGTGAGCCCTTCCGGGCCCGCCGGATGAACCTCACCGCCCTCGTCGACCAGGTCCCCCTCTCGGCGGTGGCCGACATCAGCATCAGCCGTCACGGCATGTCCGTGCTCCTCATCTGGCGTATCGAGGACGAGGCGGCACGGCTGGCGAGTCTGCTCCAGCACGCCCAGCGACTCGGCCGTATCGGCGGGTTCGAGGAGAACGTGCTCACCGGTGAGATCACCTGGAACGGGCAGCTCTTCGACCTCTACGGACGCCCGCAGACGAGCACCCCGGTGGCCCTGGAGGAGCTGCCGGCCCACGCCCACCCGGACGACGGCGTCTCCATCCGCCGCTTCCTGCGCACGCTGCTGCACCATCGGCGGCCGGCGGCCGCGGCGTTCCGGTTGCAGCGGCCGGACGGCGTGACCCGGCACATCCGGATCGTCGCCGAACCGGTGCTCGACACCGACGACCGGCTGCTCCTGGTGCGCGGTGCCTACCAGGACATCTCGGCCCAGCACTGGACCGAGGTGGCGCTGGCCGCCACCCGTGACCAGCTGGCGCACACCGAGCAGCAGGCCACCGAACGCAACCGGCTCACCCTGCAGCTGCAGCACGCCATCATGCCCCCCACCCAGGCGCCGTTGCAGGTCGCCGGGCTTCAGGTGGCCGTCCGCTACCGGCCCGCGGAGACCGAGCAACTGGTGGGCGGCGACTGGTACGACGCCGTCGTCCTGCCGTCCCGCAAGGTGCTGCTGTGCGTGGGGGACGTGGCCGGTCACGGCATCGAGGCCGCCACCAGCATGGTCGTCCTGCGCAACGCGCTGCGCGGCCTCGCGGTGACCGGCGCCGGGCCGGGCCAGTTGCTGTCGTGGCTCAACATCGTGGCGCACCATCTGACGGGTGCCGTCACCGCGACCGCGGTGTGCGGGCTGTACGACCCCGTCCGGCGGACGCTGCGCTGGGCCCGGGCGGGACATCTGCCGCCCGTACTCGTCCGGGACACCGAAGCGGCTCCCCTGCCCCTGGTCAAGGGGCTGCTGCTCGGAGCGGTGCCGGAGGCGGTGTACGAGGAGACCGAGCTCCAACTGGCGCCCGAAGACACTCTGCTGATGTACACGGACGGCCTCGTCGAACGCCGCGACCGGCCCGTGGAGGAGTCCCTGACCCACCTCCTGACCACCGCCCGCACGGCACCCAGCACACTCGACCAGCAGTTGGACCGCCTCCTGACGTACAGCAAGTCGGACACCGACGACGACACGTGCATCGTGGGCATCCGGGTCGGGTGAGGGACGCGGGTCCGCGAACAGCGCGACGGCCTAGTCCGCGTAACGCGGCTCCCACTGCGTCCGGGTGACCGCCTCGCGCAGTTCCTCCTCCGTCGCCCGCGGGGCCACCCCGTCCTCGACGGCGGCGAGTGCCGCCGCCAGGGCGATCTCGCGGGCGGACTCCCGCATCCCGGCCAGCGGCGGCAGCAGCGGCACGGGGCCGTCGTCGCCGTCCGCCGCCCGCACGGCGCACCGCGCCACGGCCCGGGCGGCGGCCACGAGCATGCGGTCCGTGACCCGTGTGGCCCGGCTCGCGGTCACCGCGAGGCCCATGGCCGGGAAGACGTACACGTTGTTCGACTGCGCCACGGGCACCTCGTGCGCGTCGACCGTGAGCGGAGGGAAGGGCGAGCCGGTGGCGATCAGCGCCCGCCCGTCGGTCCAGCGGGTGAGGTCCGCGGGCTCGGCCTCGGAGTGCGAGGTGGGGTTGGAGAGCGGGAAGACCACGGGCCGTTCGCAGGTCGAGGCCATCTGTCGCACGATCTCCTCGGTGAACGCGCCGTGCGCCGTCGACAGCCCGATGAGCGCCGTCGGCTCGACACGGCGCACCACTTCGGCGAGGCCGGTGGCGTCCCAGCCGGTCACCTCGCTGTCGTCACGCGCGAACCTCCGCTGCTGCGGGGTCAGTTCGGAGCGGGAGGAGACCAGCAGGCCGTCGACGTCGAGGATCCAGAACCGTGCCGTTGCCTCGTCCTCGGCCAGGCCCTCGTCGATCATGGCCGTACGGATCATGTCGGCGACGCCGATGGCGGCCGACCCCGCGCCCAGGATCACCACACGCTGCTCGGGCAGCGAGGTGCCGGCCACGTCCGCCGCGGTGGACAGGGCGCCGAGCGTGACGGCCGCGGTGCCCTGGATGTCGTCGTTGAACGTGAGCAGCCGGTCGCGGTAGCGGGCGAGGATCGGATGGGCGTGGGCGGTGGCGAAGTCCTCCCACTGCAGGAGGGTCCCGGGCAGCTCCGCCTCGACCGCCGAGACGAACGCCTCGATCATCTCGTCGTACTCGGCGCCGGTCAGCCTCCGGGCGCGGCGGCCCAGGTAGCGGGGGTTGTCGAGCAGGGTCTCGTTGTCGGTGCCGACGTCCAGCAGGATCGGCAGGGTGCGGGCGGGGTGGATGCCGCCGATGGCCGTGTAGAGGCTGAGCTTGCCGATCGGGATGCCCATGCCGCCGACGCCCTGGTCGCCCAGGCCGAGGATGCGCTGCCCGTCGGTGACGACGATGACGTCGACGTCGTGGTCCCGGTGCGGGCGGTTGCGCAGGATCTCCCGGAAGCGGTGCCGGTCCTCCCAGGTCAGGAACAGGCCGCGCGGCCGCCGGTAGATCTCGCTGAACTTCTGGCAGGCCTCACCCACCGTCGGCGTGTAGACGACGGGCAGCAGTTCCTCCAGGTACTCGGTGACCAGGCGGTAGAAGAGCACCTCGTTGGTGTCCTGGAGCTGCCGCAGGTAGATGTGCCGGTTGAGGGGCTTGTCGTAGCCGTGGAACGCCTCGTAGGCGCGGGCGACCTGTTCGTCCAGGCTCTCCACGGCGGGCGGCAGCAGCCCGTCGATCCCCAGCTCCTCGCGTTCGTGCCGGCTGAAGGCGGTGCCCCTGTTGACCAGGGGGTCGGCCAGGGTCGTCACTGCGGGGCTGGTGGTGGGGCGGGGGTGATGTGTCGGCTGGTCCATGACGTAACGCCTTCCCGTTACGCGCCGGTTCGTGCGGGTGACGTGTGCCATCCGGCTGAACCACCGGCCCCGTGAAAACGTCCCCCGGCCACCGATGAGTTCCGCGCCGCCGTCCGGTCTACCTCTCCGAAAGACCCACCGCGCCCCAACGCCCGTCAGGAGACAGCGACATGAGTGTGACGACGCCCCGGACCCAGGCCCCGCAGAGCGCGTCCCGGAGCATCTCCGGGTTTCTCTCCGCCCGTCCCGTGTGGCTGGTCGGCGTTCTGGCCACCCTCGCCGGAGCCGTCGTGACGGAGGTGTTCGCGCTCGTCTCGCGGGCCGCCGGTGTCCCGATGGAGGCGGCCGGCCCTGGCGCGAAGGAGGCCGCGGAGATCCCGGTCGGCGGCTTCTTCGGCGGGGTGGTGTTCTGGTCGGTCGCCGGAATCATCCTCGCCGTGGCCCTCGCCCGCTGGGCCCGGCGGCCCGCCCGCACCTTCACCGTGGCCACCGTCGCACTCACCGCGCTGTCCCTCGCCGGCCCGGCCGTCGCCCCGCACACCGCCACGTCCACCCAGATCGTCCTCGCCGCGTCCCATGTGGTGGCCGCCGCGGTCATCGTCCCGATGCTTGCGCGCAGGCTCGCCCACGTGCGGCGCTGAACACGTCCCACCCTCCACCACCACCGACACGGGCCCGTCCGCGCCTCGGCGCCGACGGGCCCGGTCGCTGCGCCCACCCTCCGCCCCGCGCCACACGGCGACAGCTCCACGACCACCCCCGAACGGCCCAGTCCTGCTGCGCCGCAGGAGGCGACCGTCGATATGCGGTGTGACGGTGGTGGAAGGGATGCGTGTGCACCCAGGGACGAGGAGGCGCGATGGCGGAGGCACTGGCCGAGGGCGGCACGAAGAGCGCTGCCCCGAGGAGCGGCACGGGCCCCTCCCCGGGCGTCTTCGAGCAGCTCGGCGCCGTCGCTGACGCCGTCCTCTACGAGGGCTACCTCCTCTACCCCTACCGCCGCTCCTCCACCAAGAACCGCGTCCGCTGGCAGTTCGGCGTGCTGTTCCCCAGGGACTGGGTGGAGGCGGACGGCCCCGTCGCGCCGGGTGTCTCCGGCTCCGCCGACTCCTGGTACCAGCAGACCGAGTGCCTGCTGCGGCTCCGGCAGCCGGACATCGCCGGCGTGCGCGTGCGGGTCCGGTACCTCCAGATGCAGCGCAAGCAGGTGCAGGAAGCCGGCCACCGCCCCGTGGAGTCGCTGCGCACCGACGACGGCACGGTCCATCTGACCTTCGACGAGGCCCTGCCGCGCGAGTGCGAGGCCGAGGTTCCGCTCGACGAACTCCTGCGGGGCGGGCACACCTTCGTGGTGGGCGCCGCGGCCGGTGAGGACGTAGAGGCACTGCCGGAAGGCGCCGGGCGGGTGGTGCGCACCCGCGAGGAGATCCGGGCCGAGACCACCGTCACGGCCGAACAGCTCTCCGACGACCTCTGCCGGATCCGCGTACGGACCACCAACACCGCGCCCGCCCCGCCGTCGCGCACCACCCGCGACGAGGCACTGCGCCGGGCCCTCATCGCCACCCACACCCTCATCGGCGGCGACGGAGTGGAGTTCGTCTCGCTGATCGATCCGCCGACGGACCTCGAAGCAGCCGTGCGCGCGTGCCGCAACGAGTTCACCTTCCCCGTCCTCGGCGGCGAAGCCGGCGACGTCGGGCACGTCCTGCTGTCCGCGCCGATCATCCTGCCCGACCACCCCCAGGTCGCCCCCGAAAGCCCGGGCGACCTGCACGACGCCGCGGAGATCGACGAGATCCTCACCCTGCGCACGATGCTGCTGACCGACGAGGAGAAGCGCGAGGCGCGGGCCACCGACCCGCGGGCCGCCGCGATCCTCGACCGGGTCGACACCATGCCGCAGGAGGTCTTCGAACGGCTGCACGGCGCGGTCCGATCCCTGACACCCATCGCCCCCACGCCGCCCGCCGACCGCCCCGCCTGGTGGCAGGAGGGCGCCGACGACGGACTCTCCCCGACCAGCGACACCGTGCTCGTCGACGGCGTCCCCCTCGGCGGAGGCAGCCGTGTACGGCTACGCCCCCGGCGACGCGGCGCCGACGCCCAGGACATGTTCCTGGCCGGGCGGACCGCCGAGGTCGCCGCCGTCTTCCACGACGTGGACGGCAGCGTGCACCTCGCCGTCACCCTCGACGACGACCCGGCCGCCGAACTCAACAACTGGTACGGGCGCTTCCACTACTTCCGGCCCGACGAGCTCGAACCCCTCGGGCCCGCCGGATCCCCGGACGAGCCGTCGGCACCGGCTCCCGCCGCAGCTCCGGCGCGGCACACGACCGACTCCGAGACCCCCGCAGCGGAGGCCGAGTGACATGACAACCCACAGCAGCACCACCGAAGTCAGCAAGGAACCCGAACGGTCCGAGGACCGGCAGGGCATAGACGAGATCCACATCCTCTGGATCTCCGAGGGCATGAGCTGCGACGGCGACACCGTCTCGCTCACCGCAGCCGACCAGCCCTCCATCGAGGACCTGGTGCTCGGACTGATCCCGGGCCTGCCGAAGGTGAACCTGGTCAACAAGGTGCTCTCGCCCAGCCTGGGCGGCGAGGACTTCCTGGCGCCCTACCGGGCGGCCGTACGCGGCGAACTGGGCCCGTTCATCCTCGTCATCGAGGGCTCGATCCCCAACCAGAACATCATCGAGGGCGACGGCTACTGGACGTCCTTCGGCAACGACCCGGAGACCGGTGAGCCGCAGACCCTCAACTGGTGGATCGACCAACTGGCCCCCAAGGCCTGGGCGGTGGTGGCCGCCGGCACCTGCGCCACCTTCGGCGGCATCCACGCCATGTCCGGCAACCCGACGGGCTGCATGGGCCTCGCCGACTACCTGGGCTGGGACTACACCTCCCAGGCCGGCCTGCCCATCGTCAACGTGCCCGGCTGCCCGATCCAGCCCGAGAACTTCATGGAGACCCTGATCTGGGTCCTCTACCACGCGGCCGGCTCCGCGCCCCCGCCGCCGCTGGATCACATGCTGCGCCCCCAGTGGCTCTTCGGAAAGACGGTCCACGAGGGCTGCGACCGCGGCTCGTACTACGAGCAGGCCAACTTCGCCACGGACTACAACTCCCCAAAATGCCTGGTGAAGACGGGCTGCTGGGGCCCGGTCGTCAACTGCAACGTGCCCAAGCGCGGCTGGATGGGCGGCCTGGGCGGCTGCCCCAACGTCGGCGGCATCTGCATCGGCTGCACGATGCCCGGCTTCCCCGACGCGTTCATGCCGTTCATGGACGAGCCGCCGGGCAGCACCCTGTCGTCCCTGGTCATCAAGCCGTACGGAGCCGTCATCCGCAGGCTGCGCGGCATGACGAACGAACTGGTCAACCACGAGCCGAGGTGGCGCCACAACAAGCGCAAGCTGACCAGCGGCTACGACCCGCGCTGGCGGCCGTGATGACACCCGGCACCCACCCCGGCACCCACCCCCACACCACCGACAGCGAGGGGCAGTACCGCAGATGACCACCACCGAGGCCCGGCCCACGGACCGCAAGCCGCCAGAGCTCGTGGACATGTCCTGGGACCCGATCACCCGGATCATCGGGAACCTGGGCATCTACACGAAGATCGACTTCGCCAACCGGGAAGTCGTCGAATGCCACAGCACCTCGTCGCTCTTCCGCGGCTACTCGGTGTTCATGAAGGGCAAGGACCCGCGCGACGCGGGGTTCATCACGTCCCGGATCTGCGGCATCTGCGGCGACAACCACACCACCTGCTCCGACTACGCCCAGCAGATGGCCTACGGCGTCAAGCCGCCTCCGCTGGCCGAGCACATCGTCAACCTCGGCGAGGCCGCCGAGTACATGTTCGACCACACCATCTTCCAGGACAACCTGGTCTTCGTGGACTTCTGCGAGGCGATGGTCAAGGCCACCAACCCCGGCGTCCTGGCCCGCGCCGAGCGCACCGAGGCGCCCCGCGGCGAGATCCACGGCTACCGGACGATCGCCGACATCATGAAGGCCTTCAACCCCTTCGAGGGCGAGGTCTACAAGGAGGCCCTCAAGGTCAGCCGGGTCACCCGCGAGATGTTCTGCCTGATGGAGGGACGGCACGTCCACCCCTCCACGCTGTACCCGGGCGGCGTCGGCACGATGCCGCAGCCGACGGTCTTCACCGACTACCTCAGCCGCCTCATGCGGGTCATCGACTTCGTGAAGAAGGCCGTCGCCATGAACGACGACGTCTTCGACTTCTTCTACGAGGCGCTGCCCGGCTACGAGGAGGTCGGCCGCCGCCGCGTCCTGCTGGGCTGCTGGGGCGCCTTCCAGGACCCCAAGGTCGTCGACTACCGCTACGAGACCATGAACACCTGGGGCAAGGCGATGTACGTCACCCCGGGCATCATCGTCGACGGCGAACTGGTCACCAACAACCTCGTCGACATCAACCTCGGGCTGCGCATCATGCTCGGCAGCTCGTACTACGAGGACTGGGTGAACGAGTCGCCCTTCGTCACCCACGACCCGCTCGGCAACCCCGTCGACATGCGCCACCCGTGGAACCAGACCACCGTCCCGGTGCCGCAGAAGCGCGACTTCGACGACAAGTACAGCTGGGTGATGAGCCCCCGCTGGTTCGACCAGCGCACCGGCGACCACCTCGCCCTCGACACCGGAGGCGGCCCGCTGGCCCGCCTGTGGTCGACCGCGCTGAGCGGCCTGGTCGACACCCCCTACGTCAAGTCCACCGGCCACAGTGTGCGCATCTCCCTGCCCAAGGGCGAGTCCCTGCCGGAGACCACCCTGGAGTGGCGCATCCCGCAGTGGAGCAACACCATCGAACGCGACCGCGCCCGGCCGTACTTCATCGCCTACGCGGCCGCCATGGCCCTGCAGTTCCTCGAAGAGGCCATGGGCATGGTCCGCGCGGGCGAGACCAAGGTGTTCGAGAACTACGAGGTGCCCGACGAGGCGATCGGCTGCGGCTTCCACGAGGCCGTGCGCGGCGTCCTCTCCCACCACCTGGTGATCAAGGACAAGAAGATCGCCAACTACCACCCGTACCCGCCCACCCCGTGGAACGCCAGCCCCCGCGACATGTACGGCACCCCCGGCCCGTACGAGGACGCCGTCCAGGGCCAGCCCATCTTCGAGGAGAACGGTCCGGACGACTTCAAGGGCGTCGACATCATGCGCACCGTCCGCAGCTTCGACCCCTGTCTGCCGTGCGGTGTGCACATGTACGTCGGCAAGGGCAAGACGCTGACCACCCTGCACTCGCCGACATACGGGGCGAACCATGGCTGAGGCCGCCACCGCACGCCTGGCGGACCCGGACGTCGAGGCCCGCCTCGGCCGGCTCGACGAGCTGCTGGAAGGCATCGAGTCCGCGCCCGGTCCCACGACACGCTCCGCGACCGAGGCGGTGGCCCTGCTGACCGAGGTCTACGGCGAGGCCCTGGCGCGCGTCCTGGACCACGCGGACGAGCGAGTGGCCGAGCGCCTCGCCGAGGACGAGCTGCTCGGGCACCTCATGGTGCTGCACGACATCCACCCCGAGCCCGCCGAACGCCGGGCGGCCCGCGCGGTCGAACGGCTGCGGCCCGCCGTGCAGGAGCGGGGAGGCGACGTGGAGTGGGCCGGGGTGGAAGGACAGGTGGCCCGGGTGCGTCTGACGAAGGGCGGTGGGTGCGGGTCCGGCTGCGGCGGCGGAGGTTCCGAGGTCACCGACGTGGTCCGCGCGGCGGTGCTCGCCGCGGCGCCCGAGCTGACGGCGGTGGAGCCCCTCACCGAGACGGCCCCCGCCTTCGTCCCGCTGACCACCCTCACGCACCGGGCCGCGCCGTGACCACCGAGGGGGCACTGGCCCGGATCATCCGCTCCTCGGCCGACCGCACCGCGGCGGCCCGGACGGAGGTGTGCGACCTGTGCGCCGCGCCGGTCGCCGAGGAGCACGCCCACCTGTACGACACCGGGCAGGAGGAGGTGCGCTGCGTCTGCGGCCCCTGCTCGGTGCTGTTCGCCGAGGCGGCTGCCGGGGACGGCCACTACCGGCTCGTGCCCCGGCGCCGGGTCCGGCTGCCCGAGGTAGACACGGCCGCGCTGGGCGTACCGGTCGGCCTGGTCTTCTTCGTGCCCCGGGCGGACGGCACCGTCACCGCCGAGGGCCCGAGCCCCGCGGGTGCCATGCGGTGGGAGGTGGACGCCGCGGCCTGGCAGGAGCTGTCCGGCAGGTGTCCGCAGCTCGCCACCGTGGAACCCGAGGTGGAGGCCCTCCTGGTGAACACCGTTCACGGCCTCGACCACCACTGGATCGTGCCGGTCGACGACTGCTACCGGATGGTCGCCGTCGTACGCCGGGAGTGGCGGGGCCTGTCCGGCGGCGGCCGGATCTGGCCGGCTGTCGAGCAGTTCTTCGAGGACCTCACCGAGCGGCCATAGCCACGCACTCCGCAGGTCGGAGGCGAGGAAGGAGAACATCCCATGGGCAGCATCAGAGTGGGCCGGCCCCAGGCGAAGCCCGACACACCCCGGCACGTCGCCGGCATGCACCAGGGCAACAAGGGCCCGCGCGAGCAGCAGAAGGGGCACCACGAGGACGGCACCGCCGACGCGCGCCGCTCCACGGGGATCCACTGGAAGCGGCATGACGCCCTCGCGGAGACCATGCCGAACATCTCGCCGGGATGAGCACCGTGATGGGAACGAGCAGGGAGTCACTGCAATGAAACGAGTACGCAGACCCGTCGCGCGCAGGCGGGGCGGGATGAGCGGACGGCGGGTACTGAAGGCCGAGGCCGCCTTGGTGGGCGGTACGGCCCTGGCCCTGCTGTGCTGGGAGTGGCCCAGCCTGAGGCGCGAGGTGCGGCTCTGGCGGATGGCCGGCGGATTCCGCGCCGGCCGCCGCTACCCGTGAGCCGGCCGTGCACGAACTGTCGATCGCGACCGCGATCATCGAGCGGGCCGACGAGCTGGCCCGGGCGGACGGGACGGACGCCGTCTCGACGGTGACCGTCCGGGTCGGCGAGCTGGCGGGCGTCGTCCCCGACGCCCTGGATTTCGCCTTCGAGGTGGCCCGCGACGGCACCGCCCTGGCGGGGGCCCGGCTCGTCGTCGAGCAGATCCCCGCGCAGGCCTGGTGCGGCCCGTGCGCCGAGGAGTTCCCGGTGGGCATGCCCCCGTTCTTCTGGTGCCCGCGCTGCGACCAGCCCTCCAGCGACCTGCGCAGCGGCCGGGAACTGGAGATCACCGGGATCGAGCCGGTACCCGCGTGACCGGCAGGGGCCCCGCCGACGTCGGCGGGGCCCCTGACACACCCCTGTCAGCAGATGCGCGGCAGCTGCTCCCCGAGCGGCAGGTCCACCACCCTGGTCCCGCCGAGCCCGGTGGCGACCACCACCATCCCGGGGTGCTCGGCGACGCATTCCCCGATCAGCGTCGCCCCGGCGCCCTGCGGATGGGCCCGCATCGCCGCCAGTACCTCCTCCGCCTCCGCCGGGGGCACGAAGGCGACCAGCCGCCCCTCGTTGGCGACGTAGAGCGGGTCGAGCCCGAGGAACCCGCAGGCGTTCGCCACCGCGTCCGGCACCGGGATCGCCCGCTCCTGAAGCCGGACGCCGGTCCCGGAGGCACGTGCGATCTCGTTGAGGGAGGCGCCCAGGCCGCCCCGGGTGGGATCCCGCAGCACATGGACGTCCGGAGTCACGGCCAGCATCGCCGCCACCAGGCCCGCCAGCGGCGCGGTGTCGCTGGCGACCTCCACCCCGAACTCCAGCCCCTCCCGCACGCTCATGATCGCCACACCGTGCAGCCCGATCGGGCCGCTGACGATCACCGCGTCGCCGGGCCGGGCACGCTGCGGCCGGATGTCCACCCCGTCGGGCACCAGCCCCACACCGGCGGTGGTGACGTACACCCCGTCGCCGTGCCCGGACTCCACCACCTTGGTGTCACCCGTGGCGATCGTCACCCCGGCGGCCTCGGCTGCCGCGCCCATCGAGCGCGCGATCCGCTCGACCACGGTCAGCTCCACGCCCTCCTCCAGGACGAAGGCCGCGGAGAGGTACGCGGGCACGGCGCCGCTCATCGCGAGGTCGTTGACGGTGCCGTTGACCGCGAGGTCGCCGAGGCAGCCGCCCGGGAAGAACAGCGGCCGGACCACGTAGGAGTCGGTGGAGAAGGCCAGCCGCGCCCCGCCCAGTTCGAGGACGGCGGAGTCGGCGAGAGCGGACAGGGTGGCGTTGCCGTAGGCAGGGGTGAAGATCTGCTCCATCAGCTCCGCCGACAGCGCGCCCCCGCCGCCGTGCCCCATGACCACGACCCCCTGGTCGCGCAGCGGGGCGGGGCAGGTCCAGTCGGCCGGGTCGACCACATCGGCTTGTCGCTCAGGCAACGGGAGCCACCTCCTGCTTCCCGGCCCCGCCGGTCTGCGCTGCCGGGGCGTTCATCCGGCGGTACAGGTAGTAGGCCGCGCAGGCGCCCTCGCTGGAGACCATGGTGGCGCCGAGCGGGGTGCGCGGGGTGCAGGTGGTGCCGAACGCGGCGCACTCGGTCGGCTTGATCAGACCCTGCAGCACCTCGCCGGCCCGGCACTCGGCGGGCTCCTCGGTCCGGATCCCGCCGACGTCGAAGCGGTGCTCCGCGTCGTACGCGCGGAAGGCGTCGGTCAGCCGCCAGCCGCTGTCCGGGATCCGCCCGATCCCGCGCCACGACCGGCCGGTGACCTCGAAGACCTCCTCGATCATGCGCACCGCGGCCGGGTTGCCCTCCTCACGCACCGCGCGCGGGTAGGCGTTCTCCACCCGGTGCTCACCGCGCTCCAGCTGGCGGACCGCCCGGCGGATGCCCTCCAGGATGTCCAGCGGCTCGAAGCCCGTCACCACCATCGGCACGCGGAACCGCTCGGCCAGCTCCGGGTACTCGGCCATCCCCATCACGCTGCACACGTGCCCGGCGGCCAGGAAGCCCTGCACCCGGCACTCGGGCGCCGTCATGATCGCCTCGACGGCCGGGGGGACCCGCACATGCGACACCAGCAGGCTGAAGTTGGACAGGCCCAGCCGGCGCGCCTGGTGCACGGCCATCGCGTTGGCCGGGGCGGTGGTCTCGAAGCCGATCGCGAAGAACACCACCTCCCGGTCCGGGTTGCCGCGGGCCAGCTCCAGGGCGTCGAGCGGCGAGTACACCACCCGTACGTCGCCACCCTCGCCCTTGACCCGGAACAGGTCACGGTCGGTGCCCGGCACCCGGAGCATGTCGCCGAAGGAGCAGAAGATCACCCCGGGCCGCGAGGCGATCTCCAGCGCCTTGTCGATGACCTCCAGCGGCGTGACACAGACCGGGCAGCCCGGCCCGTGGATCAACTCCACCTTTTCGGGCAGCAGTTGGTCGATCCCGTGCCGGATGATCGAGTGGGTCTGCCCGCCACACACCTCCATCAGGGCCCACGGCCGGGTGGCGGTGGCGTGGATCTCGTCCAGCAGCCGTCGCGCCAGTTGGGGGTCGTTGAACTCGTCGATGTACTTCACGCCGTTCCCGCCTCCTTCGACGCCTGCTCCCAGGCGTCTCCGAACTCCTCCTCCAAGAGCCCCAGTTCCTCGAACAGCTTCAGGGAGGCCAGGGCCGACTCCTCGTCCAGACGCTGGAGCGCGAATCCGACATGCACGATGACGTACTCACCCACCCGCACATCGGACACGTACTCCAGGCACGCCTGTTTCTGCACGCCGCCGAAGTCGATCAGCCCGGTGAGCGGATCCGAACTGGCGTCGATGGACACGACCTTGCCGGGCACTGCCAAACACATGGGTCACTCCTCCTGTCGTAGGTGTGCCGCGACCACCAGCTGGCCGAGGGCCAGCCCGCCGTCGTTGGGCGGAACCTCGCCGTGCCGGAGCACCGCGAAGCCGTCTTCGGCCAGCAGCCGCGCGCACTCCTCCTCCAGCAGCGCGTTGGCGAACACCCCGCCGCTCAGCGCGACGGTGGCCAGGCCGGTGTCCTGACGCGCCCGCCGGCAGATCTCCGCCACCGCCCGCGCCACGCCGCGGTGGAAACGGGCCGCGAGCAGGGCGGCCGGGGTGCCGCGCCGGAGATCGGCGATCAGCGCGCTGAGCACGGGCACCGGGTCGAGCCCCTCGGCGAAGGCGTACGCCGACGTGTCGGCACCCCACGCCGAAGCGGCCGCCGCCTCCAGCTCCAGCGCGGCCTGCGCCTCGTACCCCGCGCGATGGCACACGCCGGCGAGCGACGACACGGCGTCGAAGAGGCGGCCCATGCCGGAGGTCGGCACGCAGGCCAGACCGCCGGTCAACTGGCGTTGGAGCACGGCCCGTTCGTCCGGCGCGCACGCGGTCACGCAGGGCAGGTCCGCGTCCCACGGCAGTCCCGCCGCCCACAGCCGGGCCAGGGCCAGCCGGCAGGGGTTGGCGACGCCCGCGTCGCCGCCGGGCAGCGGGGCGGGGGAGAGGCGGGCGTAGCGCCGGAAGCCGGTGTAACCGGCGAGGAGGATCTCCCCGCCCCAGACCGTGCCGTCGTCGCCGTAACCCGTGCCGTCGAAGGCCACGCCGATCACGGGGGTGGTGCCGTCGAGGCCGTGTTCGGCCATGGCGGAGGCGATGTGCGCGTGGTGGTGCTGGACCAGGACGGGCGCGCGCCCGGCCAGCCGGGCGGCCCACCGCGTCGAGTGGTACCCGGGGTGCCGGTCCGCGGCGACCAGTTCGGGGCTCACGCCGGTCAGGCCCCGCAGCCGCGCGTCCGCACGCCGGGCCGCCTCCAGGGTGGCCAGATCGCCCATGTCGCCGATGTGCGGCCCGAACCAGGCCTGGTCGCCGGCGCCGAGGCACAGGGCGTTCTTCAGGTCGCCGCCCACGGCGAGCGCGGGCCGCACCGGGAGCGGCAGTCGCAGCGGTCGGGGCACATAGCCCCGGGACCGGCGCAGCACCTGCTCGGTGCCGTCGGGCCGCACCCGCAGCAGGGAGTCGTCGCAGGGCGAGGCGATGGGCCGGTCGTGGGCGAGCCAGGCGTCGGCCAGCCCGGCGAGCCGGTTCAGCGCCTCGTCGTCGTCCGTGACGATCGGCTCCCCGGAGCGGTTGCCGCTCGTCATCACCAGCACGCGCGGGCCGGGCGGGTCACCGGGCAGGCCGAACAGCAGGGTGTGCACGGGTGTGTAGGGCAGGAGCACGCCGAGGTGCGGGCTGCCGGGGCAGACGCCGGGCGCGAGGCCGCTCGCCTCCGGGTGCCGGCGCAGCAGGACGATGGGGCGCCGGGGGCTGGTGAGGGCAGCCCGTTCGGCGGCGGAGACCTCGGCGATGCGGCGTACGTCGTCGAGGTCCGCGCACATCACCGCGAACGGCTTGCCGCCGCGTGCCTTGCGGGTGCGCAGGGTGTCGACGGCCCGGGCGTCGGTGGCGTCGCAGGCCAGGTGGTAGCCGCCGAGGCCCTTCACGGCGACGATCCGCCCGGCCGCCAGCAGCGCCCGGGCCGTTGCCAGGGCCTCGGCGTCACGCGCCGGGCGCACCCCGCTCCCGGAAGCCGGCACCAGACGCAGCCGGGGACCGCACCCGGGGCAGGCCACCGGCTGGGCGTGGAAGCGCCGGTCCAGCGGATCCCCGTACTCCCGGGCGCACTCGCCGCACATCGGGAACCCCGACATGGTCGTGACCGCCCGGTCGTAGGGCATGCCCGTGGCGATGGTGAAGCGGGGGCCGCAGTGGGTGCAGGTGATGAACGGGTGCCGGTGCCGGCGGTCGGCCGGATCGCCCAGCTCGCGCAGGCAGTCCGGGCAGGTCGCCGTGTCGGGCGGGAGGAGGGTGCTGCCGGGGGAGCGGTCGGTGGATCGGATGGTGAAGGTGCCGCCGGCGCCGGTGACGGACAGGTCCTCCACCCCGACGTCGGTGACGGTCGCCAGCGGCGGAGGCTCCGCGGCCAGCCGGTCGCAGAAGGCGGCGACACCGTCCGGCGGGCCCTCCACCTCGATCAGGACGCCGGACGCCGTGTTGCTCACGAAGCCCGCGAGCGCCAGGTCAGTGGCGAGGCGGTGCACGAAGGGGCGGAAGCCCACGCCCTGCACGGTGCCGCGCACGGTGACGCGGCGGCGCACCGCCCGGGTGACGGGCGCTGTCACGGGACGAGGCCGGCTTCGGCGCCTTCGCGGGTGTGGGTGTGCGGGCGGGGCGCCAGGGGCGGCTGGTGGACGGGGGCCCCGTCCCGGACGGCGAGCACCCGTCCCAGGACGGTGTCTACACCGGTACCGGTGCGGGCGCAGGACCGCAGCACCTCCACCCCCGGGTTGACCCGCTGGACGTTCGCCTCGAAGGCCGCCTCGTCGAACCCGGCCGGCCCGGCCAGATCGGTCTTCGTCAGCACCACCAGATGGGCGGACCCGAAGGCCGTGGGGTACTTCAGCGGCTTGTCCTCGCCCTCCGTCACCGCCATGAGCACGACCCGCAGGCTCTCGCCGAGGTCGTAGGACGCCGGGCAGACGAGGTTGCCGACGTTCTCCACGAACAGCAGCGACGTGCCCGCGGGCAGCCAGCCCTCCACATGGCCGCGCAGTTGCCGTGCCTCCAGGTGGCACAGGCCGTCCGTCAGCAGCTGCTTCACCGGGGCGCCCGAACGGGCCAGCCGGTCGGCGTCGTTCTCGGTCGCCAGGTCGGCGGTGAGGGCGGCCACCGGAAGGCTCCGCTCCACCGCCCTGGCCAGCACCCGCCCGAGCAGTTCCGTCTTGCCGCTGCCCGGGCTGGACAGCAGGTTGACCACGCTCACACCGCGCCGGGCCAACGCCTCGCGCAGGCCCGCGGCCAGACCGTCGTTCTTCGCCAGGACGGCCCGGGTGACCTCGTCCACGGAATCGCACATGGGCGCCGCTCCTCGCGGGTCGGTAGGAAAGTCGTTCCGCTACCGATCTTCCGTGCCGCCGCTCACCGTGCCCGGCAGCCCGGCCGACGACAGGGCGGCGGATTCGTCCGGCCGGCTCAACGGGGGCGTGGCAGCCGGGTCGGCGAGCAGCACCGGCACCATGGTGTGCAGCGCCGCGACCGCCCGCCCGACCGCCTCGCGCACCGTCGCGCTGATACCCGGGGCGATGTCCTCGTCGGCGGGGGTTCGCAGCTCGGGCTCACAGGCCAGGACCAGGACGCGGGGGAGGGGCTCGTCGCCCAGGTGGACGGCCAGGGCGAGGACCTTCGCCGGGTCCATGCCGTGCGCCTCGGGCGGAGCGCCCGCCGTGGCGCCGTCGGGCAGGTCCGGCTCGATCAGCGACAGCGTGCCCGGCTCGTGCCCCCGCACGGCCGCGTCGACCAGGACGGCCGTGTCGTAGCCGTCGAGCAGTTCGTACGCCAGGTCCATGCCGCGGATGCCGAAGTCCCGCACCCGAACCTCCGCCGGCAGCGGACGCCGCTCCAGGGCGCGGATCACCTCGGGCCCGAAGGCGTCGTCGGCGAGGAAGATGTTGCCGATCCCCGCCACGAGCAGCCGCGCGCTCATCGCGCGTCCCCGGTGGCCAGCGGCCGGGCGGAGCCGCTGGGGAGTTTGCGGACGAAGGCGGACCGCAGCGCGTGATAGGGCGCCTCCGGGTCGAAGAAGACGGCTCGCATACGGGCGAGTTCGGCCCGCCGGTATTCCGCGAGGGGCCGCTGGAGCTCGTCCGCGTGACGGGCCGTGGCCTTGGCGGTGATCCGGCGCGGGAGATCGGGATCACCGGCCAGGTCGGCGACCAGACGCTCGACTTCGGCGGTGAAGTCCTGGGCCCCGACCGGTACCAGACGGTCCACCAGGCCGATCCGCTGGGCGGTCGCGGCGCTCACCGGCAACGCCTCGGTCGTCAGCCGCTCGGCCGTCTCGGCACCCACCCGGCGGGGCAGCGAGTACGTCCAGAACTCCGACCCGTACAGGCCCATGTTCCGGTAGTGCGGGTTGAGGACGCTGCCCGTGCGGCACCAGACCTCGTCGGCGGCGAGGGCGAGCATGACGCCGCCGGCCGCCGCGTTGCCGCCGAGGGCCGCCACCACCAGGCGGTCAGTGGTGCGCAGCACCGCCTCGACCAGGTCGTTCATGGCGTTCAGGTTGGACCAGGACTCGCCTGCCGGGTCGGCCGCCGCCTCGATGACGTTGAGGTGGATGCCGTTGGAGAAGAAGTCGCGGGCGCTGCCGAACACCAGGACCGAGGTGGGGCGGGTCAGGGCGTACCGCCAGGCGGCGAGCAGCCTGCGGCAGTGGGTGGTGCTCATGGCCCCGCCGGGGAACGAGAAGGTCAGGAAGCCGATGCGACCGCGCTGCCGGTAGCGGATGTCGGTCCAGGTGGTGCGGTCCGGCGGCAGTTCGAGCGGCGCGGCGATCTCGGGGAGCCAGTAGGGGCGGTCGTACGCTCCCGGCATGCCCGGTGCGCTGCCGGGCGGGGCCGGGAAGCCGGCGAGCACCGAAGCCGCCGGGCGGCGGAACGGCGCTGGGTCTCCGGAGCTCTTGCGGGGCCGCAGCTCCGGGATCCACACCGCGCCGTCCCGGGTGGCCCGGCAGAGCGCGCCGGCCCGGGTCGCGAGCAGTTCCCCGGGCTCCCCGCGCAGCCGGTCCTCGGGGTGCCCGCCGTGCAGGAACACCTCCCGGCCGCAGATCTCGTCCCGGACACCGGGCTGCGAGTCGGCCCCGCGGAGCTTGCGCAGCACCGTCGCCGTGCTGTCGTTCTCCCAGTCGATCCGCCGCTGCTCCTGGCGGAAGAAGTCCCGCCACACCACGTCGGTCCCGGGTTCGCTCTGCGGGCGCGGTTTGTACGATCCGTCGGCGTAGCGCCGCACGGCCAGCAGCACGGCGGCCGTGGCGGCGTCCGCCACCTCGTTGCGGTACACGTCGCTCTTGCCCGCCGGCGGTACCGGGAAGGAGCCGTCGGCCCACACGTCCCCCGCGTCCATGGCCGCCTCGGCCTGGAGCACCGTCACGCCCCACTCGGACGCCTCCTCGGCGATCGCCCAGTCCAGCGACGACGGGCCCCGGTCACCGGGCGGCCCCGGGTGCACGATCAGACAGGTGTGCTCCCGCCACACGTCCTCCGGCAGGGCCGACTTCAGCATCGGGGCGACGATCAGCTCCGGGCTCCCCTCGCGTACGGCGGCCCGGACCGCGTCGGGGCCGTGCGAGGCGAGCACGACGTCCACGTGGTGCCCCTCGTCCGACAGTTCGGCGAACACACGCTGGGTCAGGCTGTTGAACGCGCTGGCGACGAGCAAGATGTCCATGACATGGCATGGTCGCCCGTCGGGGGAGGGCCGCGAAGGACCACGTCGGCGTTTCGCGGTCCTCTTGCGCTTCCGGCCGAACGGGTGCGGGCCCTGCGGCTGCCGCCACGGGGCCAGAGCGTCGCGCGGCAGGCCCTCGACGTCCTGTGCCGCCCCGGTTGCGTGGGTCGTGTGTGTCCTGGACCGGCGGGACGATCGCGACCGTCGTCCGGGCCGACGGCGGCCGGCCACGCGTCGAGACCGGACCGCCGGCTTGAGATGCCGTCACCTCCCTGCCGTCGGGGGCCGACGTCACGGACCACGTGGACGGCACCGAAGGGACGCGATCGCCCTCCGCCGCCGGTGGTCCACCGGAGCTCCCGGCTGGAACGCGACGCAGGGGGAACGGGCCTGCCCCCCCGCGAGCGGCCCACGGCCGCCCCCGTCGTCCGCCCGTCCCGCGTCCACGGCCCCCGGCGCCCGCCCGGGCGTCGACCATCCGGTCCGGGCGCAGGACGGTGAGGCCGCGCCGCCCGCGGGGCGGTGGCCCGTGTCCGCGCGGTCGCGTTCCGCCCCCGACGCGCGCAGGTGCCCGGCACGAGGCGGCACGGCGACCTGGGCCCGTGCCTGGGCCCGTGCCCGTGCCCGCGCCTGCGCCCGTGCCCCGCGCCAGCGCCCGGTCCTGCGCCCGTTCCTGATCTCGCTGCCGCTGCCGCTGCCGCTGCCGCGCTGCCGCTCTCGCTCCTGCACTCGCGACCCCGCCCGGGCTACCCACCCTTCTCCCCTTGCCCGGGCCGTACGCCTGGCGCACGCTGTTCGTATGGGTGGGCAAGACGGCCCAACGCTCATCAACTCCGTCCAGCGGGCCATGCGGCTGCTGGAGGCGGTGAGCGCGCACGAGAACGGCGCGCCGGCCAAGCAGCTGGCGCGCGAGACCGGTCTGCCCCTGGCCACGGCCTATCACCTGCTGCGGACCCTGGTGCACGACGGGTACGTGCGCAAGCTGGACGACGGCGGCTTCATCCTCGGCGACAAACTCCAGACCCTGCGGTCCACAGGGCGCGCGCAGGCGTTGCTCAGTCGCGTCCGGCCCGCCCTCGCCGCCCTGCGGGACGAACTCGCGACCGCCGCCTACCTCACCTTCTACGAGGAGGGCGAGATCCGGGTCGCGGAGATCGTCGACGGCCCCGGCACCCCGCGCGTCGATCTCTGGGTGGGATTCGAGGACGCGGGGCACGCCACCGCGCTGGGCAAGTCCGTCCTGAGCGAGCTGGACGAGGAGGCCCGCCGGGACTACCTCTCCCGCCACCACCTCGCCGACCTCACCCCGCGGACCATCACCAGCCTCCCGGAACTGCTCCGGCGACTGGAGACCCCGCCCCTGGCCCCGGCCGTCACGGACGTGGAGGAGTACTCCCTCGGCACGGTCTGCGTCGCCGTCCCGGTCTACAGCGGGGACACCATCGGCTCCCTCGGCGTCTCGCTGCCGTCGAACCGGCTCTCCCGGCTGCCGGAGATCCGCGAACGGCTGCTCCCGGCCGCGAGCCGCGTGACGCGGGGCCTGTCGCTCACTATCTGAAATCCCTCTTCTTGCCCGCGCCCCGGCTCATCCCGTTCTCTGGATGAAACAGACATTTCGTGGGCGCATCCCGAGCCTCGCGCCCCGCTCACAGGTAAGGACATCGATAGCGACATGAGCCATGCGCGAGACCTTGGTGAGGGTCACCGGCCCGCACGGCCGTCCGGCGTGCGAGTGGCCGGTGCCAGGACGTCGGCCCGCAGACGGGTGCTCGCGCAGCTGGCCGCCGGCACCCCCCTCCTGCCCGCGCTGGTCGTCTGCGTGGTCGTGCTCTCCGGACTCGCCGACGGCGCAGGAATGATCTGGCTGCCCCTGCTCGTCGCCGGTCCCGCTCTGGCGGCGACGACCAACGGGCCGCGCGGCGTCTTCTGGGTCGGCCTCCTCACCGCACTGCTCGGCGCCCTGCTCGGGACCCGGGACGGTGTGCCGGGCCGGGAGCTGACCGCCGTGCTGGCCGCCCTGGTGACGGTCACCCTCGCGAGCGGTCTGGCCAGCGTCCTGCGCGGGCGGCGGGAACGGGTGCTCGCCGCCGTCCGCTCGGTCGCGGAGACCGCCCAGCACGCACTGCTCAAACCCGTGCCGGCGACGGTCGGGCCGTTCCAGGCGGCCGTCCGCTACAGCGCGGCGGCGGCCGAGGCCCGGATCGGCGGGGACCTGTACGCACTGATACCCACCCCGCACGGGGTCCGGCTGATCGTCGGCGACGTACGCGGCAAGGGGCTCCCGGCCGTGGGAACCGCGGCGCTGGTGCTCGGTGTGTTCCGGGAAGCCGCCCACGACGAGCCCGATCTCCTGGCCGTGGTCGAGCGCATCGAGCGGAGCCTCGCCCGCAACCTCGGCCACGACGACTTCGTCACCGCCGTGGTCGCCGGGTACCCGCGGGCCGGGCACCTGGAGGTGGTGAACTGCGGGCACGCGCCCCCGCTGCTGGTCCGCGCCTCAGGGAGCATCAGCGCCGTGGAGCCCCCGCACCCTGCCCCGCCGCTCGGTCTGCGCGCGCTCACGGGCCACCCGCCCGGGCTCCGGACCCTGCCCTTCGCCGACGGCGACCAACTACTGCTCTACACCGACGGGGTCACCGAGGCCCGCGATGGCGGACGGGCCTTCTACCCGCTCGCCGAAGGGCTGGAGCGTCACGTCTCCCACGAGCCGGCGCGTACCCTCGACGCCCTGCACGACGAACTCCTGGCCCATGTGGGCGGCCGGCTGCACGACGACGCGGCGCTGCTCCTGATCCGCAAACCGACCGCCGGCCGGGCGGCGGCTCCCGGGGCGGACCGCCCCGGCCCCATCGCCGTCACCGGGGCGTCCGAGGCCGGATGCTGCTCCTGACGGCCGCCGCGGCGGCTCACGACTCGCGCAGGTCCTTCACCCGGCGGATCTTGCCCACGGAGCGTTCCAGGGTCTCCGGCTCGACGACCGTCACGTCGGCGGTGATGCCGATGCCGTCCTTGACGGCCTGCGCGATCGCCCCGGCCGCGGCTTCGCGCTGCTCGGGGCCGGTGCCGGGGCGGGTCTCGACCCGGACGGTCATGTGGTCCAGGCGGCCGCGCCGGGTCAGCTGGATCTGGAAGTGCGGGGCGACGCCGGGCGTGCGCAACACGATCTCCTCGATCTGGCTGGGGAAGACGTTCACCCCGCGCAGGATGATCATGTCGTCGCAGCGGCCGGTGATCTTCCGGATGCGGCGGAAGCCGGGCCGGGCCGTGCCCGGGAGCAGCCGGGTCAGATCGCGGGTGCGGTAGCGGACGACCGGTAGGGCCTCCTTGGTCAGGGACGTGAAGACCAGCTCGCCCTCCTCGCCCTCGGGCAGCACCTCACCCGTGACCGGGTCGACGACCTCGGGGTAGAAGTGGTCCTCCCACACGTGCAGCCCGTCCTTGGTCTCCACGCACTCCTGGGCCACACCGGGACCGATCACCTCGGACAGGCCGTATATGTCGACGGCGTGGATGTCCGTGCGCTCCTCGATCTCGCGGCGCATCTCCTCCGTCCACGGTTCGGCACCGAAGATGCCCACGCGCAGGCTGCTGCCGCGCGGGTCGATGCCCTGACGCTCGAACTCGTCGAGCAGGGTGAGCATGTAGGACGGGGTGACCATGATGATCTCGGGCCGGAAGTCCTCGATGAGCTGCACCTGGCGCGCGGTCATGCCCCCGGAGGCCGGGATCACCAGACAGCCGGCGCGCTCCGCGCCGTAGTGCGCGCCGAGTCCGCCGGTGAAGAGCCCGTACCCGTAGGAGACGTGCACCTTGTGACCCGGGCGCCCGCCGGCGGCGCGGATCGAGCGGGCGACGAGGTCCGCCCACATCGACAGGTCGTTCTCCGTGTAGCCGACCACCGTGGGGCGGCCGGTGGTCCCACTGGAGGCGTGCAGGCGCCGCACCCGGTCCATGGGGACGGCGAACATCCCGAACGGGTAGGTGTCCCTCAGGTCGGCCTTCGTGGTGAAGGGGAAGCGGGCCAGGTCCTCCAGCGAGCGGCAGTCGTCGGGGCGGACCCCGGCCGCGTCGAAATTCTTCCGGTACGCCTCCACGTTGTCGTAGGCGTGCCGCAGGCTCCGGCGCAGACGGTCCAGCTGGACCTCGCGCAGCTGCTCGCGTGTCAGGCGCTCCCCGTCGTCGAGCAGGTCGTGGGGGAGGGGCTCGCCGCGCCGTCGGCCGGCCGTGACCGCGGGGTCCGTCGTGGTGTGCGCTTCCCTGGTCATGCCGACTCCTCCGGCCTCGTACTCCCGATGCCGCGGCTGCGGCCCCGGAACTCCGCGATCACATCGTCACCCCGCCGTACGCTCACGGCACAGACGCCGCTGCGGCCGTAGCGCACGCGCTCCTCGGCCCGGGGCACGAGGATGTCGGCCTCGCGGGCCGGGGCCACGAAGGGTGTAGCCCGACCGACCATTCGGTTAGTTTGGCGCTGCCAAGTAATCCAGCCGCCCCGGTGACTGTCAAGGCTCAGGGGTCTTACCAAGGCGCGCCGGCTTGTCCTACCATGGACCGAACGAATGGTCGGTTGGGAAGGGGGACGGATGGATACGACACGCTCCAGCCCTGCGGGGACGGACGGCGCCGAGCCGGTTCTCCAGCAGCACTTCGACGCGACGATCGCGCGGGACCAGCGGATCGAGCCGCGTGACTGGATGCCGGAGGGCTACCGGAAGACACTGATCCGGCAGATCGCGCAGCACGCGCACTCGGAGATCATCGGCATGCAGCCGGAGGGCGAGTGGATCACCCGCGCCCCGTCGCTGCGCCGCAAGGCCATTCTGTTCGCCAAGGTCCAGGACGAGGCCGGACACGGGCTCTACCTGTACTCGGCGGCGGAGACGCTGGGCGCCGACCGCGCCGATCTGACCGGGCGGCTGATCGAGGGCCGTCAGAAGTACTCGTCGATCTTCAACTACCCGACGCTGAGCTTCGCGGACGTCGGAGTGATCGGCTGGTTCGTGGACGGCGCCGCGATCTGCAACCAGGTGCCGCTGTGCCGCTCCTCGTACGGGCCGTACGCGCGCGCCATGGTGCGGATCTGCAAGGAGGAGTCGTTCCACCAGCGGCAGGGCTACGAGCTGCTGATGACGATGATGCGCGGCACCGAGGAGCAGCGCGAGATGGTGCAGGACGCCGTGAACCGCTGGTGGTGGCCGTCGCTGATGATGTTCGGCCCGCCCGACGACGCCTCCCCCAACTCCGCGCAGTCCATGGCCTGGAAGATCAAGCGGCACAGCAACGACGAACTGCGCCGGCGGTTCGTCGACATGACCGTCCCGCAGGCCGAGAAGCTCGGCGTGACGCTCCCGGACCCGGAGCTGCGCTGGAACGAGGAGCGGGACCACCACGACTTCGGCACGCCCGACTGGGACGAGCTGATGCGGGTCATCAAGGGCGACGGTCCGTGCAACGACCAGCGGATGGAACGCCGCCGCACGGCCCACGAGGAGGGCTCCTGGGTGCGCGAGGCGGCCACCGCCCACGCCGCCAAGCAGGCCGCCCGCGAGCGGAAGGGAGCGGTGGCATGACCGCCGACAAGCAGGACTGGCCGCTGTACGAGGTGTTCGTGCGGGGCAAGCGCGGCCTGAACCACGTCCACGTGGGCTCGCTGCACGCCGCCGACGACCGCATGGCGCTCACCCACGCCCGCGACCTCTACACCCGGCGCAACGAGGGCGTCTCCATCTGGGTCGTGCGCTCCGAGCACATCGCCGCCTCCACCCGTGACGAGAAGGACCCCTTCTTCGAGCCCAGCGCCGACAAGGTCTACCGGCACCCGACCTTCTACGACATCCCCGACGACGTCCCCCACATCTGAAGGACAGGGCATGAGCGACGACCACGTCTACATGACCCTCGCCGAGGGCCACGAGGACGACACCCGCTGGGCCTACGGAACGGGCTTCGAGGACCCCCTGCACGGCGTGGACACCACCGTGCCCGAGGGCGTCGACGCCGCCGGGCTGGCGGATCTCTGCGTCACCCTGGGCGACGACGCCCTGGTCTGCGCCCAGCGGCTCGCCGAGTGGACCACCCGCGCCCCCGAGCTGGAGGAGGAGGTGGCGCTGGCCAACATCGGGCTCGACCTGCTCGGCCAGGCCCGCCTGCTGTACTCCCGCGCGGGCCAGGCCGACGGCACCGGCCGTGCCGAGGACGCCTACGCCTACTTCCGCGGCGCCGGCGACTTCCGCAACGTACGCCTGGCCGAACTCCCCAACGGGGACTTCGCGTTCTCCGTCGTGCGGCTGCTGGTGTTCGCCACCTGGCGCCTCGCGCACTTCGAGCGGCTCACCGCACACGGCGACCCGGTGCTCGCGGCGATCGCCGCCAAGGGCGTCAAGGAACTGGCCTACCACCGCCAGTACGCCGCCGAGTGGGCGGTGCGCCTCGGCGACGGCACCGAGGAGTCGCACCGCCGGATGCGCAGGGCGCAGGAGCAGGTGGCGCCCTACCTGGGCGAGCTGTTCACGGCGTACGACGTCCGCGACGAGGTCGTCGCGGTCCTCCGCCAGGTCACCGAGGCGGCCGGGCTGCCCATGCCCGTCTACCGCCCGCTGCCCGGCTCCGGCCGCACCGGGGAGCACACCGAGCACCTCGCACCGCTGCTGGCCGAGTTGCAGGGCGTGGCCCGCGCCCACCCGGGGGCGACATGGTGACGGCACTCCTGGACGCGCGGCGGGCCCGGCACATCGCCGAGCAGGTGCCCGACCCCGAACTGCCCATGCTCACCCTGGCCGACCTCGGAGTGCTGCGCGAGGTGTCACTGGCACCCGACGGCACGGTGATCGCGAGCCTGACCCCGACCTACTCGGGATGCCCGGCGATGGCGGAGATGCGCGCCGGCGTGGCGGCCCGGCTGCGGGACGCCGGGTACGCGCGCGTGGAGATCCGCACGGTCCTCGACCCGCCCTGGAGCAGCGACTGGATCACGGCGGCCGGCCGGCGCAAGCTCGCCGAGCACGGCATCGCCCCGCCCGGCACCGCGCCCGCGCGCGCCACCGGACCGGTCCCGCTCGTGCTGTCACCGGCCCGCCGCTCCGTGCCCTGTCCCCGCTGCGGTCACCCCGACACCGAGGAGACCTCCCGCTTCGGCGCCACGTCCTGCAAGTCCCTGTGGCGCTGCCTCGCCTGCCGCGAGCCGTTCGAGTACGTCAAGGAGATCTGATGGAGGACCTGATGGAGCCGGCCCCCGCCCCGGTGGCACGCCCCCGCCGACGTCCGGTCTTCCACCCCCTGCGGGTCGCCGCCGTGCAGCCGCTGTGCGAGGACGCGGCAGCCGTGAGCTTCGACATCCCGGCCGAGCTGGCCGCAGAGTTCACCTTCACGCCCGGCCAGTCACTCACCCTGCGGCGCGACATCGACGGCCGGGACGAGCGCCGCTCGTACTCGATCTGCGCCCCCGCCGGCACCGCGCCGCGCATCGGCGTCCGGGTGGTGCCGGGAGGCCTGTTCTCCTCCTGGCTGGTGCACGACGTGCGTCCCGGCGACACCGTCGAGGTGATGGCACCCACCGGTGCCTTCACACCCGACCTCACCACGCACGGCCACCACGTCCTGATCGCCGCGGGCTCCGGCATCACGCCCATGGTCTCCATCGCCGAGTCCGTCCTGGCCGCCGACCCCCGCTCGCGCGTCACCCTCCTCTACGGCAACCGCCGCACCGGCACGGTGATGTTCGCCGACGAGCTCGCCGACCTGAAGGACCTCTACCCGACACGGTTCCAGCTCGCCCACGTCCTGTCCCGCGATCCCCGCGAGGCCGAGGTGCTCTCCGGCCGCCTCGACGCCGAGCGGCTCTCCGCCCTCGTGGATGCGCTGGTCGACGTGGACTGTGTCGACCACTGGTGGCTGTGCGGCCCGCACGGCATGGTCCGTGCCGCCCAGCAGGTCCTGACCGGCCTCGGCGTCCCCGACGACCGCGTCCACCAGGAGCTCTTCTACGCCGACGACGAGCCCGTCCGCGAGGTCCAGCACGCCGAGACCGGCCCCTCCGGCCCGGTCAGCCAGGTCACCGTCACCCTCGACGGCCGCTCCACCACGGCGCCCCTGCCCCGCGACCGCAGCCTCCTCGAAGGCGCCCAGCAGACCCGCCCCGACCTTCCCTTCGCCTGCAAGGGCGGAGTCTGCGGCACCTGCCGTGCCCTGGTCACCGACGGCAAGGCCGACATGCGCCGCAACTTCGCCCTCGAACCGTCCGAGGTCGACGCCGGCTACGTCCTCACGTGCCAGACGTTCCCGGTGTCCGAGGCGTTGACGGTGGACTTCGACACCTGATCCCCCCACCGGCGGGCCAGCCTGCGCCCCCAGGCCTGGCCCGGGGCCTCGACCCAGCGGTGGGTCAGGACGCACAGCGGCAACAGAACGGCGAAGAAGGCCACTTCGAGGGCGGCGTGGTCGTCGCGCCGGCGTCCCACGGTGCCGTCGACCACCGCCAGCAGCACCGGATGCACCAGGTAGACCGAGTAGCTGATCGCTCCCAGGCCGGTCAGCGGCACCGGAATCCGCCGCCGGCGCCAGGCCAGCCCGGCGGCGAAGGTCAGCACGGCCAGCAGGAACGCCACGATCCAGCCGCGCCGTGTGAAGTGGTGGCCGTCGCCGTACCGGTAGGCGCTTCCCACGGCGCAGGCCACCACCAGGGCTGCCGTGCCCGCCGCACGGTGCCAGGTGCTCTGCCCGCGCTCGGCCCGGTGGACCGCGGTACCGAGGAACATGACGGCGAGAATCACCAGGCCCTCCCACACCGGGACCGTGCCGTTGAACGCAACCAGCATGAGCGCCAGCACTCCGCCCAGCACACCCCCGAACACCTGCAGCGCCGGTGAGGCGGAGCTCGCGCAGCACAGGGCGGCACCCATGGCGATCGACGCGAACGCGATGAGCGGGCCGGTGCCGACCAGGCCGGACAGCGCGGACACCGGCAGCACCGCCCCCGCCGCCGCGCTCACCACGGCGAGCACGGCCAGGACCCCGGAGGCCGCCGCGGACCGGTGGTGCAGCCGGACCGTGAAGAGGGCGACGACCAGCAGGTAGAAACACATCTCGTACGAGAGCGTCCAGAGGACGAGGAGGACATTGGGTGTCCCCAGCAGTTCCTGGAGCATGCCGGCGTGGGCGAGGGCCACGGTGACCGCCCCCTGCCGGCCGAAGTCACGCAGCCCCGCGAGCCCCAGCAGGTCGACCGCGAGCAGCGCGGCGACGACGACCGCCCACAGCGGGTACACCCGGAAGACCCGTCCGATCCAGAACGCCCGCACGCAGCCCCGGCGTTCCAGCGAGGCCGGGATGATGTAGCCGCTGACCAGGAAGAACACCATGATGCCGTAGCGGCTGGTGTTGAACTGCGGCATCAACTCCCCCCGCAGGTCCGGCATGAAGGTGTGGGACGAGTGGTCGAACACCACGACGAGTGCGGCGAGGCCGCGCAGCGCGTCGAGCCAGCCCAGCCGCGCGCTCACCGGTCACAGGGCTTCACGCGGTAGTGCTCGATCTCGTCCCGGGTCACCGGCTCGCCCCAGGAGTTCTCGATCACCAGCGTGCTGCCGCGCCGCAGGGTGACCGGCCAGGCGCGGATGGGGTCGCCCTCGCCGGTGAGGACCATGACCCGGGGGATGTCCCACGAGCTGCACGCGTCCCCGGGAGCGACCACATCCACCCGGATGCCCCACGGACGCACGCGTTCCGCGAGTTCCAGCTGGTCGTCGATGCCGAAGCCCCGCTTGCTGACGGTGAGTTCGACACTGCCGTCGTCGTGGCGCTCCGCCGCCCACGCACCGGAGTCGGCTGGCGAGCCGGGCACCACCACCGTGGCGGCCCACGCCGCGGCGCAGGCCGCGACCACGGCGATCCGGCGCGGGCCGAACCGGCGGCGCACGGAAGCCGTCGCCGTGCCAGTGCCAGTGCCAGTGCCAGTGCCAGTGCCAGTGCCCGCTCCGGACCCGGCCTCACGCAGCTCGATCTCCTTCTTCAGTTCACCGAGCAGCCGGTCCTCGAACGTCGTCCTCGTGCTCATGCTTCCCCCCTCGCCACGTACACCAGCGCTGCATCCGCCGCCTGAGCGGTCCGGCACTCCGTCTCCTCGCGCAGCGCCTTGCGCGCCCGGTGCAGCCGGACCCGGGCCGTGACCTGGCGGATGCCCAGTGCGGCCGCGGCCTCGGTGACCGTGAGCTGGTCGACCGCGACCAGTTCCATGACGGCCCGCTCGCCCTCGGGCAGCCGCGCCAGCGCGGCCAGGACACGCCGCCCGGGGCTCTCCGCGTCGAGTCTGTCCTCGATGCGGGCGATGTCGTCGGGCTCCAGCAACCGCCGCCCGGAGATGCGCCGGTCGCGTTCGGTCTCCCGGGCGACCCGGCGGCGCTCCGACGACACGACGTGGCGGGCGATGCCGTACAACCAGGCCGTCTCGCTGCCGAGGTGCGGCCGGTAGGTGGAGGCCGAGTCGAGGACGGCGAGGAAGATCTCGGCCGTCAGGTCGGCCGCCGTGTGCGGGTCGTCCACCCGGCGGGCCACGAAGCGGAGCACCGCGTCGACGTGACGCCGGTAGAACTCCTCGAAGAGCCGCGGGTCGCCGACCGCCGCAGCGGGCCCACTCCGTAACCGTTCCGCGTCGTCCACCGATGTCCCCTTCTCGTCGACAGGTGCCTGTCACTTGTTCTTGGAACGGGACGCGCAAAGCGTTACAGGGGGTGTGCTCCCCGTCCGGCGCGCATGACCCGCAACGCCGTGAGCGCCACGTGGAGTTCGGTGCGGCGGTCGCCGGATTCGAGGTCGGTGTCGAGGAGGCGTTCGACGGTGCGCAGACGCTGGTACAGGGTTTCCCTGGACAGGCCGCCGCGACGGGCCGCCGTGGTCTTGTTGCCGGCGGCGTCGAGGTAGTGGCCCAGGGTCGCCAGCAGGTCGGTGCCGTGCCGGGTGTCGTGGTCGATGAGCCGGCCCAGCCGGCGTTCCGTGTAGTCCTGGATCCGGGTGTCCTCGCGCAGCGCGTACAGCAGCCGGCGCAGGCCGATGTCCGGCAGCTCGTGGAAGGAACGGTCCGCGGGGAGGGGCTGGCCGGGCGGGGTGGCCTCTATGACCCGGGCCGCCTCCCGGAACGAGCGTGCGCTCTCGGTGAGATCCGCCACCTCCGAGCCGACGCCGACGATCGCCTCCGGCGCCAGCGCCAGTGCGGTGCGGCTGAGGCGTTCGGCCACGGGCCGCCAGGGCTGGGCGGGCCGCAGGGCCAGCAGGACGCCGAGGCGGTGGGGGGACAGTTCGCCGACCAGGGCCGGGATCCCGGCCGACCGCAGCTCCCGGTGCAGTCGGGTCTCCGGCTCGGCGCCCGCCCCTCCGGGGCCCAGGTCCACGAGGACGGCCAGGAAGACGCCGTCCTCCGTGGGCAGACCCAGCGCGGCGCAGCGGGCCCGGACGTCCTCGGCGGAGTGGTGGCGCTGCTCGGCGAGGTCGCGCAGGGCGTTGCGGTGGGCCGTGTGCTCCCACGGCGTGGAGTGGATGAGCCGGGCCACGGTCAGGGCCATCGCCGTCCGCTCCAGGACGGTGAGGTGCTCCGGCCCGAAAGCCGGCCCGTCGGCGGGCAGCATGGCCAGACGCCCCCAGCGTTCGCCCTGGTAGGAGACGGGCGCGGTGAGCCAGCCCTCCGGGCCGCCCACGCAGGTGTGGTCGCCCGGCTCGGCCGCCCGGGAGCGCTGCTCCCAGCCCTCGAGTGCCTGCTCCACCGTGCTTCCCGAGGGCTCGCAGATCAGCGCCTGGTGCACCAGGTTCTCCAGCACGACGGTCCGGCCGCTCATCTCCGCCGCCGCGCGCACCACGTCCTCCGGCCCCGCCCCGCGCAACGTCAGAGCCGTGAACGCCTCGTGGATCCGCTGGGTCCGCCGCATCGCGTCGGCCTGGTTGCCGAGGATCAGCGCGTGCACGACCTGCGTGACCTCCAGGAAGTTGACGTCCCGGGCGAGGGTGACCAGGGGCAGCCCCCGGGCCCGGCAGGCCTGAACGAGGGTCTCGGGCGGCCGGTGGTAGCGGCGTACGAGTTCGATGACCAGGGCGGCAGCCCCCACCTCGGTGAGTTCGTCGACGTACCGGCGGACACCCGCGGCGTCCTCGGGCAGGGGCATGCCCGTGGTCAGGACCAGCTCGCCGCCCTTGAGGAAGGAGGCCGGGTCCGTCAGCTCGGTGATGTGCACCCAGCGCACCGGCCGGTCCAGCTCGGTCAGGCCCGTGACGACCTGGGGCTGTCCGGCGGCCAGGACGGGCAGGGCCAGGACGTCGGCGAGGGTCGGGGCACGACCGGCCGGCGGGGGGTGATCGTTCACGGTGCCTCCCTGCATGCCCGGTCACTCTGACAAGCGTGGCTGACCTGCGCAAGAGCTGTCCACGGGAGGGGCTGCCGGGGCCCGGGGGGTCCGGCGGTTGACACAACGTCCGAACAACGCGTTTCGGCTGGACAGATCACGCGTTGTCACGTGTCGCGGCGGCTTGGATGCTCGGACCGGAGCTGAGCCAGACAACCAGACCTCGTCGTACGGCCGGGAGACACCATGACCGCACTGTCGCCGCACCTTCGCCAGGCCACGCCCGTCGTGGCGGCCCGGGGCGAGGGCGTCCACCTCTACGGTGAGGACGGCCGCCGCTACCTCGATTTCACCGCCGGCATCGGCGTCACCAGCACCGGGCACTGTCACCCCAAGGTCGTGGCGGCGGCGCAGGAGCAGGTGGGCACGCTGATCCACGGCCAGTACACGACCGTGATGCACCAGCCGCTGCGCCGCCTGGTCGACAAGCTCGGCGAGGTACTGCCGGCCGGCCTGGACAGCCTGTTCTTCTCGAACTCCGGGAGCGAGGCCGTCGAGTCGGCGCTGCGGCTGGCCCGCCAGGCCACCGGCCGGCCGAACGTCATCGTCTGCCACGGCGGCTTCCACGGCCGCACGGTCGCCGCCGCCTCCATGACCACCTCCGGCATCCGCTTCCGGTCGGGGTTCTCGCCGCTGATGAGCGGCGTGGTCGTCACCCCGTTCCCGACGGCCTTCCGGTACGGCTGGGACGAGGAGACCGCCACCCGCTTCGCGCTGAAGGAGCTCGACTACACCCTCCAGACGATCTCGTCGCCCGCCGACACGGCAGCGATCATCGTCGAGCCGGTCCTCGGTGAGGGCGGCTACGTCCCCGCGAACCGCGCCTTCCTGGAAGGCCTGCGGGAACGGGCGGACCGGCACGGCTTCCTGCTGATCCTCGACGAGGTGCAGACCGGTGTCGGCCGCACCGGCCGCTTCTGGGGCCACGACCACTTCGGCGTCACCCCGGACATCCTCGTCACGGCCAAGGGTCTGGCCAGCGGCTTCCCACTCTCCGGCATCGCCGCCTCCGAGGAACTGATGACCAAGGCGTGGCCCGGCTCGCAGGGCGGCACGTACGGCGCCAACGCCGTCGCCTGCGCCGCCGCCTGCGCGACGCTCGACGTCGTGCGCGACGAGAAGCTCGTCGAGAACGCCGAGGCCATGGGCAAGCGGCTCCGCCAGGGCCTGGAGGCCGTGGCCGACCGGACCCCGGGCATCGGCGACGTCCGCGGCCTCGGCCTCATGCTCGCCACCGAGTTCGTCACCGAGGACGGCAGCCCCGACCCCGAGACCGCCGCCCGGGTGCAGCGCGCCGCGATCGACGAGGGCCTGCTCCTGCTGCTGTGCGGCGCCTCGAACCAGGTCGTCCGCATGATCCCGGCGCTCGTGATCGACGAGGCGGGTGTCGACGAGGGTCTCCAGGCCTGGGCGAACGCGGTCGAGTCCGGCACGTCGGGAGCCGGAGACCGATGACCACCGCCACCCGCGACCCGGCGGGTCTCACGGCGCGCCTCGCCGAGCTCGCGCCCGGTCTGCGGGTGGAGGCCGGCCCCGGAGCCACCGGCGCCTACGCCTACGACGCGTCCAACTACCGTGTGCCGCCGCGGGCGGTGGTCTTCCCGCGCACCGCCGACGATGTGGTCGCGGTGCTGCGGGCCTGCCGTGAGGCGGGTGTGCCGGTCACGGCCCGGGGCGGCGGCACGAGCATGGCGGGAAACGCCGTCGGGCCGGGTGCGGTCCTGGACTTCTCCCGGTACATGAACCGGATCCTGGACATCGACCCCCAGGCGCGTACCGCCCGGGTCGAGGCCGGTGTGGTCCTGGACGCCCTGCGCGGCGCGACCGCGTTGCACGGGCTGGACTTCGGGCCGGATCCGTCCTCGCACAGCCGCTGCACGCTGGGCGGGATGATCGGCAACGACGCGTGCGGCAACCGGTCGGTGCGCGACGGGCGTACCAGCGGCCATGTCGTGGCGCTGGAGATCGTGACGGCCGACGGCGTGCGGGCCGTGGCCGATCACGCGGGGCTGCACCCGGTCGACCCGGCGGATGTCGAGCTCGTCGCCCGTCTCGAGGCGGATCTCAAGCGCCTGGTGGAGGAGAATCTGGCGCCGATCCGCACCGAGCTGGGGCGTATCCCGCGTCAGGTCTCGGGCTACCAGCTCCACCACCTCCTGCCGGAGAACGGCTTCGGCGTGGCCCGCGCCCTGGTGGGCACCGAAGGCACCTGTGCGGTCGTCACCGCCGCGACGGTCCGCCTGGTGGCGACCGCACAGGCATCCACACTCCTCACCCTCGGCTACGACGACGTGGTCGAGGCGGCCGAGGACGTGCCGGAGATCCTGCGCTTCGCGCCGAGCGCCGTGGAGGGCATGGACGAGGCGATCGTCGCCACCATGCGCGCCCGCCGGGGCGCGGACTCCGTGACGGGCCTGCCCGAGGGCCGGGCCTGGCTGTACGTCGAGCTCGAAGGCGACGACCAGAGCGTGGTCGACGCGCGGGCCGCCGAGCTGCTGGATGCCCTCAAGGCGCAGGGCCGGCTTACCGGGGGCCGGATCGTGGAGAGCCCGGCGGAGCGCCGCTCGCTGTGGCGGGTGCGTGAGGACGGGGCCGGGCTCGCGGCGCGGCTGGTGGACGGCGGGGAGTCCTGGCCCGGGTGGGAGGACGCGGCCGTCGCCCCGGAGGACCTGGCCGGCTACCTGCGCGACTTCCGCAAGCTGCTCGTCTCGCACCAGCTGACCGGTGTGCTGTACGGGCACTTCGGCGCCGGCTGTGTGCATGTGCGCATCGATTTCGACACGGCCACCGATACCGGCCGGACGGTCATGCGCCGCTTCGTCACCGAGGCCGCCGCCCTGGTCGTCGAGCACGGCGGCACCCTGTCCGGTGAACACGGTGACGGACGCGCCCGCAGTGAGCTGCTGCAGGTGATGTACAGCCACCGCATGATCGCCGCGTTCGCCGCCTTCAAGAAGGTCTTCGACCCCGACGGGCTGCTCAACCCCGGTGTCATCATCGACCCGGCCCCCCTCGACAGTGACTTCGCGCTGCGTGAACTGCCGTTGCTGGACACGACGTTCGGCTTCCCGCACGACGAGGACGGCTTCGTCGGCGCGGTACGCCGGTGTGTCGGTGTCGGCCGCTGCCGCTCGGACGCGGGCGGGGTGATGTGCCCCAGCTACCGGGCCACGGGCGAGGAGAACGACTCCACCCGCGGCCGGGCCCGCATGCTCCAGGAGATGGTGCGCGGCGAGGCCGTCACCGACGGCTGGCGCTCGACCGAAGTACGCGACGCGCTGGATCTGTGCCTGTCGTGCAAGGCCTGCTCCAGCGACTGCCCGGTCGGCGTCGACATGGCCACCTACAAGGCGGAGTTCCTCCACCAGCACTACAAGGGCCGCCTGCGCCCCCGCTCCCACTACTCGCTGGGCTGGCTGCCCCTGACCTCGGCGCTGGCCGGGTTCGTGGCCCGGCCGGTCAACCTCGTGCTGCGCGGGCCGGTCGGGAAGCTGCTGGCCCGCCTGGGCGGAGTGACGACCAGGCGCAGGATCCCCGCCTTCACCTCCCGGCGCGCCCTGCGCAGGACCCTCCGTGCGGCGAAGCCCTCAGGACCCGCCAAGGCGATCCTCTTCGTCGACAGCTTCACCCGCGCCTTCCGTCCCCAGGTCGCGGGAGCGGCGAGCCGCGTGCTCGCCGACGCCGGCATCCCCTGCACACCGCAGGACGGCCTGTGCTGCGGACTGACCTGGGTCAGCACCGGCCAGCTGTCCACGGCCCGCAGGATCATGGCCCGCACCGTCGCCGCCCTGGACAACGGCGACGACCGGCCGATCATCGTGGCCGAACCCAGCTGCGCCGCCGCCCTCAGGCGCGACGTGCCGGAACTCCTCGGGACCGAGGCCGCGCAGCGGGTGGCGGACCGTGTGCGGACCTTCACCGGGGCGCTCACCGACCTGGCCGACCAGAACTGGACCCCGCCGCCCCTGCCCGAGAACGTCGTGCTGCAGACCCATTGCCACGAGTACGCCACCTTCAAGGGCCACCGCCCCGCCGACCTGCTGCGCCGCCTGGGCGTGCGGGCGGTCGACGAGGCGGAGGGGTGCTGCGGCCTGGCCGGCAACTTCGGCTTCGAGGCCCAGCACTACGACACCTCCGTCGCTGTCGCCGATCTGGCCCTCAAGCCCCGCCTCGATGAACTCGGCGGACGACCCGTCGTCGCCGACGGCTTCAGCTGCGCCACCCAGATCGACCACCTCGCCGGCGACCGCGGCATCCGGGCCCGGCACCTCGCCGAACTCCTCGACCCCGCCGCCGATCAACCAGGAGAAACGACATGACCGAGGTACTGACTCAGTTGTTCATCGGCGGTGCCTGGACGGACGCCGCGGACGGTGCCACGATGCCCGTCGACGACCCCGCCACCGGTGAGATCCTCTGTCACGTCGCCGACGCCGGCCCGAAGGACGCCCGGCTCGCCGAGGAGGCCGCCGTCCAGGCCCAGCAGGACTGGGCGCGTACGGCACCCCGGGCGCGCAGTGAGATCCTGCGCCGCGCCTACGAGCTCATCCTGGAACGCACCGACGAGCTCGCCCACCTCATGACGTCCGAGATGGGCAAGCCGCTCGCCGAGGCCAGGGGAGAGGTGGCGTACGCCGCCGAGTTCTTCCGCTGGTTCTCCGAGGAGGCCGTCCGGATCGACGGCGGCTGCGGCACCCTGCCCGACGGCCGCAACCGCATGCTGCTCTCCCGCCGCCCGGTCGGCCCCTGCCTGCTGGTCACGCCGTGGAACTTCCCGCTGGCCATGGGCACCCGCAAGATCGGCCCCGCGATCGCCGCCGGCTGCACCATGATCCTCAAGCCCGCCCCGCAGACCCCGCTCTCCAGCCTCGCGCTGGCCGGGATCCTCAAGGAGGCGGGCCTGCCGGACGGTGTGCTGAACGTCGTCACCACCTCCCGCGCCGGCGAGGTGTGCGAGCCGCTGTTGCGCGGCGGCCGGATCCGCAAGCTCTCCTTCACCGGCTCGACGGGCGTCGGACGGCTGCTGCTCGCCCAGTGCGCCGACACTGTCGTGCGGACGTCGATGGAACTGGGCGGCAACGCACCGTTCATCGTCTTCGACGACGCCGACCTGGACGTGGCGGTGGACGCGGCGATGGTCGCCAAGATGCGGAACATGGGCGAGGCCTGCACGGCCGCGAACCGCTTCTTCGTCCACCGGTCGGTGGTTGAGGAGTTCGGGCGGCGGCTCGCCGAGCGGATGGGCGCGCTCGTGGTGGGCCCCGGCACCCGCAGCGGTGTCGACGTGGGCCCGCTGATCGACGCCAACGGACGCGCCAAGGTGGAGGAACTCGTCGCCGACGCGGTGGAGCGCGGCGCCGAGGTGCTCGTCGGCGGACGTACGCCCGAAGGGCCCGGCAACTTCTATCCGCCGACCGTACTGGCCGGCGTCGACCCCGGCAGCCGCCTGATGGACACCGAGATCTTCGGCCCGGTCGCTGCGATCCTCACCTTCGACGACGAGGACGAGGTCCTGCGCCGCGCCAACGACACGCCCTGGGGTCTCGTCGGTTACGTGTTCACCCAGGGCCTGGACCGCGGGCTGCGGGTCAGCGAAGGCCTGGAGGTGGGCATGGTCGGCCTGAACACCGGCCTCGTCTCCAACCCGGCGGCTCCGTTCGGCGGGGTCAAGCAGTCCGGGCTCGGACGCGAGGGCGGCCGGGTGGGGATCGACGAGTTCCTGGAGTACCAGTACGTGGCGGTGCCCGTGCGATGACGCCGGGACCTGTGCCGTGACACGGCATCCACATGAAGGCATGAATGAGTCTTCATGTGTTCCTGTATGGTGAGGGGCGCCGACGCGCCCCCGCCAGAAGGACCCCCTGATGACCTCCACGCTCGCGCCTCAGCCGGTCGAACGGCCGAAGCCCGCACGCACCGGGACGGTGGCCCGGCGGCGTACCCGCGTCCTCGCACTCCCCGAGGCACGCTGGGCCGCCGCGGCCACGGTCCTCTTCCTGCTCGCCCTGCCCTTGCAGCTGACCGGCGCCCCGGCCTGGGCCTGGGGGCCGCTGTACGCCCTGGCGTACGCCACGGGCGGCTGGGAACCGGGCTGGGAGGGGCTCAAGGCGCTGAAGGAGCGCACCCTCGACGTCGACCTGCTGATGGTCGTGGCCGCCCTCGGCGCGGCCGCGATCGGGCAGGTCATGGACGGCGCCCTGCTCATCGTCATCTTCGCCACCTCCGGCGCGCTGGAGGCCCTGGCCACGGCCCGCACCGCCGACTCCGTCCGCGGCCTGCTCGACCTTGCCCCCGCCACGGCCACCCGGCTCAGCCCCGACGGCGGTGAACAGGCCGTATCCGTCGAGGAGCTGGCGGTCGGTGACACCGTCCTCGTACGCCCCGGGGAGCGCGTCGGCGCCGACGGCCGGGTGCTGGACGGGGCGAGCGAGGTGGACCAGGCGACCATCACCGGCGAGCCGCTGCCCGTGCCCAAGGAGCCGGGCGACGAGGTCTTCGCCGGCACCCTCAACGGCACCGGCGCACTCCGGATCCGGGTGGAGCGCGACGCCTCCGACTCGGTGATCGCCCGGATCGTGCGCATGGTCCAGGAGGCCTCCGAGACCAAGGCACCCACGCAGCTGTTCATCGAGAAGGTCGAACAGCGCTACTCACTCGGCATGGTGGCCGCGACCCTCGCCGTCTTCCTGGTGCCGATCGCCTTCGGCGCACAGCTCACCGACGCACTGCTGCGCGCCATGACCTTCATGATCGTCGCCTCCCCGTGCGCGGTCGTGCTGGCCACCATGCCGCCGCTGCTGTCGGCCATCGCCAACGCCGGACGGCACGGCGTGCTCGTGAAGTCGGCCGTGGTGATGGAGCGGCTCGGCCAGGTGGACGCGGTCGCCCTGGACAAGACCGGCACGCTCACGGAGGGGAGCCCGCGGGTCACGGACGTCCGGCCGCTGCCCGGATCCGCCCTGGACGAGGACGCGCTGCTGACGCTGGCGGCCGCCGCCGAGCGGCCCAGCGAACACCCGCTGGCCCGGGCGGTGGTGGAAGCGGCCCGCGACCGTGGCCTCGACCTGCCGGGCGCGCGGGACTTCACCTCCGCACCCGGCGTCGGCGTCACCGCCGTCGTCGACGGCCGCACGGTCGCGGTGGGCGCACCCGCCCGGCTGCTGGACGACACCCCCGGTGCCGCCGCGGAACTCGAGGAGTCCGGCCGGACCGCCGTCCTGGTCGTCGTCGACGGCACCCCCGCCGGACTGCTCGGCATCGCCGACCGGCTGCGCCCGGACGCCGCCGCCACGGTCACCTCCCTCGCCGCACTCACCGGCACCGCCCCGGTGCTCCTCACCGGCGACAACCCCCGCGCCGCGGCCCGCCTCGCCGCCGAGGCCGGCATCGACGACGTGCGCGCCGGGCTGCTGCCGCAGGACAAGCTGGCCGCCGTCCAGGAGATGGAGAGCGCGGGCCGCAAGGTGCTGGTCGTCGGGGACGGCGTCAACGACGCACCCGCCCTGGCCGCCGCGCACACCGGGATCGCCATGGGCAGGGCCGGGTCCGACCTGGCCCTGGAGACCGCGGACGCCGTCATCGTGCGCGACGAACTCGCCGCGGTCCCCGCCACCGTCGCCCTGTCCCGCCGGGCGCGCGGGCTGGTCGTGCAGAACCTCGTCATCGCCGGGGTGTTCATCGCCGGACTCGTCGTCTGGGACCTGGCCGGTGACCTGCCGCTGCCGCTGGGCGTCGCGGGCCACGAGGGCTCCACGGTCCTGGTCGGCCTGAACGGACTGCGGCTGCTGAGGGAAGGGGCCTGGCAGCGGGCCACCGCCGAGGGAAACGGCTGACCAACGCCCCTCAGCGCACCGGTGCGGGACCGCTGCTGGCCCGCACCACGAGATCCACGGGGACGAGGGTGCCGACGCCGGGACGCTCGGCCGGGCCCTCGATCCGGTCGAGGAGCAGTCGCAGCGAACGGGTGCCGATCTCCGCGAAGTCGGTGCGGACGGTGGTCAGCGGGGGCAGGAAATGTGCGGCCTCGGGGATGTCGTCGTAGCCGACGACGCTGACGTCCCCGGGAACGGGCCGCCCGGACTCGTGCAGGGCGTGCAGCACACCCAGCGCCATCTGGTCGTTGGAGACGAACACCGCCGTCACGTCGGGGCGCCGGGCCAGCGAACGGCCCAGGTCGTAGCCGGATCCGGCGCTCCAGTCCCCGACGAGGGGGGCCGGCACGGCGGCACCGGCGGCCCGGAGCGTCGCCTGCCAGCTCGCCAGCCGGTGGTCGGCCGAGGTCCAGCCGGTAGGACCGGCGATGTGCCACACGGTGGGGTGTCCGAGGCCGAGGAGGTGCTCGGTGGCCTTGCGGGCGCCGGTGCGCGAGTCGCCGGTGATCAGGGGAGTTTCCTCGTCGAGCGCGCTCTCCAGCACCACCAGGGGAGTACCCAGACCGGACGTCTCGGCCAGAGCCCGCCCCACCCACAGCTGCGGCGCGATCGCGATCACCCCGTCCGCGCCCTCGGCCGACAGCCGGTCGACGGCCTCGACGACGGTGTCGTGGTCGGCGGTGTCGAGGGCGATGGAGCTGACGAGGTAACCGGCCTCCTGGGCCGCCGTGTTGATCGCGGTCAGGATCGAGGCGGGCCCGTAGCGGGCGGCGTCGAAGGAGATGACCCCGAGCATCCGGGTCCTGCCACTGGCCAGGGACCGCGCACTGCGGCTGGGCCGGTAGCCGAGCGTGCGCATGGCCTCCAGGACCGCCTCGCGTGTCTCGCGGCGGACGGCCGGATGGTCGTTCAGCACCCGTGAGACGGTCTGCTTGGAGACCCCGGCCATCCGGGCCACGTCGGCCATCACCGGCCGCGCTCCCGCGAAGTTGCGCCTGCTGCGGCCCTTGGGCCCGGGGCCGTCGGGGGCGCTCGGTGTCATGGCGGGTGATCCTCGGCGTCGGTACGGCGGTCCTGGCGGCGGTCCTGAACCCGCCCGGCAGGAGCACAGCATAGGCCGGATGGTGCGCCCGGGCGTCTTCAGCCGCTGCGGACCGTCCAGCGTCGCGTGACCACCCACGTGGCGTCCAGCACCCGCGCCTCCCGCCAGGTGTCATCCGGCTGCCCCGGCACGTGCACCGGCGCGTCCGGGGCGAGCGGCAGCACCTTCAGCCGCAGGCCCTCCGCGCGCAGCGCCCGGCCCGGCAGCCGGTCCAGCCCGATGTCCCAGACCCGCCCCGACCAGAACTGGTCGGCGACCAGGGCGTCTCCCACGTAGGCCCGTGCCAGGTCCCCCGTCCAGCGCAGCCGCAACAGCACACCCGAGGGGCTCCGAAGCAGGTCCTCCGGTACGTCGACCCGGTACTCGGCGGCCGCCGCGTCCACGTCCTTCTCGCCCGGCACACTCGCCCGGCCCTGTATGCCGGTCACCGGCTCGGGCGGCGGGCCGCCGGGCCTGACGGACGTCACGGTCGCGACGGTGCCCGCCGGCGGCCCGGCGTCGAGGGTGTAGCGCGTGAACACACCGTCGGCCGCCTCCCGTACCCGGGCTCCCTCCACCACCAGGGCGGAATCCGGTGCGGGCAGCACCGCGAACGAGGGCTCGACGGCCGGGCTGTGCAGCCGCACCTCGCCGCGGTGCTCGTCGAAGACGACACCGTCCCCGCACAGCACCAGCCGTTCGGCACCCCACGCCCGGCCCCGGTAGACGGTCCGGGCCGTCGCCGCGTCCAGGACGAGCAGGCCGACGCGTGAACCGTCGGCCGCCTCCACCTCGACCAGGGCGTCGGTGCCCGGCCGCACTCCGCTGACCAGGACCCGCCCGCCGACCGGCGTGATCTCCCCGGACGGCGCGGCGACGGACGTCACCGTGTCGGCGTCCAGGGCGAGTTCGGGGGCGATGCCGTCCGTCGCGGACAGCACCAGGACCGTACGGCCGTCCGCCTCGACGGTGCACACGGGCTGCGCAGTGGCCCACTCCAGCCGCAGTCCGGCCACGTCCAGCCGGAGCGGCCAGCAGAAGTACGCGCCGGAGGGGACGGTGACGGGAGTGCTCGGCAGCGTCAGCGGGGGCGCGAGAGGGAAGTCGATCGTGAAGGCCGTGTCCGGGTGGTCCGGCAGCGGCTCGTGCGGCTGGTGGTTGGTCACGAACAGGAAGCCGCAACTGCCGTCGGTCCGCACGGCCCAGCGCAGGGTGTCCCGGTCGTGCTGCCCGGCCGGCGACTGCTCGGGCAGCACGGACCGCATGGGCGCGATCCGGTGCCCCAGCTCCGCCAGCAGCAGGTGCTGGAGGCGCAGTTCGTGGTAGGAGGGCCGCACCTGCCCGTACTCGCCGAGCGGGGCCTGGAAGTCGTAGGTCAGGACGGGCAGGTCGTTGGGGTAGCCGGTGGCGTGCGACTCCTGCAGGGAGGTCAGCTCGCCGGCCGGGTTCGTGCCGCCGTGGAACATGTAGTAGCCCTGCCACACCGACCCGCAGCCGACCTTGGTCAGCCCGAGGGCCCCGACATCGGCGGCGTCAACCCTCGGCCGCCGGTGATAGGCCGCCGCCATGCCGCCGCCCAGCTCGCAGGTGGCCCAGGGGAAGCGGTCCGTCGGAGCCGGGCCGGCCCCGCGCACGGACGTGGGCCGCAGATCGGCGCCGATGCCCTCGTCGTCGCGCTCGTGGGTGAAGAAGAAGTGCTTGCGGCAGGTGTCGGGCCAGCCGCCGTCGGCCGCCGTCCAGAACGCCTCGGAGTAGCCGCCGTACAGCGGGAGCAGGTCCTCGCCCGGGAGCCTGACCCCGCCCCAGGCGGTCGACGTCCACAGCGGCGCGCTCAGCCCGGCCTCCTGGGCGAGCCGTTTGAGCGTGCGCAGATGGCCCGGTCGGTCGTACAGCTCGTTCTCGACCTGGATGGCGACGATCGGGCCGCCGTGCGCCCGCTCCAGGCCCCTCAGCTGCCCCGCGATCTGTGAGAACCAGGTGCGGACGGGGCCCAGATAGGCCGGGTCGTCGGTGCGCGGTGCGCGGGCGCGGGTCAGGAGCCAGTCGGGCAGGCCGCCGTTGCGGACCTCGGCGTGGGACCAGGGGCCGATCCGGGGGATGAAGTCCAGGCCGTGGCGGGCACAGAGCTCGGCGAAGCGCCTGAGGTCGCGGTCGCCGTCGAAGCGGACCCGGCCCTCGGCCTCCTCGTGGTGGATCCAGATGACGTAGGAGGCGACGGCGGTCACCCCGCCCGCCTTCATCTTCAGCAGCTCCTCCTCCCATTGCCCGTTCGCGTAGCGGGAGTAGTGGAACTCGCCGGACACCGGAAACCAGGGGCGGCCGCCCCTGGTGAGCCATCGGCTGGTGACCTCGATCGGGTCGGGCACGCCCGGCGCGTCCGTGAAGGGCAGGTGGCCGGTCAGCGGGGGAGCGGCGGGCGGGGGCACGCGCAGGAGATGCGTCACCAGGTGTTCTCCGGGCCGAGGTCGGGGGTGTCGGTGAGCAGGGCACCGGTGGCGGTGGAGCCCTGCAGCTCCAGCAGGACGAGGTCGTTGGAGCCCGGACGCAGCACCGGCGCGGGGACGTACAGCGTGCGCTGCGGGCCGCGGTTCCAGTAGCGGCCCAGGTGGAAGCCGTTGACCCAGGCCTGTCCCTTCGACCAGCCGGGCAGGGAGAGGAAGGCGTCGGCGGGTGTGCCGACGTCGAAGGTGCCGCGGTGGAAGGCCGGCACGGTGAGCGGCGCGTCACCGGCCGGGGCGAACGGCACCGCGTCCAGGTCGCCGAGCGGCAGCGGGCGGCAGTCCCAGCCCGTCAGGTCCGTGCCGTTGAAGGAGACCGGTCCGAGCAGTCCCTTGGGCGCTCCGATGCGGGGGCCGTAGTTGACGCCGCCCATGTTCTCGACGAAGACCTCCAGCGTCGCACCGGGACGCGGCACGCGCACGGGCAGCGACTCGTCGTGGCGTTCGCTCTCCAGTACGCCGACGGGCGCGCCGTCGACGAAGACCTGGGCGCGGTCGCCCACCCCGCGGGCGAAGTGCAGCAGCCCGTCGCCGTCGGCCGGGAGGGTGGTGCGGTAGAGGGCGTAGCCGGTGCGCTGCCCGAGCTCGTCCATGGTCACGGGCACGTCGGTGCGCACGGCTGCGGCGAGCGAGCCGGCCAGGGGCAGGAGAGCTGCCCGGCTGTCCAACTCAACAGCTTTGGGCGGGAGTTTGGGGCCCGGCCCCGGGACGGGTTCGTCCGGCACGGTGGCATGGCGGGCGATGACCTCGCGGAAGGCGTGGTACTTCGGGCCCGGGTCGCCGCACTCGGTGAGGGCGGCGTCGTAGTCGTAGGACGTGACGGTGGGCGTGTAGGCGTGCTTGTGGTTGGCGCCGTTGGCGAAGCCGAAGTTGGTACCGCCGTGGAACATGTAGATGTTGACGGAGGCCCCGGCGGACAGCAGCCGGTCCAGGTCGGCGGCGGCGTCGGCCGCGTCCCGCACGTGGTGCGGACCGCCCCAGTGGTCGAACCAGCCGATCCAGAACTCGGCGCAGAACAGCGGTCCTTCGGGGCGGTGCTCGCGCAGCCGCTCCAGGGACCGCTCGACGCGGCTGCCGAAGGTCGCGGTCGCCAGGACGCCGGGCAGGCCTCCGGCGGCGAGATGCCCGGGGTCGGCCTGATCGCAGGTGAACAGCAGCTCCTCGACGCCACGGGCCCTGAAGGCCTCGGCGAGGTGCTTCAGATAGGCGCTGTCGTCGCCGTAGGCCCCGTACTCGTTCTCCACCTGCACGCCGATGACGGGACCGCCCGCCGCGGCCAGGTGCGGCCGGAGCGCGGGCAGCAGGAGGTCGAGGTAGCGGTCGACGGCGCCGGTGAAGCGGGGATCGCTGGTGCGCAGCCGGATGTCCGGGTCGCAGGTCAGCCAGTCGGGCAGGCCGCCGCCGTCCCACTCGGCGCAGATGAAAGGCCCGGGACGCAGCAGCACCCGCAGCCCCTCGTCCTGGGCGAGCCGCAGGAAACGGGGCAGGTCGAGGAAGCCGTCGAGGGCCAGGGGGCCCTCGGGCTCGGGCTGGTGGTGGTTCCAGGGAATGTACGTCTCCACCGTGTTGAGGCCCATCAGCCGCGCCTTGCGCAGCCGGTCGGACCACAGTCCGGGGTGGACGCGGAAGTAGTGCAGCGCGCCGGAGATGATCCGGAACGGCTCGCCGTGCAGCAGGAATCCGTCGGGCGTGGTCGTCAGGGCAGGCATGCGGAGCTTCCCTTCGGGACAGAGGAGTGGAGTCAGCGGGAGCGGGTGGCACGGATCAGCCAGAGCGTGGCGGCCAGGCAGAGGGCCGAGACACCGCACAGCAGGAGCGGCACGGCGCGGACCCCGGACCACTCGATGGCCTTGCCCAGGGCCGGCCCCGCGGCGACACCGCCGGCCATGGAGGCAGCGATGACCAGGGCACCGGCCCTGCGGGCCCGCGGGGCGGCGCGGTTCAGCCAGGGCAGCCCGGTGGGAAAGATCGGCGCGATGAACAGACCGACACCGGCGTACGCGTAGGGCGCGAGGGCCGGGACCGTCGCGGCCAGCAGACACACCGTCATGCCGGCGCACGAGACGGTGATGATGGCCTGGGCGGAGAAGCGCAGCGCGAGCGGGGCGACCAGGAAGCGGCCGACGGTCATCATCAGCCAGTACACGGAGGTGGCGGTCGCGGCGACGCCCGCGCCGTAGCCGACGGTCTCCAGATGCGTGGGCTCCCAGCCTCCGACACCGGCCTCGATGCCGACGTGCAGCACGTAGAGGACCACGAAGACGGCGAGCACCGAGCCGAGGCTCCGCCCGAGGACGGCCTCGCCGCCGGCCCGTTCCCCGTCCGGTACGGGCACCTGGCTCCGTACCCCTCGCAGACACAGCACCAACGGCAGGTTGGCGAGCGCGAAGGCGAGGAAGACGGCCGGGTAGTGCTCGGAGCCGACCGTACCGATCACGGCGGGGCCCAGGATGGCGCCGATGCCGAAGTGGGCGTTGAGGATGTTGAGCATCGCCGTCGAACGGTGGCCGAAGCCCACGGCGAACAGCTGGTTGAGGCCGTAGTCGATACCGCCGAAGCCGAGCCCGGCGAGCAGGGCCGCCGCCAGGGCGGTGGGCCAGTCGGGCGCCAGCGCGAAGCCGGCGGCGCCGACGGCCATCAGCAGATACGAGCTGCCGAGGATCCGCCGGTTGCCGACCCGCCCGTAGAGCCGGTCGAACAGCAGCACACCGGCCACACCACCGACGAAGTGAGCACTCAGTCCCAGCCCCGCGGCGGAGGGCGACAGCCCGAACTCCGCGCGCAGCGCCGGGATCGCCGGCCCGTACAGGGCCTGCAACGCCCCGATGAGCACGAAGCCGGCACACGAGGCCACCACGGCGGCCCTGCTGAACACGGGGAAGGGCGGCGCGGGGGTGAGACGGGCAACGCGTTCTTCGATCACCAGGACTCCGAAGGACGGGCCACCGGGTGGGTGGGCGAGGGCACGGGCGCGTACGTCTGGATCAGAGAGGAATGTTACCGGTAACATCAACCGTTCCGACAGCCCCCGGCAGCCCAGGCTTCCCCGGCGGCCCGGTATCCCCCGGCTCGCCACGAGATCTCCCCCGGGCTCCCACGAACCCCGGAGATCCATCAGGGTTGCTCCGGTCCCGTTCGGGTACGCGAGCAGGACCGTTCCCGGGGCGGATCATGCCCCGGGCGGGCCGTACGACCGCCGCTACCAGGGAATCTGCCATGGAGACACCCGCAAACGACCCCACGCCCACGCCCGCCCAGCGGGCTCTGGACGTCCTCTCCGACAACACCGAGGACACGGCGGCTCTGGACGCGCTCGCCAACAGCGACGTGCTCATCCCCGTGCCCGACGACGCGAACGACTCGGACGCCGCCAACCCCTCGGCGGTGGCGCTGCCGGTGCTGGAGCAGCCGGGCGGCGAACCGGTGGTGCCCGTGTTCACCTCCGAGGTGGAGATGGCCGGGCTGCTGCCGTTCGTCTCCCGCTACCGCCTGGTGCCCCTAGGGGCTCTCGCCGCGCAGTGGCCGGCCGACGACCTGTCGCTCACCATCGACGGCAGTTCGGAGCACCGCCTGACGCTGACCTCGGAGGGGGTGCGCACCCTGCTGGCCCGGTAGGTCGTGTCCACTGCTCCCGTCGTCCGCCCGGAGGGCGGGCCCCGCGGCCTCCGGTGCGGCGAGTGTGTGCCAGGCGGGGACTTTCGCGGACGCGCGGGCCTAGGAGGGCGACCGGCGTGATCCGGGGCTGGGCGGCTCCTCGCCCAGTGCCCGGGTCAGTGCTGCCCGCTGCAGCGGCAGCACCTCGGCGTGCAGGCCACGGCCCTTGGCCGTCAGGGCGACCCACACGCCCCGGCGGTCCTCCGCGCACACCGACCGCGCCACCAGCCCGTCCTTCTCCAGCCGGGCGATCAGCCGCGACAGCGCGCTCTGACTGAGGTGGACCCGCCCCACGAGGTTCTGCACGCGGCACTGCTCGCCCTCCCCGGGCGCTGCGGTCGCGAGCATGTCCAGGACCTCGAAGTCGGACGCGCCGAGGCCGTGCGGATGCAGCGCCCGGTCGATCTCGCACATGGTGCGCGCGTGCGCCGACAGGATGCCCCGCCACCGGTCCTCGAGCTGCCCACCAGCCGTCTTCGCCGCCATACGGGAACGGTAACACCGGCGCACGGTTCCATGACCGTGCATGCATACGGGCTGCCGGTCCGTCCTCACGGCGTCACGTCGACTCCCGTTTCACCAGCTCCGTCGGCAGGATCACCGCCGCCGGATCCTCGCCCCCGATCTGGGCCAGCAGCACCCGCACCATCTCGCTGCTGATGCGGTCCCAGGGCTGCCGGATGGTCGTCAGCTCGGGGCGGGCGGCCACCGCGGCCGGTGAATCGTCGAAACCTCCGACGGCCACGTCCTCGGGAACCCGCCGCCCGGCCCGGTGCAGGGCCGTGAGCACTCCCTGCGCCATGAGGTCGGAGGCGACGAACACCGCGTCGACGTCCGGCGCCCGCGCCAGCAGGTGTTCGGCGCCCGCATCGCCGCTCGCCCGGCTGTAGTCACCGGAGACGACCAGCCGCTCGTCGAACTCCAGGCCCGCCTCCGCCAGCACCTCCTTGTAGCCGGCGAGGCGCTCGACGCCGCCGGGTGTGTCCAGGGGGCCGGTCACCGTGCCCACCCTGCGCCGCCCGAGCGACAGCAGATGGCGCACCATGTCGCGGGCGCCGTCACGGTCGTCGGCGGCCACGTAACTCACCTTGGAGGCCAGCCCGATCGGCTTCCCGCACGCGACCAGGGGCACCCCCGCCTCGCGCAACTGCTCGGCGACGGGATCACCGGAGTGGCTGGAGACCAGCAGCACCCCGTCGACGTGCCCGGCGGTGATGTACCGCGTGATGCGCCGCCGTTCGTCCTCGGTGCCCGCCAGCATCAGCAGCAGCGGGATGTCGTGCGCGGCGAGCGCCTGGGTGCAGCCGCGGAGCAGGACATTGAAGTTGGGGTCCTCGAAGAACCTCTCCTGCGGCTCCGTGAGCAGGAAGCCGATCGAGTCGGACCGCCCGGTGATCAGGGAGCGGGCGTGCCGGTTGACGACGTAACCCGTTCTGCGGATGGCCGCGTTGACCGCCTCCTGGGCGGCCGGACTGACGTAGTGCCCGCCGTTCAGGACGCGCGAGACGGTACCGCGCGAGACGCCGGCCTCGCGTGCCACGTCATGGATCGTGGGCGGCCTGCGCCTGCCTCCCGCAGCGTTCATGGTCACGACTTTACGGCTCCCGAGAGCAGATCCAGGCTCCAGAACCGCTGGACGACCAGGAAGAGGGCGACCAGCGGGAGCACCGCCAGCAAGGCACCCGTGATCACCAGGGTGTACAGCGCGGGGGTGTTGGCGCCCTGCTCCAGCAACGTGAACAGGCCGAGCGTGATCGGGAACTTCTCGTCGTCGCTGAGCATGATGTACGGCAGCAGGAAGTTGTTCCAGATCGCCACGAACTGGAACAGGAAGACCGTCACCATCCCGGGGATCATCATCGGCAGGGCGACCCGCGTGAAGATCCGCCACTCGCTCGCCCCGTCCATCCGCCCGGCCTCGACCACGTCGGCGGGCACCGCGGCAGCGGCGTAGATCCGCGCGAGGTAGACGCCGTACGGCGAGAGGATCTGCGGCAGCAGGACGGACAGGTAGGAGTCGGTGAGGTCGGCCTTCGCCAGCAGCAGGTACTGGGGGACGGCCAGGATCACGGGCGGCATCAGCACCCCCGCGAGCAGCACGTTGAAGATCGTCTCGCGGCCGCGGAAACGGTAGGTCGCGAGGGCGTAGCCGCTGCACGCCGACACGCACGTCGACAGCAGCGCGCCGAGGCCGGCGTACAGCGCGGAGTTGCCCATCCACTGCCAGTACACGCCGTCGCGGTAGGCGTTGAGGTCCCGGAGGTTGCCGGCGAAGCCCGTGCCCGGCAGGAAGGTGAAGGTGGAGAACAGCTCCCGCCCGGACTTGGTGGCGGCGATGACCACCCAGGCGACCGGGAGCAGGCAGTAGAGCGCGCCCAGCAGCAGGGTGACCGTGGGGACCAGGGCGATCCGGCGGCGCAGCGGCGGGCGGTCCTGGGCGGTGCCGGGCGTGCTGCCCGCCACCGGCTCGGCCTGGGGGACGGTGAGGGAGCTCATCGGGCGGCCTCCTGCTTCTGACGACGGTTCGCGGCCCGGAGGAAGCCGAACGAGAGGAGGAGCGTGGCGAAGGCGATGATCACGGCCTGCGCCGCCGCCCCGTGGATGTCACCCTCGCCGAAGGCGTCCCGGTGCACCTTCATCAGCGGGCTCCACGTCGTGGACACGGAGTTGGTGAGCGGTTTGAGGGTGGTCGGTTCGTTGAACACCTGGAGTGTCGCGATGATCGAGAAGAAGAAGGTCAGCACCAGCGAGGGCGCCACCATCGGTATCTTGATCCGCAGCGCGATCTGCACCGGGGTCGCGCCGTCCAGCTTCGCCGCCTCGTACACCTCCGCCGGGATCGCCTGGAGCGCGGTGTAGATGACGATCATGTTGAAGCCCGTGCCGCCCCAGACCGCGATGTTCGACAGGGCCAGGAACAGCGGCCCGCCGTCCAGCAGGTCCGGCTGCGGCATCCCGAGCTTGTCGAGCACGAAGTAGAAGGGGCTCACGTCCGGCAGGTAGAGGAAGCCCCACAGCAGGGCCGCCACCACACCGGGGATGGCGTACGGCAGGAAGATCGCGAGCCGGGTGACGGGCGCGAACCGTACCTTCTCCGAGTCGAGCATCAGCGCGAACAGCAGGGCCAGGCCGAGCATGACCGGCACGACGATGCACCCGTAGCCGAGCACGCGCAGGGTGCCGTGCAGCAGTTCGCTGTCGGAGAGCGCGTCGGTGTAGTTCTCCGCACCGGCCCAGATCTCGCTGCGGGCGCCGGAGCCGAGACCGAGGCCCGAGACCCTCACCTTGCGGAAGCTGAGCCAGAGCGCGTAGCCGATGGGCAGGGCGAAGAACAGCGCGAACAGGAGCGTCGCGGGAACGAGGAAAAAATAGGGGGCGCTTCGCGCTCGTTTGAGGGTGGTGGTGGGAGACGGGTGGGCGTACGGGGCCCCTTTGACCCCGTACGACTGCCGGTTTGCCGTGCTTTTCACTCCGCGACCTCGAAGCCCTGCTTCTTCATGTCGGTGACGGTGTCGGCCTGCATCTCGTCCAGCGCGGCGCCGAAGTCCGACTTGCTCTTCGCCGCGGCGCCGAAGGCGTCCTTGAACGTGGTGTAGGCGACGTTCACATTCGGACCCCATGCGGACGGCGCGGTGGTCTCGGCGATGTCGGCGGCCTTGCTGTAGAAGTCGGCCTGGTTGGCGAAGTAGGCCGGGGGCTTGAGGAAGGCGCCGCTGGTCTGGGCGTTGGTGGCGGCCGGGTAGATGCCGCTCTCCTTCGCCAGCGCGTTCAGGGCCTTGCTGTCGGTGTTCAGCCAGGCGGCGAACTTCGCGGCGGCGGCCCGGTGCTCGGAGTCGGTGGTCACGGCGGTGGAGGAGCCGCCCCAGCTGCCGGTGCTGTTCTCGCTCGCGGACCACTGGGGGAGCGGAGCCATGGCCCACTTGCCCTTGGTGTCGGGCGCGGCCGTGGTCAGCGTGCCCGGCGCCCACACGGCGCTGACCCAGGCGATCTGCTTGCCGGTGTTGAGCGCCTTGTTCCAGGCGGGCGTGTACATCGGCTGGTTGTCGATGGCGCCCTCCTTCACCAGGCCGCCCCAGAACTTCGCGACCTTCTGCGTCGCCGCGTCGTTGATGGAGACCTTCCACTGGTCGCCGGACGTCGTCCACCACTTGGCGCCGGCCTGCTGGGCGAGGCCCGCGAAGAGGCCGGAGTCGTTGGCGGAGAAGGTGGTGAGGTCCTTGCCCGGCGCCGCCTTCTTCAGCTTGCGGGCGGTCTCGGCGAACTCGTCCCAGGTGGTCGGGACCGTCAGGCCGTACTCCTTGAACAGGTCCTCGCGGTAGTAGAACATCATCGGCCCGATGTCCTGGGGGACCGCGTAGACCGCGTCCGTGCCGAGGGTCGTCTGCTGCCAGACGCCTTCGGCGAACCTGCCCTCCGCATCGCCGACGTTCCCCGAGATGTCGGCGAGCGCGTCGTTGCTGACCAGTGTGGGCAGCGCCTGGTACTCCGCCTGCACCAGGTCGGGCGCCTTGCCCGCCTTGTGCGCGGTGAGGATCTTGGTGACCAGGGTGTCACCGGACGCCTGCTTCTTCACCGTGACGGTGATCCGGTCCTTCTTGCCCGGCCCCTTGTTCCACAGGTCCACGACCTTGTCCATGCCGGGCGTCCAGGTCCAGTACGTCAGCGAGGCCGGGCCCGATTCGGTCTCACTGTCCCCGGAGTCCGAGCCGCAGGCGGCGAGGGTGCTGGCGCCGAGGGCTATGGCGGCGGCGGTTCTCACGAGGCGGCGGCGCTTCGTGTACGGCATGGATCTCTCCCCTGACCTGGGGTCCTCGCCTGCTGCGAGGACCTGCCACGCTTCTGTGAGCGTTCACAGTAGAGAAACCTCCCGGACACTTGTCAATGGTTGTTGCTGTGCGGTTATGTTGGCCTGCGCACTGCGTCGCTGTGTGTGCACGTTCCCAATTTGATCGACCGACCGGGAGACCTTCCATGCCGGAGACCACCCCCAGGGGCCTCACCAGGCTCGCTTTCGGTGGGGACTACAACCCCGAGCAGTGGCCGGAGAGCGTCTGGCAGGAGGACGTCCGGCTGATGCGGGAGGCCGGCGTCACGATGGTGAGCGTCGGGATCTTCTCCTGGGCGCTGCTGGAGCCCTCACCCGGCACGTACGAGTTCGGCTGGCTGGACCGGCTCCTGGACCTGCTGCACGAGCACGGCGTCCGCGTCGACCTCGGCACTCCCACCGTCGTCCCGCCCGTCTGGTTCTACCGGGCCCATCCCGAAGCGCTGCCGGTCACCGCGGAGGGGGTGCGCTACGAGTTCGGCTCCCGCGCGGCCATCTGCCACAGCAACGCCGACTACCGCACCGCCGCCGCGGCCATCACGACGAAGCTCGCCGAGCGCTACGGCGACCACCCGGCCCTGGCGATGTGGCACGTCCACAACGAGTACGGCGTCCCCGTCTCCGCCTGCTACTGCGAGTCGTGCGCCGCCCACTTCCGCCGCTGGCTGGGGACCACGTACGGCACGGTCGACGCGGTCAACGAAGCCTGGGGCACGGCCTTCTGGGGTCAGCGCTACGCCGGCTTCGAGGAGATCAACCCGCCCCGGCTCACCCCCGCGGCGGTCAACCCGGGCCAGGCGCTGGACTACAAGCGGTTCGCCGACGCCACCATGCGCGAGAACTTCCGCATGGAGCGGGACATCCTGCACCGCCTCTCACCCGGCGTCCCGGTCACCACCAACTTCATGACGGCGCTGAGCCAGTGCGACTCCGTCGACTACTGGGCCTGGGGCCGCGAGGTCGACCTCGTCACCAACGACCACTACCTGATCACCGACGGCCGCCGCACCCACGTCAACCTGGCGATGGCCGCCGACCTCACCCGCTCCGTGGCGGGCGGCGCTCCCTGGCTGCTGCTGGAGCACTCCACCTCGGGCGTCAACTGGCAGCCCCGCAACCCCGCCAAGGCCCCCGGCCAGATGGCCCGCAACTCCCTGGCGCACGTGGCGCGCGGCTCCGAGGGCGCCCTGTTCTTCCAGTGGCGCCAGTCCAGGCGCGGCGCCGAGAAGTTCCACTCGGCGATGGTCCCGCACGGCGGCACCGACACCCGCGTGTGGCGCGAGGTCGTCGAACTCGGTGCGAGCGTCGAGGCGTTGAGCGAGATCCGCGGCACCCGCACCGAGGCCGACGTGGCCGTGCTCTGGGACTGGCACTCGTGGTGGGCGCAGAACCTCGACTGGCGCCCCAGCGTCGACCACGATGCCCGCGAGCGCGCCGACGCCTTCTACGAGGCCCTCTACGACCGCCACCTCACCGTCGACTTCGCCCACCCGGAAGCCGACTTGTCGAAGTATCCCCTTGTCGTCGTACCGGCCCTGTACCTGATGACGGAGGCGGCCGGTCACAACCTCAAGGCGTACGTCGAGCAGGGCGGCACGCTGGTCGTCTCGTACTTCTCCGGCATCGTCGACCAGCACGACGCCGTCCACGAGGGCGCCTACCCGGGCCCACTGCGGGACGTCCTCGGCCTCACCGTGGAAGAGTTCTCACCGCTGCTGCCCGGCGAACGCGTGCGCGTCACCGGTCTCGACGGAACAGAGCTGTCCGCCGACGTGTGGACGGAGTTCGTCGTACCGCGCGGCGCCGAGACCGTCTCGGCCTACGCCGACGGCCTGGCCGCCGGTCTGCCCGCCGTCACCCGGCACCGCCTCGGCGAGGGCACCGCCTGGTACGTCTCCACCCGGCTCGGTGCCGACGGCCTCGACGCGCTGCTCGGCCGGGCGGGCGAGGACGCCGGGATCCCCCCGCGCGCCGATCTGCCCCGGGACGTCGAAGTGGTCCGCCGCACCGGCGAGTCGGGCACCTACCTCTTCGCCGTCAACCACACCGGCTCCGACGCCAAGGTGCCGCTGGAGGCCCCCGGCGCCGAGCTGCTGACCGGTGACCGCGCCGTCGGCCGCCTGGCCGTCCCGGCCGGAGCCGTCCGGGTCGTCCGGCTCGACGGCTGAACCGACCCCCTCCGCCCGTGCGCGCCACGAGCCGCGGGCGGAGGGATCCTCACCCGCCTCCGCGTGAGAGGCACTGCGCCTCAGGGCGAGAGGCACCCGCCTCCGCGAGAGAGGCACTGCGCCTCCGCGCAAGAGGCACTCCCCACCCCCACGTCGAAGGGACGACGGACGACGATGTTCCATCCCAGACGCACCCTCAGGGCCCTGCTGCTCCCGCTCGCCGCAGGTCTCGCCCTCACCGCCCTGCCCGCCGGCCCGGCCCACGCCGCGAGCACCCTGACCAACGGCGGCTTCGAAGCCGACGGCGCGGGCACCGCCGCCCCGAGCGGCTGGTCCGAGTACGGCGACACCGGCGCCTCGTTCACCGAGTCCGGCGGTCACGGCGGCAGCCACCGCCTCAGCCACTGGTCCTCCTCGGCGTACAAGGTGGAGACCTACCAGTACCTGTCCGGGCTCACCAACGGGAACTACAAGCTCACCGCCTGGGTGCGCTCCGGCGGCGGACAGAAGTCCGCGTACCTGGCGCTGAAGAACTGCGGCGGCGCCGAGCAGCGCACCGATCTGCCGGTCTCGGCCGACGGGTGGATCAGGATCGTCGTGCCGGTCAAGGTGACCGTCAACCAGTGCACGATCAGCGTCAACAGTGACGCGAACGCGGGCAACTGGATCAATGTCGACGACCTGACCTTCACATCCGGCACCTCCGGTACGTCGGTCAAGGGCGCCGACATCTCGTCGCTGGCCAAGAGCGAGGCCAGGGGCGGCGTCTACCGCAACGGCTCGGGCACCGCCGCCGACCCCCTGGCCGTCCTGAAGTCGTCCGGCATGAACTACGCCCGCCTCAAGGTCTGGGTGAACCCGGCCGACGGCTACAACAACAAGGCCCGTGTCCTGGCCACGGCCAAGCGGGTCAAGGCCCAGGGCATGAAGCTGCTGGTCGACTTCCACTACTCGGACTTCTGGGCCGACCCGGGACGCCAGGACAAGCCCGCCGCCTGGGCCGGACACTCCTACGGTCAACTGAAGACGGACGTGTACAACCACACGTACGACGTGCTGAACGCCCTGAAGGCCCAGGGCACCACCGCCGACATGGTCCAGGTGGGCAACGAGATCAACGGCGGCATGCTGTGGAACGAGGGCTCCACCTCGAACTGGACGCGGCTGGCCGGTCTGCTCAACTCCGGCTACGACGCGGTCAAGGCGGTCAACCCGTCCACCACCGTGGCCCTGCACCTCGCCGAGGGCGGTGACCTGGAGGGCACCCGCTGGTGGTTCGACAGCGCGCGCTCAGGCGGCGTCAGGTTCGACGCCATCGGCCTGTCGTTCTACGGCTACTGGCACGGCACCCTGGCCGACTTCCAGACCACCCTCGACGACGCGGCCGCCCGCTACGGCAAGCCGGTCTTCGTCGCCGAGACCGCCTACCCGTTCCGCCTCGACAGCGAGGACGCCCACGAGAACATCATCGACACCAGTGCCGAACTGGTCCCCGGCTACCCGGCGAGCGTGACCGGCCAGACCCGGTGGATGAACGACATGATGAGCATCGTGGAGGCCGTCCCGAACGGCCGTGGCCTGGGCATCTTCTACTGGGAGTCGACCTGGACCGCGGTCAACGGCAACGGCTGGGACCCGACCGACGTTGCCTCCGGCAACGCCTGGGAGAACCAGGCGCTGTTCGGCTACGACGACCGGGCGCTGCCGTCGATGTCCTGGTTCCGGCACCGCTGAGTGCGCGGGGGAGGGGTCTGACTTCCGGACCCCTCCTCTCCCGTCGCGGCCCCGCGCGAACTCCACGGTGCCGGGCGGGAGTTCGGTATCGGTCAAGGATGTCGAAGCCCGGACGCGGTGGCGTCGACTGCGAGACAGTGGGAAGACGCGGTGAGAGGGCGAAGCCGCGAGGCAGGGGCACGACATGCTGAGGACTCCCACCGACGAGACACGGCTGCGCATCCTTGCCTGGCTGAAGGAACCCCGGGCCGCGGCGGACGGTGTCACGGCGGACGCCGTCGCCGAGCGGTTCTCGCTGCCGCGCCCGGTCGCCGTCACCCATCTCCGGCTGCTCGAGGCCACCGGCATGCTGCGCACCAGCAGCTCCGCGGGCCGCGTGCGCTACCACCGCGACGACATGCGGATCGCGGAGGTCGCCCGGATGTTTGAGAAGGGCTGGTAGGCGACCCGGTAGGGCGGTATCGCCCCCGACGGTGAAGGACACGCGCGCGATGGACCCTCCCACGGCACTCGTCCCACGCCACTACGTCGAGGTGGGCCCCGGCCCCGAGGACGTGGTCGCCGACCCGCCCGGCCGGGTCCTGGCACCCGTCCCGACATGACCCCGCTCCGCTCCCGGGGTTAACCTGAACGCGGCCGCGGGCATCCACCGCGGCGCGGCGGTGGGGCCCGCCGTACCCGAACCGCGGCAGTGACGCCGCCAACGGTCCCTACTTGCGACGGCACGCGCCCGCACGACCCGGGCCCCGGCGAGTAGGAGACGTACCACCATGACGGCCCCCGAAGAGCGCCTCCTCCCTCCGGTCCGGCGTCCGGCCTCCTGGCGCGCCCAGGCACCCGTCGTGGCCGCCGTGTCGGTCGGCGGGGGAGTGGGCGCGACCGCCCGCTACGCGGCCTCCCTGTGGTGGACCACGCCCCCGGAGGGCTTCCCCTGGACGACCCTCTGGGTCAACATCGCCGGCTGCGCCGTGATCGGCGTGTTCATGGTGGTCATCACCGAGACCCGCACCGTCCACCCCCTCGTCCGCCCCTTCTTCGGCACCGGCGTCCTCGGCGGCTTCACCACCTTCTCGACCTACGCCGTAGACATCCGCGGACTCGTCGACGGCGGCCAGGCCGGCACCGGTCTGGCCTACCTCGCCGCGACCCCGATCGCGGCGCTCACAGCGGTGTGGCTCGCGGCCGGGACGACCCGCCGCGCCCTGAAAGGGAGGCAGCCATGACGGGACTCACCGGCAGCGCCCTGCGCCTGACCGTCTTCATCGGCGAGAGCGACACCTGGCACCACAGGCCCCTGTACTCGGAGATCGTCCACCGGGCCCACGCGGCGGGCCTCGCGGGTGCCAGCGTCTTCCGCGGCATCGAGGGCTTCGGCGCGTCCTCCCTCGTCCACACCTCGCGGCTGCTGTCCCTGAGCGAGGACCTGCCGATCGCAGTCGTGATCGTCGACACCGCGCCGCGCGTCCGCGCGTTCCTCCCGCAACTCGACGACATCGTCGCCGAGGGGCTCGTGACGTTGGAGGACTGCGAGGTGATCCGGTACGCCGGACGACGGGACGATCCCGGCACACCGGACACGAAGGGTAAGAGGTCGTTGTGAACTGGCTGCTGGTCGTCTGCGGTGCGATGGTCGGCGCCCCGCTGCGCTACCTCACGGACCGGGCGGTCCAGTCGCGGCACGATTCCGTCTTCCCCTGGGGCACCTTCACGGTGAACGTGGCCGGCTGCCTGGTCCTCGGCCTGCTCACCGGAGCCACCGCCCACCTTCACCTGCTGCTCGGCACCGGCCTGTGCGGGGCCCTGACGACATACTCGACGTTCTCCTACGAGACGCTGCGGCTGGCGGAGACCGGGGCACGTCTCCAGGCCGCTCTCAACGTCGCGGTCAGTGTGGCGGCCGGTCTCGCCGCGGCCTTCGCGGGGGCGGCACTGGCGAGTATGTGAGACGCGTCGAGATCCGTTCTCGTGCGGGTGCTGTAGGACGGTCCTCTCCGCTCCAGCCCCCGAGCAGAACTGGATCCCATGAGCGTCATCAGCGTCGGTCAGGCCGTCGTCCTCGGAGCCGTCGAGGGGGTGACCGAGTTCCTTCCCGTCTCCTCGACCGGCCATCTGAAGATCGTCGAGGGGCTGATGGGCATACCCGTCGACGACGACGCCGTGGTCGGGTTCTCGGCCGTCATCCAGGTCGGCGCGATCGCCGCGGTGCTCGTGTACTTCTTCAAGGACATCGTGCGGATCGTCTCCGCCTGGGGGAGGGGCCTGCGCGACCGCGAGGAGCGGTACCACCACGACTACAGGTTCGCCTGGTGGGTCATCTGCGCGACCATCCCCGTCGTCGCCGTCGGACTGGCCGCCAAGCCGCTCATCGAGGGCCCGCTCGCCTCCCTGTGGGTGGTCGCCGGCTCGCTGATCGCCGGCAGCGGCGTGATGTGGGCGGCGGACCAGATGGGCCGGCACAGGCGCGGCGAGGACGACACCTCGTTCAAGGACGCGATGCTGGTCGGCAGCTCCCAGATCCTCGCCCTGCTCTTCCCCGGCTTCTCCCGCTCCGGCGCCACCATGTCCACCGCGCTCATCCTCGACCTGGACCGCGTGGCCGCCACCCGGCTCTCCTTCTTCCTCGGCATCCCCGCCCTGACCGGCGCCGGCCTCTACGAGCTCAAGGACGCCCTGGGCGCCGGGGTGGGCGCCGCGCCGCTCGCCGTCGGCACGGCCGTGTCGTTCGTCGTGGCCTACGCCTCCATCGCCTGGCTGCTGAAGTTCGTAGTCAAGCACTCCTTCAACGCCTTCGTGATCTACCGGATCGTGGTGGGAGTGCTGCTGTTCGGCCTGCTCGGCGCGGGGGTGCTCAGCAGCTGAGCGTTCCGCCGGGGCGCCGTCGTTCCTCCGCGGCGCCTCCGTGGCCGGTCGCGCCGTTCCCCGCACGCCTGTGGGGCGGCCCCCTTGACAGCGCCTCCCGTTCGCCCGGAGGATCACCCCCGTGAACCTGTCAGACAGCCGGACAGCCGGACAGCCCGTACGTCGCGTCAGCGCCATGGAAGCGGTGCTGGCGCATCTGCGCGACGCCATCGAACGCGGCGACTACGCGATCGGTGACAAGCTCCCCTCCGAGGCGGAGCTGTGCCGCACCCTGGAGGTCTCCCGGCCCGTGCTGCGCGAGGCGCTGCGGGCGCTGCAGACCATGGGCCTGACCGTCTCCCGTACCGGCAAGGGAACCTTCGTCGTCGCCAGCACCGTCGAGGACCCCACCTTCGGCGACTACTCGGCCAGCGACCTGCTGGAGGTGCGCCGCCACGTCGAGATCCCGGTCGCCGGCTACGCGGCCCGCCGCCGCACCCCGGAGAACCTCGACCACCTGGCCCACATCCTGGACCGGATGGAACGCGAGACGGACACCACGGCGTGGGTCGCCATGGACACGCTGTTCCACCTCGCTGTCGCCGAGGCCGCGCAGAACCCGGTCTTCCGCAGGGTCATCGAGGAGATCCGGGACGCGCTGGCCCGCCAGTCCGCTTTCCTCAACCAGCTGGGCGGCCGCCGCGAGCAGTCCAACCGGGAGCACCGGGCCATCGTCGAGGCGCTGATGGACGGTTCCGAGAACGACGCGGTGGAGGCCATGGCCCACCACCTCGACCGCGTCGAGACCACCCTCACCGACATCGTGCGCCCCCCGCGCACGGACACCCCCACGGAAGGCGGACCCGAGGCGTGAGCGAGCAGTCCCTGCACGAAGGCGTGCAGAAACGTATCGGCCATGTCGATGCCGGAGACGCGGGCTACAGCAAGTCCCTGAAGTCCCGGCACGTCAACATGATCGCCATCGGCGGCGCCATCGGCACCGGCCTCTTCCTCGGCGCCGGCGGCCGCCTCGCCGACGCCGGCCCGTCCCTCTTCATCGCCTACGCCGTCTGCGGCCTCTTCGCCTTCCTCGTCGTGCGCGCCCTCGGCGAACTCGTGCTGTACCGGCCCTCCTCCGGCGCCTTCGTGTCGTACGCCCGGGAGTTCATGGGGGAGAAGGGCGCCTACACCGCGGGCTGGATGTACTTCCTCAACTGGGCGACCACCGGCATCGCCGACATCACAGCCGTCGCCACCTACACCCACTACTGGGGCATGTTCTCCGACATCCCGCAGTGGGTGATCGCGCTCATCGCGCTGGCCGTGGTGCTCACCGTGAACCTGATCTCGGTGAAGATCTTCGGCGAGCTGGAGTTCTGGTTCGCGATCATCAAGGTCGGCGCACTCGTCGTCTTCATGTGCATCGGCATCTTCCTCCTGGCCACCCAGCACCCCGTCGACGGCCACACCCCCGGCCCGTCCCTCATCAGCGACAGCGGCGGCGTCTTCCCGCACGGCCTGCTGCCCATGCTCCTGATCATCCAGGGCGTCGTCTTCGCCTACGCCTCCGTCGAACTGGTCGGCGTGGCCGCCGGTGAGACCGAGAACCCCGAGAAGATCATGCCGAAGGCGATCAACTCGATCATGTGGCGCGTGGGTGTGTTCTACGTCGGCTCGGTCGTCCTGCTGTCCATGCTGCTGCCGTGGAACAGGTACACCGCCGGCGAGAGCCCCTTCGTGACCGTACTGTCCAACATCGGCATACCGGCGGCCGGCGACGTGATGAACCTCGTCGTCCTCACCGCCGCGATGTCCTCCCTCAACTCCGGCCTGTACTCCACCGGCCGCATCCTGCGCTCCATGGCCATGGCCGGATCCGCGCCCCGGTTCACCTCCGTGATGAGCCGCAGCCAGGTCCCCTACGGCGGCATCCTGCTCACCAGCGGCATCTGCGTCCTGGGCGTCGGCCTCAACTTCGTCGTGCCCGCCGAGGCGTTCGAGATCGTGCTGAACTTCGCCGCGATCGGCATCCTCGCCACCTGGGGCCTGATCATGATCTGTCACCTCCTCTTCTGGCAGAAGACCCAGAAGGGCGAGCTGACCCGCCCGGACTACCGGCTGCCGGGCTCCCCCTGGACCGAGATCGTGACGCTGGCGTTCCTCGCCTCCGTCCTGGTCCTCATGTACGCCGACGGCGGCGCGGGACGCACCACCGTGCTGTGCCTGCCGCTGATCGTCGGGGCACTCGCCGCCGGATGGTTCGCCGTCCGAGGCCGTGTCGCGCGCAAGTCCACGACCGGAGCCGACGCGTGACAGACGCGCCGCTCCACGAGAAGCAGGCAGTGATGTACAGCAGCTCCCTCGCGGACGCACCCCTTGTCCGCGAACCCGTCCACGCCCCCGTCGCCCACCTCATCCGCGGCGGAATCGTCGAAGGCATCCACTACGGCTCCGTCGTCGTCCTCGACGCCGACGGAGGGGTCGCGCTCCAGATCGGAGACATCGAGGCCGCCTTCTACCCCCGTTCCGCGATCAAGCCCGTCCAGGCCGTCGCCATGGCCCGGGCCGGGCTGCCGCTCGACGGCGAGCTCCTGTCCCTGGCGGCGGCCAGCCACTCCGGAGAGGAACGCCACCTCGCCGGTGCCCGGCGCATCCTCGACCTCGCCGGGCTCACCGAGGACCATCTGCGCAACGTCACGGACATGCCGTTCGACCCGGTCGTCCGGGACGCCTGGGTGCGCGAGGGCCGGCTGCCCTCACGGCTCGCGCAGAACTGCTCCGGCAAGCACGCCGCCATGCTCTACACCTGCATGCTCAACGGCTGGCCCCTGGAGAACTACCTCGACCCCGGCCATCCACTCCAGCAGGCCGTCGCCGAGATCGTCGAGGATCTCACCGGGCAGCGCATCGCCGGGGTCACCGTCGACGGCTGCGGCGCACCCCTGTTCTCCATCTCGCTGCACGGCCTCGCCCGCGCCACCGCCCGGATCGTCACCGCCGCGCCGGATACGCCCGAGGCCCGGGTCGCCGACGCGATGCGCGAGCACGCCGAGATGGCCTCGGGCTCCGGCCGGGACGTGGCCGCGCTGATGCGGGCCGTACCCGGGCTGCTCACCAAGGATGGTTTCGAGGGTGTGCAGGTCGCCGCGCTGCCGGACGGGCGGGCCGTGGCGGTGAAGATCGCCGACGGGGCGAACCGGGCGCGGGTGCCGGTGGCTGCCGCCGCGTTGGCCCGGGCGGGTGTCGATCCGGACCTGCTTGCCGAGTTCGCGGGGGAGCCGCTGCTCGGGGGTGGCCGGGAGGTCGGGCGGGTGCGGCCCGTTCGCTCGCTGGAGCCGCTTGCCGGGGCTGCCCGCGCCTGACGACGTGCCGGGTTCTCCCGTTCGGCGGCTGCGGGTCACCTGTGGCTGATCGCGCAGTTCCCCGCGCCCCTGAAGGGGCGCACCCCTACCCTCACTTCCCTAAGAAAGAGGACCCTCACCGTCATGACCGCCGCCACTCGCTCCGAGCACGATCTGCTCGGCGACCGTGACGTTCCCGCCGAGGCGTACTGGGGTGTGCACACCCTGCGGGCCACGGAGAACTTCCCCATCACGGGCATGACCATCTCCTCCTACCCGCACCTGATCGACGCCCTCGCCGCAGTCAAGGAGGCCGCCGCCCTCGCCAACGAGGAGCTCGGCCTGCTGGACCCGAAGAAGGCCGCCGCCATCGTCGAGGCCTGCCGCGAGATCCGTGACGGCAAGCTGCACGACCAGTTCGTCGTGGACGTCATCCAGGGCGGTGCCGGCACCTCCACCAACATGAACGCCAACGAGGTCGTGGCGAACCGGGCGCTGGAACTGCTCGGCCACGCCAAGGGCGAGTACGGCTTCCTGCACCCCAACGAGGACGTCAACCTCGGCCAGTCCACCAACGACGTCTACCCGACCGCCGTCAAGATCGCGACGGTGTTCGCGGTGCGCGGGCTGCTCGACGCGATGTCCGTCCTGCAGGACACGTTCGCCCGCAAGGCCGTCGAGTTCCGTGACGTGCTCAAGATGGGCCGGACACAGTTGCAGGACGCCGTACCCATGACGCTGGGCCAGGAGTTCTCGGCCTATGCCGTCATGCTGGACGAGGACCGGTCCCGTCTTGCCGAGGCCGTCCAGCTGATCCATGAGATCAACCTGGGCGCGACCGCCATCGGCACCGGCCTCAACGCCCCCGCCGGATACGCCGAGTCGGCCCGCCGCCACCTCGCGGCCATCACCGGGCTCCCGCTGGTGACGGCGGCCAACCTGGTGGAGGCGACCCAGGACTGCGGGGCCTTCGTGCAGATGTCCGGCGTGCTCAAGCGCATCGCGGTCAAGCTCTCCAAGAGCTGCAACGACCTGCGGCTGCTGTCCTCCGGACCGCGCGCCGGCCTCGGCGAGATCAACCTGCCGCCCGTGCAGGCCGGTTCGTCGATCATGCCCGGCAAGGTCAACCCGGTGATACCCGAGGTCGTCAACCAGGTCGCCTTCGAGGTGATCGGCAACGACGTCACCATCACCATGGCCGCCGAGGCCGGACAGCTCCAGCTCAACGCCTTCGAGCCGATCATCCTGCACTCCCTGTCGGAGTCCATCACGCATCTGCGGAGCGCGTGCGTGACTCTGGCCGAGCGCTGCGTGTCCGGCATCACCGCCAACACCGAGGCGCTGCGCACGAGCGTCGAGAACTCCATCGGCCTGGTCACCGCCCTCAACCCGCACATCGGCTACACGGCCGCCACCGACATCGCCAAGGAGGCCCTCGCCACCGGCCGGGGCGTCGCCGAACTCGTCTTGGAGAAGGGCCTGCTCCCCGCCGAGACACTCGCCGGACTGCTGCGCCCCGAGGTCCTGGCGGGCAGCGTCCGGACCACGGCCTGACCCACGACAGCGCACCGGGACCGGCAAAGGGAGAATAGCGAGCATGACGTCGTCGACGACCTTCCAGCCGGTCCTGGAGCGCATCGCCGAGGAGATCGAGCGGACCCCCGGCCGTGGCCGGCCCGCCGACTACATCCCGGCGCTCGCCGCCTGCGACCCGCGCCGCTTCGGCATGGCTGTCGCCGACCTCGACGGCACGGTGTACGGCGTGGGGGACTGGCGGCAGCCGTTCTCCGCGCAGTCCCTCACCAAGGTCTTCACCCTGGCCCTCGACCTGGCCCGCGAGGGCGACGCCCTGTGGGAGCACGTGGGCCGCGAGCCCTCCGGCAACCCCTTCAACTCCCTCGTCCAGCTGGAGTACGAGAACGGCATCCCGCGCAACCCGTTCATCAACGCGGGCGCCCTCGTCGTCACCGACCGGCTGCACACCCGTACCGGCGACGCGTCGGGCGAACTGCTGTCGTTCCTGCGGACCGAGAGCGGCAACCCCGGCCTGGCCTTCGACCGGGAGGTGGCCGCCTCCGAGTCCGCGCACGGCGACCGCAACGCCGCGCTCGGCCATTTCATGGCGTCCTACGGCAACATCGACAACCCCGTGCCGACGCTCCTGGAGCAGTACTTCCGGCAGTGCTCGATCGCCGCGTCCTGCGCCGACCTCGCGCTGGCCACGCGCTTCCTCGCCCGGCACGGCATCCGCGCGGACGGCACCCGGCTGCTCACCCGGAGCCAGGCCAAGCAGATCAACGCGATCATGCTGACCTGCGGCACCTACGACGCTGCGGGCGACTTCGCGTACCGCGTCGGCCTGCCCGGCAAGAGCGGAGTCGGGGGCGGCATCATCGCGGTCGTGCCGGGTCGCTGCACCCTGTGCGTGTGGAGCCCGGGCCTCGACGAGCGGGGCAACTCGGTGGCGGGCGTGGCGGCGCTCGACCGCTTCACGACGCTGACCGGCCTGTCGGTCTTCTGACCTTTGGTCTCACCGGGCCGGCGTCCCGGCTCTCACCGGGCCGGCGTCCCGGCTCTCACCGGGCCGGCGTCCCGGCTCTCACCGGGCCGGCGTCCCGGCAGGACCGCGCCCGCGCCCGAAACGCTCCGGCCGGTGATCACCGGCCGGTCACACGCGGGCCGCCCGCCGAAGAGGGAAGCGTCCCCTTCCGGTCATGCGCCGTTGACACGCGGTCCGAGTGTCGGCCATGACTTTCCCCGTCAATCTCCGCCGCTGCCGGATACTCGGTCCGGCCGGTACGGCCTACCTCGTCCTGGGCGGTGAGACGGCCGGTGCCCTGCCCGTTCCTGGGCCTGCTGCTGTGGCTGCCGGCCGGTCAGCTCCGGCCGGGCCTGCGGACCGGAACCCGCAGGACCAGCACCACGACCGCCGCGCCCGTACCGGCGGCGCCCGCGATCAGCCCCGCCTCCGTCCAGACGGACCCCTGCTCCTGTGGCACCGCCGCCGCGACCGCGGGCGGCGTCGTCACCGCCGGCCGCGCGGGTGGCGCGCCGAGCGAGCCCACGGCCTCGACCTTCCCGGCCGACCTGAAGCCCCAGTCGAGCAGTGAGCGCGCCTCCTCGTACACGGCGGAACCGCCGCCCTCCTGAGGGTTCATCACCGTCACGACCAGGGTGCGCCCGTCCCGCTGCGCCGCCGCGACGAGCGTGCTGCCGGCCTTGCTGGTGTAGCCGTTCTTGATGCCGATCAGCCCCCGGTACGGCTTCACGCCCTTGGTACCGCTGAGCAGCCGGTTGGTGTTGAGGATCGGGTACGACCAGCCGCCGCCACCGGGGAACCTGGCCTCCACCGTGGCGCAGTACCGGGCGAAGTCGGGGTTGCGCAGCCCCACCCGGCCGAACACCGCCAGGTCGTACGCCGAGGAGACCTGGCCCGGTGCGTCGTAGCCGTCGGGCGACACCACGCGGGTGTCATGGGCGCCGAGGGACCGGGCCTTGGCCTGCATCCGCTGGGCCGTGAGCCGCCAGCCGCCGTTGAGCTCGGCCAGGACGCGCACGGCGTCGTTGCCCGAGTTGAGGAAGACACCGCGCCACAGGTCGGCGATCCGGTACGTACGGCCCTCGGCGACCCCGACCAGGCTGCTCCCGGCACCGATGCCCTTCAGCTCCCATGCGCGGACCGTGTGCCGGGTGCCCGCCGGCAGTCCGGGCAGCACGGTGAGGGCGAACAGGGTCTTCAGGGTGCTGGCCGGGGGGAGTTCGCGGTGTGCGTTGTGCGCGGCGAGCACCTCACCGGTGCGGGCGTCGGCCACCACCCAGGACAGTGCGGAGACCTCCGGGACACGAGACGCCCCGGTGCGCAGGCGGACCTGGGTGCCGGGGCGGTACAGCAGAGAGGGATGCGGTGCCGCGGCCCTCGGCCCGCCCGGCGGGGTGGGCTCGGCCCCGCCGGGCTCGGCCGCCGCCGAGGGCGTCAGCGCCATGAGCCCCGCGAGGCAGAGCGCACCCGCCGACACGGTCACCCGGGATGAGAATCCGATGATCATATGATCAACGTAGGAACGGACCCGCCCCGCACGGCGACGACGGGGCCGCACACCGCGCTCCGGCACCCGAATGGATGAGCTCCTGGCGTCAGACCGGGGGCAGGGTCGGCTGAATGCGCCGCAGGAACGTCGCGTTGTCCGGTGTCTCGCGCATCCGCTCCAGGAGCGTCTCCAGCGCACTCTGCCCGTCCCGGCCCTGCAGCACCCGCCGCAGACCGTGGACAGCCGCCAACTCGCCGGGGGGCAGCAGGAGTTCCTCGCGGCGGGTGCCCGAGGGGATGATGTCGACGGCCGGGAACACGCGGCGGGACGCCGGGTCCCGGCTCAGGCGGAGCTCCATGTTGCCGGTGCCCTTCAGCTCCTCGAAGTAGAAGTCGTCGGCGCGGGAACCGGTCTCCACCAGGGAGGTCGCGAGGATCGTGAGGGACCCGCCCTCCTCGGCCGACCGAGCGGCCCCGAAGAACCGCTTCGGGCCGGTCAGCGCGGCGGCGTCGACACCCCCGGTGAGGATGCGGCCGCCGGAAGCGGCCGCGTTGTTGTGCGCCCGGCACAGCCGGGTCAGGGAGTCGAGCAGGACGACGACGTCCTCGCCGGACTCGACGAGCCGCTTGGCCCGTTCGATCACGAGGTCGGCGAGCGCGATGTGCTGCTTGGCGCTGCGGTCGAACGTCGAGGCGTACACCTCGCCCCGCACGCAGCGCCGCATGTCGGTGACCTCCTCGGGCCGCTCGTCGAGCAGCAGCATCATCAGACGGCACTCGGGATGGTTGCCGGTGACGGCCGCCGCGAGCTGCTGGAGGAGGACGGTCTTGCCGGTCTTGGGCGGGGCCACGACGAGGCCGCGCTGGCCCTTGCCGACCGGTGCGATCAGGTCGACGACGCGTCCGGCCAGTCCGGCGGCCGGGTGCTCCAGCCGCAGCCGCTCGTGCGGATGCAGCGGCGTCAGGTCCCGGAAGCCGCGCCGGTCGCGCGGGTTCCCGGCCGTGCGGCCCTCGACCCGTACGACGTCGGTGAGGCCGCGCCGGTCGCCGAGTACGCCCTCGACGAGGTCGCCCTTGCGCAGGCCGTACCGGCGGATCAGCGTGGGGGAGACGGCGGCGTCGGCGGGCGTGGGCAGGCAGTTCTCACCGCGCAGGTGCCCCTTCCCGCTCGCGTCGGCGTCGAGGATGCCGGACACCGTCCGGTCCGGGGACCGCCGCTGTACGGGTGGGTTGTCGAGTGTGGTGGTCATGGTGGTGGGTGTCCTTTCACGGACGGCGGGCGTGAGTCATACGAGTGGAGGGGGAGAGGGGCCGCGAGAGGAGGGCCTGGGGCGCGCCTCCGGGCGGCGGAGAAACAGCACATCGGATACGACGGAAGACGTCGTGGTGCTGGAAGGGATGAAGAGAGAAAAACCGGCACCGGCGCCCACAAGAAGGGGCGTGCACGAGTGCTCATCGAACCGTACCACCGAAAGAGGTGGACGGGGCAGACTACCTCAGCGCGTGGCCAGCAGCCCGTACAGCAAGGGGATCCGGGGCTCGGGCAGCCGCCACCAGCCGGATTCCGTACGGACCATCTGCGGCCACCGCGGCCAGGGGAGTTCGTCACCCTCCCGCAGCCGCCGCACAGCGAGTCCCGCCTCCGTCAACGCGGTGACGACCTCACCCATTCCGTGCATCCACTCGTAGCTGTCCGTGGCGCCCTCGACGGCCGGGCCGTCCGTGTAGGTGTGGGTCCCGTCGCGGTGCACCGGACCGGCGCCTCCCAGGTAGTCGTGGCGCAGGAGCAGCCCGGGCCCCTCGCCCGGAGCGGGCTTCGGCCCGAGCGAGTTGAGCAGGGGGTGGAACTCGACGACGTACAACCGGCCGCCGGGACGCAGGAGTCGGTGGACGGTCTCCGCCCACCGGTCCAGGTCGGGGAGGTAGCACAGGGCGCCCTTGCCGGTGTACACGACGTCGAACCGCCGCCCGTCCAGGGCCTCGGGGGCGTCGTACACGTTCGCCCGTACGTAGCTCACGCCGGCGCCGGACCTCGCCGCGATGTCCCGGGCGGCGGCCACGGACGCCTCGGAGAAGTCGAGGCCGACGGCCCGGGCGCCGCGCCGTGCGAAGGCGATCGTCTCCGTGCCGAGATGACACTGGAGGTGCAGCACGTCCCGCCCGGCCAGCTCGCCGAGGTCCTCCCACTCGAACGGGGCGAACCAGCGCTCGGGGTCGAGGTCCTGGTCGAGACCGTAGAAGCGGCTGGCGAGATGGACGGGCGTGCGGGCGTCCCAGTTCGCCTGGTTGGCCCGCATCAGCCGGTCGTGCTCGGCGGACGTCATGGGGACATCCAACCGTTAAGCGTCCGCGGGCGCCGGGAGAACGCGGGAAACGGACGAGTTGACGTGTCGCTCAGACCGAACGGGCGCGCGCTTCCTCGGCGATCCGCTCGAACTGCTCGCCCATGGCCGCCGCGAGGGCCTGGGCCCCCGACAACGGGCGCACCATCACCGTGAGTTCGTCGATGAGCCCGTTGTCGTCCACGTGGATGAAGTCGCAGCCGTTGATCTCCCGGTCACCCACGCGCGCGGTGAAGACCAAGGCGTGGTCGCGGCCGTTCACGTCGTTGATCTCGCGCACGTAGCGGAAGTCCTGGAAGACCCCGGAGACGGCGCGCAGGATCGCGGCGGTGATCGGCTTCCCGGCGTACGGCTTGAACACGACCGGGCTGGTGAAGACGACGTCCGGCGCCAGCAGCGCCTCGGCGGCGTCGAGGTCGAGCTTCTCGACCGCCTCACGGAATGCACGCATGGAACCCGCCTTAGTCAATTTGTTGAGTAGGTGTGGAGTAGATTAGTCAACCATTGATACGGTGTCCACATGTCTCTCAAGTACGCCGTTCTCGCCGCGCTCCTGGAGGGCGAGGCCTCGGGGTACGAGCTGTCCAAGGTGTTCGACGTGTCGCTGGCCAACTTCTGGGCCTCGACCCCGCAGCAGCTCTACCGGGAACTGGAGCGCCTCGCGCAGGACGGGTTGATCGAGGCCAGGGTGGTGCGTCAGGAACGGCGGCCCGACAAGCGCATGTTCACGCTGACCGAGGCCGGCCGTGAGGACCTGAGCGCGTTCGCCGCCACACCGACCCGGCGGCCGACCGCCATCCGCGACGAACTCCTCATCAAGATCCAGGCGATGGACGGCGCGGATCCGGGAGCGACCCGCGCGCTGGTCGAGGAGCGCGCGGCGTGGGCCGGCGGCAAGCTCGCCCGCTACCGGCGGGTGCGCGAGCGCCTCCTGGCCGGCCGCAGTGAGGAGGAGTACCTCAGGGAGACCGGCCGCGTCGGCCCGTACCTCACTCTGATGGGAGGCATCGGCTTCGAGGAGGAGAACCTCCGCTGGTGCGAGCGCGTGCTCACCGTCCTGAAGCAGCGGGCTCCCCTAGGCTGAGCCGATGTTCAGCCCCGAAGGCCCCAGCCTGCGCGAGCTCGCCGTCCAGGCGCTGTCGTCCGTCGAGCGCGGCTACGACCTCCTCGCGCCGAAGTTCGATCACACGCCGTTCCGGACACCCGACGCGGTCCTCGACGCCGTCGGCTCGCTACTGCGGCGGACCGGGCCCTACGACGCCGGACTCGACCTGTGCTGCGGCACCGGAGCGGGCGTCGGGGTGCTGGCGGGGGTGTGCCGGGAGCGGGTCACCGGCGTCGACTTCAGCGCGGGCATGCTCGACGTCGCGCGGGAGCAGGCCGGGCCGGCGGGCCCGCCGGTCTCCTGGGTCCGGGCCGACGCCCGCGCCCTGCCCTTCGGGCCCGCCTTCGACCTGGTCGTGAGCTTCGGGGCCTTCGGGCACTTCCTGCCCCGCGAACTGCCCGGGCTGTTCGCGCAGGTCCGGTCCGTCCTGCGGCCGGGCGGCAGCTTCGCCTTCCCGCTGGTCGCCCCGCCCCGCCCGGGCTCGCCCGGCTCCTGGACGCTGCTCGGTTTCGACACGGTGATGCGGGTGCGCAACGCGCTCTGGAGGCCTCCGTTCGTCATGTACTACCGCGCGTTCCGCCTGGGGGACGTGCGGCGCGAACTCGCGGAGGCCGGCTTCCGGGTGGAGCTCCACGCGCTTCCGGAGTTCGGGCGGCGCGCGGACGGCAGCCCCCGGGTACGGCTCGTCATGGCCCGGCTGCCGGGTTAGGCCCCGCCGCCGACGGTGCTCGTCAGCCGCGCAGCAAGTTCAGCAGATCGTCGTTGAACGCCTTCTCGCAGCCGCCGACCAGGCCGTGCGGCGCGCCCGGGCCCACCTTCGGGGGCCGACGCCTGTCCGGCTCGGCCTGTGCCGCCCGGCCCGGCAGCGTGAACTCGTAGACCAGTGCGTCCCGTCGGGCGTCCGCCACGAGGTCGGTGATCTCCAGCGGGCGCGCGTACTGGTCGTGCACCCGCCGGGTGACCCGTACCGACGAGGTGTTCGTCAGACGGGTGATGGCATCGCGGTGGTGCAGGGTCAGACCGGCCCGGAGCATCCAGTCGTAGGCCCGCCGCAGCTGTGCGGCGGCGGTGCCGTCGGCACGGTCGCGGTAACGCGCCAGCTCCTCCACCTCCGCGAGCGCCACGGCGGAGAACGAGGTCACGGCGGTCCGCAGGCCCTGTCCGTCGGCGGTGGCGTACCGGTAGCGGTGGACCAGGGTCGGGCGGCCGGGGGCCAGTTCCAGGGCCTCGGCGTGGTCCGCCGGGGGCGCCTCATAGGTGACCATGGCGTGGGCGACGCCGCCCGCGATCGCCGTCCCGGCCCCGACCGGGAAGGTGAGCGACACCGCTGTCTCGACCGGCAGGCCGGGCAGGGTGGCGTGGCTGCCGCGCCGGTCGGTGGCGACGAGGCCGTCGCGGCGCAGCAGCTCCAGCGCCTGCCGTACGGTCTCCCGGCTGACCCCGAAGTGACCGGCCAACCGCCTTTCCCCGGGCAGTCGCTCACCGGGCGGGACGGTGCCGTCGCGCAGTTCGCCGAGCAACTCCGTCGCGATCCGGCGGTACAGGGGCTCTCCCTCGGCCGACGGGGGGTCGTGCGGGGTGGTGCGGGCCATGCCGCCCCTCCTGTGGGTGACGTTCGGTAGCCGTGCGGGCTCGGTGCGCCACCACATCTAGCATTGGTCTAAACCAGCTGGGAAGGGTGGCCGGGCGGTTCGGCCGAAACCCGCCCGCCGCCCGCCCTCACAACGCGCTGTACAAGGCGTCGACCAGGGCCAGCTTCCGCGGGTCGTTGGCGATACGGGTCCCCATCCGGTTCATCACATAGCCCAGGGACACCCCCGCCTCCGGGTCGGCGAGCCCGCAGGAACCGCCGAAGCCGTCGTGTCCGACAGCGCGCGGGTTGGGTCCGTACGAGCCGTCGGGGCCGCTGAGCCAGAGGCCGAGCCCCACCTCCGTCTCGTGCTCGAAGCCGGCGCCGAGCACCAGGTCCCGGCAGCTGCCCTGCCCCTCGCGCACCCGCTCGGCCGCTTCCTGGGACAGGACACGGCGGCCCCCGTACGAGCCGCGCCCCGCGAAGACGCCGTACAGCCCGGCGACCGAACGCGCGGTGCCGTGCCCGTTCGCCGCCGGGATCTCGGCGGCCCGCCACCCGGGGGTGCCGGCCGCGGCGGCGGACACCGTCGGGTTGGTCAGCGCCGCGACGGCCGCGGGCGCCAACCGGGCGAAGACCGCCGCCTGTTCACCGCTCGCCGTGACCGCCGGCTGGACCAGCTCGGCCGCCCGGCCGGAATCATGCTTCGGCAGACCGATACGGAAGTCGATGCCGAGCGGCCCCGTCACCTCCCGCGCAAGGAAGGCCCCCGGCCGCAGCCCCGACACCCGCCGTACGACCTCGCCGACCAGGTGGCCGTAGGTCAGCGCGTGATAGCCGGACCGGGTGCCCGGCTCCCACCAGGGCTCGGTCGCCGCGAGCCGCTGGGTCGTCAGCTCCCAGTCGTAGAGCTGCTCCAGCGCGTGCGGCTCACGCAGGCCGGCCAGGCCGGCGCGGTGGGACAGCAGGTGCCGGACGAGGACCTTCTCCTTGCCCGCCGCCGCGAACTCCGGCCAGTACACGGCCACCGGCGCGTCCAGGTCCAGCAGGCCCCGGTCGGCGAGGATGTGCGCGCACAGCGCCACCGGCCCCTTGGACGTGGACCACACGTTGACCAGCGTGTCCCGCTCCCACGGGCGGGCGCGGGCCGCGTCCGCCCAGCCGCCCCACAGATCCACCACGGTCGCGCCGCCGACGGTGACGGCCACCGCGGCGCCCAGTTCGTCCCGCTCCCGGAAGTTCTCCTCGAACGCCGTGCGTACCGCCGTGAACCGCGCGTCGCAGTGACCGTGCACCTGTATGCCGTTCCCGGACATGAGCCCCCTCCGCCGACCGTCTCCGCTCCGGGCCGCCGCGTCGCCGCCCGGGCGCGATGAACGTACCGACTGGTCGGACCGGGTGGAAGGCCGCCGGGGGTGAACGGCCGGATCAGATGTACGAGCGCAGCCAGCGCAGCTTGGCCGCCTGCTGGAAGGGACCGCCGCCCTCGTGGTCGTTGAACTCGTAGACCTCGATCGCCTTGTCCTCGTGGCTCCACGCGTTGAACGCCGCGAAGACGGTCGAGGGCGGGCAGGTCTGGTCCTCCAGGGCTGCCGAGAAGAGCGCCGGTGCCCGGCCGCGGGCGGCGAAGTGGACGCCGTCGAAGTAGGACACCGTGCGCAGGGCATCCTCGGTGCGGCCGCGGTGCGTCTTGAGGTAGAGACCGATCTCCCGGTACGGGTGCCGGTCCGTGATCGTCGCGGCGCGGGGGAAATCGCACAGGAAGGGCACGTCCGGCGCGATACCGGCAAGGTCCGGGACCAGGCCTCCGACCGCGATCGTGATGCCGCCGCCCTGGCTGGAACCGACGGCCACCGTGCGCGCCGGGTCGGTGAGGGGGTGCGAGCGGGCCGCCTCCACGGCACGCACGGCGTCCGTGTACACCCGGCGGTAGTAGTAGTTCTCCGGGGCGTCCATGCCGCGCGTCATGAAACCGGGGTAGGCGGGCGCGCCTCCCACCGGGTCCGCCGTGCCGCCGCCCCCGCCCCAGGCGCTGCCCTGCCCGCGGGTGTCCATCACGAAGTGTGCCCGGCCCGAGGACGCCCACAGCAGGTGCTCGTGGGGCAGCCCGCGTCCGCCGCCGTATCCGATGAACTCCACGACCAGCGGCAGCGGGCCGTCCGCCCCGGCCGGGAGCGTGAGCCAGCCCTTGACCGGATGACCGCCGAAACCGGCGAACGTCACATCGAACACCTGCACGGTGGTCAGGCCCGTGTCCACCGGTTCGAAACGGGCGTCCAGATCGTGCCCGCGCGCCTCCTGGAGGGTCTTGGACCAGAACGCGTCGAAGTCCTCGGGCTCGATGGCCGCGCTGCGGTACTCGCGGAGTTCGTCGAGCGGAAGGTCGAACAGGGCCATCTGGGACCGCCTTGGATGAGGAGCCGCTACGGGGTGCAGTGCGGATGATCACATTACGTGAGTGGTCGGAGGACTGACCAGGGTGCCTGATGTCCGCCGCCGCGTCTCACGCGTCGCGGTGCGTCCACTGCGGTTCCGTACGGGCCCATGCCCGGTCCCACTCGGCCAGCCGGTGACGCATCGCCACCCTGCGAACCAGGAAGTGGCCGAACAGCACCACCAGCACCGCGCCGCCGGCGGCGCAGGTACCGATGGTGAGGGTGTGCTGCCAGACCGCCGCTCCGTCCACCGGCGGCAGCACGTTCCGGCCCCGGTCGTCGAACCAGACGTCCACGGTCTCGCCCTGCCGGGTGTCCACGGGGACCCGGGCCGTCTCGGTGCGCGTGCCCTCGCCCGGCTCGGTCCAGCGCACGGTCGCCCGGTAGGCGTGCTGCTCGCCGGCCTGCACCGACGGCAGTGAGTCGTCGTTCCTGTCGATCACCTCGGCCCGGACGCGATGCCGCTCGGCCCGCTGTTCGGCAGACACCGACCGCGCCTCTCCGTGGGCCCACCAGGCGGCGGAGGTTCCGGCCAGTGGCGCGCCCACGAGGACGAGGACGGCGACCACCAGTACCGTCCACGCTTCCACGACATCCGACCGGCGCCGCAGCGGACTGCGCCGCCAACGCCAGCCGCGCACCCGGGTTCGCATGCACACCTCCTCGCCGTCACCCCGCGGCCCGGAGACCCGGACCGGCCGAGCGCCGCGGTCCCGCCACGCGTGAGAGTGCCCTCACGGACGGAGTACCCCCTCCGGCGCCCGCCGATCGCCCCCGGGGCCGTACGCACGGCGGAAGCGCCCTGCGGTGGCCCTCCTGCTGGGCCCCGGCGCGACCGCGGCGAAACAGCGGGTCAGCCGAAACGCTCGATGCGGATCCGGTCCACCGGCTGACCGACCGTCACGAGCAGCCGGGAGGCGTGCTCGGCGAAGGCGTTGGAGCCGCACACATAGGCCTCCCACCCACCGGAAGGCTGCTCGGCCAGGAGCGGCGCCACATGTGCGGCCGCCATACGTCCCACTGCCACACCCTCCGGCGCGCTCCGGGTGAAGACAGGGATCGTCTCCGCGCCCAGCTCCTGCGCGTAGACGAGCTCCTCGGGGCTGCGCGCGGACACCACCAGCCGAAGCGGCACGGTCAGCTTCCGGGCCCGGTGGTGCCGGATCATCGACATCAGCGGTACGACGCCGGAGCCGGCCCCGACGAGCAGCGCGGGCCGGTCGCCCGGCCAGGCGAAGAAGCCGCTCACCGGCCCCCGCACCTCGACCCGGTCGCCGGGCCGGGCGACGGTGTGGAACCAGCCCGACACCTCGCCGCCCTCGACGTGGTCCAGGGTCAGCTCGATCTGCCCGGAGCCGTCCGGCGCGGACGCGATCGAGTAGTGCCGCCGGGCCGCGTAACCGTCCTCGGCGGTCAGCCGCACCATCAGGTGCTGGCCGGGCAGATGCCCCGGCCAGCCGGGCACCGCGAGCCGGAAGGTGACCACCCGCGGGGTCTCCCGGCGGATCCCGGTGATGGTGGCGGTCTGCCACTGCGACGCGGCCTGCTCGCTCACAGCGATGCGCCCGGGCACGGCGAACCCCGTCGGGGGCACGAAGATGTCCGTCACCGCGGTCTCAGTCACCGGAGTACCTCTGCTCCTCCCACGGGTTGCCCCGCTCGTGATAGCCGTTGCGCTCCCAGAAGCCCGGCTCGTCGTGGTCGAGGATCCGCAGGCCCGCGATCCACTTGGCGCTCTTCCAGAAGTACAGGTGCGGCACCAGCAGCCGTGCCGGGCCGCCGTGCTCGGGGGCCAGGGGCTTTCCGTCGTACTCCCAGGCGATCCAGGCGCGTCCGCCGGTCAGGTCGGCGAGCGGGAGGTTCGCGGTGTACCCGGTGTGCGAGTAGGCCACGGCATGGGTGGCCGACGCATGGGGCCGGGCCGTGTCCAGGAACGCGTCCAGGGACACGCCGGCGAACCGCACCCCGAACTTCGACCAGCTCGTCACACAGTGGATGGCCCCCTCGTACGCCGACGGCGGCAGCCGGTGCGCCTCCTCCCAGTCCCAGGTGCGGGGCTCGGCAACCAGCCCGTCGACACGGAAGGTCCAGTCGGCGGGCGCCAGCTCGGGAGTGACCTCGGCGGACAGCACGGGCCAGTCGTCGCCCGCGTCGTACTGGCCGGGCGGCAGACCGGGGTCGGCGACGCGCGGTCGCCCGGTGAAGCCTCGGGTGATGTGCATGCGGTGGTGCCTCCGGGCCGGGCCGGCGGTGCCCCGCGGGACCGGTGTGCTCGGTGTTTGCGTCCTCAACCGTACGTGCAGGGCGTCCTGGCCCCGCCGGCCGGGAGCGGGCCTACGCGTTGTAGCGCACGAGGTACTCCGAGAACCGGCGAAGGTCCTCCGCCGGCCAGCCGGCCAGGCGCTCCCGGAAGGCCGCCCGGCGGCTCTCCGTGACCCGGGCCAGGATGTGCCGCCCGGACCGCGTCAGATGCAGGACCTGGACGCGCTGGTCCGCCGGGTCGGGTCGGCGCTCGATGAGGCCGGCGCGCTCCAGCCCTGCCACCTGGCGGCTGACGGTGGACTTGTCCAGGGCGTAGTGGGCGGCCAGGTCGGTGGCCCGGCATCCGCCGCTCTCCTCGAGGTGCCCCAGCAGCGTGTACGACACCAGCGACAGCTCGGGGTGCATCCGGCCCGCCGCGGCCCGGGCGCGGCGGGCGAAGACCGTCATCTCCCGCTGGATGCTCTCCACGGCGTCGGCGCTGTGCACGGGGCCTCCCTCACCACGGTGCTGCACGGCTCCTCCCATGGTTGCACAACCCAACCACCCCGACCCGGGCGGCGTCGCGACCGCCGTACGGGGCGCCGGGCCGTCGGGTAGGGTTGCCGTCCGGCCGGGGAGGGACCCCGCCGTCGGAAGCCGACGAGGAGGTGAGACCCATTACCGCTGTGTCAGTTCGGGTGCTCTCCTCTCGACGTCGCGCGGATCGCCGGTCGTAGGCGACCGCCGGAGCGCCCTTCGGTTCCCGAAAGGCTCTGGGCTTCATGCCGTCTCTGTCCTCCCTCCCCTCTTCCACGCCCTCCCGTGACGCGGTCGTCACCGCCCTGCGCACCGCGGGGTGCGTCTTCGCCGAGGACGAGGCCGCGTTGATCCTCGCCGCCGCGGGCACCCCGGCCGAGGCCGCCGCCATGGTCGAGCGCCGCGTGGCGGGCCTGCCGCTCGAACTCGTCGTCGGCTGGGCCGACTTCCGGGGCCTGCGCATCGCCGTCGCCCCCGGTGTCTTCGTGCCGCGCCGACGCACCGAGTTCCTGGTGGAGCAGGCCCTTGAGCGGGCGCCCGGGGCCGCCGTCGTCGTGGACCTGTGCTGCGGCTCGGGCGCCGTGGGAGCGGCGCTGGCCGCCGCGCTCGGCGACGTCGAACTGCACGCCGCCGACATCGACCCGGCCGCCGTGCGGTGCGCCCGCGGCAACATCGCCGCCGCCGGCGGCCAGGTCCACCGGGGAGATCTGTTCGAGGCGCTGCCCGACGCGCTGCGCGGTCGCGTCGGCATCCTCGCGGCCAACGTGCCGTACGTGCCGAGCGACGAGATCGGGCTGCTTCCGCAGGAGGCCCGTGACCACGAGCCGCTCACCGCCCTCGACGGCGGCACGGACGGCCTCGACGTGCTGCGCAGGGTCGCGGCCGAGGCGCCACGCTGGCTCGCCCCCGGCGGCTGCGTCCTGGTGGAGACGAGCCGGGACCAGGCCCCGGCCGCCGTCGAGGCCTTCGAGCGCACCGGCCTTGCGGCTCGGCTGGCCGTGTCGGAGGAGCTGTACGCCCACGTGGTGATCGGCGTCAGGGCGTAGGACCCGCAAGCCCTCGGTCCGGTGGGGTGGCCCGCGCGATGAGCAGCGCCACGTCGTCGAAGTTGTCCGGCTCGTGCAGTGTGCGCAGCAGCAGGTCGCAGACCTCTTCCAGCGGCCGGTCGGGCCCGTCGAGCAGGGACAGCAGGGTGCCGAGCCGCTCGTCGAGCGGGTCGCGCCGGGTCTCGACGAGGCCGTCGGTGTAGAACACCAGCCGGTCGCCGGGTTCCAGGTCGACGGTGGTGGTGGAGAAGGCCACACCGCCCACCCCGAGCGGCACTCCGGTCGGCAGGTCGAGCAGCTCCGGGGGCCGGCCCGTTCGTGCGCGGACCGGCGGCAGATGTCCGGCGTTGGCGATCCGGCACTGCCGCAGATGCGGGTCGTGAACGGCGTAGACGCACGTGGCGATGGTCTGTTCGAGACCCGCGGTGATCTTGTCCAGGTGCTCCAGGAGAACGTTCGGGTCGAGGTCGAGGGAGGCGAGGGTGTTGGTCGCGGTGCGCAGCCGCCCCATGGCCGCCGCCGCGGGGATGCCGCTGCCCATCACATCGCCCACGACGAGCGCCGTCTTCCCGGCGTCCAGCGGGATCACGTCGAACCAGTCGCCGCCGACCTCGCTCGTGGCCCCGGCCGGCTGGTAGCGGGAGGCGACCTCGAGTCCGCCCGTGACCGGCGGATGGCTGGGCAGCAGGCTGCGCTGCAGAGTGAGCGCGGTCTCACGGGCGCTCTGGTACCAGCGGGCGTTGTCGATCTGCACGGCGGCCCGCGCGGCCAGCTCGCGCGCCAGCAGCAGGTCGTCCTCGCTGAACGGCAGCGGATTGCGGGTGCGTTTGAGGTCCAGGGCCCCCAGCACCTCGCCCCGCGCGATCAGCGGCACGGCCAGATACGAGTGCACCCCGGCCCGGCCCAGCAGCTCCGCGGCCTCGGAGGAACGGGCGATGCGGTCCAGGTCCTCGTCCTTGACCTCCGGCAGCATCACGGGGCTCGCCGTGCGCACGCACTGGGTGACGAGCCGGTCGGGCGCGTACCGGGCCACCTGCCCGGGCGGGTCGGCCGCCTCCAGCGCCTCGGCGGAGTCGTACCCCTGCACCGCCAGCGCGCGGATCACGGCCGCCTCGGAGGGGCCCAGGCTGGTGCGCCGGCCCTGCACCACCGCGTCCAGCAGGTCGACGGCCGCGATGTCGGCGAGCTCCGGCACGGCCACCTCGGCCAGTTCGCGGGCCGTGCGGTCCAGGTCCAGCGTGGTGCCGATCCGGCCCGAGGCGTCGGCGATCAGGGCCAGCCGCCGGCGGGCCGCCTCGGCCTCGATGCCCGCCCGGTACTGCTCGGTGACGTCGACGATCGAGACGGCCACGCCCAGCACGGTCCCGAAGGCGTTCTCCAGCCGGTACAGCGAGATCGACCAGGCGTGGTCCTGGTGCGGGTCGGCGTGGGTACGGCCGATCGTGGACTGGTCGACGACCGGTGTGCCCGTTTCCAGGACCCGGCGCGTCGCGGCCTCCAGGGCGTCGACGTCCATCCGGGGGACCACCTCCCGGGGGGTGCGGCCCAGGTGTTCCCCGGCCGGCACGCCGTTGATCTCCTCCAGTGCCCTGTTGACCGAGACGTACCGCAGCTCGGTGTCCAGCACGGCCAGCCCGATCGGGGACTGCGCGATCATGCGCGTCGACAGCGCCACCTCCCGCTCCAGCCGGTGCACGGTCGTCTGGTCGGCGCACAGCCCGAGCGCGTAGACGTCGCCCTGGTCGTCCAGCAGCCGCATGTTGCGGAACTCCACCAGTTGGGTTCCGCCGTCCTTGCGGCGGATCGGGAAGGCCCCCGCCCAGCTCTGCCCGGTGCCCATGACATCGGCGAACAGCTTGACCACCAGGTCGACGTGCTGTTCGTGGACCATGATCCGGGCGGCGTACTGCCCGAGCGCCTCCCGCGCCTCGTACCCGAACAGCTCCTCGGCCTGCGGGCTCCACAGCACGATGCGGCCCTCGGAGTCCAGGACCACCGAGGCCACGCGCAGCACGTCCAGCAACCCGCTCGGGCGCGCCGACCCGCGCACCGGACCGTCGCCCTCGGACTCGGGAGACCCGGCTGCACTCATCCCACGCCCCGCCTTCGCCGTCCTCGCGGCACGCCGTCGTGTGCCGACACCCCATGTTCTACCGCGCGGAGCCGCTTCCCGAAGGCCCCTTCCGCCACCTTCCACCATCCCCCAAGGCGGCGCGGGCCGCCCCGCAAACCCGACGCCGGAAGCGGGGCACCGCCGGTAGTGCTCGCCGGAAGGTGGTGCTTTGCTGGGGTAGGGGCGGATACGGCATCCGGTGGCCACGAGAGGAGCGATCACGATGGCGATGGACCACGAGCGACCGCACCCCCACTCCGTCTCGGTGGAGATCAGCGGGTGCAGCAAGCACGACGCGCGGATCGTGTTCGACGCGCTGTGCTCCTGCTTCGAGTCCGACCGGTGCGCCGACGACGTGCCCGAGGAACTGCATGAGACCCGTCCGACCGTGTGGCTCGGCACCTTCGACGTCGCCGACGAGCACGAGGGTGCGCGGCCGGTGCACCTGTCGTCCTCCGTGGAAGCCGACCTGCACGGCGGCTACTGGGCGATCGAACGGTTCCGCACGACCCTGGACTCGCTGTTCGACGTGCACGATCTGAGCACGGTCTCGGGCGACCAGGAGAAGGAACTCCACGTGCGTCTGCGGAGCCGGTGACCGCCCCTCGGCCCGTCAGCAGACCGAGGCCGGTTTGCCGGTGGACGGCGTGCGCCACCGGCAGGTACGCCAGATCCACGGGGTCGTCCACACCTACCACCTCACGGCGTGTCCCGGAGTGCCCCGACGTCCCGTGCAGGGTGATCCGGGCCCGGCACGGCCCGCGCCCGCCTACCGCGGCCTCGTCGGCACCCGGGGAGCCGATCATCACCCCGGCCGGACGGACCGCGTCCGTATCGGCGCGGTGGACCCGGGCGTCTCCCGGGCGCCCGTGTGCTCGCCGGTGCTCGCCGGCGTCGAGCAGCACCGCGAGCCGGCCGCGCAGCCCGGCCGACCGCCCGTGCAGCTCGGTCGCTACACGACAGAACAGGGCGGCGGCGAGCTTCGAGTCGGCCGCGCCCCGTCGGCGCAGCCGGCCGTCGACGACGTCCCCGGCGGTGGGCGGGAAGGAGCAGGCCGTCTCGTCGCCGTACGGCGCGGTGTCCACACAGGCGTCCAGCGCCCACCAGGGCCCGGGCCGGCCCGCGGCGATCTCCACCAGCAGCGCGACCGGGCGGCGGGTGTCGTCGTGGAGGCGGCGTGCGGCAGCCCGCGGCCGGTGAGCCGGTCCTCCGGGACCACCAGGACGGGTTCGGGTCGTCGAGTCCGGCCCGGCTCGGGCGGCGGATCAGCTCACCGGCGAGGTCCACCACCGCACGGAGCGGTCCGAGGTCCCTGGTCATGACCCTGCTGTGCCCTCCATCACCTTGTGCAACTAGTTGCATAAACCGTCGGTAGTCCTCTACAACTACAGGCACGACACCGCGCACGGAGGGCCCGATGAGCCGTTACCCGCACCTGCTGACCCCCCTCGACCTGGGCTTCACGACCCTGCCCAACCGTGTCCTCATGGGCTCCATGCACGTGGGCCTGGAGGAGGCCGAGGGCGGCTTCGCGCGCATGGCCGCCTTCTACGCCGCCCGCGCCCGCGGGGGAGTGGGCCTGATCGTCACCGGCGGCATAGCCCCGAACGACGAGGGGCGCCCCTATGAGGGCGGCGCGAAGCTCACCACCGAGGCGGAGGCGGAGCAGCACCGGGTCATCACCGACGCCGTGCACCGCGAGGGCGGGCGGATCGCGATGCAGATCCTGCACTTCGGCCGGTACGCCTACCACCGGGATCTCGTCGCGCCGAGCCCGGAGCAGGCGCCCATCAGCCCCTTCCCGCCCCGCGAGCTCACCGAGGCCGACATCGAGCGGACGATCGAGGACTACGTCCGCACCGCCCGCCTCGCCCGGCAGGCCGGCTACGACGGCGTCGAGATCATGGGCTCCGAGGGCTACCTCATCAACGAGTTCATCGCGCAGCAGACCAACCACCGCACCGACCGCTGGGGCGGCTCGTACGAGAACCGGACGCGCTTCCCGCTGGAGATCGTGCGCCGGGTGCGCGAGGCGGTCGGCGAGGACTTCATCGTCATCTACCGGCTGTCCATGCTCGACCTCGTCCCGGGCGGCTCGACACTCGACGAGGTCATCACCCTGGCCAAGGCCGTCGAGACCGCCGGCGCGACGATCATCAACACCGGCATCGGCTGGCACGAGGCCCGTATCCCCACCATCGCCACCTCCGTGCCGCGCGGCGCGTACACCTGGGTGACCAAGCGGCTCATGGGCGAGGTGTCCGTCCCGCTCGTCACCACCAACCGCATCAACACCCCCGAACTCGCCGAGGAACTGCTCGCCGAGGGCGCCGCCGACATGGTGTCGATGGCCCGCCCGATGCTCGCCGACCCCGACTTCGTCACCAAGGCGGCCGCCGGCCGGCCCGAGGCGATCAACACCTGCATCGGCTGCAACCAGGCCTGCCTCGACCACACCTTCAGCGGCCTGATCACCTCCTGCCTGGTCAACCCGCGGGCCTGTCACGAGACCGAGCTCGTGCTCTCCCCGACCCGGCTGCGCAAGCGCGTCGCCGTCGTCGGCGCCGGACCGGCCGGGCTGGCCTGTGCGGTCTCCGCCGCCGAGCGCGGGCACGACGTGACGCTGTTCGACGCGGCGAGCGAGATCGGCGGCCAGCTCAACGTCGCCCGCAAGGTCCCCGGCAAGCAGGAGTTCGACGAGACGCTCCGCTACTTCCGCACCCAGCTCGACTGGCACGGCGTCGACATCCGGCTGAACACGCCCGTCACGGTCGCGGACGTCGACGGCTACGACGAGGTCGTCGTCGCCACCGGCGTCAGCCCGCGCACCCCCGAGATCCCCGGAGTCGACCACCCGAGTGTCGTCGGCTACCTGGACGTCCTGCGCGACGGAGCCCCCGTCGGCGACCGGGTCGCGATCCTCGGCGCGGGCGGCATCGGCTTCGACGTCGCCGAGTTCCTCACCGACGGCGGCGACAAGGCCCACGAGGACCCGAAGACGTACTTCCGCCAGTGGGGCGTCGACATGGACTACCGCGGCCCCGGCGGCCTCGCCGCACCCGAGCGGCCCGCCCCGCCGCGCACCGTCCACCTGCTCCAGCGCAAGACCTCCAAGGTCGGCGCCGGCCTCGGCAAGACCACCGGCTGGATCCACCGGGCCGAACTCAAGCACCGCGGCGTCACCATGGTCCCCGGCGTGCGCTACGACCGGATCGACGACGCCGGACTGCACATCACCGTGGGTGAGGAGAGCACGCTGCTGGAGGTCGACACGATCGTGCTCTGCACGGGCCAGGAACCCCGCCGCGCCCTGTACGAGGAACTGCTGGCCGCCGGGTGCAGCGCGCACCTCATCGGCGGCGCCGACGTGGCCGCCGAGCTGGACGCCAAGCGCGCCATCAAGCAGGGCACCGAGCTCGCGGCCGCCCTGTAGTGCGGTGCACCGTCCCTAGGATGAGGCCATGTCACTCCCGCACGCGATCCTCACCGCCCTGCTCGAGAAGCCGTCGTCCGGGCTGGAGCTGACCCGCCGGTTCGACCGGTCGATCGGTTACTTCTGGTCGGCGACGCACCAGCAGATCTATCGCGAGCTCGGGAAGCTGGAGGCCGACGGCCTCATCAGGGCCCTGCCGTCACAGCAGCCGGCCCGCGGGCAGAAGAAGAGCTACGAGGTCCTGCCGGCGGGCCGCGCCGAACTGGCCCGCTGGACTTCTGCCTCCCAGGACCCCAAGCCGCACCGCGACACCCTGCTGCTGCGGCTCAGGGCGGCGGCGGTGGTCGGCACGGCGGGGCTGGAGACGGATCTGCGACGCCATCTGGAACTGCACGAACGGCAGCTGGCGGAGTACCGGGAGATCAAGCAGCGCGACTTCCCGCCCGGCCGGGACGGCACCGAGGACCGGCTGCGGCATCTGGTGCTGCGGGCCGGCATCGACCTGGAGACCTTCTGGACCCAGTGGCTGCGGCGCGCCCTGGCGGACTTCGCCGAACTTCCGGACGGCGAACCGATCTGAGCGTCCCGCCGGTCCCCGCCGCGACCTGACGGCGGCCCGCCCGACCGGAGCGCTTCGGAAGGGGCGGGCCGCCGTTCGCACCGGATCAGAGCCGGTGCGGCTTGTTGCGCCGGCGCAGGTACCAGGCCGTGGCGAGCAGGCCCGATCCGACCAGCGTGCCGCCGGCCACCAGCGTGACGGTGCCGTAGTCCGTCGAGGACCCGCCGACCCCGCCCATGACGCCGCGGGACGGCGAGGCGGTGGGGGTCACGGACCGCGAGGGGGACGGGGAGGTGGACACCACGACCGACTGGGTGCCGGCGGTGGTGCCGTCCGAGCAGATGACGATCACCGTGTACGTGCCCGCGGTGACGCTGGACCAGGCGGCGGACTGGTTCGTCGATGTCCCGGACAGCGTCACCTGGCGGCCCTGGGCGAAGCTGCCCTGGCTGCTGGTGAGGAGCGAGGCGGTGCCCCAGCTGCCGTTGATCTGCGTGCACGAGCTGGTCGTGACCGACACCGTGGACCCCGTGGTGCTCACGGAGATGCCCGGGCCCGCGACAGCGGCCGAGGCCAGGGCGAGGGGCAGTGCGGCAGCGACTGCCACGGTCAGGCCGGAGCGGAGAACTGGCGATGAGTTGCGCATGTGGACTGCCCTCCGGCGGCACGGTTGGCGGTACATCCCTTGCGCCGCCGAGGGTCGGGGAACGCCCGTGCTGCCTCGGGGTCAGCCAATGCGCCCCCGGCCTCCGCCGCACTCCGAGCGCCTCCGTGCAGGTGACGGGTTCCCGCTCCCGGCCGATGCCGAGGGACGGTCAGCGCCCCGCGCCCGTCGTCACCGCCCGCTCCGCCGAGAAGCCTCCCCAGGTGCCGTCGGGCAGCATCGCCCGGACGCGGACCCGGTGGGTGACACCGGCTTTCCGCCCCACGTAGAAGCTGTACACGGCCCGGTCGCGCGGCACGCTGCCGCCGTACACGAGGGACGTGGCGGGCCGGCCGTCCAACTGGATCTGGTACTCGGCGATCTCACCGTCCACGCGGGGTGGTTCCCAGCTCAGGTCGACGTGGTACGCCCCGTCCTCGCGGTGGCTCGTCGCCCGGAAGCCCGTGGGGGCCGTGGCGCGTCCGTCGTCCGTACCCGGGGTGGTGAGGCGGACGGTGGAACTGGCGGGGGAGACGTTGCCCGCCGCGTCCCGGGCCCGGACGGTGAACGTGTAGTCCGTGCCGGGCCGCAGCCCCGTGAGCACGGTGGCCGTGTGGCCCCCGCCCACACTGTGGATCTTCGTGGCTCCCTGGTGGATGTCGTACGAGACCACGCCCCGGTCGTCCGTGGAGGCGGACCAGGACAGCCGGCCGGTCCGGCTTCCGGCCGCCCGGCCCTCGGGCGCCGCCGGGCGGGTCGGCGCGGAGCGGTCGTCCGCGACGGCCGCGGGCGTCTTCGCCCGCACCGGGCGGCTCGGCGGCCCGAGCCGCCCGCCGGCGTCGCGCGCCCGGACGGAGAAGGCGTACCGCGTCGAGGGCCGCAGCCTGGTGACGTCCACCATGTGCTTCGAACCCGGCACCTCGGTGACCTTGGTGGTGCCGCGATACACCTCGTAGGCCTCCGCATTGGCGGTCGCGTTCCACATGACGTGCACACTCGTCGCGCTGCCCGCCGCGGCGGTGACACCCGTGGGCGCGCCGGGCACGGCACCGCCGTCCCCTTCCTCCGCTCCGGCCCAGCCGCAGGAGGCGACCAGCGTGAGAGCGCCGCAGACCGCCAGGTGACGCAGGAGGGACGAGGGAGCGGAGGAACGGCTTCGCACGGCACTGCCTCCCGGGGGCGGCACACATGAATGGTCCGAACCAATATGACGCCGTTGGCGCGATCACATCAAGAGGGTGTGGTCCGTGGCGCGGAACCAGCTCCCGGAGAAGGCACGGCACCACCGCCGGGCGCGACCACCCGGGACAGTTACGTATGCTGAAGGTCACCACGGCCGAACTCCTCGCGGACACCAGGGAGTTCGGACCTGTCGCGCGGACAGCTGTCGTCGCAGATCCCGCGCCGGCGCAGGCGGCCGGGCGGCCGGAGCCTCACACGGACTCAGGCCCCCGGCCCCTGTCGGGGGTTGGGGACGTGCACCGTCCGGCCCCCCAAGGGTGGCCGGGTGATCGCCCCGGGACCAGATTGGGCTGAGTGCCCGTCAGGTCCCCCACGAGAGGCTCCCGTATCGTGCGTGTCCAGTCGCTCACTCTGGCCGCGGCCAGCGCCGCCCTCCTCGCCCCGACGACACCGCCCGCCGCACAACCCCACCCCGCGGTATGGCGCGAGAGCACCGTCAGCGCCGCCGAACTGCTCGCCCGAGTGCGGCACTGCGATCCCGTCTCGCGCGGCCGCTACCGCAGCGACAACGGCGCACCCGCGAACATCCCGGTCTGCGGCACCCGCGACGCCGTGTTCTGGAAGGCCGACATGGACATCGACTGCGACGGCCGCCCCGGACCCCGCTGCAACAGCCGCACCGACCCGTACTTCGCCGCGAGTACGGCCTACGCGCAGTCCGACGGCCGCCCGCTGAGCGCCGAACGCCTGCCCTTCATCGTCGTACCCGCGCCGAGCGGTCTCTGGGACTACCGGGACCACGGCATCGGCGGCGGTTCGGTGGTGGCCGTCGTCTACCGCGACCGGGTGCAGTACGCCGTCGTCGGCGACACCGGCCCGCAGGGCATCATCGGGGAGGCGTCCTACGCGACCGCCAAGGCCCTCGGCATCCGCGCCGATCCGCACGGCGGCGGCGTACCCTCCGGCGTCACCTACATCGTCTTCAAGAACACCAAGGTGTCGCCCATCGAGGACCACGCGGCGGCCGTGACGGAGGGGGAGCGGGTGGCAAGGCGGTTTGCCGACGGGAGCCGGGCGGACGCAGACTGAGCGGCTCACGGCGTGTCACGGGTACGGCCGCGGCCGGGTGTGCCCGGCCGCAGCCGTCGCTCACACCTTCCGGTAGGTGTACGCCTCCGTGGCGGCCGCCTCCACCGCCGCCAGGTCCGCCCCGGTGGACGCCGTGACGACCGCGGCCACGGCCCCCTCCACGAAGGGCGCGTCCACCAGGCGAGTGCCCTCCGGGAGTTCGTCGCCCTCCGCGAGAAGCGCCTTCACGGTGAGCACCGCGCTGCCCAGGTCGGTCAGGACGGCGACCCCGGCGCCCCGGTCGACGGACGCGGCCGCCGCGGCGATCAGTTCGGAACTCGTCCCCAGTCCACCGCCCTCGGTGCCGCCCGCCGGAGCGACGGGCACCGCCGGGCCACCGCCGGCGAGCCCCTTCGCCAGCTCGGCGACCGACGCGGCCACCTCCGCGCTGTGCGACACCAGCACGATCCCCACCAGCTGCTCGTCACTCACCGGCGGCCTCCGCGAGTCCGGCGACCAGCAGCGCCGCCGAGGTGGCCCCCGGGTCCTGGTGGCCGATGCTGCGCTCGCCCAGATAGCTCGCCCGGCCCTTGCGCGCCTGCAGGGGCGTCGTCGCCACCGCGCCCTCCTCGGCGGCGGTCCGGGCCGCCGTGAACGAGTCGCCGAGCGCGTCCACCGCGGGCACCAGCGCGTCGATCATGGTCTTGTCGCCCGGGGCGGCACCGCCGAGCGTCATGACCGCGTCCACCCCCGCCCGGAAAGCCTCGGCCAACTGCTCCGCGCTGACCTCGCCGGCGTCGCCCAAGGCCTTGCCGGTACGGCGCAGCAGCGTCCCGTACAGGGGCCCCGAGGCACCGCCGACCGTCGAGATCAGCTGGCGTCCGGCCAAGGTCAGGACCCCGCCGGGTGTCTCCGGGGCCTCCTTCTCCAGAACGGCCACGACGGCCGTGAACCCGCGCTGGAGGTTGCTGCCGTGGTCGGCGTCCCCGATGGGGGAGTCGAGGGCGGTGAGCCGTTCCGCCTCACGGTCGACGGACGCGGCGGTGGCCGTCATCCAACGGCGGAAGAAATCGGCGTCGAGCACTGGATCTCCTTGCCTGGTAGGTACGTGGTGATCCTCTACCCCCTGTGTGTCACACACCCCAGCGCAGACCCGGGGTCTTCACCGGCGCGTCGTACAGCCGCAGCAGCTCCTCGTCGACCTGGCACAGGGTGAGCGAGGCGCCCGCCATGTCCAGGGAGGTGACGTAGTTGCCCACGAGGACACGGGCCACGGGGACGCCGCGCTGGGCGAGCACCCGGTGCACCTCGGCGTTGAAGCCGTACAACTCCAGCAGGGGCGTCGCACCCATGCCGTTGACCAGGACCAGCACCGGATTGCGCGGCTGCAGGTCCTCCACCACCGCCTCGACGGCCGCCTCGGCGATCTCTCCGGAGGTCATCATGGCGCGCCGTTCCCGGCCGGGCTCGCCGTGGATGCCGATGCCCAACTCAAGCTCGCCGGGCGGCAGATCGAAGGTCGGGCTGCCCTTGGCCGGGGTGCTGCACGCGCTCAGCGCGATCCCGAAACTGCGGGAGCTCTCGTTCACCTGCCGGGCGATGGCCTCGACCCGCTCCAGAGGCATGCCCTCGGCAGCGGCGGCACCGGCGATCTTCTCCACGAACAGGGTCGCGCCCGTGCCGCGCCGCCCGGCCGTGTACAGGCTGTCGGTCACCGCCACGTCATCGTTGACCAGCACCTTCGCGACCTGGATGCCCTCGTCCTCGGCCATCTCGGCGGCCATGTCGAAGTTGAGCACGTCACCGGTGTAGTTCTTCACGATGAACAGCACGCCGGCCCCGCTGTCCACGGCGGCGGCCGCGCGCAGCATCTGGTCGGGCACGGGGGAGGTGAACACCTCGCCCGGACAGGCCGCGGACAGCATGCCGGGGCCCACGAAGCCACCGTGCAACGGCTCGTGCCCCGAGCCTCCGCCCGAGACCAGCCCCACCTGCCCGGCGACGGGAGCGTCCCGCCGCACGACCACCCGGTTCTCCACGTCCACGGCCAGCTCCGGGTGGGCAGCCGCCAGACCGCGCAGCGCGTCCGCGACCACGGTCTCCGGGACATTGATCAGCATCTTCACGGGAACCTCCTAGACAACCTAGTAGATGAGCCCTTGAACTCCAGCTTCGCAGGCCACATTACGTTTGACCAGTTGTCGATCTTGGCTGTCCCCGACTCCGCTCACGAGCCGTCAGGTACGGGACGCCGGTGGCCGGGCAGCGCTTGCGCGCACCAGATCGTCTTGCCGTTGCCGGTGTGGCGGGTGCCCCACCCCTGCGTGAGCTGGGCAACGAGCAACAGACCCCGGCCGCCCTCGTCGAAGGCGCGGGCCCGGCGCAGGTGCGGGGCGGTGTTGCTGGCGTCGGAGACCTCGCAGATCAGCGAGGCGTCGCGAATCAGCCGCAGCCTGATCGGCGGCTCGCCGTACCGGATGGCGTTGGTGACCAGCTCGCTGACGACCAGTTCGGTGACGAACGACGCGTCCTCCAAGCCCCAGGCGTCCACCTGGTCGACGGCGAACTTCCTGGCGTGCGGCACCTGCGCGGTGTCGGGCTCGACGTCCCAGTCGGCGACGTGGTGGGGATCCAGCGCGCGCGTGCGAGCGAGCAGCAGGGCGGCGTCGTCGGTCCTGCTGTCCAGGAGCATGCCGTCCATCACCGTGTCGCACAGCGCCTCCAGCGAGGTGGCCGAGTGATTCAGGAGCCGCCGCAGTTCGGTGATCCCGTCATCGATATCGCGCTCGTGGCTCCCCACCAGCCCGTCGGTGTAGAGCGCCAGCAGGCTGCCCTCGGGCAGTTCGAGCTCGGCGGCCTCGAACGGCAGACCACCGAGGCCGAGCGGCGGCCCCGGATGGGCGGGTACCGGGGTCCGGGTGCCGTCCGGGGAGATGATCAGCGGCAGCGGATGGCCGGCGCTGGCGAACGTGAAGCGGCGGGAGACGGGGTCGTAGACGGTGTACAGGCAGGTGGCGCCGGACTCGCCGGCCGACTGGAAATGGCCGTCGGGCTCATGGTCACTGGCGAGGTGCAGGACCAGGTCGTCCATGTGGGTCAGCAGCTCGTCGGGCGGCAGGTCGACGTCGGCGAGCGTGCGGACCGCCGTGCGCAGCCTGCCCATGCTGGCCGAGGCGTGCAGGCCGTGGCCGACGACGTCGCCGACGACCAGGGCGACCCGGGCGCCGGACAGCGGAATGACGTCGAACCAGTCACCGCCCACTTCCGTGCCGGTCCCGCCGGGCAGGTAGCGGGATGCCACCTCGACCGCCTCCTGGTTCGGCAGCCCCTGCGGCAGCAGGCTGCGTTGCAGGGTCAGCGCGGTGGCGCGCTCGCGCGAGTACCGGCGGGCGTTGTCGATGGCGACGGCCGCCTTGGCGGTCAGCTCCTCGGCGAGGATCAGGTCGTCGGCGGTGAAGGCCTCGGGCCGGTCGAGGCGGGAGAAGGAGACGACCCCGAGCAGCGCGCCGCGCGCCCGGAGGGGCACGGTGATCCGGCCGGTCATCCCCGCGGCGGCGATGGATCCGTCGATCACCGGGTTGCCCGGTGGCCAGTGGGCCGGGTCGGCGGCGAGTCCGGGACCGAAGGCCCATTCGCCGCCCTGGCCGGGGTCAGCGGCGAGCTCGACCGTGGACCTGCCGGTGGTCAGGCAGCGGGCGGCGACGGAACCGGCAGGGTGCGTGACCGGTGTCGTGGGCCCCGCGACCCGGCCGGCCTCGTCCTTCGCGCTGTGCTGGGCGGCCCGGCCGAGCCTGATCGCCTCGCCGGACGTGAAGGCGGACACCGAGGGGGGTTCCTCCCCACGCAGCACCTCGTCGAGGAGATCCACGCTGACGAGGTCGACGAACCCCGGCACCGGGGTCCTGGCCAGTTCCTGGGCGGTGCCGATCACGTCGAGCGTCCGGCCGATGCCGCCGCTGGCTTCGTTGAGGATGAGCAGGCGTTGCCGGGCCCAGTACTCGGCGCTCATGTCGAAGCCCCAGTTGGCGATCGCGCGGACCCGTCCCTGGGCATCCCGGACGGGCCAGATGCTGGTGGCCCAGGCATTGGCGTAGTCACTGCCGCGAGGGCGGAAGACGGTGATGAGACGCGCGGGCTCGCCCGTCCTCGCCACTTCGGAGAGCGTGTCGGTGTAGGGCTTGTCGTCCCTTTCGGGAAACAGTGTGCGGTCGAACTCGGGAAGCACCTCTCGGTACTTCTTGCCGAGCACCTGTTCCTCGGAGTGCGCTATCACTCGGCCCGAGGAGTCGTTGATCCACAGAAACCGCAGCTCAGGGTCGTAGACGCCGAGAGCGAAGGGACACTGCTCGAAGGCCCGGTCGGCGATCACCGGGCGGCGTCCCCAGCGCTGGACGGTCACCGCGTGCCCTATCGCCCGCCCGTCGGGGCCGAACAGCGGGTGGGCGGCCAGCACGGCGTCCACCGTGGAACCGTCCCGGTGCCGCAGTGCTGTGAACCCCGTGGAGTCGGGGCCGGCGCCATAACCCCCGGGGAAGCCGGGGGGCGGGGGATCGACCAGCAGGTCGGTCACGGGGCGGCCCACGGTGTCCTCCGCGGTCCAGCCCAGCAGCAGCCGGCCCCCGTCGCTCCAGCCGCTCACCAGGCCGTCCGGATTCACCACGACAACGGCAGTGGGCGCGTCCTGCTTGTCGGCCATCTCCACGCGGCACGCCTCCGTCCGGACAGCGGTCCCCATCGGGGCTCGTTTCCAGCGGCCGCTTCCAGCCTAGGCCCGCCGCAGCGCCAGGGCCCCTCGGGAAGAGGGAAGGCGCCGCTCAGCAGCAGCGGCCGCACCGTACGACCTCGATACCTCGGAGGAATCAGGAAGCGACTCGCAGGAAGGGGATGCCGATGTCCGGCTCGCCGGTTCCACGTCGCGACACCGCAGCCTGCGGCCCATCGCCGGGTGGGCCGCAGGCTGCGGTTCGGTCGGATGTTCGGCCGGCGGTTCGCGTGAGGGATCAGTAGCCGTAGATCATCTTGTAAGCGACCTCCGGGAGGAACTGCCCCGCCGAGGAGCCGCTTCCCACGCCGCAGTTGCCGTCGGACTCGCCCGGCACCTTGATCCACAACAGCATCTCGGCGCCCCCGCCCAGCCGGGTGGGAGTGCCGGTACGGCGGCCTGCGGGGTTGCACCACTGGCCGTTGGAGCCGTTGCCGTTGCGGCTGGTGTCCACGACGAACGGCTTGGTGTAGCCGTACCGGGCGGCGAGTTCCCTGTTGACGGCGTCGGCGTACGCGGTGTTCTCGGCGGTGGTCAGGTAGTTGGAGACGTTGAGCGAGAAACCGTGGGCCTGCCGGACACCCGCCTCGTGAAGACGCCGGGCCATGGTCGCCGCGCCCGCCCAGGCGGGGTTGCCGGCGTCGAGGTAGACCCAGGTGTTGGGCGCCTGGCGGTTGAACTCGCCGAGCGCTCCGGTCAGCATGCTCTCGCGTTCGTCGATCTGGGCCTGGGTCATGCAGCCGTAGTCCCCGAGAGAGTCCGGTTCGAGGACGACGACGGCCGGGCGGCCGGCGATCCCGCCCGCGAACTGGGCGATCCAGCTTCTGTAGGCGGACGGCGAGGAGGCTCCGCCCGCGGAGTGTCCGCCGCAGTAGTCGCGGTTGTAGATGTTGTAGGCGACGAGGACGGGCAGTTTGTCCCGGGCGTCCGCGGCGCCCGCGTACGCGCCGGTGGCGGTTCCGATGGTGCCGCTCCAGGAGCCGAACCAGCGGGCCGTCGGGACATTCGCGATCGAGGCGTTGATCGCGGACGCCCGGCCGTCACGGGGGTTGGCGGCGACCCACCGCTTCGCGCTGGAGTCGGGGTCCGCATAGAACCCGTTGGTCATGGTCGTCGGGTCCGCCGCGTGGGCGGTCGGGGCGGCGGCGAGCGCCAGCGGCAGTGCGGAGAGCGCTGCCACCAGGGCGAGGAGTCTGCGGCGCATGACGGGTACCTCGGCTTTCTGTCGGGGGTGCGTCCGAAGGTCGGCGGCGGGCGGGGGAGCGCTCCCGCCGGGAGCGCTCCCCACGGCAGGGTCGGTCAGCTCCTCGAGTAACGGCTGGGCAGAGCGGCGACGTCGGTGGCGCCGCGTGAGCCGGTGGGCGTGCCGCTGGTGACGGCGGACGTGCCGTCGGTGACGGCGGACGTACCGCGGGTGGCGGCGGACGTGCCGCTGGTGATGGCGGACGTACCGCGGGTGGTGGTGGGCGTGCCACCCATCGCCGTCAGCGTCGCGTTGTACGCCGGCTTCTTGTTGCCGTTGCGGTCGAACAGCAGCGGGTTCTCGCCGCTGCGCCAGGAGTCGCTGTCGCGGATGCCCCAGACGGTGATGCCGGTGCAGCGCGCCACGTTCATGCAGGCCCTGACCGTGTTCGCGTAGGCCGTCGGCGGCGCCTGCGCGATGTCCAGCTCGGTGATCTGGACGTCCACCCCGAGGGCGGCGAAGTTCGACAGCGTCGTCTGGAAGCCGGCGGGCGGGCCACCGGCGCCGAAGTGGGCCTGGAGGCCTACGCAGTCGATGGGCACCCCGCGTGCCTTGAAGTCGCGCACCATGCGGTAGACGCCCTGGGTCTTGGCGGCGCTCCAGTTCTCGATGTTGTAGTCGTTGTAGCAGAGCTTGGCCGCCGGGTCGGCCGACCGCGCCGTGCGGAACGCCTGCTCGACGAAGCCGGTGCCCAGCACGTCCCGGAAGACCGAGCTGCGCATCTGGCCGCTGCTGCCGTCCGCGAAGGCCTCGTTGACCACGTCCCAGGAGTGGATCCGGCCCTTGTAGCGGTTCATCAGGGTGGTGATGTGGTTGTTCATCACGCCGCGCAGGGTGTTCGCGTCCCTGATGGAGCCGACCCAGCCGGGCAGTTGGGAGTGCCAGACCAGGGTGTGGCCGCGCAGGCGCTGACCGCGGGCCTGTGCGCGATGGGCGATCTGGTCGGCGCGGCTGAAGGTGAACGAGCCCCGGGACGGCTCGGTCGCGTCCCACTTCATCTCGTTCTCGGCCGTGACCGAGTTGAACTCACGGTCCAGGATGCCGGTGTACGTGCCGTCGCCGAGCTTTCCGGCGGCCACGGCGGTTCCGAAGTACCGTCCGGACTGGGCGGCCTGGGCACCGAGGGTGGAGGCCCGCACGGCGTCGGGCGCGCCGGTCGCCGTCCCGGGTGTCACCAGGACGGTCGCGGCCAGCAGGCCGAGGACGGAGGCCCGGCGACAGCCGAGCCGTTTCAGCGGGTTCATGGGTCTCCTCGTGGGGGTGGGTGGGGGGTGCGTCGTGCGATCCGTGGGCCGGTTCACGGCGTGGACAGCTCGAACCGCGTGATGCGGACCGCGCCGCCGAGTGCCTGCGTGGCGCGCCAGTCGTTGCCCAGGGAGAAGGCGGGGCCGAGGCGGGTGAAGGTGGTGCCGTCGGTGCTGTAGGAGAAGGTGCCGGGGCGGGCCGCGCCGGGGCGGATGTCCGCGCTCGCGCGCAACCAGAGGCGGCTGCCCGGCACGACCGCGCTCGCGACCTCCCTGCCGGTGCCGGTGGTGTTCCAACTCCCCTCCATGGTCAGCCCGTTGACCATCACCACCCGCGTCACGCCGCCCTCACGCCTGACGCCGATCCAGGCGGATGAGTCACGCAGCAGCGCGAGCCCGGCCCGGTCGCCGTCCCGCATGGCGGAGTGGTCGAGCTGGACCGTGGCCGTCGAGGTGGGGCCCTGGATGCGGTGGGTCAGGGTGTTGCGGGCCCAGTAGAGGTCGTTGGTGACGGTCGCCGTCCGCAGGGTCAGTCCGTTGCCGGCCGACCACTTGGTGTTGTCCGGGTTGTGGTTCCACTCCCATCGCGGTTTCAGGACCGGGCCGTCGAAGGTGTCGACGCCGGTCATGGGGGGCACCGGGCGCGGAGGAGGGGGCACGGCCGGGCCGGGGTACGAGGTGCCCCACGCGCCGTCGACGAGCTGTACGACCGGCCAGCCGTCCGGGGTCCAGGTGACGGGAGCCAGGGCGGGCATCCGGCCACCGGGGTAGGCGTCGACGAAGGCCAGGTAATACCAGGCGCCGCTCTGCGTACGCACGAGCCCGCCCTGGTGCGGGACACCGCCGCCGGGGATCGGCCCGCGCAGATCGAGGAGGACCTGCCGCATCGTGTACGGACCGAAGGGGCCGCTCGACGACTTCAGGATGTACTGGCCGTTCGCCGGGCGGGTCAGGAAGATGTAGTACTGCCCGTTGATCTTGTAGAAGCGGGCGCCCTCCAGGGTGCCGACGCTCGACGGTGTCGTGAACACCTGCCGGGTGCGGACCTGGGTCCGGCCGTCGGGCGAGAGCTGGGCCACACTGATGGTGGTGTTGCCGTACGCCACGTACAGGGTGTCGTCGCTGTCGACCAGCAGCCCCGCGTCGTAGTAGGGGGTGCTGATCGTCGTCAGTCTGTTCCACGGTCCCTCGGCGGCGGTGGCGGTGTAGACGTATGTCCGGGCGAAGTCGATCTGGCCGAGCCAGTAGAAGGTCCTGTTGCTCGGCCGGTAGGCCAGGGAGGACGCCCAGATCCCCCTGACGTAGCCACGGGCACCGTTGAGGTCGTACTTGGCGCCGAAGTCCAGCACGGGCACCGAGTGACCGGCGATCTCCCAGTGCACCAGGTCGTACGACCGCAGGACGGGCGCGCCCGGCGAGTAGTGCATCGTCGAGGCCGAGGCGTAGAAGGTGTCACCGACGCGGATGACGTCGATGTCCGCGAAGTCCTGCCAGATCACCGGGTTCGTGTAGGGCGCCGCGGTCGCGCGGTCGGGTCCCCGGGCGGAGGCGGTGCCGCGGGGCGCGGCCGGAGGGAGCAGCACGCCGGCGGTCAGGCCGGTGGCGGCCGTCAGGGCGTGGCGACGGGACAAAGCTTGATGAGGCCATGACATGTCCATGTGTGGCGTTCTCCCCGCGTGGTTCGGCCGTTGCGTGGTGTGGCGTTACCGGGAGGTGCCTTGCTGTGTACGAGTGCAGTGCTGCATCTGTTCGGGATGTCGAACGGGCAGCGACTTGTCGAGCACTCTGGATGATAGGAGGCCCGTGCGGCTCGTCAATCCTTGTCGCAGGATTCGATTCACAAGGCGAAACATTCGAAGCCTCGTTGTCGAATAGCGGCAGGTCGGTCGCCTGCTCCGGGGAGGTGTCCGTCGCGCTGGGATGATCGGGCCTGCGTCTCGCGTCCCCGGCCCTGCGAGTTTCCGAATGGCATGCGAAATTTCGAACCCCGGTAGGCCGTGTTCCGGTTCGGCGACGGCAGCTTGCGAAGCGCTACCCCCTACGCGTCTGCGCGGCACGCGTCGGCTGCTGCCTGAACGGGGAACAGCGGCCCCGTACCCCGAGACCGGCCGCTTCGAGCCGCCGTACGGTCACTGAGAACCGCCGAGTGCTGTTCCGTGGTGAGGCCGTGGCCGCCGGGGCACTCGCCGATGCGTGATGCCGTGGCCGACGCCCTGGCGGCCCGGAACGGCCCCGGCCCGGGTTGAACGCCACGCCGCCCGCCGCCCGGGCCGCCATGCCGCCGTCGGGCCGCTGCCCCGGGAGGACGGCAACGGCCGCTGATCCGGACCGTCAGCGGACGAGCACACCGGCCACCGTGCCCACCCCGGCGGCGCAGGTCAGGACCGCGCAGGCACCGGCCGCGTGTCGCCGCAGCAGGGCCCTCCGGAGCTCGGCGTAGCGGCTCTCGTACTCCTCCCGCAGCTCTGCGGCTCGTCGCACGGTGCCGAGCATCAGCTGCCGGGTGACATCGAGGCGCCGGCGAATGTACTGGGCGGTGAGTTCCTCGGCCTGGGCCGTGGTCAGCCACGGCATCCGCGCGCAGAGATCCTCGGCCTCCTGCTGCGCCTGGTGGCGGTGGGCGTGGGCGAGAAGGTACCCCTCGGTCTCGTCGGCCAGGACGCTGCTCGGCTCACCGGCCGGTGTCACGCGCCTGCCGCGTCTCACCGCCGGTCGCCCTTGTGCCCCTCGGCGTCGAGCACATCGCGCCGCCCGGTGTTCTCCGCCTCGTCGAAACTCGCCAGGTCCGGGTGACGCAGGTCGAAGGCGGGGGACTCGGAGCGGATCTTGGGCAGCGTGAGGAAGTTGTGGCGGGGCGGCGGGCAGGACGTGGCCCACTCCAGGGAGCGGCCGTAGCCCCAGGGGTCGTCGACCTCGACCTTCTCGCCCTTCTGCGCGGTCCGCCACACGTTGTAGAGGAAGGGCAGGGTCGACAGGCCGAGCAGGAACGCGCCGATCGAGGAGACGGTGTTGAGGGCGGTGAAACCGTCGGCGGCCAGATAGTCGGCGTAGCGGCGGGGCATGCCCTCGGCGCCGAGCCAGTGCTGCACCAGGAACGTGGTGTGGAAGCCGACGAACAGCGTCCAGAAGTGGATCTTCTCCAGACGCTCGTCGAGCATCGTGCCGGTCATCTTCGGCCACCAGAAGCTGAATCCGCCGAACATCGCGAACACGATGGTGCCGAACAGCACGTAGTGGAAGTGAGCGATCACGAAATAGCTGTCGGTGACGTGCCAGTCGAGCGGCGGGGAGCCCAGGACGACGCCGGTCAGGCCCCCGAAGAGGAAGGTGACCAGGAAGCCGAGCGCCCAGAGCATGGGTGGTTCGAACGACAGCGAGCCCCGCCACATCGTGCCGATCCAGTTGAAGAACTTCACACCCGTCGGCACGGCGATCAGATACGTCATGAAGGAGAAGAACGGCAGCAGTACCGCTCCGGTGGCGAACATGTGGTGCGCCCACACCGTCACCGACAGCCCGGCGATGGAGACGGTGGCGCCGACCAGACCCGTGTATCCGAAGATCGGCTTACGGGCGAAGACGGGGATGATCTCGGTGATCACCCCGAAGAACGGCAGCGCCAGGATGTACACCTCGGGATGGCCGAAGAACCAGAACAGGTGCTGCCACAGGACCGCACCCCCGTTCTCGGCGTTGAACACCTGGGCCCCGAAGCGCCGGTCCGCCTCCAGCACGAGCAGCGCGGCGGCCAGGACCGGGAAGGCCAGCAGCACCAGCACCGAGGTGAGCAGCACGTTCCAGGTGAAGATCGGCATCCGGAACATGGTCATGCCGGGGGCGCGCATGCAGATGATGGTGGTGATGAAGTTGACCGAGCCGAGAATGGTGCCGAAGCCGGACAGCGCCAGCCCCATGATCCACAGGTCGCCGCCGATGTGAGGGGTGCGCTCCCCGCCGCTGAGGGGGGTGTACGCGGTCCAGCCGAAGTCGGCGGCGCCCTGCGGAGTGAGGAAGCTGCCGAGCACGATCAGGCCGCCGAAGAGGAACAGCCAGTACGACAGCATGTTCAGCCGCGGGAAGGCCACGTCGGGCGAGCCGATCTGCAGCGGCATGACCGCGTTGGCGAAGCCCGCGAAGGTGGGCGTCGCGAACAGCAGCAGCATGATCGTGCCGTGCATGGTGAACGCCTGGTTGTACTGCTCGCTGGAGACGATCTGCAGTCCCGGTCGGGCCAGTTCGGCCCGGATGAGCATCGCCAGCGCCCCGGCGACCAGGAAGAAACCGAACGACGTGATCAGATACAGGTGCCCGATCTTCTTGTGATCGGTGGTCGTCAGCCAGGAGACGACCACCTTCCCTCGGCCGCGGCGCTCCACCGCGGGTACGGGCGCAACCGGTTCAGTATGTGTCGCCATCAGTCCTCGATCGCCGGCAACGGTGCACGGGCGGTGATCCGCCCCGGAGGAACCTATTGCTTCCGGTTCGTCACCCTTGCCTGCCGTCGAGTGTCCTTCGGCCGAATGGCGGAGTGATCCATTCGACCGAGCGGTGGGGTCCGACCGAGCGGTGGGTCAACGCCGTTTGCGCACGATCGCGGTTGCCGCGAGGGAAACGAGGAGGCCGCTGAGTCCGGTGAGTCCGGTGAGAATCCTCTTCATCACGGCGGAAGGGAGGACCGGCCCGAGCCCGTCACGTATCCGGTCGTAGAAACTGAGCCGCACACCCGGCAGCGCGTTGCCGGGCGGCCGTCGCGGGACGACGGGTTGGGGGTGCGTGGGCGCGGTTCTGCGGACCGACTCCCACGCGGTGCCGATCCGGCGCAACGGGCTTCGTCCAGGGCTTCTTTTCGGTGTAAGCGTTTTCTGTGTCTGTGTCACGTTTTGTTCCGGGCCGGGTGCGGCACTCGGTAGGCCACGGGCCGGTCCCCGGAAGATGGCCGGCCGCGTGCGGTGCGCCACCCGCGCGCCGGAATCCGGCCCGGCGCCGGGCGGAACAGAGGGTTCGATGACGACGATCGGCGTGGAAGAGGAGTACCTGCTGCTCGACCCGGTCACGGGCCTGCCGGTACCTCAGGCGGACAAGGTGCGCGCCGCGGCGGGCGTGGGACATCTCGTGACCGACCAGGAGGTGCAGTACGAGCTGCTCCAGGCACAGGTCGAGGTCGCTACCCCGGTCTGCGACACCCTGGAGGAGGTCGGCGGCCACCTGCTGCGGCTGCGGCACGCCGTCGGTGTGGCCGCGGAGGAGCACGGCTGCCGGATCGGGGTCTGCGGCACACCGCCGCTGCGGCACGGCCGCCCCATCGCCGTCACCGACCAGGCCCGCTACCGGGCCATGGTCACCCAGGCGCCGCAACTGGTGGCGGAACAACTGGTCAACGGCACGCATGTGCACGTCGCCGTTCCCGACCGGGAGGCGGGCGTCCAGGTCCTGAACCGGATCCGCTTCCGGCTGCCGACACTGACGGCCATGGCCGCGAACTCCCCGCTCTGGGACGGCCACGACACCGGCTTCGCGAGCTGGCGCACGGTGATCTTCAGCCGGTGGCCGGTCAGCGGCATGCCCCCGCACTTCCAGGACGCCGCCGACTACGACCGGCGCGTGGAACGGCTGGAGGAGTCCGGTCTGATCTCCGACACCGGTCAGCTCTACTGGCAGGCCCGGCTCTCGGCGACCTACCCCACCATCGAGGTGCGGTGCCTGGACGTCCAGTTGAGGGCGGACGAGGCGGTCATGCTCGCCGCGATCATCCGGGCTCTCGTGGAGACCTCACTGGCGGAAGCGGCCGCCGACATGCCCCTGCCCGACTGCGCGCCCGAACTGCTGCAGGCCGCCATGTGGCACGCCGCCCGCCATGGGCTCGGCGACACCCTGATCGCCCCGGACGGCACACCGCACCGCGCCGGCGACGTGCTCTACGAGTTCCTGCGGCACGTCGCTCCCGCCCTCGACGCGTCCGGTGACAGCCGTCAGGTCACCTCCCTGATCCACCGGCTGCTGCAGGACGGGACCGGCGCGGACCGGCAGCGCGCCGCCCTCGCCCACGGCGGTCTGCGCGCGGTCACCGAGCTGGTCAGCGCGCAGAGCACGATGCCGTGACGCAGCGGAACCGGTCTCAGGCCGCTGCCGCGAACGCCGCGGCGACGGCGGTGTCGGCGCGGGCGTGGACGACCAGTCGCGTGCCGGCGGTGTCGGCGTTCGCCTCGAGCGCGCGGCGGACGGGCGCGCTGTGCGTGGCCACCGACAGCAGCGTGCCCAGCCGGCCGCACAGGCGGTGGACGCGCAGGACCACGCTGACCACCGCGCCCCGGGCGGCCGGCTGCGGTGGCCCATGCGGTCATGACCGCCCCCGGCGGCGCACTTTGCGGTCATGACCTGACCGCATCCCGTGCCACGGTGATCGTGGACGCCGCCCGGGCACCTGGACCGCGGGTCGGCACACGACGCAAAGGCCGAGGTGCACCGATGACCGTTCTCGACGCCCGGGCGCTCAACCGCGCCACCCTCGCCCGGCAGTTGCTCCTCGCCCGCGCCGACCTGCCGGTCCTCGACACCGTCGCGCACCTGTGCGGCCTTCAGGCGCAGGAACCGCAGGAGCCGTTCCCCGGCCTGTGGTCGCGGTTGCGGGCGTTCGACCCGGCGGAGCTGTCGGAGCTGCTGACCGGGCGGCGCGTCGTGCGTACCCACCTCATGCGCCGCACCGTCCATCTCGTCACCGCCGACGACGTCGTCGCCTGGCGTGCCCGCCATGACGGCATGCTGCGCCAGCGGGTCCTCGGGGTCTACCGGCGCGAGCTCGACGGGGTCGATCCCGGAGAACTCGCCGCGGCGGGCCGGAAGGTCCTGGACGACGGCGAGCCGCGCTCCATGCCGGAACTCGCGCGAGCCGTCGCCGGCCGCTGGCCCGCGCCGGGGCCCCGGCCCCTGGGCGAGATGCTGGTCGCAGCCCTCCTCCCGACGGTCCAACTGCCGCCGCGCGGACTGTGGCGCACGAAAGCCGGAGTGCGCTACGCGCTCATCTCCTCCTGGCTGGGGCGCGAGGTCGACCCGCCCGCGACGGACGGCTCCGACCCGGTCGGCCAGGCGCTGGTGCGGCGCTACCTGACGGCCTTCGGCCCCGCCGCCTCGGCCGACCTGCGCGCCTGGTGCGGCCTCGCCGGACTGCCCGCCGCGGTCTCCGCCCTGCGCGAGGAACTGGTCGCCTTCCGCGACGAACGCGGCCGCGAACTGCTCGACCTCCCCGACGCGCCCCGCCCCGACCCCGACACACCGGCGCCCGTGCGGTTCCTGCCGGCGTTCGACAACGCGATCCTCGGCTACCACGACCGCAGCCGCATCATCGACGACGCGCACCGCCACCTGTCCGTCGCAGGTGAGCGCGTCGTGCTGGTCGACGGCAGGGTCGCCGCGACCTGGACCGTCGAGGCGGACACGGTGCTGGTGAACCCGCTGCGCCGCTTCTCCCGGTCCGACCGCGGCGCCGTCGCCGAGGAGGGCCGCGCGATGGCCTCCTTCCTCTCGGGCGACGAGAGCGACCGGGTACGGATCGCGGCCTCTCCCGTGTGAACCACGTTCCTCACACCCTCGCGGTGAGCGGCCCGGCACTGATCGGCGAGCGTCAGCGGCAGTCAGGCGCACACTGGAAGGGTGCTGCCGGTGCTCAAGAGGGGGTGTCGGCCCATGAAAGCGTCAGAGCGGGTGACCGTGCGGTGGTGGCGGTGGCGACGCAACGCGCTCAAGCGGCGCGTCGACGTCGTCGAAGCCTGGGTCGTGCTCGCCGGCTGGGTGCTCGCCCTGCTGGGCGGGCTGGTCGCCGGGACGATGGCGGCGGGCACGGTCGAGCGGGCCGCCGAACGCCAGCGTGCCGAGACCCGCCGGGTCACGGCGGTGGTCGTCGAGGACGCTCCCGGCCCGTCCCCGGCCCGTACGGCGAGCGACCACCGGGTGTGGGGCAAGGTGCGGTGGACCGCGCCTGACGGCTCCACGCACCGGGAGGAGGCCCGGGTGGCGCCCAGGGCCCCCGCCGGGAGCACCATCGCCGTATGGGTGAACCGCAACGGTGACATCACGAGCCGGCCGGTGTCCGACGGCGAGGTGTGGCTCCACACCGCGATGGGCGGCGCGCTCGCAGGGGTGTTCGCGGGCGGAGCGGTCCTGTCAGTCGTCTGGCTGACCCGCCTGGCCCTCGACCGGCGGCGCTTCGCCCAGTGGGACGCGGAGTGGGAGCGGATCGACACGCGCAAGGGCTGGAAGACGGGCTGAACGCGGCGGTACCGGCTGTCCCGCCGGGGCTCCTTGCCTGCTCCGGCGGCCCACGAGGGTCCTCACCGGCTGCCCCGGGTTCGCTCAGGTGCGGCCGACCGTGTCCTGGTCGCCGAGTGCCTCGTGCGCGCCCGGGGAGACCGTCGTCCTGCGCAGGTGGGAGCGTGCGGTCAGGCGCGTGGCCAGAGGTTCCGTCCAGCGGGCGGTCAGAGGGCCGAGCAGGACCAGGATGAGGACGTACGCCGTGGCCAGGGGCCCGAGGGAGGGCTCGATGCCGGACGTGACGGCGAGCCCGGCGATGACGATGGAGAACTCGCCACGGGCGACGAGGGTGCCGCCGGCGCGCCAGCGGCCTCTGGGCCCGATCCCCGCGCGGCGCGCGGCCCAGTAGCCCGTGGCGATCTTCGTGGCGGTGGTGACGGCGGCCAGGGCGAGGGCGGGCAGCAGCACGGGCGGGATGCTGGCCGGGTCGGTGTGCAGGCCGAAGAAGACGAAGAACACCGCGGCGAACAGGTCCCGCAGCGGCGCGAGCAGAGTCGTCGCGCCCTCGGCGACCTCACCCGACAGCGCGATGCCCACCAGGAAGGCGCCCACCGCCGCCGACACCTGCAACTGCTGGGCGACCCCTGCGACCACGAGCGTGACACCGAGGACGACCAGCAGCAGCTTCTCCGGGTCGTCGCTGGAGACGAAGCGTGAGACGAGGCGGCCGAAGCGCACAGCGAGGACCAGCACCAGGGTCAGCACGCCCACGGCGATGGCCAGCGTGACGCCGCCCGCCGCCAGGCCCACCCCGGCCAGCAGGGCCGTGACGATGGGCAGGTACACCGCCATGGAGAGGTCCTCCAGGACGAGGATGCTCAGAATGGCCGGGGTCTCGCGGTTGCCCAGCCGCCCCAGGTCCCCGAGGATCTTGGCGATGACGCCCGAGGAGGAGACCCAGGTGACGCCGGCCAGGACGACGGCGGCGACCGGGCCCCAGCCGAGCAGCAGGGCCAGGACCGCCCCCGGCAGGGCGTTGAGGACGGCGTCGAGGAGCCCGGCGGGGTAGTGGGTCCTGAGGTGGGAGACGAGGTCGGTGGCCGTGTACTCCAGGCCCAGCATGAGCAGCAGCAGGATGACACCGATCTCTGCGCCGACGGCGACGAAGTCCTCGCTGGCGCCCAGCGGCAGCAGCCCGCCCTCCCCGAAGGCGAGCCCGGCCAGCAGATAGAGGGGGATCGGCGAGAAGCGGAAGCGCCCGGCGAAGCGGCCGAGCAGCCCGAGCCCGAGGATGAGGCAGCCGAACTCGATCAGGAAGACGGCGGAGGAGTGCATGGCGGGTCACTCCCGCCCGAGTATCGCGGCGGCCGCCTCCACGCCCTCGCGGGTCCCGATCACGATGAGGATGTCGCCGCCGGCCAGCCGGAAGCCCGGGGTGGGGGAGGGGATCGCCTCCGCCCGGCGCAGCACCGCCACGACGGACGCACCGGTCTCGGTACGGATCCGGGACTCGCCCAGCAGCCTCCCGTTCCAGCGCGAGGAGCCGGGCAGCTCGATCCGCTCGGCGACAAGTCCCAGGTCGGTGGTGGACAGCAGGTTCGGCGTGTGGTGCTCGGGCATCAGGGCGTCGATGAGCGTGGCAGCCTCCTCGGACGTCAGTCGCACCGAGAGGTCGCACGCGTCCGGGTCGTCCTCGCGGTAGGCGCTGACCGTCCGGTGCCCGTCGCGGTGTGCGACCACCGAGAGGCGCCGGCCGTTGTCCCGTGTCGTCAGGTCGTAGCGGACCCCTATACCCGGCAATGGAGTGCTGCTGAGGCGTGGCGCGCTCATCTCCGTCCCCCTTCGGTGCCTGCGCGTTCCTGCCTGTGGGGGGCCGCGCCCGGACGAGCGCCCAGATCCGGCCTGTGTCGTTCATCCTAGGCGGCGGGGCGCGACCGTACCCCTTGCGTGGGCTATCGGGACGGCTGCGGGAAGGGGGATGCGGAGGGGACGGGTGTGGCCGTGGGCAGCCGGGCGGTCGCCCCCTCGACCTGCCGCACCGTGCTCTCGCCGGGCCGGTGGCCCGTGCCCGCGCCGGTGGACAGCTGGGACCAGGCCCCCAGGGCCAGGGCGACGGCCGCCGCGGTGGCGACGACCCGTCCCGCGCGCCGGACCTTGGCACGGCGGTCCAGGTCCTGCCACGCCACGCGCACCCACAACTCCTCCGGCTGCCACAGGTCGCCGACGGCGAGCGGGGGCCGCAGTCCCCGCCCCGCCGCCCGCTCCTCGGCGGAGGGCTCCCGGGGAGCGGAGACGCGTATGGCGGACTCGCTGTCCGTGAGGAACCTCAGCCACACGTCGTCGGGGGCCGGGGGGATGCCCGGCGGATCGTGGGGGATTCCCCGCCCGTCATGCTCATCGGTGGTCACGTCCCGTCATCCCCTCTCCGACCGTCGGCCCGCTCGCCGCGCAGCGCAAGATCAGTATGCAGGCCGGGCCCCGGAGCCGCCGCCCGTCCGGTCCCGTACGACGCGTCCGAGACCGAGTTGGAACGTGTCCTGCGGCGGGAGCGCCCGGCCGCGCTCCCGCCCACGGGTCAGACCGCGGCCGGCAGGACGTGGTCTCCGACCTTGTCGGTGCTCAGGCACAGCGAGCAGACGACCGCGTCGTGCGTCCGGCATGCGGCGACGTCCGGCCGCTCGAACTGCTGCCGGCACACATGGCACTCGTAGGTGACGGCGCTGGGGTTGCCGTCCTCGTCCAGGAGGGGCTCGGCGATGCCGTCGTCGGTGCGGCGCAGGTAGTACCTGCCCTTGGTGACCACGGCCATCAGCGGTGTGAGGACGAACGCGATCACGGCCGCGGCGACGGGGGAGTACGGCTGGAGTGTGTCGCCGAGGCCGTGGAAGTACATCGCGATGGACAGCCCCGAGGCGGCGACGAAGGAGACGACCCCGACCGGGTTGACGGCGTAGAGCATGCCCCGGCGGAACTCGGGGGCGTGCGGGGACAGCTTCAGCACGTACTTGTTGATGCCGATGTCGGTGGCCACGGTGACCACCCAGGCGATCGCGCAGTTCGAGTAGAAGCCGAGGATGCCGTTGAGGAAGCTGAACATGTCCGCCTCCATCAGCGCGAGCGCGAAGCCCAGGTTGACCAGGACGAAGACCATCCGGCCCGGGTAGCGCTTCGTGACCCGGGTGAAGGAGTTGGTCCAGGCGAGGGAGCCGGAGTAGGCGTTCGTGACATTGATCTTGATCTGGCTGATCACGACCAGGGCCACGGCCAGCGGGAGGACGATCCAGGACGGCATCATCGCGTCGAAGGCGTATTTGAACTGCTGGATCGGTTCGGGCGCGGCGGAGGCACCGACCTCGGCGATGATGTACACCGCGAGGAACACGCCGATGGCCTGCTTCAGCGCGCCCAGCACCACCCAGCCCGGACCGGCCATCACCACGGCCGTCCACCAACTGCGCTTGTTGGCCTCGGTCTTGGGCGGCATGAAGCGCAGGTAGTCGATCTGCTCGCCGATCTGCGCGATCAGCGACAGGCAAACGCCCGCGCCGAGCAGCACGGAGGCGGTGTTGACGCCGCCTTCCCCGTCGGTGCCCGCGTAGGCGAGGAAGCGGTCGACGCTGCCCGGGTCGGTGGTGACCAGGTAGACCAGCGGGCCGACCATCAGCAGCAGCCAGATGGGGGTGGTCCACACCTGGAGCTTGCTCAGCGCCGTCATGCCGTAGATCACCAGGGGGATCACCATCAGGGTGGAGACCAGGTAGCCCAGCCAGAGCGGCAGTCCGAGGCCCAGCTTCAGGCCCTGGGCCATGATCGAGCCTTCGAGGGCGAAGAAGATGAAGGTGAAGCTGGCGAAGATGACGCTGGTGAGCACCGAACCGAAGTAGCCGAAGCCGGAGCCGCGGGTGATCAGGTCCAGGTCGATGTTGTGGCGGGCCCCGTAGTAGGCGAGCGGAAAGCCCGTCACGAAGATGACGACGGCGGCGACGGCGATGGCGAGCAGCGCGTTGCCGGTGCCGTGGGCCAGGCCGATGCCGGCCCCGATGGAGAAGTCGGCCATGTAGGCGATGCCGCCGAGCGCGGTCGTCGCCACCACCATCGGGGTCCAGCGCCGGTAGCTGCGCGGTGCGAAGCGGAGGGTGTAGTCCTCCAGGGTCTCCTTGACGGCCTGGTCCGTACCCTGCGCTGCCTCCTGCGCGGGTTCCGGCTCGGCGACTTCTGCCAGTCGTGGCTCGGCACTCATGCCAGGCCTCCTTGCTGCGGGTCGGGGACGACAAGGCAGGCACGGTAGGCAGCGGCCGTTACCCCTAAATACTTCCTGCGTGAAGGGAATGTTTCGGAGACATCTCAGCGGGCGCCGGGGCCGTTCGGGGTTCGTCTACGGCACTCCGAGCACGAACAGCACGTACCCCGCGTACGACCCGGAGGCCAGCGCGGCCGTGCCGAGGACCGTGACCAGGGACGGCCATCCGAGCCGGCGCAGCGCGAGGGCGAGCGGGACGAACAGCGGGAAGAGCGGGAGCAGATAGCGCGAGACGTTGCCGAAGTACTGCTGGGTCGTCATCACCATGAGGTAGGACAGGACCGTGTAGACGACGAGCACGGCGGGCGGTCGCAGACGCAGCAGCAGCACCGTCAGCACCGGCACCATCAGCACCACGCAGACTCCGATGACGTCCTCGAAGGGCATCGCGAACAGGTAGTCGAAGTGACCGACAGGGATGGACGTCAGCACGTTGAACGTGTGGACCCCCCAGTCGAACTTGTGGGCCCAGGCGCCGTCCTGCAGCTTGGAGTAGCCGTTGATGTCGCCCATGCGGTAGTTGACCCAGGCGAGGTAGCCGAACAGGCCCGACGGCGCGATCGCCACGGCGGCGAGCGGGCGGCGCACCCCGTCCTCACCACGGCGCAAGGACAGCGCCACGGCCACGGCCAGGGCGGCGACGAGCGCGATGGCGGTGGGCCGGCAGAGCCCCGCCGCGCAGGTCAGCAAGCCGGAGGTGAGCCAGCGGCGGGACATGACGGCGTGACAGGCCCACGCGGCCAGGGCCGTGTAGAGGGACTCCGAGTAGCCCGACCACTCCGTGCCCGAGCCCGGCCACACCGCCCACAGCCCCGCCGCGACCAGACCGGCCCGGTGGCCGCCCAGACGCTTCGCCACGGCGTAGACGCCCAGTGCCGCGACGAACGAGGCGATGACGGAGACCGTCATGCCGGCGCCGTACAGGCCCAGTCCGGTGCACTCCGAGACCAGCCGCATCAGGGTCGGGTACAGCGGGAAGAACGCCGCCGAGTTGCCCTCCAGCGTGATCAGGCCCTTCGCACCCGGGACGGGCTCCAGTGCGGGGTCGTACCCGTGCTCGGCGATCTGCTGGTACCACCAGCCGTCCCAACTGGCCAGGACGTCCCAGGCGTGTTCGCCGCCGCCGAAGCGCGGGTTCTTCTTCCGGAAGTCGCCCGCGGAGTCCAGCAGGTACATGAAGACGGCGAAGCCGGCCAGCTTCAGCACGCCGTACGTCAGCAGCACCGGCCCGTAGCGGATGGCGGCGGCACGCAGCCTCGGCCGCAACTCCCTGGAGCCGCTGGGGACTTCGGGGCGGCCGACGCCGGAGGGTGGGCGGCGCAGCTGGACGGTACTCATGGCGAGGTGGTTCCTGTCGTACGGCGGGCCGGGAACACCCAGGCCCGGAGGAGGAGGAAGCGCAGCAGCGTCGCGGCCAGGTTGGCGGCGATCAGCGTGACCAGCTCGACCCGGTGGCCGGCACCGGGCGCGGTGTGGTGGAGGACGGCCAGCGAACCGCTGGTCAGGAACAGCCCGACCACGAAGGCGGCCAGGCCCTTGAGCTGGTGACGGAGCGCGCCGTCGCGGCCCCGCACCCCGAAGGTGAGCCGCCGGTTGGCCGCCGTGTTGGCGATCGCGCTGGCGAGCAGGGCGAGCGCGTTGCCGGCCTGCGCTCCCGTCGCCGGTCTGAGCAGGGTGTACAGCAGCAGATAGCACAGGGTGCTGGCGGCGCCGACCGCGGCGAAGCGCACCACCTGCCGGGCCAGGCCCGCGGGCAGTTCCCCGTCGAGGTCGCCGCCGCTGCGGCGCAGCGCGGTCAGCGGCAGCCGGCCGCCGGCCAGGGCCCGGCCGATTCGTGCCATGCCCCGCAGATCGGCCAGTGCCGTGGAGAGGATGTGGACCCGGCTGTCGGGGTCGTCCACCCAGTCCACCGGCACCTCGTGGATCCGCAGCCCCGCGCGCTCGGCGATCACCAGCAGCTCGGTGTCGAAGAACCACTCGCGGTCCTCCACCAGTGGCAGCAGCCGCTCGGCGACGTCCCGCCGCACCGCCTTGAACCCGCACTGCGCGTCGGAGAACCCCACGGCGAGCGTGGAGCGCAGCAGCCCATTGTAGCAGCGGGAGATGATCTCCCGTTTCGGTCCGCGCACCACCTGTGAGCCCCGGGCCAGGCGGGAGCCGATGGCGATGTCCGAGTGACCCGAGATCAGCGGCGCGACCAGCGGCAGCAGCGCGGCGAGGTCGGTGGACAGATCCACGTCCAGATACGCGAGCACCGGGGCGCGGGAGCGTGACCACGCCGTGTGCAGCGCCCGGCCCCGCCCCTTCTCGGCGAGCCGGATCCAGTCCGTGCCGGGCAGCTCCGCGGCCAGCCGGGCGGCGATCCGCGGGGTGGCGTCGGTGCTGGCGTTGTCGGCGATGGTGATGCGGAAGGCGTAGGGGAAGGTCTCGCCGAGGTGAGCATGCAGCCGCCGGACGCAGGGCTCCAGGTCGTTCTCCTCGTTGTACACGGGAACGACCACGTCGAGGACGGGTTCCGGGTGGTGCGCGGGCAGGGGCGCCCGCCGGGGCAACGCGGACGGCTCGGGTATCGGGCGGTCGATCAGGGCCGACCGCCGTACGGTTCGCATGGCTGTTTCACGGTCCTCTTCTGGCGCGGGACGGGCCCGGGCGCCGGTTCCGGGCATGCCGAAGGCGCCCGTGGCGGGTGGTGCGGTGAAGGAAGGTTCGGGGCGAAATCGCCCGGGACGGGGAGGGCCGCTCAGGCGGCTACTCGGGGTGGACCGATGCGGAGGGTTCCTCGGAGTCCAGTGGGGACGCAGGGGCCGTCGTGGGCGTCGGGGAGGGCGGCGTCGCGGGCGGCGTCGTGCCGGCCCGGCCCTCGGAGGCCGTGGCTGTCGGCGTGGGGTAGGCGGCAGGCTCGCTCGTCGGCACGGTCGGGGTGCTGCCGTCGGTCATGGTCGCGGGCAGGTTCGTCTCGGGCTGCTCGGTCGGCGTCGTGCTCGGCGCCGGTGGGGCGGTCGATGGCGTGCTGTCCGGCGAGGTCGTCGGGCTCGTCGCCGGCTGCGGCCGGTGGTCGGCGGGCTGCGCCCGGGTGAGCATGCTGGGCAGCAGGGCCAGCCCGACGCTGAGCCCGGCCACCGCCACGGCGGAGCCCCCCGCCTTCCACAGCAGTCGCGACCGGCGGCGGGCGCGGATGCCCGCGTGCAGCCGCTGCCGGTGCTCGGGCTCATAGGGGGTGTGCTGCCGGGTGTCGCGCATCAGCCGCGACAGGTCCCGCTCGAAGTCGTCCATCGGTTCTCCTTTCACCCCACGGGCCTGACGGCGTCGGACAGGATCCGGCGGAGCTGCGCGACTCCGCGCGACGCATGGGACCGGGCGGTGCCCACCGGGCAGCCCAGGGCCTCGGCGACCTGCGCCTCGGGCAGGTCCTCGTAGTAGCGCAGCACCACCGCGGCCCGCTGCTTCGGTGACAGCAGGGCGAGCGCCGCCTCCAGCCGCGAACGCTCCGCGACGGCCGACGACATGTCGCCCGGGTCGGCCCGGTCCGGCAGCTGCTCCACCGGGCGCTCCCCCCACCAGCGCCGCCGCGCCGAGCGGGCCGCCAGCCGCACCAGCACGGTGCGGACGTACGCCTCCGGAGCCTGCTCGGCGATCTTCGGCCAGGCGAACCACAACTTGACCAAGGCCTCCTGCACAAGATCCTCGGCACGCTGCCGATCGCCCCCCGTGAGCAGACGCGCGACATGGAGCAGCGCCGACCAACGGGCGGCCGCGAACTCGTCGAAGCCGTCCGCCCGAACCTGCTCCATCCTCACCGTCCTGCGTCTCAGTGGCCCCCTACACCTCTGAAAAGACGCTGGCCCCCGCCCCACGCTGCACCCCAAGCCTGTGATCCACCTCACTTCACCGGAGGCGAGGCATGGCAAAGGGCCCGTGCACAGGCACGGGCCCTTTCCTGGGCGGGGTGGCTTCCTTACGTGCGGTCACCCTTCGGCTGGGCCGGCTGGTCCGGTGTGCCGTGCGGCGGGGGGCTGTGCGGCTGCGGCGAGGTCGCCGGCGACACGGGAGAGCCTCCCCTGCCGCCCGCCCCCGCTTCGGGGCGCAGGGCGTTCGGGTCGCCGGACGTCGGTTCGGCGCCCCCCTGCAACTGCTCAAGCCGGGAGTCGAGCACCCGGATCACCGGCAGTCGGTCGGCGTGCGACCGCTCGTACGCGAGCAGCTGCTCGACCTCGTCCGCGGACAGCGACCGCACCCGGCTCTCCAGGCTGCCGATCGGCAGGTGGTCGTAGTCGGGCAGTGGCAGGGTGCTGCGGGCGGGATCGGCCATGGTTCTCACTTCCCTGTGTACGACGTGCTGTACGAGCCGGTGGCGGCTCAGCGGCCTCCCGGGCCGCCGCTGCCGAAGCCACCGCTGCTGCCCTCGTTCCAGCGCGGGCGCGTCTGCGAGGCGCTGGTCCGATCGCTCTGGTTGCCGTGCGTCTTCAGCTCGTGCGGCGTCAGACGCTCCTCACTTCTCGGCATCTCGTCCGGCTCACGGCGCTCCAGCGTCTCGCGGACCGGGCCGCCCTCGGGGAGCCTGGGCTGCTCGTCGGGCCGCGGCGGGCGCCGGCGCTTGTGCCGCAGGCCCAGGATGAAGGCGCCCAACAGCAGCGCCACGACCACCAGACCGGTCACGACGAACCCGAAGCCGGGGGCGTCGCCGCCCGCGGCCATCTCCATCCATGCGCTATTCATGGCACGCGGGTACCCCTGGTCCTCTGGCCCTCACCATGAACCCGGCCCTCGCGGCCGACGGGAGCAGGACGCTTGTCGGAGGGTTCTCCGCGGGGACACCGGTTTGACCGGCGCCGACCGGGGCTACCCGCGCGGTGTGACTTCGACGACATCCCAGCAGGAGCTGTTCCGGTTCCTGGAGGACCGTTTCGCTTGTGCGCAGGCGTGCACCGAGTGCGCACGGGCGTGCGCGCTGCGCGCGAGCCTCGTGGATCCCGACGGCACCGAGAACCAGGAACTCGTACGACGCAAGGGCATCATGTGCGCGGAGGTCTGTGACGCGACCTGCCGCGTGCTGTCCGAGCAGAACCAGGTGGACGAGGCAGGCATCCGAGTCCAGGTGGAGTGGTGCCGGACCGTGTGCCTGGAGGCCGCCCACGTCTTCGACCGGCAACCAGGAGCGGAGGACTCGGCGGCGGCATGCCGCGCTTGCGCGCGGGCGTGCACGGACTTCCTCGCCACGCTGAACTGACAACGCCATTCCCTATTTCTGGAACACGTTCTACGGTGTGCGCCGACAGGACCGGCCTTGGGAGCCTGGAGGCGCCGTGCACCTCGAATACACGCCCGAGCAGCAGCGGCTGCGTACCGAACTGCGGTCGTACTTCGCCGAACTGGTCCCGGACCACCTGTACGCCCGGCACGGCGACCCGGCCGCCCAGAAGCGGTTCTACCGCGAGACCATCCGGCGGCTCGGCTCGGACGGCTGGCTCGGTGTGGGCTGGCCGAAGGAGTACGGCGGGCGAGGCCTGACGGCCATGGAGCAGTTCATCTTCTTCGACGAGGCCGCCCAGGCCGGCGTACCGCTGCCGCTGATGGCGCTGAACACCGTCGGCCCGACGATCATGCAGTACGGCACCGACGAGCAGAAGGCGTACTTCCTGCCGAGGATCCTCTCCGGCGAGATCGACCTCGCCATCGGCTACAGCGAGCCGGGCGCGGGCACGGACCTCGCGTCCCTGCGCACCAGGGCGGTACGGGACGGTGACGAGTACGTCGTCGACGGCCAGAAGATCTGGACGACCAACGGCGACACGGCCGACTGGGTGTGGCTGGCCGTGCGCACCGACCCCGGCGCCCCGCCGCACAAGGGCATCACCATGCTCCTGGTGCCGACCACCGCCCCCGGCTACTCCTGCACCCTGATCAACACCCTCGCCTCGCACGACACCACCGCCGGCTACTACGAGAACGTCCGCGTCCCCGTCTCCCGCCGGGTCGGCGCCGAGAACCAGGGCTGGCGGCTGATCACCAACCAGCTCAACCACGAGCGCGTGACCCTGGCCGCCCACGGCACCATGGCGATCCGCGCCCTGCACGACGTGCAGCGCTGGGCGATGGAGACCAAACTCGCCGACGGCCGCCGCGTCGCCGATCTGCCCTGGGTACGGCGCCTCCTGGCCCGCACCCACACCCGCCTGGACGCGCTCAAACTGCTCAACTGGCAGATGGTCAGCGCCGTCCAGGACGGCACCCTCACCCCGCAGGACGCCTCAGCCGTCAAGGTCTACGGCTCCGAGGCCCGGCGCGACGCCTACGCCTGGCTGATGGAGATCGTCGCGACCCCCGGTGTCCTGAAGGAGGGCTCGGCCGGCGCGGTCCTGCGCGGCGAACTGGAACGCGGCTACCGCTCGGCGGTCATCTTCACCTTCGGCGGCGGCAACAACGAGATCCAGCGGGAGATCATCTCGTGGATCGGGCTGGGGATGCCGAGGGTCCGGCGCTGACGGGGTGTGACGAGGCTTTTTCGTTGGCATGAAAGCGGGATAGTTGGCACTGAGCGGAGCGCTCGGCCTGACGCGCGATGGGCTTGGCTGGTTGGCGTCCTAGGCCCGCTGACCTGCTGATTCCGCAGGGCCAGCGCAACTGGGCCGTGCGGCGAGTACGGGTCTCTTCCGCGATGATCGCGCGTACGGAGACGCACAGGGGCTGATTCTGGTCGCAGGCTGCCGCGAGTCGCGTCGCGTAGAGGCTGAGGCGTTGGCGCAGGCGGAATCGTTCGCCGCGGCCGACGTCGGCTTCGTGGAGTGCGCTGGTGCGGGAGGTGAGCAGTCGGGCGTTTCCGCTGCCGCGCTCCTTCCTGACGATGGGGCATTGCGGGTGTTCGGCCCGTGTGACGTCGCTCCAGACGATGATCGAGGCGATGCGGGGATCTGTCGTGGCACGCATGCGCGCGAGGCCAGGCAGCTCTTCGAAGAGGCGGGACCAGTGGGAGGTGTGCAAGCTGAAGTTGCTGGTCACTGGGCTGGTGTGCGTGGGCATCGGGATGCTCGTGCTGGTCGCCGGCAGGTGACTTTGGTGAAGATCGTCGGTCATCGGGCGACTCCGCCGGTTCGTGAGGACCAGCAAGGCCCTGACCAGGGCGGTCGCCCAGGCGGGGTCGGCGTCGGGGCCGCCGTCGTCGAGGCCGACGAATCCCAGGTCGGCGATGGCTCCGAGTCCGACTTCCCGCAGTTTCTGGGTGAGCTTGTCGTGCCGGCAGGCGGTGATCTCCGAGGTGCGCCCGGGGCGGGCCGCCGAGATCCACAGCAGTCGGCCCCGGTCGTCGGTGAGGGCGATCACGAGCAGGCCGTGGCAGGTGCGGACCACCGATCCGTCCAGCAGTACGATGCCGCCGCCCATTCGGGCGATCCCCTTCAGGGCCCGGTCCAGGCGTGGGGCGCGGGCGGCGAGCAGGCCGATGACCTCGCGGACCCATCGGGTCACGGTGGTGCGGTGTACTCCGTTGCCGCCGGCCAGGCCGCCGGGCCGCTGGTCACAGCGCAGCACTGCCGGCACGACGAGTAGCGGAGCGGGAGGTAGGTGTCGAACGCGGCGTCAAGAGCAGAGCCCACTCGATGCGCGACCGCATCCCGCCGATATCGTGTGGCATTTGACGTGCACGGCCGACAGCGCCTGCAACCGACTGAAATAGTAGGCGCCATGAGTGACATGTGGGCCGGCGAGAAGGTACGCCTGCGGGGTGTCGAGCCGGAAGACTGGGAAGACTTTCGTGACCTGGCCCAGAACACCGTCGATGTCCGCAACGCCGACCGGGTCGACCCTCCGCGCTCTGCTGAGAGTTTTCGTTCCTGGACTGCTGAGCGCGCTGGGCGTCCGCCAGGGGGTGAAGCGTTCCGGCTGGTAGTCGAGGTGCTGGCCGACCGTGTCTTCGCAGGGTCTGTGACAGTCGGAGAAACCGACAGCCGTGCGGGACGATTCAAGACGGGAATCGAGATCACCCAGGATCACCGCGGGAGGGGATACGCGACTGAGGCCACCGAACTGGTCCTCACTTACATGTTCGCCGAGCAGCGCTACAACAAGTGTGAGGTAGAGGTCTACGCGTTCAACGACGCCTCCCTTGCTCTCTACCGCAGGCTGGGCTTCGTCGAGGAGGGACGACTTCGCCAGCATGAATTCTTCGCCGGCAGCTACCACGACGTTGTGCTGCTGGGCATCACTGCCGCCGAACACTGGGCCACACACCAGCACCCGTCGGTGCGGTGACCGCGTAGTCCTCGGATCGGAACCGAGCAGCGGACGCGCGGTACGTACGCAGCGAACCAGGAACAGTACTTGAAGGCCGCCAGGTCCCGCGCGCTCGCAGATGAACGAAGAGACAAGAGCGCAGTGAAAACCCTCTCGGTTGTTGCCACCGTCCTCCTCCCGCCCCTGCTTCTGGCCCTGTCCTGCCTGAGTGTCTGAAGACGGTGCGCGGACACACCCCCTGAACCCACCCCAGAGCCAACCCGAGGGGGCACCATAGCCAGCCCGCACGTCAGCTCCAGTTGAATACGGGCGTACGCGGTCGTTCCGACACCGTCTGCGCCGTCCCGCTGGGATGGTCCCTGTGCGCTCCGGGGTGGGCCGACGCCCGCCGCCTCAGCCGCGGGATGCGTAACTCCACCGGCCGCCGTGACCGCGAGCGCCCCGAGCAGGGCCCCAGGACGGCGGCCGGGGCGAGGACGGCCCAGAGGGCGTGTTCGGCATACGGCTGGTTCTCCGTTGCGGGACATCAAGAGTTGAGTCCTGCAACGACCGTCAGCCGGATGGCGATACAGAGGCCATTGCGTCGAGGCGGCAGGGGTGGGCGGTTACCTGGTCTTGAACCGGTCCGGACGCACGAAGTCCAGGCCTTCGATGGTCTGCTTGCCGAGCGCCTCGTGTGCGGCGATGTGGCCATAGCCGGTCGCCATTTTGAAGCCCTTTCCGGAGAACCCGGTGGCACAGTAGATCCTGCTGTTCTCGTCCAGCCAGCCGACGAGGGGATGCCTGTCCTCGGTGAACAGGTCGGGGAAGGCGTCCGAGCGCGCGATGGTGGGGATCAGGCCGGGGAAGAATTCGGTGACGATCTCGGTGACCTTTTCGACTTCTTCCCGGGTGAGTTCCCTGGGCACGGCGTCCGGGTCAGGGGTTGCCCTGGTGCGCCCGGCCACCGGTCCGTCCACTGATGCCTTGACCGTCACGCCGTCGACGGCGGGTGCGCCGTACAGGGAGCGATCCTCGTACCACCGGCTGAAGGTGGGGAAGTTCTCCGGGGAGAACTGCGTGCCGTCCTGGGCGATGAACCAGGTCAAGACGATCCGATGGGTTTCCGTGACGGCCTTGAGGTGGTCGGGCATGAGCCTTCGGGACCAGCCGCCCGAGGCGACGATGACCTTCTCGAACGTCCAGGTTCTGTCGCCCGAGGTGACGACCACGCCGTGGTCGGTTTCGGTGATGCTGTCCACGGGTGTGTTCTGAAGGACGGTGGCGCCGTTGGCCTGGGCCGCCGCGACGGCGGCGCTGACGGCGCGGTCGGTGCGCAGAACGCCGGCGTGGGGGTCGTAGACGGCGCAGTCGTCGGGGCGGAGATTGTGCTGCGGGTAGCGTTCGGCCAACTCCTCCCGGCTGAGGACGTAGTGCTCGGCTCCGGTGACGCGCGTTGCCTCGAGGAGGCTGTTGATGTAGCTGCCGTTCGCTGTCCCGATGGACAGGCCCCCGGTAGGCGTGAGGATGTCCTGCTGCCCGGTTTCGGCTTCGAGCTCGGCCCACAGGCCCCGGGAGCGTTCGATGATGGGGTAGTACTCGGGCCTGCCGAGGTAGATCATGCGGAACAGGCGGGTGTCTCCGCCCACGGCACTGCGGCCGTGGGCGGGGGTGGCTGCCTCGAAGCCCACCACCGAGCCGGACAGCCGTGAGGCCTGCCACAGGGCCATGCTCCCGATGCTCCCCAGGCCGATGACTGCGAGTTGTGCGTCCATGAGAGCAGTTTCCTTTTCGTCTACTCGTGAAGTCCGGCGAGGCGGCTGCCGAATCGGGCCAGGAGTGAGGTCTTGCTGGAGCCCCTGCGCTCTTCCCACTGGTCCGCGATACCGAAGAGCCGGTACATGGCATGAACACCCAGCCAGCGGATGGGCTCCGGTTCCCACTTCGGCGCCCGGTAGCCCACCCAGGGAAGCGTGGTCCGTTCGGTTTCCTTCTCGAAGGCGAGCTCCACGAGAGTCCTGCCGCCGACATAGGCCGCCGTGACACCGTGTCCCGCGTAGCCGGTGGACGATCCGATCCCGGATGCCGGGTCCCAGTGCACGCCGCCGTTCCAGTCCCGCGTGACGCCCAGGACTCCCGACCAGGCGTGATCCACCTCGAAGGGGATGCTCGGGAAGAAGGTACTGAGCTTGTGCGAGATCAGGTCGATGGTGGACTGGGCGGTCGCACCGGCTCCCCCCGTGCCGGACCCGAAGCGGTAGGGGACACCACGGCCCCCCATGGCGATACGGCCGTCCGACGTCCGCTGGGAGTAGATGAACGTGTGAGCGGAGTCGTTGAGGCACTGGGGCCCGTCCCAGCCGATTTGCTGCCACGCCTCCTCCGACAGGGGCTTGGTCACGATCATCGAGGAATTGACCGGGATCAGGCTCCGGCGGCCCAGCAGTTGTCCCGAATAGCCTTCAGTGCAGATGAACGTCTTCGCCGCGGTGACACGCCCGTCGGCCAGGGTGAGGGTCCTGCCCTCGACACGGTCCACGCGGCTGCTCTCGTAGATCCTGACGCCCATGGAGGTCAGGGTGTCGGCGAGGCCGTAGACGAGTTTCGCGGGGTGGATCCGCGCGCAGTGCTTGTAGAAGAGTCCGCCGTGGACGGTGGAGATGTTGATCCGGGACTGGAACTCGTCCCGGTCGAGCAGGTGGACTTCGTCGTCGGTCAGCCCGTACTTCAGTTCGGCATCACGCCGGGTGACAAGTCGGCCCAGCCCCGCTCGCGTGTGGGCGGCGACGAGCGCTCCGCCCTTGTGCTGATCGGCATCGATCCCCTCGGCCTCAAGGATGTCCAGGACCGCGTCGACGCCGGCGACGAACTCCTGCTGCAGCGCCCGGCTCGCCTCCAGCCCTCCGCCGGCGCGGGCGAAGGTGGCACGGTTTCCCGGCGGCATGGCCGAGAGCCAGCCACCGTTGCGCCCCGACGCGCCGTAGCCCACCTGCTCGGCCTCGAAGACGGCGACCGAGAGCGACGGTTCGAGCTTCTTGGCGAAGTAGGCCGCCCACAGTCCGGTGTAGCCGCCGCCGACAATGGCCACGTCGACGGAGTCCCGGCCGGTGAAACGGGGGAGCGAGGGCTTCTTGTCGGCCAGTTGGGCCACCCAGAAGCCGAGCTCTCCGTTTCGGGGTGGTGCCGCAAGCGCGTTCATGTCGTGTCCTTCTTCTGTGTCTGGGAACCGTGTGGGCCGGTGCTGGAAGGCGGTGTGGCCGCCGTCGACGGGGCGGGTTGCCCCCGTGATGTACGAGGACTCAGACGACGCGAGGAAGAGGACGGCGGCGGCGATCTCCTCGGGGAGTGGCGAGGTGCCTGAGCGGTGCCGGCGCCGGCCCCGAGGCCCCCCACGCCCGCGGATGGGGGCCTCGCGGCTGCGGACCTGCGCTGGAAGGAGGCCTTCACATGTGCGTTGTGACGTGTGGCCTGGAGTCGAGGCTGTGCTCGGCGCCGAAGCCGTGCGCACGGCCGATGGTTCCCGCATCACGTCGACCGGCACCATCGGCGCTTCGCTACGCGCCGCTACACCGCGGTGCAGATCATCTGGATCTCGACCGGGGTGTTGAGCGGCAGCCCGGCGACACCGATCGCGGTGCGGGCGTGCCGTCCGTTCTCGCCCAGTACCTCGATGAGCAGTTCACTGGCCGCGTTGGCGACCTGCGACTGCTCACCGAAGTCCGGCGTACTGGCCACGAAGACCAGCATCTGCACGATCCGGACCCGGTCCAGATCGCCCACCGCCTGCACAGCGGCTGCAAGGCAGTTCAGCGCCGCATGGCGCGCGAGCTCCTTCGCGGTCTCCAGCTCCACGTCCCGGCCGACAACGCCCTGACCCAGCAACTCACCGTCCCGGTAGGGGAGTTGGCCGGAGATGTGGATGCTGGAGTCCACCGCCCGGTGGTGCACGAAGTATGCGTTGTCGGGGAGGTCGGGCAGCTCCAGTCCGAGGTTCTGGAGCCTTTCCGAAGCCGAGTCGCCCTTGACGGTCTGAGGCAGGGGCAGGCTCATGCCGCCACCGCCTTGCTGTGGACCATTTCCTCAGTCCTCCTGTTCTCGGGTTCTCCAGTTCTCCGCTCGGACGTCAGGGGCGCGGCAGGCCGAAGAGGACCGGGAGGTCGGCGATGTCGGTGATCCGCTCGTAGCCGAGCCAGTGCTCGTCGTGCTCCCAGCCGCGGTCCATGTACACCTTGTTCTTGATGCCCATGATGGCCGCGGAGCGGTGGTCGTACATGGGGCTCGCGGAGACGTGCACGAGCTCGTCGGGTGTCACGCCGAGCTTGTCAAACGTGTACTCGAAGGCGCGGAGTCGCGGCTTGTAGACGCCCATCTCCTCGGCGCTGATGACGTCTGCGAACGGGGCCTTGAGGTTCTCCGCGAGACGCACGGCGTGCGCGGTGTCGCTGTTGGTGATGATGACCAGCGGGACCGCCTCGGCCAGGCGGTTCAGCGCCTCGGTTACACCGGGGTACGGGCCCCAGGTGGGGATGGTCTCGTACACCGCCCGCGCCTCGTCCTCGCGGTACTCGAGACCGACGCTGCGCGAGGCGCGTTCCATGGAACGCGCGACGACCTGGTGGAACGGCTGGTACGCGCCCGTGCACTCGTCGATCCGGTACGCCTTGCAGATCCGCAGGTACTCATCGGCGACCTCGGCCGGCAGTCGGTCGCCCAGGACCTCACGCATCGTGTCGTTGATGCTGAACTTGATCAGCGTTCCGTTCATGTCGAACGTCACGAACTTGGGCTTGATGTCGAATGCCACTGGTCCTCCTGTGTGTTTAAGTGGAACAGCCTGACGTTGTGGTCGATTGTCGACCATCCGTCTGGTCGATTGTCGACCAAACACGTCTGGGCTGTCAACAGCGTCAGAGGAGCGCCTTGGGGCAGGGCGGCGCCGACCCCCTTCCGTGCGCATGAGGTGATCCACCGGAGCGGCCCACTCGATGACGTCGATGCAACCGGCGGAGGTATAGTCGACAAACGACCAAGTGGTCGGTAATCACTGAGGGAGGGCCACGGGGTGGACCACAAGTTCGAGTGGCAGGAGCAGCGGACGACGACGCCTGAAGGTGTCTACCGCACACTGCGTGCCGCCATCCTCGATGGGACCGTGCCTCCTGGTGGCCAGCTGCGCGAGGCGCACATCGCCGCGGATCTCGGCATCAGCCGGTCCCCGCTGCGCGAGGCGCTGACCAAGCTGGAGGAGGAAGGCCTCGTTGTAAAGATCCCCTACCGTGGGGCGTTCGTCGTGGAGGTGAGCGCTCGGGAGGTCGCCGAGATCGACTCGGTCCGGCTGCGTGTCGAGCCGTACGCCGCTGAGCTCTCGGCCGAAGCACTGCGCGGTCCTGAGCGGCCCCAGTTGCTGCAAACCGTCGAGGATCTCCGCCGGGCCATGGAGAAGGACGACATCCCGGCCAGCATCGACGCGCACCTCCGATTCCACAGGCTCTTCTACGACCTCTCGGGCCACGGCGTCCTGCAGAGTCTCTGGAGCGGCTGGGAGACCAAGCTGCGCCTCCACCTCAGCGTCGACCACCGCACCTACAGCGACGACCCGCAGCAACTGGTCGTCGAGCACGAGAGGTTGGCCGCCGTTGCCCTGGGCGGCGACACCGACGCGTTCCGCCGGGAACTGGCTGCCCATTTCCCCATGGGGCTGGGGGCCAAGACGGAAGATCCGGGGGAGCCCGCGTCCCGGCATGTCTGAGGCCATGCCGCCTGCGTGAAACATCCAAGCCTGCTCGCCACTGCGTCGACGCCGCTGCGTTCGGTGATCGAGGTGTGCGACCACGGGCAGGCATCGGTGAAGGGTCCGCCGGTAGGCGTATGCCGGATCGAGCGGCTGCGTCGAGTCCTGGGTGCCTCCTGTCGTGGCCGCGATCGGTCGGCTTCCGGCCGGCAACTGCCGCGCGCACGGTGACGGACCCGCCCGCGCACCGCGACCAGGCAATGCGCCGATGTCGCCGACTCCGTTCGGGGTGGGGCAGCTGCGGCCGGTCGCGGCTGGTGAGGTGCATGCGTAACCGTTGATCGGCGTGCATTCCGGCGGCGCCGTCCGCGCCGTGCCGAGGTTGCCGACGTATCTGCGGGCGACTCCCCCTGGAGCGCGGTGTCGCGAGGCTCTGGGACGCGGGCCGCGTTCGCTGTGCCGTTGAACGGCAAGCGCTGACTGGTAGTCAGGTCGGGCGGATCAAGAGGGTCAAGCGGGTCAGCGGGTCAAGGGGCGAGAGGGTCAAGGGGTTCACTCATCGCGCACTGGCCATGCGATCGAGATCGAATCTCAGTCTTGACAAGGTCTAAACTGGGGTTTAGTTTTCAGGCTCCTTGAGTAGGTGTGCGTGGCCTGGGTGGGTTTTATTCATGGGGGTCGGCTGCTGCACCTGGCCCTGCTGAAATCGGAGTTGAACATGAGGTGTTACGACTGCCTCCAGGAGGCGCGCAGCGACACCACCGGCATCGGTGTGTGCTCGCGCTGCGGTTTGGCCACCTGTGAGAACCACGCCCGCGTACGACAGGTGCAGGTGACCCGCCAGATCGGCATGGGTGCTGCGTACGGCCGCATCCCGGCACGCAGGGTGGTCTGCCACACCTGCGACATGGCCGAGACGGCGCACTGACCCGCATGGTGCGCTTGTCGCACCGCATCATCGGTCGCCGAACGCGCGCTGCCCGTCCGAACACCCCGTTCTTGGCCCGCCCGGATGCCGTCCCGCACACCGGTGCGGCGTCCGGGCCTCAGTCGCGGCCACGGTGGGTGCGCCGTGCTGGAGGCGTGACTGTGGACGGCAGAGTATCCATGATGTCCTCGCCGGCGGTCGTCCCGGCACGGTGATGGGGCCGGCGTTCCTCCCGGCCCGCGAGTGCCCGTAGGCACCCGGTCGGTCCCGGACCCGCCTGGCGCCTCACGCCACAGGCGCATCCCTGAACGGCCGCTGCGCGCTTGCCCTGAACCGCCACAGCGCACTCCCGAACCGATTCCGCGGCCGCGTTCGAGGTTGAAGTTCGTATTGACAGTGCTCGACGGACAGCCATATGGTCGACAAACGACAATAGGTTGACGGTTTTAAGCCACCATAGGGGGTTTTGTCGCCGCCTTTACTCGAGAGGAGAGCCGAGTGCAGATGATCAAGAACCATGAGACTTCGGCAGCGAACACCGACTCGGCTTCCGATCGGCTTCAGGCCCTGGGGCTGGCCCTTCCCGAGCTTCGGGAGAACCCGTACTACGTGCACCACCGGACGGTGGGCTCCAGCATCTACATTTCGGGCCAGCTGCCTTACCGGGACGGTTGGCTGCTGGGGCAGGGCACTGTCGGCAGGGGCATCGACCTCGAGACGGCGCGGTCATTCGCGCACGATGCCGTGCTGAACTGCCTTGCAGCCGCTGTGCAGGCGGTGGGCGATCTGGACCGGGTCCGGATCGTGCAGATGCTGGTCTTCGTGGCCAGTACGCCGGACTTCGGTGAGCAGTCGCAGGTCGCCAACGCGGCCAGTGAACTGCTCATCGAGGTACTGGGCGAGAACGGACGGCACGCCCGCACCGCGATCGGTGTCGCCGGGCTGCCGCTCAACAGTCCGGTCGAGATCCAGATGGTCATCACCGCTGCGTAGGGCGGCCCCGACGGCGGTGTACCCGAGTGCGCGCGATGTCGCGGGGCACGCGCGTTCGGCATCGAGGGGAGTCAGCACCCGTGCCCCTCGACCATTTCCCCTCGATCGTTCCAGGTAGAACCACAAGGAGGGCAGCGTGAATCAGCTGCAACGAGCACTCGACGCTCTGGTCGAGCGGATCGACACCCCCGCGCCGATCGTGCTGGTCGACGTCATGCAGGGCAACATCGACCGCATGCAGGGCTTCGCCGACCAGCACAACATCAAGGTCAGACCGCACGTCAAGACACACAAGTGCGTGGAGATCGGTCGGCGCCAGATCGAGGCCGGCGCGGTCGGGATCACCGCGGGAAACGTCGGTGAGGCAGAGGTCTTCGCCGCGGCCGGCTTCGGCGACATCTTCCTCGCCTACCCGATCTGGGCCGCGGGAACGAAGAAGCCCCGGATCCGCCGGCTCGCCGAGTCCGGCCGGCTGCGGGTGGGCGTCGACAACGTCGCGGCGATCGAGGCCCTCGCCGACGCGATGGGAGACGAACCGGACCGCCTGCAGGTGGTGATCGAGGTCGACTGCGGCGCCCGTCGTTCCGGGGCGCCGCCCGAGCTCGCGGGCGACCTCGCGCTCGCCGCCCGCAAGCGCGGTCTGGTGCCGGCGGGTGTCTTCACCTATCCCGGACACGGCTGCGCCGGTCGCGGCGCTCGCCGGCGTGCCGCGCAGGACCAGGAAGCCGCGCTCACCACCGCGGTACGCAGCCTCGAAGGCGTCGGGGTCACCGCACAGGTGGTCAGCGCCGGCTCCACGCCCACCGTCGAGTTCTCCACCAGCAGCAGCGTGATCACCGAGATCCGTCCCGGCGAGTACGTCTTCGGCGATCTGAACAACGCCCGGCTGGGTGCTTGCGCGGAGGACCAGATCGCGCTGTTCGTCGCCGGGACCGTGGTCAGTGACTGGGTCCCCGACCAGGTCATCCTCGATGTGGGCAACAAGGCCCTCAGCAAAGAAGGCAGCCCCGAGATCGGCTACGGCGGCATCGCCGGCACGAAGGCGGTCCTGTCCAAGGTCAACGAGTACCACGGGTTCCTCCCGCTGCCGGACGGCGATTTCCGCCCCAGCGTCGGAAGCGTCGTACCGGTGGTGCCCAACCATGTATGCCCCGTCGTCCTCGGTTTCGAGGAACTGATCGTCACCGACAGCACGGGCACGTCGCTGGAGCGGTGGCCGGTCGACGCCCGCGGATTCCTCAACTGACCGGCACGGACGAGACCCCCGTCCTCCCCAAGCCCCCACCCTCGACCGACCTCCCCCGTAATGAGGAGTGCCTGACATGAGACTCAAGAACGTCACGGCCCTGGTGACAGGCGCCAGCAGTGGCATAGGGCAGGCGGTGAGTTCCCACTTCCGCCGTGAGGGCGGGCGGCTCCTGCTCACCGGCCGCAGGGAGCGGCTCGACAGCGCTGAGCCCGACGATCTGTACGTTCCCGGAGACCTCAACGACGAGACGTTCGTCGAGCACCTGGCCAAGCAGGCCGCAGAGACCTTCGGCACCGTCGACGTCGTCGTCCTCAACCACGGCCTGCAGGCCGACGGTCCGCTCACCGAGATGGCCTGCGACGACGCGAGGAACGTGCTCGAGAGCAACCTGCTCAGCGCGTTCCTGGTGATGAAGCACTTCGCCCCGCTGATGCCCGAGACCGGCGGCTCGTTCGTCTGCGTCAGTTCACGGCTGGGCATGGTCGGCATGTCCGGGCAGGTCCTGTACTCCGCCGCCAAGGGGGGCCTCATCATGCTCGCCAAGGGCGCCGCGATCGAATGGGCCCCGCGCAACATCCGGGTCAACGTCGTCGCTCCGGGTCTGACCGCCACACCGATCATCGAAGCGGCGTTCCAGCGCAGGCCTGACCCCGAGGGCTACCGCCGTCAGCGCGAGAGCACGATCCCGCTCCAACGCCTCGCCACCCCTGAAGAGGTCGCTGACGCGGTGCTCTTCTTCGCCTCGCAGGAGTCGTCGTACGTGACCGGATCGGTCCTGACCGTCGACGGCGGGTACACCGCCGGCTGAACACCCTGCTGGGCATCACCAGGAAGGGTCTGAACGACCTGTTCTCGGTCGCTCCTCCTGCCTCGGGCGTCCGCCGATTGCGGCATGAACTGTCGAACAAGCGTCGAGCACGTGCCCCATTCGCCTGCCCCACTCGAACGGCGTCACCCTCAGTGCGCCCGTGCCGACAACCGTATCCGAGCCACCCGGCCACCTCGGCACCAGCCACGATGCCTCGTATCGGCCTCCGCACATCGGGAACGGGCCATGCCCACGAGCGTGTGTCAGATGCCGCTCGGCAGCAGCTCGTCGACCGTGGCCGCGGCCACCAACTTCTCAAGCTCCAAAAGGAAAGACATGTCGCTCCTGAAGGCCATCGACACCAATCCCTCCTTCACGCCGCGAGAGTCCGGCCCGCTTCCGGAACGCCTCATTTCCGGCAACCCTGCTTTTCGGACCTGGGCCCAGGACGTCGCCCGTGGGGAGTCGATCCATACGGGCGTCTGGGAAGCGACGCCCGGCGAGATGCGCTCGATCAAGGGCGAGACCTTCGAGTTCTGCCACATTCTCTCCGGCATCGTCGAACTCACACCCGAAGGCGGCGAGCCGGTGATCTACAAGGCCGGCGACAGCTTCGTCATGAAGCCGGGCTACGTCGGCGTCTGGAAGACCATCGAAACCGTGCGCAAGATCTACGTGACCGTGACGTGATGCCGATGCCCGGCCCCGATCGCCTTCAGGGTTTACGCGAAGCCACCTGCTGAGCAACGCCGCCGGGGCCGATGGTCCGCTCGGCCCGTCCCTCAGCCGTAGGCCAGGATCTGCTTCATCCCTCACCAGAGCCCTCATTGCTCCGGCTCTGCTGAGGACCACCCCCACTCCGCTGGTCACCCCCTGTCCCGGCTCCGGTTTCCCCACCGCCACCCACCCGGTCACCCGGCCGACGTCGCTCCGGTGACAAGGGCGTCGGGGACTTCGATCCACGGCGAACACGCGCCCCAAACGGCGATCGGCAAGGCAAGCGGGCGATGTTCTGTCCGCGTTCGCCGCCCTGCCCCCCCCGCATGCGAGGTAAAGCCCCCGCACAGCTGGTCCCATGCGTCCCCAGATGAGGAGTATTGCCATGAGTGATGCCCAGATCGGTCGAAGAGCGCTCCTGCGCGGAGCAGGCGGCCTGGCCGCCCTGGCCGCTCTTCCCTCCCTCGCCGCCTGCGGCACCGGCTCCAGCCGGACAGCCGGTGGGAGTGGTGGCAAGGGCGGCAAGACGGTGGTCGTCCGTGACAGTGGCGGTTCCTACGGCGCGGCCCTGCAGAAGGCGATCTACACGCCGTTCACGCAGGAGACCGGCATCGGGGTCAAGGTGCTGAACCTGGACGACGCCCCGCTGCTCGCCCAGATCAAGCAGGGCCGTCCGCAGTGCGACCTCATCAACAACTCGATGATGTCGCACACCAAGTACGTCAAGCAGGACGCCCTGGAGGCGCTGGACCTCGACCGGATCAAGAGCGTGAAGAGCGCGAAGATACCCGAGGCCCAGGTCACGGACCATGCCATCGGCCACAGCTTCTACGGCCAGTGCATCGCGTACCGCACGGACGCCTTCGACGGCCGCAAGCCGGAGTCGTGGGCGGACTTCTGGGACACCAAGGCGTTCAAGGGTGCCCGTGCGATGGTCAGCCCGGACGGTGACCTGCCGGAGCTGGAGTTCGCGCTGCTGGCCGATGGTGTGCCGATGGACAAGCTGTACCCGCTGGATGTGGACCGTGCCTTCAAGGTGCTGACCCGGCTGCGGGGCGACATCAAGAAGTTCTGGGACAGCGGCCCGCTCCCCGGCGTCCTGCTCAGCCGCCAGGAGGTGACGATGTCCACCGTCTGGGACGGCCGGATCGCTGATCTTCAGAAGCAGGGCGTCCCGGTGGAGCGGCAGCTCAACGGCATGCGCCGCCAGTTCTCGGGCTACGCGATCGCCAAGGGCGCGGCCAACGCGGACAACGCCTACCAGCTGATGGACTTCGCGCTGCGTGCTGAGAGCCAGGCTGCCCTGGCCAAGGCGTTCCCGTCGAACCCGTCCTCTCCGGTGGCTTACGCCAAGCTCACCGAGGAGGAGCGCAACGCGCTCGCGGGTGCGCCGAAGTACTACGACAAGGGTTTCGATGCGGATGCCGACTGGTGGCTGAAGAACGAATCGGCCGTCACCAAGCGCTGGTTGGAGTGGGCTCGTGGCTGAATTCGGTATCACGGCAGCGTCGGTGAAGGTGGCCGGTAACAAGCCGGCCACCGCGACCGGCAAGGCGCTGTCGGTAGTGGCACTGCGCAAGACCTACGGCGACGTGGTCGCCGTCGACGAGGCGTCGATGGAGATCGCGGCGGGGGAGTTCGTCACCTTCCTCGGCGCCTCCGGGTCGGGCAAGACCACGACGCTGATGATGATCGCCGGGTTCTGCGAACCCGACTCCGGCACCATCACGGTCGGCGGCCGTGACGTCACCCGTCTGGCGCCGCAGAAACGGGGCCTTGGTTTCGTCTTCCAGCAGTACCTGCTGTTCCCGCACATGACGGTCGCGGAGAATGTCGCTTTCCCGCTGACGCTGCGCGGCGTGCCGAAGGACGAGATCCGTCGGCGTGTCGGGGAGACGCTGGAGATCGCGGGCCTGTCCGGGTTCGGCGGCCGTAAGCCGCGTGAGCTGTCCGGTGGTCAGCAGCAGCGTGTCGCCCTGTGCCGGGCGCTGGT
>NZ_JBIBEP010000022.1:0-124359 GCF_042955185.1 Streptomyces sp. NPDC012474
TCGGACAGCGTGATCTCCACGGCGGAAGGGCCCGGATGCGGCATACCAACAGGCTACTTACTAACCCTCAGGATTTCTGGCGCATCACACTAGCGCGCAGGACACGTGCCTGAACGGCTGAGGGCGGTACCCGGGATGGGTTACCGCCCTCGGACGTTTCCGCCGCTGCCTCTCGCGCCGCCTCTGCTCCTCTGCGCGGCTGTGCCCTAGTCGGCCGACAGCACGAACGACGTCTGCACCTTCGCGAATCCCGGAGCCTTGGCTTCCACGAGGTACGTGCCCGCCCCGGCCGTGCCCGCCGGAGGCGTGGCGCACTCGGGGGCGCTCGGCTTGCGGTCCCACTTCACCGTGTAGGTGATGCCGCTCCCGGCGGCGACCCGGTACAGCTGGTGCGCGGCGGCCTTGGGGCAGTCCTCGGAGGACCAGTAGTCGTCGTCGCTGCTCGCCGGGGCGATGGTGAACACCGCGTTCTTCGGCCCGAGATCGATCTTGCAGTCACTGCCGGAGACGTTCCGCGCGGTCAGCAGGAAGGTGGGTGTCTGCTCGGGGTCGTAGGTGTTGTGCCGGCTGCGCAGGCTGAACTTGACGGCGCTCGCGGTGCAGTTGGGCAGAGTGGAGCCGGCCGGCAGTGTGTCGCCCGCGCCGACGCCGCCCGCGGTGGTGCCGCTCCCCGGGCCGCCGGAGCCGCCCGAGCCCTCGGAACCGCCTGAGCCGGAACCGGAACCGCCGCCGGAGCCCGAGCCGGAACCGGCTCCCGACCCGTCGCCGGACCCGTCATCCGAGCCGTCGCCCGACCCCGACGACGAGCCGCCGGAACCGCCGCCGCCCGACTCGTCGCGTCCGCCCGGTGCTTGGCTGATGGCCGGGCCCGAACTCGACGGGCCGGGCACGATGGAGGGCGCGGGATTCTTGCCGTTGGCGCCGCTGTCGCGGTCCCCGTCGCCCCCGCCCATCATCACGATCCAGGTGGTCAGCAGCGCCAACACGGCGACCACGGACACCAGTACGACCCTCCGACGCCAGTAGATGGAGGAGGGAAGCGGCCCGACCGGATTGCGCAGAGATCCCACGGCGCAAACCTTACGAGAGATCGGCGCGTTCGCCCGCCCCACCCGCCGTTCGATGAACAACTTTTCCGGATCATCATTCCGCAACCCGCCATGCACCCCCGCGCCTTGGCCATTCAGGACTCAATTCCTGGAACAACAGCAACAGTTGGGGCACGACCGATCAAGGTGTGACAGATTCGCTCACACATGCATAAGTCGCATGTGCGTGGATCATAATTTCCTAACAGATGACCGGATACCGACCCGACTCCCTCGTCCCCGCACCTTCCTGGCCCTGCCCGGCTCCCGGGCGGGCGTTGCTCCCTCTCCACCGAGTGCAAGGGCTGCGGCATGACCAGACGCCATCCAGTACCCGCCTACCTCGGACGTGTCCTCTCCCCTTCCGGGGTTCCGCAGGGCACCTGCTTCCAGATCGCCCCCGGCTGGCTGGTCACCGCGTGGCACGTCGCCCAGGCCACCTTCGCGCTCGGTGACGACGAGGTGCTCCTGGTCGACCGGCTGAGCGAGCCCGGAGCCGAGCGGATCCCCGCCCGGGTCGTGTCCGAGGACCGCAAGGCGGACCTCGTGCTGCTGCGGGCGGACAAGGCGTTCCCCACGAGTGCCCGGCTGCTGCGAAGCTCCCGCTCGGTCCGGCATGCCGAGCCCGTGACCGTGCTGGGCCATGCGCTGGTCCAGGAAACGGGCGACAAGCCGCCCGTGCTGTGGGTGGAGGCCCTCGGCGAGTGGCAGGGCGAGGCCCGCCGGACCGACGACGTCACCCTGGGACGCTTCTACTCGCGGGACGTGCTGTCCGGCATGAGCGGAGCACCGGTGCGGCAGCGCAGCGACGACAGCGTGGTCGGTGTCGTGTCCGCCCGCTACAACACCTCTGACGGCTGGCTCGTCCACAGCGTCTGGTCGGGCCGCGTCGAGGACCTGCGCGAGCTCTGCAAGGGTCACGTCGACCTCGGCGCAAACCGGTGGGTCGGCTTCGCCGGCGCCGTGGCGGTGGCCGCCGAGGGCCTGACCTCCGGACGCCGCGAACCGGACACCGGCGTGCGGACGGAGACCCGTGAGCGGGCAGAGACCGGTGAGCGGACGGAGACCGGTGAGCGGGCAGAGACCGCCTCCGCACCGGGCCGGCCGCCCGACGGGCCCGTCACGAACGCCCCGGTCCCCGCCGCCGGGCCCACCGACCCACCCGCGCCCACCGGGTCCGGCGGCACCGTGTCGGACACGATCACCGAGGAGGTGAGCCAGGGCGTACTGGCACGGTTCACCCGCTGGATCTCCGACACCCTGTAAGGCCGCCGACCACCCGGGCCCAGCGGCGCGAAGGGTGGTGGCGAGCGAGCGAAAGGTCGACGAAGTGTCAGTAAGCCCGCAGGCCAAGAACTACGGAAGCTGGCTGATGAGCGTCTCACTGCTCAACAACCAGCCCCTGCACGTACCGGCCGTCCTGGACGACGGCACCGAAGACCCGATCACGATCGAGACCGGCGACGCCTACATACACCGCGAGACGGGTGTGATCCTCGCCTTCGTCCTCACCGACGACCGCGGTGTGCGCCACATGTTCGCTCTGGACCACGCCGACGGTCGGAGCGAGCCGCTCCGCGACCTGTTGCACACCCTGCGGGACTCGTGGTTCTTCCGGGGACTGGCGAAGGCCACCCCGTGGGGTCGAGTCGTCAGAACCGGAGGGTTCGTGCTGCGGCACTTCTGGCAGTGGGACAAGGAGCCGACGATGACCGGCTACTACCTGTATCCGAACGGCAAGCTCATCTTCTCCGGCACCTACCAACTGGCCACGTCCTGATCAGCGGTCGCCCGCAGGAGGTACCTCACTCGTGAACCCGCAGAAGGAAGTCGTCCCGACCGTCATGGACGGCCAGGAGGTCTACATCGCCGTCCAGCGGCTCCCCGGATCCGAGCCCACCTCGTCGAACCTGCGCAGGGTCGCCGGGCAGAGGGCGACCGAAGCCCTGGACCACGTCCAACGGACGGTCCGGTCCGTGGCCGAGCGGTTCAGCCACACCGTCGGCGAACTGTCGGAGCAGGCCACCGCGCCCGAGTCCGTCTCCGTCGAGTTCGGCGTCACGATCGCCAGTGAAGGGAACATCGTCCTCTTCAGCGGGTCTGCCGAGGCGTCGGTCACCGTCACCCTGACCTACCCGGTCACAGCCCGGCCCCGGACGTAGGGCTGCTCATGCCCTGAGGGAGGCGGCGGGTCCGCGCACCGCCCGGCGGGTCCGCGCACCGCACGGCGGGCCCGCGCACCGCACGGCGGGCCCGCCGCCTCCACCGCGCCTCGCGCTGCGCGAGCGCCTCGTCGAGAGCGTCCTCGGGGTGGCATGCGCCCGCGCGGGCGCCCTCGCGTGGCAGGATCGGAGGGTCATGACTGCACCCACGAAGCCCTCGCAGACCGGTTCCGCCCCCACCACCCCCGCGACCGCCGTGACCACCCTGCACTCCCCCGTCATCGACTGGTTCGCCGAACACGCCCGTGACCTGCCGTGGCGGCGGCCCGAGGCCGGGGCCTGGGGGGTGATGGTCAGTGAGTTCATGCTGCAGCAGACCCCGGTGAGCCGCGTCCTGCCCGTCTACGAGCAGTGGCTTGAGCGCTGGCCGCGCCCCGCCGACCTGGCCAAGGAGGCGCCCGGCGAGGCCGTCCGCGCCTGGGGCCGGCTCGGCTACCCGCGCCGCGCGCTGCGGCTGCACGGCGCCGCCGTCGCCATAACGGAACGGCACGGCGGGGACGTACCGGCCGACCACGCCCAGCTGCTGGCACTGCCCGGCATCGGCGAGTACACGGCCGCCGCCGTCGCCTCCTTCGCCTACGGGCAGCGGCACCCGGTGCTGGACACCAACGTGCGCCGGGTCTTCGCCCGCGCGGTCACCGGCGTGCAGTACCCGCCGAACGCCACCACCGCCGCCGAACGCAAGCTGGCCCGCGCGCTGCTGCCCGAGGACGAGCCGACCGCCGCCCGCTGGGCCGCCGCCTCCATGGAGCTGGGCGCGCTGGTGTGCACGGCGAAGAGCGAGTCGTGCCACCGCTGCCCGATCGCCGCGCAGTGCGCGTGGCGGCTGGCGGGCAAGCCGGAGCACGACGGTCCGCCACGCAAGGGCCAGACCTACGCGGGCACCGACCGGCAGGTGCGCGGGCGGCTGCTCGCCGTGCTGCGGGAGGCGCACGGTCCCGTTCCGCAGGCCGCTCTGGACCGGGTGTGGCACGAGCCGGTACAGCGGGCCCGTGCCCTCGACGGTCTCGTCTCCGACGGTCTGGTGGAGCCGATGGCGGGCGGTCTGTACCGGCTGCCGCTGACCTGACGTACAGGCACGTCACAGCCGCGGACCGCCGTCCGTCACAGTGACCGGGGTGGACAAATCACCCCGAAACCCCTTCAACGCCCCCACGGCTTTACCCCGTTCGGATTTCCGTTACACAACCGACGGACAGCCGAGTGCTGGCCGCAGGCTGCTTCGGACAGCGCCGTGACAACGCCTCCGTACCTTCAGATGCGTTCCCGGAAGACACGGGACGACGGAAGAACACAGGCAGTACACGGGCGGCGGTGAGCCGGCCCGAACGGGGAAACGGGAGGCGGTTCACCATGGCGCAGGGCGAGGTGCTCGAGTTCGAGGAGTACGTCCGCACCCGGCAGGACGCGCTGCTGCGCAGTGCCCGCCGCCTGGTCCCGGACCCGACGGACGCGCAGGATCTGCTGCAGACGGCGCTGGTACGGACGTACGGCCGCTGGGAGACCATCGAGGACAAGCGGCTGGCCGACGCCTACCTGCGCCGGGTGATGATCAACACCCGCACGGAGTGGTGGCGGGCGCGGAAGCTGGAGGAGGTCCCGACCGAGCAGCTCCCGGACGCCTCGGTCGACGACGCCACCGAGCAGCACGCGGACCGCGCCCTGCTGATGGACATCCTCAAGGTGCTCGCCCCCAAGCAGCGCAGTGTCGTGGTGCTGCGACACTGGGAGCAGATGTCCACGGAGGAGACGGCCGCCGCCCTCGGCATGTCGGCCGGAACGGTCAAGAGCACGCTGCACCGGGCGCTCGCCCGGCTCCGCGAGGAGCTGGAGTCCCGCGATCTGGACGCACGCGCGCTGGAGCGTGAGGAGCGGGAGCGGTGCGCGGCCTGACCGGCGAGGGTTCGCCACGGACCCGGGGCAGTATCCAGGCGGTGAGCGCGGCACTGGCCGTGCCCACCGCCCTCGCCCTTCTGGTGTCCGGGTGCGGTGCCGGCGGCACCGGCGCCCGTGACGAGGGCCCTGCGCACGCCGACACGGTGGCGGGCGCCGCACCCACCCCGTCCGCCGCGCCGTCGAAGTCCCCCGACGCCGTGAACGCGGTCAAGCTCGTCAAGGACGACCCGAAGGTCGCACCCGAGGTGAAGCGCGAGCTGAAGCCCTGCGCCGCCGACGAGTACCCGGTGGACGTCTCCTACGGCAATCTGACCGAAGGCTCCGCGGACGATGTCGTCGTCAACGTGCTGACCTGCGGTGACGCGGTGGGTGTCGGCAGTTACGTGTACCGCGAGCAGGACGGCTCGTACGAGAATGTGTTCAAGGCCGAGGAGCCGCCGGTCTACGCGGAGATCGACCGCGGGGACCTGGTCGTGACCAAGCAGGTGTACGAGAAGGGCGACCCGGTGTCGAGTCCCTCCGGGGAGAGCGTGATCACGTACAGATGGACCGCCGGCCACTTCGCCGAGAAGTACCGCACGCACAACGACTACGGGAAGGTCGCCGGCGACAGTGCGACGCCGATGCCCGCGGGCTGACGCGGGCGGGCGGCGTGAACCGATCGGGCCGCTCGGGCCGATCCCCCGGTGAACGCATGAACGCATCGCAGGCATCGTGCGTCCCAGCAGGAGAACGCACCCCACGGACCACGAAGGACTGAGAGCACCGGGATGGCAGACCAGACCCATGTCCTGTTCGTCGAGGACGACGACGTCATCCGCGAGGCCACGCAGCTCGCCCTGGAACGGGACGGCTTCGTGGTCACCGCCATGCCCGACGGGCTCTCGGGCCTGGAGGCGTTCCGGGCGGACCGCCCGGACATCGCGCTGCTGGACGTCATGGTCCCCGGCCTCGACGGCGTCAGCCTGTGCCGCCGAATCCGCGACGAGTCGACCGTGCCGGTGATCATGCTGTCGGCTCGGGCCGACTCCATCGACGTCGTGCTGGGCCTGGAGGCGGGCGCCGACGACTATGTGACCAAGCCGTTCGACGGTGCCGTCCTGGTCGCCCGGATCCGCGCGGTGCTGCGCCGCTTCGGGCACGCGGGCGGCCGGGGCGACGAACCGGCCGCGCCGGAGAGCGGCGGGGTGCTGGCCTTCGGGGACCTGGAGGTCGACACCGAGGGCATGGAGGTCCGCCGCGCCGGACAGCCGGTGGCGCTGACGCCGACCGAGATGCGGCTGCTGCTGGAGTTCTCCTCCGCGCCGGGCACGGTGCTCTCCCGCGACAAGCTGCTGGAGCGGGTGTGGGACTACGGCTGGGGCGGGGACACCCGCGTCGTCGACGTGCATGTGCAGCGGCTGCGGCAGAAGATCGGCCAGGACCGGATCGAGACGGTCCGTGGCTTCGGCTACAAGTTGAAGGCCTGAGCAGGGGCAGGGGTATGAGGGGGCACTTCCGGCGCCTGGTCGCCGCGGGCTTGGAGCGTGCGGGCATCCGTACGGGCCTCAGATGGAAGCTGAGCGCGGCCATCGCACTGGTGGGTGCGCTGGTGGCGATCGCGCTGAGCCTCGTCGTGCACAACGCCGCCCGGGTATCGATGCTGGACAACGCGCGTGACCTCGCCGACGAGCGGATCCTGATCGCCCAGCGCAACTTCGAGCTGTCCGGGCGGATGAACTTCCCCAACACCAAGATCAACGACCCGGGTCTGCCGCCCGCGCTGCGGGAGCGGGTCGAGGCGGGCCAGCGGGCGACGTACGTGGCCGACCGGCCGGGTGGCGTGCCCGACATATGGGCCGCCGTGCCGCTGAAGAACGGGCAGGTGATGTCGTTGCACTCGGGCTTCACCGACCGCAGCTCCGACATCCTGCAGGACCTCGACCAGGCCCTGCTCATCGGATCGATCGCGGTCGTCCTCGGCGGCAGCGCGCTCGGAGTGCTGATCGGCGGGCATCTCTCGCGGCGGCTGCGCAAGGCGGCCATCGCGGCGGGCCAGCTCGCGGGCGGCGAGACGGACGTGCGGGTGCGGGACGCCATGGGCGGGGTGGTGCGGGACGAGACGGACGACCTGGCGAGCGCGGTGGACGCCATGGCGGACGCGCTGCGGCAGCGCATCGAGGCCGAGCGACGGGTCACCGCCGACATCGCGCACGAGCTGCGCACCCCGGTGACCGGGCTGCTCACCGCCGCGGAACTGCTGCCGCCCGGACGCCCGACCGAGCTGGTGCTGGACCGGGCGAAGGCCATGCGCACGCTGGTCGAGGACGTGCTGGAGGTGGCCCGTCTCGACGGGGCCTCCGAGCGGGCGGAGCTGCAGGACATCATGCTGGGCGAGTTCGTCGCCCGGCGGGTGACGGCCAAGGATCCGGCCGTGGAGGTGCGCATCGTGCACGAGTCGGAGGTCACCACCGACCCGCGCCGCCTGGAGCGCGTCCTGTTCAATCTCCTGGCCAACGCGGCCCGGCACGGCAAGCCGCCCGTCGAGGTCAGCGTCGAGGGCCGGGTCATCCGCGTGCGCGACCACGGCCCGGGCTTCCCGGAGGACCTGCTCGCCGAGGGGCCGAGCCGCTTCCGCACCGGCAGCAAGGACCGGGCCGGCCACGGCCACGGACTCGGCCTGACCATCGCGGCCGGGCAGGCCCGGGTGCTGGGCGCCCGGCTGACGTTCCGCAACGTCCGCACCCCCGGGACACCGGAACATCTGCCGGCCGAGGGCGCGGTCGCCGTGCTGTGGCTGCCGGAGCACGCGCCGACGAACACGGGGAGCTACCCGATGCTGCCGGGGTCGTAAGCCGGTGGCTTCGGCGGGACCAGTCCTGGTCCCGGTTCAGCAGGGCCGGTCCCGGTCCATGGCGTCCTCGGGGAGCGGGATCCGGCGCGTGTGATCCATGCGACCGACGGTGGCACGGGGTCCGACAACAGCCCCCGAGTCGTGGCCGGGTATACGGGGGTCCGACAACAGCCCCCGAGTCGTGGCCGGGGACGACGAAAGCCCCCGGGCGGACACGCCCGGGGGCCTCGTACGGTGCGGTCAGACGGCCTCGACCAGGGGCGGCTGCGCCGCCGGGGTGTCCGGCTCGCCGTCCTCCTTCGGTCCCGCTCCCCGCAGCGGCACCTCCTTGACGAACACGGCCGCGGCGAGGGCGACCACCGCGACCACGGCGCCGAGCAGGAACGCCGAGTGCGTGCCGGCGGAGACCGCGTGCTGGTACGCCTCCCGGGCCAGCACCGGCAGCTTCTCCAGGCTCTTGGCGTCGAGCTGCGCCGACTGCTCGGTCACCTTGGAGCCCAGCGCCCCGGCCCGCTGGGTCATGACGTCCTGGACGCGGTTGTTGAACAGCGCGCCCATGATCGCGACGCCGAAGGAGGAGCCGAGCGTACGGAACAGGGTGGCCGACGAGGACGCGACGCCCATGTCCTTCATCTCGACGCTGTTCTGCGCGACCAGCATGGTGATCTGCATCAGGCAGCCCATGCCGAGTCCGACCACGGCCATGAAGACACCGGACGTCAGACGCGAGGTGCCGGTGTCCATCGTGGACAGCAGATACAGCCCGGCGATCATCAGCGCGCTGCCGACGACCGGGAAGACCTTGTACCTGCCGGTGTTCGTGGTCACCCGCCCGGCGACCATCGAGGTCACCAGCATCGCGCCGAGCATGGGCAGGAGCAGCAGTCCTGAGTTGGTCGCGGAGGCACCCTGCACGGACTGCTGGTACAGCGGCAGGAAGAGCGTGGCGCCGAACATCACGAAGCCGGTGATGAAGCCGATGACCGACATCAGCGTGAAGTTGAGGCTGCGGAAGATGTGCAGCGGCAGCACCGGCTCGGCTGCCCTGGTCTGCCAGAACACGAATCCGACCAGCGCGCCGACCCCGATGCCGATCAGCTCCATGATCCGCGCGGAGCTCCAGGCGTACTCCGTGCCGCCCCATGTGGTGACGAGCACGATCGCGGTGATGCCGACGGTCAACAGCGCGGCGCCCAGGTAGTCGATCCGCGCCTGGGAGCGCTTCTTCGGCAGGTGCAGCACGACGCTGACGGCGACCAGCGCGACCGCGCCGAGCGGCAGGTTGATGTAGAAGGCCCAGCGCCAGCCCCAGTTGTCGGTGATGGTGCCGCCGACCAGCGGACCGCCGATCATCGCCAGCGCCATGACGCCGGCCATCATGCCCTGGTACTTGCCGCGCTCCCGGGGCGGGATCAGGTCGCCGATGATCGCCATGACACCGACCATCAGACCGCCGGCGCCCAGGCCCTGCACGGCGCGGAAGCCGATCAGTTCGCCCATGTTCTGGGCCATACCGCTGAGGGCGGAGCCGATCAGGAAGAGGACGATGGACGACAGGAACGTGCCCTTGCGGCCGTACATGTCGCCGAGCTTGCCCCACAGCGGGGTGGAGGCCGCGGTCGCGAGGGTGTAGGCGGTGACGACCCAGGAGAGGTGTTCGAGCCCGCCCAGCTCCCCGACGATCGTCGGCATCGCCGTACCGATGATCATGTTGTCGAGCATCGCGAGCATCATGGCGATCATCAGCGCGAGCAGCACCACCCGCACGCTCCTGGGCTGCTTCTCCCCGGCGTCGGCCGCCGGTGTGTCCGTCGTGTCCGTCATCGCTCCTGCTCCCCCGGCTACCGCTACTTACTTGCCGACCGGCTAGTGATTACACTCGGAAGCTAGACCTGGAACTAGCCGGTCGTCAAGTAAGTTTTATGGAAAGCGGGGGGCGTAGGAGGATGGGCGGCACCATGGACGGCATCAGGCAGCGGCGCCGCGGGGACACCCGCCGGCGCATCCAGGACGTGGCCCTCGAACTCTTCGCGGAGCAGGGCTACGAGAAGACCTCCCTGCGCGAGATCGCCGAGCACCTGGATGTCACCAAAGCGGCTCTCTACTACCACTTCAAGACGAAGGAAGAGATCCTCGTCAGCATCTTCGAGGACCTCACCCAGCCGATCGAGGACCTGATCGAGTGGGGCCGGCAGCAGCCCCACACCCTGGCCACCAAGCAGGAGATCGTCCGCCGCTACGCCACCGCGCTCGCCGAGGCGGAGCCACTGTTCCGTTTCATGCACGAGAACCAGGCGACGGTACGGGACCTGCGGATCGGCGAGTCCTTCAAGACGCGCATCCAGCGCCTGCGCGACATCATCGTCGACCCGGACGCCGCCCTGGTCGACCAGGTCCGCTACACCAGCGCGATCTTCACGCTGCACGCCGGCATGTTCCTGATCCAGGACATGGGAGACGACCCCGAGGAGAAGAACAGAGCCGTCCTCGAGGTCGCCATGGACCTGGTGGCCCAGGCCCACCGCGGAGCCGGGGGCTCCTAGGGCCTGGCCTGTGCGTCAACCGTGGGTCAGACCGTCACGCCCTTGGCGCGCAGGAACTTCACCGGGTCGACCGCCGAGCCGTAGTTCGGGGTGGTGCGGATCTCGAAGTGCAGGTGCGGGCCGCTGGAGTTGCCGGTGTTGCCGGACTTGGCGATCTCCTGGCCGGTCTTGACGATCTGACCGATCCGCACGGTGACCTTCGACAGGTGGGCGTACTGGGAGTACGTGCCGTTGCCGTGCTTGATCACGACGGCGTTGCCGTACGCGGGACCGTCACCGGCGCCGTTGCCGCCGGCCTTGACCACGGTGCCGCCGTGGGTGGCGACGACCTGGGTGCCGCTCGGCACGGCGAAGTCCTGACCGCTGTGGGTGGACTGCCACATGCCGCCGTTCTGGGCGAAGGACGCGGAGAGCTTGTACTTCTTCACCGGGTCGACCCACGACGGCGTGGCCTTCTTGGCGGCCGCCTTCTTGACAGCGGCCTTCTTCGCGGCGGCGGCCTTCTCGGCCTTCACGGCCTCGGCCTTGGCGGCCTTGGCCTGGACGGCGGCCTGCGCCTGGACGGCACTGGCGGCACCGGACGCGGCCGTGGTGTCGGCGGCGGACGCGACCCCGGCTCCCAGTGCGACCGAGACACCAAGGCCGGCGGCCAGCACGGTCGCACGGGTGCGGAGCTGGGACGTACGGGAAGAGCGGGACGTGACGCGCTGGGACATCGAAACCTCGTATGGAAGGGGACGGAGAAAACCACCCGGCGCACTGACGCTCGCCGCATGGCCATCCCTTGGTAACCCGAAGCCCGACAAACTCCCAAAAGCGTGATCTACGACGCTAGTTAGTAATTTGGTTCAGTGCTCTACGTCTCTTGACACAGCAGTCATTCAGGACAAATCCGGGCACTCGCCCGCACTTCCACGCCTCCGCCGGGGCAAGAATCCCTTTCCTCCCCTTCCGTTATCCACTATTCCAGCTAGTAACGGACATATCCCCTGTGCGGCATGTCACCGGGGGCACTCTTCGGCCATTCCTGAAATGTGGCGCACGCCTCTATGCGCCTACCGTCCGGTAACCCTACGGTTCCCCTCACGCCACCCTCACGCACAAGCATGCACACGACATGTTGGCAGCGTCACGGACGTGAGAGGACCCCCACGACATGCAGATCCGACGCCCCTGGTTGCGCCGCGCATCAGTGACCGCCGTCTCGGCCGCAGCCCTCCTGGCGATGGCCGCACCGGCCGACGCCACCACCGCCACCACCGCAACCCGGGCCTCCGAGGCCGCCACCACGGCCGCAGCCGCGGACGTCGACTACGGCACCTGGCAGAAGGACTGCCGAGTCGTGATGGACCAGGCGCTGCCCTACCTGAAGCAGCGGATAGCGGCCACGAAGCCGGGCGAGAAGCAGGCGATCGTCCTCGACATCGACAACACCGCGCTGGAGACGGACTTCGGCTTCAGCTACCCGCAACCGGCCAACAAGCCGGTCCTGGAGGCCGCCAGATACGCGCAGGAACGCGGCGTCGCCGTATTCTTCGTGACCGCCCGGCCGGACATCATCGCCTCGTTCACGCAGTACAACCTCAAGCAGACCGGCTACCAGGTCTCGGGGCTCTACGTCCGCAACTTCATCGACCTCTTCAAGAACGTCGCCGAGTACAAGACGGCCCAGCGCGTCGACATCGAACGCAAGGGCTACACGATCATCGCGAACATCGGCAACAGCAGTACCGACCTCGCGGGCGGCCACGCCGAGAAGACGTACAAACTGCCGGACTACGACGGGCAGCTCTCCTGACCCGCCTGGTCAACTGCGGGTAGTCTCACCCCCGTTCACGCGACCACGGGGGTGAGGCGGTTGGATCCGACGGTACTCGGCGGCAAGCTGGCGTCCGCACTGGTGACTCCACTGCTGAAGAAGCTCTTCCGCCCGGACGGACCGGGAGCGGGCCTGGTCGACAAGCCCGTACGCCTGTCCGCTCTCGTGTCCTTCCGGGGCGAGAAGCGCACCCTCGACGAGCGGGACGTCCACAGACTCGCCGCGCAGCTCGTGGCGCAGGCGGTGGACTCCCCCGGCGAGGTGCCCTTCCCGCCCGACGAGCGGATCGCGATCACCGACACCCTGGCCCGCAGGCTGCTCGCCCTCGGCGACCTCGACATGGACGACGTCCAGGCGGTCCGTCTGGGCCACCGCGAGCTGGCCGGGAGGCTCCTCCACGCGGCCCCGGCACCCGACGGGCTGTCCGCGGACTCCTGCCACTTCCTCGACCACGCGACCGAGTGGGCGTGCCTGAACATCCTGGAGTTCTTCACCCGCCGCTCCACCTTCGTCGCCCGCTCCCTCGTCGAACAGACCCGCGGCCAGGCCGAACTGATCGCCAAGGTCGACGAGCTGCTCACCCGCACACCCCGCCCGTCCGCCCTCGACGCCGCCTTCGAACGCCGCTACCTGCCGTACGTCGCCGAGCGCCACAACCACATCACCATCTACGGCATCGACCTGCGGGACTCCCCGGACCGCTGGCCCCTGGAAGTCGCCTACCTCAGCCTGGAGGCGACCAGCGGCGAACAGACCGGCGTGCCCGGCGCGCCGTCGGGCGAGCACACGGATGCCACCACCACCGCTGCCGTCCGGCTGCCCGCCGAGGAAGCCCTCGGCAGCCACGACCGGGTGATGCTGCGCGGCGACGCCGGCTCCGGCAAGACCACGCTGGTGCAGTGGCTGGCGGTGACCGCCGCCCGGGACGCCACCCGCGTCCCGTTCGTCCTCCCTCTGCGCACCCTGGTCCGCTCGGGTGCGCTCCCCGCGCCCACGGTCTTCCTCACGGCGGTGGGCTGCCCCCTCACCCCGCCGGAGGGCTGGGCGGAACGCGTCCTGGCCGCCGGGCGCGGACTGGTCCTGGTCGACGGCCTGGACGAGATCCCCGCTGCCGACCGGCACCGCACCCGCGACTGGCTGCTCGCCCTGATCCACGCCTTCCCCGGCAACCACTGGCTGCTGACCTCACGCCCCACCGCCGTACGCCCGGACTGGCTGGCCACCGAGGGCTTCAGCGAACTGACCCTCACCCCGATGCGCCGCGCCGACGTGGCGACGTTCGTGCACCGCTGGCACGCGGCCGCGCAGGCGCCCGAGTACGAGACACGGCTCCTGGACTCCCTGCGCACCAAACGCGACCTGGCCCGCCTCGCCACCAACCCCCTGATGTGCGGCCTGATCTGCGCCCTTCACCGGGAGCGGCGGGGCTACCTCCCCACCGGCCGCAAGGAGCTGTACGACGCCGCCCTCACGATGCTGCTCGCACGCCGTGACCGGGAGCGGGGCATGGGCGCGGTGGACGGCGTCGAGCTGGGCGAGGAGGCCCAGCTGGAGGTGCTCCAGCGCCTCGCCTACGCGCTGGTGCTGAGCGGCAACACGGAGATGGACCTGGAGACGGCCGAGGGCATCGTGGCCCGCTGTCTGCCGGTCATCGCGCCGGGGCCGGGCCAGGGTGACGCCGAGGCGGTGCTGCGCACGCTCCTGCTCCGCAGCGGCCTGCTCCGCCGGCCCGGCGAGGGCGTCGTCGACTTCGTCCACCGCACCTTCCAGGACTACCTGGGCGCCCGCTACGCCGTCGAGGAGGGCCATCTGGACGTCCTCGCCGGCCACGCGGGCGACAGCCTCTGGGAGGACGTGATCCGCATGGCGGTCGCGCACGCCCGCCCCCGGGAGCGAGCGGCCCTGCTCCGCCGGCTGCTGGCCGAGGGCACCCCGCGGCTGACCCTCCTCGCCCTGGCCTGCCTCGAACACGCCGCGGCCCTGGATCCCGGGGTGCGGGCGGAGGTGGAGGAACGGGCCGGGGCGCTCGTTCCGCCGCGCACGACACAGGAGGCGAAGACCCTCGCGGAGGCGGGCCCGCTGGTCCTGGAGCTGCTGCCCGGGCCGGAGGGACTGACCGCCCAGGAGGCCCACGGCGTCGCGGTCACCGCCTCACTCCTCGGGGCGGAGGAGGACGAGGGCGCCCTGGCGGTGCTGCGCCGCTTCCGCGAACATCCGGATCTCGACGTACGGCGCCAGCTGGCCGGCACCTGGAGCCGCTTCGACACACGCGAGTACGCGATCGAGGTGCTCGACCACCTGGAGCGGGACGGCCTCTCCCTGGTCTGCGAGTCGGCCGAGCAGCGGGCGGCGCTCCGCTTGATGCGCCCCTGGCACAGGCTGAGGTTCGACGGACCGCTCACCGCGGCCGCGCTCATCGACTGCGTCCCCGACCCCTCCGAGGTCCGCCTGCTGCACCTGAGGAACAACCCGGGCCTCGGGCATCTGGGGGAGCTCCGGGCGTTCCGGTCTCTGACCTCCCTGTGGCTCGAGCGCTGCCCGGACGCCGTGGGCCTGTCGAGCCTGGCGGACCTGCCGCTCACCGACCTGTCGGTCTTCGACCGTGGAGCTGACCTCACCGGGCTGGGGTCGCTGACGCAGCTCACGCGGCTCTCCATCGCCCAGAGTCTTCCGGGGGACGTCCTCACCGACGTCCTCCCCGTGGAGGCGCCCTTGCTGAGCCTCTTCCTGGGGATGGGTTCCATCCGCTCGACGGGGCTGCGGGGCCTGACCCGGTGGACCACGCTCCAGTCCCTGGCGTTCGGCGTGTCCGGCACACAGCGCCTCAGCGCCGAGGACTGGTCCGAGGTGGCCGGCCTCCCGGCGCTCACGACGCTGTCGCTCTACGGGCAGGCCGAGCCCTACGCGCACGACACCATGCCGGAACTGCCCGGCGTCCGGGATCTTCAGTTCCTCGCGGACCCACCGCCCCCGGCAGCGCTGCGGGTCCTCGCCTCACGCCTGCCCGGAGTGCGCAGCGTGGGCATCGCCACCCCGCTCGACAGCACAGAGTCCCTCGATCCCTACGCCGAGCTCTTCCCCACCGCCGAGATCTTCCGCATCTGACGCCGGGCACGGGAAAGGGGCCGGTGCCCCGGAAGGCACCGGCCCCTCTCACTCGGCCGTGACGCTTACGCGTCCTTGCTCAGGTTCGGGCCCGAGCCACCGGCCGCCTGCTCGATCGGCGGGACGTCCGGGAGAGCCGCCTTCTCCTCGCCGCGGAAGGTGAAGGTCTTGGTCTCGCCCTCGCCCTCCGTGTCGACCACCACGATGTGACCGGGGCGCAGCTCGCCGAAGAGGATCTTCTCCGACAGCGAGTCCTCGATCTCGCGCTGGATGGTGCGACGCAGCGGACGCGCACCCAGCACCGGGTCGTAGCCCTTCTTGGACAGCAGTTCCTTGGCGGACGACGAGAGCTCGATGCCCATGTCCCGGTCCTTCAGGCGCTCGTCCACCTTGTCGATCATCAGGTCGACGATCTTGAGGATGTCGCCCTGGCTGAGCTGCGGGAAGACGACCACGTCGTCGACGCGGTTGAGGAACTCGGGCCGGAAGTGCTGCTTGAGCTCGTCCGAGACCTTGTTCTTCATGCGCTCGTAGTTGGACTTGGTGTCGCCCTGGGCGGCGAAGCCCAGGTTGAAGCCCTTGGAGATGTCCCGGGTGCCGAGGTTGGTCGTCATGATGATGACCGTGTTCTTGAAGTCCACGACCCGGCCCTGGGAGTCGGTCAGCCGACCGTCCTCCAGGATCTGCAGCAGCGAGTTGAAGATGTCCGGGTGGGCCTTCTCGACCTCGTCGAACAGGACCACCGAGAACGGCTTGCGGCGGACCTTCTCCGTCAGCTGGCCGCCCTCCTCGTAGCCCACGTAGCCGGGGGGCGAACCGAAGAGACGCGAGACCGTGTGCTTCTCGCTGAACTCCGACATGTCGAGGGAGATCAGCGCGTCCTCGTCACCGAAGAGGAACTCGGCGAGCGCCTTGGACAGCTCGGTCTTACCGACACCGGACGGGCCGGCGAAGATGAACGAACCACCGGGGCGCTTCGGGTCCTTCAGACCGGCACGCGTACGGCGGATCGCCTTCGACAGCGCCTTGACGGCGTCGACCTGGCCGATGACCCGCTTGTGGAGCTCGTCCTCCATGCGCAGCAGACGCGAGGACTCCTCCTCGGTCAGCTTGAAGACCGGGATGCCGGTGGCCGTCGCGAGGACCTCGGCGATCAGCTCGCCGTCGACCTCGGCGACGACGTCCATGTCGCCGGCCTTCCACTCCTTCTCCCGCTTGGCCTTGGCGGCGAGGAGCTGCTTCTCCTTGTCGCGCAGGGAGGCGGCCTTCTCGAAGTCCTGCGAGTCGATCGCGGACTCCTTGTCGCGGCGGACGCCGGCGATCTTCTCGTCGAACTCGCGCAGGTCCGGCGGCGCGGTCATCCGGCGGATGCGCATCCGGGAGCCGGCCTCGTCGATCAGGTCGATCGCCTTGTCCGGCAGGAAGCGGTCCGAGATGTACCGGTCGGCCAGCGTGGCGGCCTGGACCAGCGCCTCGTCCGTGATGGAGACACGGTGGTGGGCCTCGTACCGGTCACGCAGACCCTTGAGGATCTCGATCGTGTGCGGCAGGGACGGCTCCGCGACCTGGATGGGCTGGAAGCGGCGCTCGAGGGCGGCGTCCTTCTCCAGGTGCTTGCGGTACTCGTCGAGCGTGGTGGCACCGATGGTCTGGAGCTCACCGCGGGCCAGCATCGGCTTCAGGATGGAAGCCGCGTCGATGGCGCCCTCGGCGGCACCCGCACCGACCAGCGTGTGCAGCTCGTCGATGAACAGGATGATGTCGCCGCGGGTGCGGATCTCCTTGAGGACCTTCTTCAGGCGCTCCTCGAAGTCACCGCGGTAGCGGGAACCGGCGACCAGGGCACCGAGGTCCAGGGTGTAGAGGTGCTTGTCCTTGAGGGTCTCGGGCACCTCGCCCTTGACGATGGCCTGGGCGAGACCCTCGACGACGGCGGTCTTGCCGACGCCGGGCTCACCGATCAGCACCGGGTTGTTCTTCGTACGGCGGGACAGCACCTGCATGACCCGCTCGATCTCCTTCTCGCGCCCGATGACCGGGTCGAGCTTGGACTCACGAGCGGCCTGGGTGAGGTTCCGGCCGAACTGGTCGAGGACCAGGGACGTGGAGGGGGTGCCCTCGGCAGGACCGCCGGCGGTGGCGGTCTCCTTGCCCTGGTAACCGGAGAGCAGCTGGATCACCTGCTGCCGCACGCGGTTCAGATCTGCGCCCAGCTTGACCAGGACCTGGGCGGCGACGCCCTCGCCCTCGCGGATCAGGCCGAGCAGGATGTGCTCCGTGCCGATGTAGTTGTGGCCCAGCTGAAGGGCCTCGCGGAGCGACAGCTCCAGGACCTTCTTGGCACGGGGGGTGAAGGGGATGTGGCCGGACGGGGCCTGCTGGCCCTGGCCGATGATCTCCTCCACCTGCTGGCGGACCGCCTCGAGCGAAATCCCGAGGCTCTCAAGGGCCTTGGCGGCGACACCTTCACCCTCGTGGATCAGGCCCAGGAGGATGTGCTCAGTGCCGATGTAGTTGTGGTTGAGCATCCGGGCTTCTTCCTGAGCCAGGACGACAACCCGCCGCGCGCGGTCGGTGAACCTCTCGAACATCGTTAATCGCTCCTCAGAGCGGTCAGGCAGTGGGGGGAACTTCCCCTCCCTGTCCTTCCGCAGCTTAGTCCCGCAAGCGGGGACCGCTCATTCCAACTGCCGACACCGTCCTTGGCCTCCTGACCCCGAACGCCGACATCTGCTCCAACCCGATGGTGCGAGACGATGTTCCCGCAGGCCAGGCAGATACCCCACTCGCCAGTACGCCGATGGCGAACGTGAGACGGCCTTTCCTGCGTGTCGCCCCCTCCCACTAGGGATGTCTTACCCGCGGGCACCGGAAGTCCATGCCGAGCGCCCCCGTTCCCTCCGCTACGGGCGAACAACCTTGCGCCTCCCCGCACTCCCCGCGCGCCCCCATTTCGCCACTCTGCGCACTCGTAACACAACCCAGCGTAACCCGGACGGCCTTCCGGCTGTTGCACTTGGCATGTTCGGCGCCCCTCACCCCGTGATCGCGTCCCCATCCCGGCTCCTTCCACTCCCCCGGCGGCCGCTCGACGCGGTCGGCGCGAGCCGTCAGGTCCGGCGGTGGTACGAGAACGAACTCGGGTGGCCGACGGTGCCCGGCGATCCGCTGCGGCTCGTGGTGGGGGTGCGCTACGACGTCCTGGACGTCCCGGCGGAGGCGGGGCACGCGGCACTGCGGCGCCTGGCGCCGGGCTCCCCGGTCGCCCTGCACGGCGACCGGATGCTGCTCCTGGTGGCCGCGGGCAGCGCGGAGGAGCTTCCCGGGCTGCTGGAGTGGCTGGACTGGGGGTCCCTGCCGCTGGACCTCGGGGCGGTCGGGGCGGGCGGTCTCCTGGAGGCGCCGTCGCCCCCGGTGCCTCGCGAGGAAGGGGACACGCCGCTCAGGGACGCGCCGCCGTCCTGCCGGGGCCGGGTCGGTTCCCAGGGGGCCGCCGTGTGGCTGCGGCCCCCCGAGCCGGGATACGAGGTCGAGGCCTCGCTGCCGACACTGTCGGCGCTGGGGGGCGATGGGAACGCCCCCGATCTCGTGCGGCTGGTGAACGCGGTGGCCACTCAGTGTCACCGGGTCCGGCTGCGGCGCGCGGGCGCCCAGCCACCGGCCTTGCGGGCGCAGGGTCGGTAGTGCCGCTGATCAGCCGTTGGCCTTCTCGTAAGCCTCGCGGATGGTCGCGGGAACACGGCCGCGGTCGTTGACCTCGTAGCCGTTCTCCTTCGCCCAGGCGCGGATCGCCGCGGTGTCCTGGCTGCCGCTCGACGCGGCGCGCGCCTTTCCGCGCCCCCCCGAAGCACGGCCTCCGGTACGCCGACCGCCCTTCACGTAAGGATCGAGAAGGCCACGGAGCTTGTCCGCATTGGCAGTGGTGAGATCGATCTCGTACGTCTTGCCGTCCAGCGCGAACGTCACGGTCTCGTCCGCCTCGCCACCGTCGAGGTCGTCGACAAGAAGGACCTGAACCTTCTGTGCCACCGGATTTCCTTTCATCGATATCTTCAAGGGCCGGGGGTTGCCGGCGTCCGCCGTATCGCCGTCCCCTGTTATATGCAGTACTGCAGTACCTCGGAAAGCAAACCGCTTTTCCCGGGAAAACACAAACCCCCGGCAGAGACCGGGAGCCCGGGCTCGGCCCGGAAACGTGCGCGTTTCGGACATAGGGCACCGGGGCAGGGCGGGCGGCGGCGAATATGCCTTGACGAACGAAGCTGCCGGACACTCTTGCGGCTCACTAGCGGCCGGCGATCACAGATGCAGAAGCATCCGGCTGTTGCCCAAGGTGTTCGGTTTCACCCGTTCGAGTCCGAGGAACTCCGCGACGCCCTCGTCATAGGAACGCAGCAGCTCCGCGTAGACATCGGTGTCGACGGGCGTCTCGCCGATCTCCACGAAGCCGTGCTTGGTGAAGAAGTCGACTTCGAAGGTCAGGCAGAAAACGCGGCGAACGCCGAGCCAGCGGGCGGTCTGCAGCAACTTCTCCAGCACACGGTGTCCGACACCCGCCCCCTTCAGGCCGGGCTTCACCGCGAGAGTGCGGACTTCCGCGAGGTCTTCCCACATCACGTGCAGCGCGCCGCAGCCGACGACCTCGGCGTTGTCGTCCCGTTCCGCGACCCAGAACTCCTGGATGTCCTCGTAAAGCGTCACCGTCGCTTTGTCGAGCAGGATGCCGCCGCGGACGTAGGCGTCAAGGAGGCGGCGCACGGCCGGGACATCGCTGGTGCGGGCCCGTCGGACGGTGATGGCTTTTGCGGTGGCTTCGGGCCTCTTCGCGGACATGACGGGACGCTATCGCCCGCCGTCGTCCTGAGCGGCGGCGGGGTTCTCCGGGGGCCCTCGTCGGGGTTCCGCTCGTTCGGCCGGTTCTGCGGATTCCGACGGTTCGGTCGGTTCCTGGGTTTGCGGGCCCTGGACGATGCGTACGGCATCGCTGAGCGACCGGCGCTGTTCCTCGCTCATCATGCCGAAGAAGGCGACGAGAGCGGCTGCGGGGTTGTCGCTCTGCGACCAGGCGTCGTTCATCAGGGCGGCCGCGTAGGCGGCGCGGGTGGAGACGGCCTCATATCGATAGGCGCGGCCTTCCGCCTCGCGGCGCACCCAGCCCTTCTGATGGAGATTGTCCAAAACGGTCATCACGGTGGTGTACGCGATGGACCGCTCCTTCTGAAGATCTTCCAGGACTTCTCGAACGGTCACCGGGCGGTTCCACTTCCACACCCGCGACATGACCGCGTCTTCGAGTTCTCCCAATGGGCGAGGCACAGCTCAGAACAATAGTGGGAGATCCCGGTTATGGCGTGGCGGACGTGCCCTTCACCGGCGAACGGGAACAAAAAGGGCGTACGACTCGAAAGTGCGGGCGCCGCGAGGTGCGGGCCCGCCGAGTCGTACACCCTCGGAGGGAGTGGGGTCAGGCGTCGGCCGTCGGGGGTGTCGCGGCGGGCCGGCGGGCGCCCTCCACCCGTGCGAGGGCGGCGTCCACGGCCGCGTCCTCCTTGGCCTTGTTGGCGCCGCCCTGTGTCTTCACGATCACCCGGATCACGCCGACGAAGAAGACGGCCATGACGGCCGGGGGCAGGAGCGCGGAGACGTAGTCCATGGATCCAGGGTAGCCATGTCAGCCCGCGGCGAGCTGCTGGGGGCCGTCCGGGGGCGGCGGTGCCGGCTTGCGCCGCGGGAAGACCTCGCCCGGGGTGGGGATCGGGCGGGAGGGCTTCGGAGTGCCCGGGGCGGGGGCCGGGGCGGGCTTGGGCGCCGGGGCCGGCTTGCGCGCCGGTTTCTTCTCGGGCTGCTTCTCCGGGCCGTCTCCCGAGGAGGCGCCGACCGGGGCGCAGCGGCCACCGGGGAGCGCCAGCAGGCGGGCACGGGAGCCGGGGACGGCGGTCGCGGGAAGCGGCGCGGCGGTGAGGGGGGCGACCGTGCAGCGGTCCAGGAGGGCCGCGGCGGCGGGGTTGCCGCGCAGGGCGCGCAGGGCGGCGAGGTCGTCGGGCAGGGGGCGGTAGCCGGCCCCCAGCGCCTCGTCCAGGAGGGCGAGGTAGCCGGCGGCGGTGCCGGGGAGGGCGGCGCGGTACCGGCCCAGGTCGGCCACCAGGAAGGCGCGCAGCCTGGCCCCCTCCCGCAGCGCCTCGTCGAGCGACTCTGCGAGACGGAGACAGTCCTGGACGTCGTCGGCCGAGGCAGGGGTGGGGTGGAGGGCGAGGGCGAGAGCGCGGCGGAGCACACGCAGCTCCTCCGCGCCGAACGCCATGCCGCCGCGGGATCCGTATGGCGTGGGCATGCGGCGACGATACGCGCTAATCAGACAAATCTCGCATAGGGGGCGGGTGTGGCGTGGGGGACCACTCGTCCCGCCCAGAGCACCCCGCCCCGCCCCGCCCCGCCCCGCCCCGGCAGCACCTCACATGCGCGACACGTTCCGCTCGTAGACCAGCCGCAGCCCGACCAGCGTCAGCCACGGTTCGTGCTCGTCGATCACCGACGACTCGCCCAGAACCATCGGAGCCAGCCCGCCCGTCGCGATGACGGTGACGTCGTCGGTGTTCTGTGACAGCTCGCGGGCCATGCGGTTGACCACGCCGTCGACCTGGCCGGCGAAGCCGTAGATGATGCCCGACTGCATCGCCTCGACCGTGTTCTTGCCGATGACGCTGCGGGGCCGGGCCACCTCGATCTTGCGGAGCTGGGCGCCGCGGACGCCGAGCGCCTCGACGGAGATCTCGATGCCGGGGGCGATGACCCCGCCGACGTACTCGCCGCGCGCGCTGACCGCGTCGAACGTCGTCGCCGTGCCGAAGTCGACGACGATCGCGGGACCGCCGTAGAGCTCGACCGCGGCGACCGCGTTGATGATGCGGTCCGCGCCGACCTCCTTGGGGTTGTCGGTCAGGATCGGGACGCCCGTCTTGACGCCCGGTTCGACGAGGACCGCCGGCACGTCGCCGTAGTAGCGGCGCGTCACCTCGCGGAGTTCATGCAGGACCGAGGGGACGGTGGCGCAGATGGCGATGCCGTCGATGCCGTCGCCCAGCTCGTCGCCGAGGAGCGGGTGCATACCCATCAGGCCCTGGAGGAGGACCGCCAGCTCGTCGGCCGTGCGGCGCGCGTCCGTGGAGATGCGCCAGTGTTCGACGATCTCGTCGCCGTCGAACAGGCCGAGGACGGTGTGGGTGTTTCCTACGTCGATCGTCAGCAGCATGACCCGTACCCGCCCCTACTCGGCCGGCCGCAGGTCCAGGCCGATGTCCAGGATCGGCGAGGAGTGGGTGAGGGCCCCGACGGCCAGGTAGTCGACGCCGGTGTCCGCGTAGGCCTTGGCGGTGTCGAGGGTGAGGCGGCCCGAGGCCTCCAGGGCGGCGCGGCCCTGGACGACGGCGACGGCCTCCGCGCACTCGCCCGGCGTGAAGTTGTCCAGCAGGATCAGGTCCGCGCCGGCGTCCAGGACCTCGCGGAGCTGGTGCAGGGTGTCGACCTCGACCTCGATGGGGACGTCGGGGAAGCGTTCGCGGACCGCCCGGAAGGCCTCGGCGACGCCGCCCGCCGCGACCACGTGGTTGTCTTTCACGAGCGCCGCGTCGGAGAGGGACATGCGGTGGTTGACGCCGCCGCCGCAGCGGACCGCGTACTTTTCGAGGCCGCGCAGGCCGGGCGTCGTCTTACGGGTGTCGCGGACCTTGGCCTTGGTCCCGTCGAGTACGTCCGCCCACGCGCGCGTGGCCGTCGCGATGCCCGACAGGCGGCACAGGATGTTCAGCGCGCTGCGCTCCGCCGTGAGGAGGTCGCGGGTGCGGGTGGTGACGGAGAGGAGCTTCTGTCCCGCTTCGACGCGGTCGCCGTCCTCCGCGTGGCGCTCGATCTCGAGCTCCTCCTCGCAGACCACCGAGATGACCGCCTCGGCGATGCGCAGGCCGGCCACCGTGCCCGCCTCGCGTGCGGTGAAGTCGGCCGTGGCCACCGCGTCCTCGGGGATGGTCGCCACCGTCGTCACGTCCACGCCGTGGGCCAGGTCCTCCTGGAGGGCGACGTTGGCGATGTCCTCCACCTCGACGGGGTCGAGGCCGGCGTCGGCCAGGAGCTGGGCGAGTGCGGGGTCCAGGCCGCACTCCAGGTACGCCTCGTCGCCCGCGCCGCAGGCGCAGCCGTCGCCGCAGCCTCCGGAGGAGGCGAGGGGAAGGTCGGGGGTGCTCACGTCGGTCACTGCTCCTGGGGGGCCTGGGGCGGGAAGGTCGTCGGAGGGAAGTCTGTGGTGTCCGTGGTGTGCACGGCCAGCGTGCGGTCCGGGTTCAGGGTCACGACGATGTGGCGGCGCCAGCCGCTGTCGTCGCGCTCGGGGCGGTCCTCGCGCCAGTGGCAGCCCCGCGTCTCCTCGCGCAGCAGGGCGGCGGCGACCAGGACACGGGCGACGCACAGGAGGTTGGTGGCCTCCCAGGTGTCGACGCCGGCCTCGGCCGTCTTGCCGTTCTCGGCGAGGGCCTCCCGGGCGTCGGTGTGCAGGCGCTGGAGCTGGTCGGCGGCCTTGGTGAGGGAGCCCGCCGAGCGCAGGACGCCCGCCCCGGCCGTCATGATCCGCTGGATCGTGAAGCGGGCCTCGGGGGTCTGCAGGGGGTGCTCGGGGGTCTCCGGGTGCGGGACCGGCTGGGGCACACGCGCGTGCAGGCCGTTCGCCGCGATGTCGGCCGCGATCCGCTCGGCGTAGACGAGGCCTTCGAGCAGGGAGTTGGACGCCAGGCGGTTGGCGCCGTGCACGCCGGTGCAGGCGACCTCGCCGCACGCGTACAGGCCGGGGACGGTCGTACGGCCGTGGGAGTCGGTGCGGACGCCGCCGGAGGCGTAGTGGGCGGCCGGGGCGACCGGGATGGGGCTGGTGACCGGGTCGATGCCGTGGGCGCGGCAGGCGGCGAGGATCGTCGGGAAGCGGTGCTCCCACATCTCGGCGCCGAAGTGCCGGGCGTCGAGGTACATGTGCTCGGCGTCCTGCTCCTGCATGCGGCGCGTGATGCCCTTGGCGACGATGTCGCGGGGGGCCAGTTCGGCCAGTTCGTGCTGTCCTGCCATGAATCGCACGCCACCGGCGTCGATCAGGTGGGCGCCCTCGCCGCGCACGGCCTCGGAGACCAGGGGCTGCTGCCCCTCCGCGTCCGGGCCCAGGAACAGCACGGTCGGGTGGAACTGGACGAACTCCAGGTCACTGACCTCCGCCCCCGCCCGCAGCGCGAGCGCCACGCCGTCGCCCGTCGACACCGACGGGTTGGTGGTGGCGGAGAAGACCTGGCCCATGCCGCCGGTCGCGAGGACCACCGCGGGGGCGTGGACGGCCCCCACGCCGTCGTGCTGGCCCTCCCCCATGACGTGCAGGGTCACACCGGCGGTACGCCCCTCGGCGTCCGTGAGGAGGTCCAGCACGAGCGCGTTCTCGACGGTGCGCATGCCCCGCGCGCGGACGGCGTCGACCAGGGCGCGGGAGATCTCGGCGCCGGTGGCGTCGCCGCCGGCGTGGGCGATGCGGCGGCGGTGGTGGCCGCCCTCGCGGGTCAGTTCCAGCTCGCCCTCGGAGGACGCGTCGAACCGGGCGCCGGTCTCGATGAGGCGGCGTACGGCGTCGGGGCCCTCGGTGACGAGGAGGCGGACCGCTTCCTCGTCGCACACGCCCGCGCCCGCGACCAGGGTGTCGTCGAGGTGCTGCTCGGGAGTGTCGCCCTCGCCGAGGGCCGCGGCGATGCCGCCCTGGGCCCAGCGGGTGGAGCCGTCGTCGAGACGGGCCTTGGTGACGACGACCGTCCGCAGTCCGGCGGCCTCGCAGCGCAGGGCCGCCGTCAGGCCGGCGACGCCGGAGCCGACGACGACCACGTCCGCGGCGATGGACCACCCGGGGGCGGGCGCGTGCAGTCGTATGCCTGTCGTGGTCACGAGGCGGCTCCGAAGCTTCCGAAGGTGAGGGGGACATTGTCGATCAGCCGGGTCGCCCCGACCCGGGCGGCGACGGCGAGGACCGCGTCGCCCGTGAAGTCGTCCCCGATCTCCGTGAAGTCGGACGGGTCGACCAGGGCGAGGTAGTCCAGCGCGAGCGGCGGGTCGAGGCGCGCGGCCTCGTCGAGGACCTGGCGGGCGGCCGCGCGGACGGCCGCAGGGCCGCCCGGGACGGCCGTCGCCACGGCGTGCGTGTCGGCCGCCGCGCGGGACTCCCCTATGGCGCTGAGCGCCTCGGCCCGCGCGCGCGTGGCGGGCACTTCGCGGGCCCGGGCACGCAGCGCCTCCTGCGCGGCGTGCCGGTCCTGGCCCGCGAACAGGGCCCCGGACAGGGCGAGGGCGGTACGCCGCTCCGCGGCCGACAGGTAGCGGTTGCGGCTGGACAGGGCCAGGCCGTCCTCCTCGCGGACGGTGGGCACGCCGACGATGTCCACGCCGAAGTTCAGGTCCCGCACCATGCGGCGGATCAGCGCGAGCTGCTGGGCGTCCTTCTGGCCGTACAGGGCGATGTCGGGGCGGGTGAGGTGCAGCAGCTTGGCGACGACGGTGAGCATGCCGTCGAAGTGGCCGGGCCGGGAGGAGCCCTCCAGGCGCTCGCCCATGGGGCCGGCGGTGATGCGGACCTCGGGCTCGCCGCCGGGGTAGACCTCGTCCACGGAGGGTGCGAACACGACGTCCGCGCCCGACTGTCCGGCGAGCGCGATGTCGGCGTCCAGCGTGCGCGGGTAGCGGTCGAGGTCCTCGCCCTGGCCGAACTGGAGCGGGTTGACGAAGACGGTGACGACGACCTCGCCGTCCGGCCCGGCGATGCCGCGCGCGGTGCGGATCAGGGTGGCGTGGCCCTCGTGCAGCGCGCCCATGGTCATCACCACGGCACGGCGGCCCGCACGCGCGTGCGCGTGCAGTTCCCCGGCGGTGCGCAGCAGGGTGGTGGTCATCGGGCGTCCCCTCCGGTGCTGTCGGTCCCGTCGGTGCGGTCGGTCCCGTCGGCGAGTACCCCGAGGAGGTCCTCGGCGAGCTCCGGCTTCAGCAGGCCGTGGGCCAGGGCCCGGTCGGCGGTCGCGCGGGCCATCGCCAGGTAGCCGGCAACGGTCTGCGGGGCGTGCCGGCGCAGCTCGGTGACGTGTGCGGCGACCGTGCCCGCGTCCCCGCGCGCGACCGGGCCGGTGAGGGCCGCGTCGCCGGAGCGCAGGGCGTTGTCCAGGGCCGCGCCGAGCAGCGGGCCGAGCATCCGGTCGGGGGCGGCGACCCCGGCCGCGCTCAGCAGCTCCATGGACTGGGCGACCAGCGTGACCAGGTGGTTGGCCCCGAGGGCGAGTGCCGCGTGGTAGAGCGGCCGGTTCTCCTCGGCGATCCACTCCGGCTCGCCGCCCATCTCGATGACCAGGGCCTCGGCGGCCAGGCGCAGCTCCTCGGGCGCGGTGACGCCGAAGGAGCAGCCGGCCAGGCGCTGGACGTCCACGGGCGTGCCCGTGAAGGTCATGGCGGGGTGCAGGGCGAGCGGCAGGGCGCCCGCGCGCAGGGCGGGGTCGAGGACCCTCGCGCCGTAGCGCCCGGAGGTGTGGACGAGGAGCTGCCCCGGCCGTACGGACCCGGTGTCCGCGAGGCCGGTCACCAGGCCGGGCAGGGCGTCGTCGGGAACGGTCAGCAGCACCAGGTCGGCCCGCTGGAGGACCTCGGCGGGCGGCATCACCGGCACGTCGGGCAGCAGTTGCCCGGCGCGGCGCCGGGACGCGTCCGAGACGGCGGAGACGGCGACCGGGCGGTGCCCGGCGAGTTGCAGGGCCGCCGCCAGCGCTGGACCCACGCGGCCGGCGCCGACGACGCCGACGGTGAGCCGCGCGGGGCGGTCCTTGGGATCTGGCTGTGGGGTTGTGTTCACTCGACGGCGGCCTTCCCGTTCCAGTCCGCTCCGGGTACCGGACGATTTCTCGTCATGTTAACGCGATCGGTTCGAGGGGCGTTCGGTCGTCCACAGGCTGTGCATGCCCGTGCGGCATCCCCGGGACGGCGAAAGGAAATGCGGATGCCGGGCTCCCCGCGCGCGGGGGAGGATCCGGGGCATGACCGATACGGCGGAACGCGACGATCAGGTGACGGACGAGGACCGGGGGCCGCGGCTGCGTGAGCGGCGGCTGGCCGCCCATCGCACGGCCCGGCGCGTGTTCGCGCGCTTCGGCTTCCACCAGACCCTCCGGGAGCGCCTGGCGGTGCTGGAGCAGGCGGAGGGCGTCCACGACCTGGACCAGTTGTCCGACCTGTACGGCGACGGTGTCGTCGAGGCGCTGGAGACGAAGGTCGCCGGGCTGCTCGGCACCGAGGCCGCCGCGTTCTTCCCGACGGGCACGATGGCCCAGCAGGTGGCCCTGCGCTGCTGGGCGGGGCGCACCGGGAACCCGGCCGTCGCCCTGCACGCGCTCAGCCATCCCGAGGTGCACGAGCGGAACGCGTTCAGCGAGGTCGGGGGCTTGCGTCCGCTGCGGCTGACGAGCGAGCCGCGGCTTCCGACCGCCGCCGAGGTACGCGACTTCGAGGAGCCCTTCGGGGCGCTGATGCTGGAACTGCCCCTCAGGGACGCCGGTTTCGTGCTGCCCGGCTGGGAGGAGCTCACCGAGGTCGTTCAGGCCGCGCGGGACCGGGACGCGGTGGTGCACTTCGACGGGGCCCGCCTCTGGGAGTCCACCGTCCACTTCGGGCGGCCCCTGGAGGAGATCGCGGGCCTGGCCGACAGCGTCTACGTGTCGTTCTACAAGTCCCTGGAGGCGTTCGGCGGCGCGGCGCTCGCGGGGCCCAGGGAGCTCGTCGAGGAGGCGAGGGCCTGGCGGCACCGGTACGGCGGGATGGTCTTCCAGCAGTTCCCCACGGCTCTGTCGGCGCTGGTCGGGCTGGAGCGGCAACTGCCCCGGCTGCCGGAGTACGTGGTCCACGCGCGCGTGGTGGCCGCCGCCCTGCGCGAGGGTTTCGCGGCGGCCGGGATGCCGTGGGCGCGCGTGCACCCGGAGGTGCCGCACACCCACGACTTCCAGGTGTGGCTGCCGTACGAGCCGGAGGTCCTCGGGGAGGCGGCGGTGCGGACGGCCGAGGAGACGGGGGTCGTGCTGTTCGGCAGCGCCTGGGACCGGGGCGGGCCCGGCCTGGCGCTGACGGAGGTGCATGTGCGGGCCGCCGGGCTGGAGTGGACCGCCGAGGACGTGAAGGCGGCGGTGGCGGAGTTCGTGGCCCGGCTGCCGGAACAGGTCAGGTAGGGCGCCGCCGCCACCGGTCCAGGGCGGCCCCGAACCGGTGGCGGACCGGGCGGCCCGCGAGGACCGCGTGGAACCGCCGTTCGCCGCGCCGCTGCGGTGCGACCCGCCGGTCGTGCGTGCCCGGCGCGGGCGGGACGGGCTCACCGAGGGAGCGGGCGCGGTAGGCGTCGAGGAGGTGCTGCTGCGTGATGCTCATGGTCAATCGCCTCTGCGGGACGGGGTGATGGAGGTCCGAGGGCTCCGCGGCCGCCCCGGTGCTCCCACCGTGCGTCCGCGCCGCACCCGGCGTCGCGTCGATTGACGAGGCCCGTCAATCGGCGGGGCGTTGTCAGTGGCCGGGTGCACCATGAGGGCATGAGCGTGCACATCGACATCAGGGGGCTGCGGCCGGAGGAGGTGGCCGTCGTGCCCTCGCCCCTGGCCGAGCTGGGCATGGCGCTGCACGCGCTGTCCGAACCGGCGCACCACCCGGGCCTGCAGGGCTGGGTGACGGGCGTGACGGCCCGGCTCGACCCGCATCTGGCCGACCGCATGTGCGAGGCGGACTTCCTGTGGCGGACGACGTTCTCGGACCTGTTCCTGCCCTGGGCCGGCCTGCCCGACCGGCACACTCTGCCGGGCGCCACCCTCGCCGAGGAGCTGGACCAGCTCGACAAGCTGTCCGACGAGCAGTTCGTGGACGCGGCACTGGAGTTCACCTGTGCCGTCGGCTACGACGCGTGCGGGCCGACGGCGCTGTCCGACGAGGAGACGCGCCGCCGCGCGCTGGACCTGGCCGCGGCGCGCGGACCGCTGCAACTGCGCTTCGGCGAGCGGCTGCTGGCCGACCCGCCCAGGATCCGGGCCTGGCTGCGGCAGTTCCTCCGGGACTGCGACGAGGCGTTCTTCGCGGAGGCCTGGTCCCGGCTGCGCCACCAGCTCGCGGCGGACGCCCGGCACAAGACGGACCTGCTGCGGCGCAAGGGCCTGGCCGAGGCGCTGGCCGCGGTGTCCCCGGCGATCACGCTCGACGAGACCTCCGCCCGGATCTCGGTCGACAAACTGGGCGACGGCCGCACGGCCACGGGCGACGGCGGCCTGCTGCTGGTCCCCACCAGCCTCGGCTGGCCGCACCTGATGGTCCTGCACCGGTACGGCTGGCAGCCGGTGCTGCACTACCCGGTCGGCTCCCCGGAGCCGGCCGCACCGCAGACGCTCGAACAGCTGGCCATGCGGATGACCGCGCTGTCCCATCCGGTCCGGATGCGCATGTGCCGCCATCTGGCCCGCAGCGCGCACACCACCAGCGAGCTGGCGCAGGTGCACGGCATGACGGCCCCGGAGATATCCCGGCATCTGGCCGTGCTGAAGAAGGCGGGGCTGATCACCACCCGCCGCCGCGGCCGCTATGTCCTGCACCAGCTGGACGTGACGGTGGTGGCCCGGCTCGGCAGCGAGTTCCTGGAAGGGATCCTCAGGTAGCCGGCGGGCAGCCGGCCCGCGGGTCAGCCGTGCCCGCCGGCTCGCACCAGCCCCGTCTCGTAGGCCAGGACCACGACCTGCACCCGGTCCCGGAGCCCGAGCTTGGTCAGGATGCGGCCCACGTGCGTCTTCACCGTCGCCTCCGACAGCACCAGCCGCGCCGCGATCTCGCCGTTGGAGAGCCCCTGCGCGACCAGCATCATGACCTCGCGCTCCCGCTCGGTGAGGCGCTCCAGCTCCTTGTGCTGGGGCTGCTTGGTGCCGGGCAGCATCGGGGCGAAGCGGTCCAGGAGGCGCCGGGTGGTGGAGGGCGCCACGACCGCGTCACCGCTGTGCACGGCCCTGATCGCGGTCAGCAGCTCAGCCGGCGGCACGTCCTTGAGCATGAAGCCGGAGGCGCCCGCCTTCAGCCCGGAGAAGGCGTACTCGTCGAGGTCGAAGGTGGTCAGGATGAGCACCTTCGGCGGGTCGGTGTCCGCGCAGATCCGGCGGGTCGTCTCCACCCCGTCGAGCTTCGGCATGCGGACGTCCATCAGCACCACGTCGACCTCGGCCGTCCGCAGCTCCTGGAGGGCCTCGACGCCGTCGCCCGCCTCCGCCACGACCTCCATGTCCGGCTGGGCGGCGAGCACCATCCGGAACCCGGTGCGCAGCAGCACCTGGTCGTCGACGAGCATCACGCGGATCGTCATCGGGCCTCTTTCTGTCGGGATCGTTACAGGTGTCAGTGAGGGGCGTGTGCCGGGATCAGTGCGCGGGTTTGAGCGGCAGCAGGGCACTGATGCGGAATCCTCCGCCCGGGCGCGGACCCGCGTCCAGGGTGCCGCCGACCATACCGACCCGCTCGCGCATGCCGATCAGACCGTGGCCCTGGCCGTCGAACCCGCCCTCCTCGTACAGCTCGTGCGGGGCGCCCTTGCCGTCGTCCTCGACGAGCAGGCCGAGGCCGTCGTCGAAGTAGACCAGGCGGACGCTCGCGCCCACGTTGGGTCCGCCGTGCTTGCGGGTGTTGGTGAGCGCCTCCTGCACGATGCGGTAGGCGGTGAGCTCGACGCCGCTGGGCAGCGGGCGGGGCGTGCCCTCGACCTTGAAGTCGACGGGCAGTCCGGAGCCGCGGCACTGCTCGACGAGGTCCTCGATCTGCTGCACGTCGGGCTGCGGGACGTACTCGCCGGCCTCCTGGTGTTCGCCGGTGCGCAGCACGCCGAGCAGGCGGCGCATCTCGGCGAGGGCCTGGCGGCCGGTGGAGGAGATGGTCTCCAGGGCCTTCTTCGCCTGGTCGGGCGCCGCGTCGAGGACGTAGGCGGCGCCGTCGGCCTGGACCACCATCACCGAGACGTTGTGCGCGACGACATCGTGCAGTTCGCGTGCGATCCGGGCCCGTTCGGCGGCGACGGCGACCTTGGACTGCGCCTCGCGCTCCTTCTCCAGGCGGGCGGCCCGCTCCTCCAGCTGCGCGAAGTAGGCGCGCCGGGTGCGGATGGAGTCGCCGAGCACCCAGGCGAGGGCGAAGGGGACGGTCTGCAGGACCGCCAGGGCGATGTCACCCGCCACACCGGTCTGTTCGCTCGACCAGCGCAGCTGTGCCAGGGGGGCGGCACACAGGCCGGCGACCAGCGCGAAGCGGGAGGCCCAGCGGGCACCTTCCGCCGCGACCGTGTAGACGATCACCAGCATGGCGAAGTCCGCGGGCAGGATCGCGACGTCGGTGATCAGCTGCGCCACACCGACCGCGGCCGCCAGCACCAGCATCTTCTCCGGCATCCGGCGGCGCAGCGCGACCACGAGGCTCAGCAGCAGCGTGACCGGGATGACGGCGGCCCACGGGCCGATCCGCTCTCCCGCCGCCCCGCCCAGCGTCGAGATCCCGAGGAGGACCACGGCCCAGAAGCCGTCGACCCACATCGGGTGCCTGCGGAGGAAGTCATAGAGGCGCTGCACGTAACCCAGCGTAGGGAAGGGGGATAGGTGCAGGGGTCAACCGGAGGACCGATCCGCACCGGGCGCGTGTACTCCGCAAGGTGGAGTTGCGTTCGTTGTGTCCGCATAGCCTGGCCCGGTGACGGCAGGGACGAGGCAAGAGTGGCCGGAGTGGCGCGGGTGGCGTGCGGCGGCGCAGGACGCCCTGTACGCGCCGGGGGGCTTCTACCGGCGCGCGGAGGGACCGGCCGGGCATTTCCGGACGTCCGTGCACGCGTCGCCGCTCTTCGCCGGGGCCGTGGCGCGGCTGCTGTGCCGGGTCGACGAGGCGCTCGGACGCCCGGCGGCCCTGGACTTCGTCGACATGGCGGCCGGGCGGGGCGAGCTGACGGGCGGGGTGCTCGCCGCGCTGCCCGCCGACGTGGCGGCCCGCACGCGCGCGTACGCCGTCGACATCGCCGAACGGCCGGCCGGCCTCGATCACCGGATCGAGTGGCTGGCCGAGCCCCCGCAGGGGACGACCGGGCTGCTGTTCGCCAACGAATGGCTGGACAACGTGCCCCTGGAGGTCGCTGAGGTGGACGCCGCGGGCGTCGCGCGGCTGGTGCTGGTCCGGGAGGACGGGAGCGAGCGGCTCGGCGATCCGGTGGACGGGGCGCAGGCGCGGTGGCTTCAGCGGTGGTGGCCGCTGCCCGGCGAGGAGGGGGTGCGGGCCGAGATCGGCCTCCCCCGGGACGAGGCGTGGGCCGCGGCGGTCGCGACGCTCGGGCGGGGGCTCTCCGTGGCCGTGGACTACGCGCACACGGCGGACACCCGGCCCCCTTACGGGACGCTGACCGGCTTCCGCGACGGCCGCGAGACCACACCGGTGCCGGACGGCTCCTGCGACATCACCGCGCACGTCGCCCTGGACGCGTGCGCGCTGCCCGGAGGACGCGTGCTCCCCCAGCGCGAGGCGCTGCGCACCCTGGGCGTGACCGGCGCGCGCCCCCCGCTCACGCTGGCCTCCACCGACCCCGCCGCATACGTACGCGCCCTCGCGAGCGCCGGAGAGGCCGCCGAGCTCACCGCGGCGGCCGGGCTGGGCGGCTTCGGCTGGCTGGTCCAGCCGCTCGGGATCCCGGACCCGCTCCAGGGATGAGCCCTACTTGTCGATGTCCCCGACCACGAAGAACATCGACCCCAGGATCGCCACCATGTCCGCGACCAGCGTCCCCGGCAGCAGCTCCGTCAGCACCTGGATGTTGTTGTACGACGCCGAACGCAGCTTCAGCCGGTACGGGGTCTTCTCGCCCTTGCTGACGAGGTAGTAGCCGTTGATGCCGAGGGGGTTCTCGGTCCACGCGTACGTGTGGCCCTCGGGGGCCTTCAGAACCTTGGGGAGCCGCTGGTTGACCGGCCCGGGCGGCAGCTCGGCGAGCCGGTCGAGGCAGGCGTCGGCCAGGTCCAGCGCGTTGTGCGTCTGCTCCAGGAGGCACTCGAAGCGGGCCAGGCAGTCGCCCTCCTGCCGGGTGACCACCTTCAGCGTGTCCTGGAGGTCGCCGTAGGCGAGGTAGGGCTCGTCCCGGCGCAGGTCGAAGTCGACGCCGGAGCCGCGGCCGATCGGCCCGCTGACCCCGTACGCGTGCACGGCCTCCGGGGTGAGGACACCGACGTTCCTGGTGCGGCCGCGGAAGATCTCGTTGCCGAGCACCAGGTCGTCGAAGCGGTCCATGCGGGAACGCACGTCGGCGACGGCGGTCCGCGCGCGCGTGGTCCACCCGGCCGGCAGGTCCTCCTTGAGGCCGCCCACGCGGTTGAACATGTAGTGCATCCGCCCGCCGGAGATCTCCTCCATGACGTGCTGGAGCTCCTCGCGCTCCCGGAAGGCGTAGAAGATCGGGGTGATCCCGCCCAGTTCCAGCGGGTACGAGCCGAGGAACATCAGGTGGTTGAGCACCCGGTTCAGCTCGGCGAGCAGCGTGCGCAGCCACACCGCGCGCTCGGGGACCTCCATGCCGAGCATCCGCTCCACGGCCAGGACCACGCCCAGCTCGTTGGAGAACGCCGACAGCCAGTCGTGGCGGTTGGCGAGCATGATGATCTGGCGGTAGTCGCGCGCCTCGAACAGCTTCTCCGCGCCGCGGTGCATGTAGCCGATCACCGGCTCCGCGTGCCTGATGCGCTCGCCGTCCAGGACGAGCTTCAGCCGCAGCACACCATGGGTGGAGGGGTGTTGCGGCCCGATGTTGAGCACCATGTCGGTGCTCTCCGCGGCGCCGCCGATTCCGACCATGGTCTCCGTCGTAGGAGTCATGGACACAGTCTCTCCTACGTACGCTGGCCCCATGGATACGGGGAGTCCGCAGGACACGGGACCGGACGCGTCGCAGAGCACGATCGAGGCCGCCGGGGGCGAGCCGGTGTGGATCGCGCTGCCGCCCGGCCTGCTGAAGATGCGCCGGCTGCTGCTGGTGGTGTGGCTCGGGCTGATCACCCTGGCCGCCGGGCTGGTGCCGGGGCTGCTGGCCGGGCCCGCCTGGGCCGCCTTCGCGCTGCCGCCGCTGGCGCTGCTGGTCTGGGGCTGGGTGATGCTGGAGCGCAACTGGCGTTCCTGGCGGTACACCGAGCGCGCAGACGACCTGCTGATCAGCCGCGGTGTGCTGTGGCGCGAGGAGACGGTCGTGCCGTACGGGCGGATGCAGCTGGTCGAGGTGACCTCCGGGCCCGTCGAGCGGCACTTCGGGCTGGCCAGCGTGCAGCTGCACACGGCCGCCGCGTGGACCGACGCGACCATCCCCGGCCTGGACCCGGCCGAGGCGGAGCGGCTGCGCGACCGGCTCACCGAGCTGGGCGAAGCCCGGTCGGCGGGGCTGTGACGGCGCCGGGGGGCGCCGAGGCCTCGAAGGCCGCCGCCGAGACCACCGAGACCGCCGAGACCACCGAGACCACCGCCGAGGTCACCGAGACCACCGCCGAGACCACCGAGACCACCGCCGAGGTCACCGAGCGGCGGCTGCACCCCGTCACCCCGCTGCGCCGCGCCTGGGCGCCGGTCGCCGTGCTCATCGGCTGGGCCGTGCACGACCCCGACGGGGCGCAGCGCCATCTGACCCGGCTGACGACGACCACGCTGCTGATCGGCCTCGCCGTGCTCGTCCCGGCCGCCGCCCTCTACGGCTTCTGCTCCTGGTGGTTCACGCACTTCGCGGTGACCGAGAGCGAACTGCGCATCCGTACCGGGCTCGTCTTCCGGCGCGCGGCGCACATCCGGCTGGAGCGGATCCAGGCGGTCGACGTCACCCAGCCGCTGCTGGCCCGGGTCGCGGGCGTCGCCAAGCTGAAACTCGACGTCATAGGCACCGACAAGAAGGACGAACTGGCCTTCCTCGGCGCCGACGAGGCGCGGACGCTGCGGGCCGAACTGCTCGCCCGGGCGGCCGGTTTCGCACCCGCGACCGCCCACGAGGTCGGTGAGGCCCCCTCCCGGCAACTGCTGCGGGTGCCGCCCGGCGTTCTCGCCCTGTCGCTGGTGCTGACGGGCGCGACCTGGGCGTCGCTGGCCGCGGCGCTCGTCGTCCCGCCGGTGCTGTGGCTCGTCACCCACAGCCTGTGGACGGTCCTCGCGGTCGCCCTGCCGCTGCTGGGCGCGGCGGGCGCGAGCAGCGTCGGGCGGTTCGTCGCCGAGTACGACTGGACGCTGGCCGAGTCGCCCGACGGGCTGCGCATCGACCACGGGCTGCTGGACCGGTCCCACGAGACGGTGCCGCCGGGGCGGGTCCAGACCGTGCGGATCGTCGAACCGCTGCTGTGGCGGCGGCGCGGCTGGGTCCGCGTGGAACTGGACGTGGCGGGCTCGTCCAACTCCGTGCTGGTGCCGGTCGCTCCGCGCGAGATCGCCGAGGACGTCGTCGCGCGCGTGCTGCCGGGGGTGAGCGTGCCGGGACCGGCGTCCCTGTCACCGGCGCCGCGCAGTGCCCGCTGGTGCGTGCCGTTGTGGTGGCGCGGATACGGACTCGCCGTCACGGACGCGGTGTTCGCGTCCCGGTCCGGGCTGCTGCGGCGGAGCCTGGCGCTGGTGCCGCACGCCAAGGTGCAGAGCGTGCGGTTGACTCAAGGGCCGTGGGAGCGGGCCCGGGGCCTCGCCGACGTGTGTGTGGACACGGGCGCGAACAAGACCGTACGAGCCCGGCTGCGGGACGCGGCCGAGGCACGCGAACTGCTGGCGGCGCAGGCGGAGCGGTCCCGCACGGGGCGCCGGGACGCGCGGCCGGACCGCTGGATGGCCTGACCGCCCCAACGCCGAGGGCCCCTCGGCCGTAGCCGAGGGGCCCTGTTCGTCGGAACGAGCGTCAGGACACCGCGCTGCGCAGCCCCTGCACGTCGATCTGCTCCGTCTCGTCGTGCGCCGTCAGGTCGATGACCTGGCCGATACCGCGCGACTCCTCGTCGGCCGGCTTGTAGCGGGCCTCGGTCTCGGCCTTGTGCAGAGCGAGCGCCTCCTGGCCGACGACATCGGCGAGGTCCTCGTTCTGCACGGCCTCCAGGGCCGCCCGCGAGGTGCCCGCCTTGGTGCCGAAGAAGTCGAACCCGCCCCCGGCCTGCGGACGGCGCACCGGCGACTGCGGCGGGACGGCCACGGCGGTCGGCACGGCGTAGTGCCCGGAGCGCCGGCCCGCGGGCTGCTCGGCCCGCGCGGGCTCCGGGAGCCGGCCGGTCCCGTCGTCCGGCACGGCGGTCTCAGCGGTCGTGCGCTCGTGCCCGTCATCCGCGTCGGACTGCGCCGGTGCCTCGTCCTTCGGCGCCTGCTCCCGCTGCTCCGCCCGCTCTTGCTCCGGCTGCTCGGGCTCGGGCTCCTGCTCCTGCGCGGGCTCAGCGTCCTCGCCCTTCGGTACGCCGTCGCCGTCGCCGTCGCCGCCGCCGTCCGGGTCCGGGACCGGCACCGTCTCGCCGTCGAACCGGGCGAGTGCGGCCGCGGCCCGCAGGAACAGCCGGGAACCCTCGGGCGAGAACACGGCGGGAACCGCGGCCTCCTCCTCCACGGCGCCGGCTGCGGGCGCCTCGTCCGCAGCCGGCGCGGTGTCCACCCTGTCCGCCGTGTCCGACGCCCCCGCCGGCAGCGCGGCCCGTACCGGAGCCGTCGCCTCTATCTCGAGCATCCGGCGGTCTTCGAGGACGCTCGCGCGTTCGGCCTCCGCCGTGGCGTACCGGCGCAGCAGCGCGGCGTGCTCGTTGCGCAGACCGGCCAGTTCCGTGCGCTTGGCGCGCAGCCGCTGCTCCAGCTTCGCGCGCAGCTCGCGCGACTCCTCCAGGTCGGCCTCCAGTTCGGCGACCCGCTCCTCGAAGCGCCACTCGTCGCTCGCACGCGCGCGCGTGAGATCGGCGACGCGCTTGCCCGCCTGGGTGTCCCAACGGCGCAGCACGACCGCGCCGATGACCGCCGTCACCGCGGCGGCCGCGGCCAGAGCGCGGAGCGCCATCGGCTCCGTGAACAGCCAGGGCCCCAACGCGCAGACGAGGGAGACGCCTGCGATCGCCGACGGGGGGAGCATCCTGTGCAGGGGCGGGGAATGGCGGTGACGTCCACGTGGCATGGCCAGAAACTTACCGCGCGTAGGCGAATCATGGTGACCCACCCCGCAAAAACAAAACCACACCGAAACGTTCACACGGCATCAGAACTCGGGGAGAACCGGAATCGGCCGCTCGCCCAATTCCCAAGATCATTTCAACGCGGGGTCAGCCGCCCGCTCATCCACTCCAACGCCGCCGGAATCTCTCGCCGCCATGTGTTGAAGTTGTGCCCGCCGCTTTCCAGCACGATCGACGAGATCCCCGTCCGCCCGGTGTCCTTCACCCGCTCTATGAACCTCAGCGTGTCCCGGTAGTTGGTCTCGCCCCGCTTGCTGCTGCTGACCAGCAGGGACGTGTCGGGAGCGGGCATGTGCGCGAGGTACCACCACAGGTCGGCGCGATTGCGCAGCGCCTTGTCGCCCTGGAAGAGATCGCCTGTCGTGGCGTCGACCGGCGCCTTGTAGTACGCCGACAAGCCCGCCCCGGCGGCGTACACACCGGGATGGTGCAGAGCCATCTTCAACGCGCAGTAGCCGCCCGTGGAGTTGCCGATGATGCCCAGACCACTCGCCTTTCGGGCCACCCTGTAGTGCGAGCGCAACGCGTCGGGGAGGTCCTTCGCGAAGAACGACTCGGTCTGCGGACCACCCGGGATGTCGACGCACTCCGTGTCCCGGGGCGGCGCCACGGTGGGCCGCAGCATCACGAGGATCATCGGCTCCGCCCGGCCCGCCCGGGCCAGTTCCAGAGCGGTTCGCGGATAGTGCAGCTTCTCTACCAGCGCCGACGCCGTACCCGGATAGCCGGTCAGCACGACGGCCGCCGGGAACTCGTGGGTGCGGTACCGCGGCTGGAAGTACTCCGGCGGCAGATAGACGTACGCGGGCGTGGCGATCCGCGTCGTACGGCCCACGATGTCGACCTGCTGGACCCGGCCGCCGGCCCGGGGCAGCGCGGTGCCCGCCCCCGGCACCCGGCGCGAGCCGACCACCTCCAGCGGACCGCCGCCCGGGGTGTGGTCGACGACCACGCCCTGGTCCTTCTCCTGCCCGAACAGGTCCGCCCAGCTCGCGTAGAAGCCGAAGGCCTGGTTGGCGGCGAGGCCCACCGCGGCGAACAGCGCGAGCTGGGTGCCCAACAGCAGGCCGATACGCCCGGCCACCGCACGCCGACTGCGCCGGGCCAGCCGTGGCCACAGCCAGACCGTGCCGGCGAACAGCAGCACGGCCGACAGCACCGCCAGCACCAGCACCTTGTTGCTCGTCAGACCCATGGGTTGGTTACCTGTCCGCACTCTCTGTCCGGGCCGGCCCGCGATCATTCCTTCGCGCGGGCTTGCCCCGGACTTTCCTTGGCCTTTGAAACGGCTTTGACGTGGGGAGTGAACCTCTTCCCCCGAGACACCGTCCTAGAGGGCGCAATGTCGCCGGATGCCCGAATCGGCACCGGATCCAAGGTCTCTCGCAGAACTACGGGATGCGATGTCTGTCAGGACAGATGAGGAAATGTCGGGCGAGGTTCCGCGTCGCGACAGCGGCACGGCCCGTCCGGGCCGGGCGAGCCGGATACCGCGCGGGCCACGCCCCGAGGCCGTCCCCGTCCTCGTCGGCAGAGCCTGCGCCCTGGTGGGCGCCCTGGACATCGCCGCGGGCGTCTTCCCCCGCTTCCGGCACAGCCGGATGCACGCCATCGCCGAGGTCCTGCCCGGCGCGCTCGGCCCGTTCGCGGCCGCCCTGTCCCTCAGCACCGGCGTGCTGTTGCTGCTGCTCGCCCACGGCCTCAAGCGCGGCAAGCGCCGGGCCTGGCGAGCGGCGGTGGCCCTCCTGCCCGCCGGTGCCGTCGCGCAGTTCACCTACCGGCACTCGCTGCTGGGCGTGCTGATCTCCCTGGCACTGCTGGCGCCCCTGCTGCGCCACCGGGACCAGTTCAACGCCCTGCCCGACCCGCGCAGCCGCTGGCGGGCGCTGGCCAACTTCGTCCTCATGAGCGCCGGTTCGCTCCTGCTCGGGCTGCTCGTCGTCAGCGTCCACGGCGAGCGCATCGTCGGCGACCCCAGCCTCGCCGACCGCATCACCCACGTCATCTACGGCCTGTTCGGCTTCGAGGGCCCGGTCGCCTACCAGGGCGACACCTCCTGGACCGTCGCCTTCTCCCTCGGCGCCCTCGGCCTGCTCACCGCCGTCACCACCATCTACCTGGCCTTCCGCCCCGAACACCCCGCCGCACGGCTCACCGAGGAGGACGAGGCCCGGCTGCGCGTCCTGCTGGAGAAGCACGGGCGCCGCGACTCCCTCGGCCACTTCGCCCTGCGCCGCGACAAGGCCGTCGTCTTCTCCCCCAGCGGCAAAGCCGCGGTGACCTACCGCGTGGTCTCCGGCGTGATGCTCGCCAGCGGCGACCCGATCGGCGACGTCGAGGCCTGGCCCGGCGCCATCGAACGGTTCATGGACGAGGCCAGGGCCCACTCCTGGACCCCCGCCGTCATGGGCTGCTCCGAGACGGGCGGCGAGGTGTGGACCCGCGAGACCGGGCTCGACGCCCTCGAACTGGGCGACGAGGCGGTGGTGGACGTCGCGGATTTCTCCCTTGCCGGCCGCGCGATGCGCAACGTGCGCCAGATGGTCAAGCGCATCGAGCGCGCCGGTTACGAAACCCGGGTACGACGTGTCCGTGACCTCGGCGAAGCCGAACTGGAGCGCATCCGGCAGGCCGCCGACGACTGGCGCGGCACCGACACCGAACGCGGCTTCTCCATGGCCCTGGGCCGCGTCGGCGACCCCGCCGACGGCGACTGCCTCATCGCCACCGCCCACAAGCAGGACGACCACCCCGGCCCCTACGGCGACCTGAAGGCGATCCTGCACTTCGTGCCCTGGGGCACCGACGGTGTCTCCCTGGACCTGATGCGCCGCGACCGCTCGGCCGACCCCGGCATGAACGAACTGCTCATCGTGGCCGCCCTCCAGGCAGCCCCCAAGCTGGGCATCGCACGCGTCTCCCTCAACTTCGCCATGTTCCGCGCGGCCCTCGCACGCGGCGAGAAGATCGGCGCCGGCCCGGTACTGCGCGCCTGGCGCGGACTGCTGGTCTTCCTCTCCCGCTGGTTCCAGATCGAGTCCCTGTACAAGTTCAACGCCAAGTTCCGGCCGCGCTGGGAGCCGCGCTTCGTCGTCTACCGCGCCTCCGCCGACCTGCCCCGCATCGGTTTCGCCGCCATGCAGGCCGAGGGCTTCGTCACCCTCGCCCTGCCCCTGCCGCGCGTCCTGCGCCGGCGACGCCGGGCCGTCCACCGCCCGTGCGCCCACGGCACCGCGGAACGGGGTGTCCGGGCGGCGTAGCCCGGCACGTCGGACGGGGCCGTCGCCCGGGCCGCAGCGCCTGACGGCCCCCGCCGGGGCCTACGCTGAACATATGAGCAACCAGAGCGGACGCGGGCGCGTGGCGGGCCTACCGGAACGGGACCGCTGCGCGGTCATGGGAGTCGTGAACGTCACCCCCGACTCCTTCTCCGACGGCGGCCGCTTCTTCGACACCACGGCCGCCGTCAAGCGGGGCCTGGACCTGGTCACCGAGGGCGCCGACCTGGTCGACGTCGGCGGCGAGTCCACCCGCCCCGGAGCCACCCGGGTCGACGAGGCCGAGGAACTGCGCCGCGTCGTCCCCGTCGTGCGCGGGCTGGCCTCCGAGGGCGTCACGGTCTCCGTCGACACCATGCGCGCCTCCGTCGCGGAACGGGCCCTCGCGGCCGGTGCCGCCCTCGTCAACGACGTCAGCGGCGGTCTCGCCGACTCCCGCATGATCCCGGCCGTCGCCGACGCCGGAGCCCCCTTCGTCGTCATGCACTGGCGCGGCTTCCTCCAGGGCGGCAACGTCAGGGGCGAGTACAACGACGTCGTCAGCGAAGTCGTCGACGAACTCCGCGCGCGCGTGGAGGCCGTCCTGGCCGGAGGCATCGCTCCCGACCGCGTCATCGTCGACCCCGGCCTCGGCTTCTCCAAGGACGCCGAGCACGACCTCGCCCTCCTCGCGGGCCTCGACCGGGTCCTCGCCCTCGGCCACCCCCTGCTCATCGCCGCGTCCCGCAAACGCTTCCTCGGCCGGGTCCTCGCCGGCCCCGACGGGCCGCCGCCACCCGCACGTGAACGCGACGCGGCCACCGCCGCCGTCTCCGCGCTCGCGGCGCACGCCGGCGCCTGGGCGGTCCGCGTGCACGAGGTCCGGGCCACGGCCGACGCGGTCCGCGTCGCCCGCGCCGTCGCGAGGGCGCGCACCCGCACAGAGGGAGCCCGGTGAGCGCCCCGCACACCGACGTCGAGCAGGTCGAGGCCGCCAACACCGCCTTCTACGAGGCACTGGAGCAGGGCGACTTCGAGGAACTGGCGTCGCTCTGGCTGACCCCTGCCGACCTGGGCGTCGACGAGAGCTACCACGACCCGGCCGACACCGGGGTGGTCTCCTGCGTGCACCCCGGCTGGCCCGTGCTCACCGGCCGCGGCGAGGTCCTCCGGTCGTACGCGCTGATCATGGCGAACACCGACTACATCCAGTTCTTCCTCACCGACGTGCACGTCTCGGTCACCGGCGACACCGCCCTGGTGAACTGCACCGAGAACATCCTCAGCGGCGGCCCCGCCCCCGAGGGCGCCGGCGAGGAGCTCGGCCCGCTCGTCGGGCAGCTCGTGGTCGCCACCAACGTGTTCCGGCGCACGCCCACGGGGTGGAAACTCTGGTCGCACCACGCTTCCCCCGTCCTGGCCGAAACCGACGAGGACGAACAGGACGACACCCCCGCCTGAGTGGGTAGGCGGCATGAAGTGGTTGGAATCACGGACGCCCGGGTAGGGGCGGCTACCAACCTGTGCACCGAAGGGTTTCCCAGGGGAAACGCCGGATGAATCCTGCCGGGCCCGGCCGAAGCTCCCACCCCGTGGCCCGGGCCCGCCCGTGCTCGCAGGTAGATTCGACCGAGGCCGGTGTGCCGACCGCACACGGCACCGCCCGGCCCTGACCGACGATTGCAGGAGTGATTCGCGTGGATCGTGTCGCGCTGCGCGGCCTGAAGGCCCGCGGGCACCACGGCGTGTTCCCCCGGGAACGCGAAGAGGGCCAGACCTTCATCGTGGACCTCGTCCTCGGCCTGGACACCCGACCGGCCGCGGCCGACGACGACCTGGCGAAGACCGTGCACTACGGCATCGTGGCGGAGGAGGTCGTGGCCGTCGTCCAGGGCGAGCCCGTGGACCTCATCGAGACGCTCGCCGAGCGCATCGCCCAGGCCTGTCTGCAGCACGAGGGAGTGCAGGAGGTCGAGGTCTGCGTCCACAAACCGGACGCCCCGATCACCGTCCCCTTCGACGACGTGACCGTCACCATCACCCGGAGCCGAGCATGACCGCGCCCTTCATCAAGGGTCCGACCGACCCGACCGTACAGCCGGTACCCGCCTCCGTCGTCGAGAAGGTCGACGCCGCCGACACCACCCTGTCCAACCCCAAACGGGCCGTGGTCGCCCTCGGCTCCAACCTCGGCAACCGCCTGGAGACCCTCCAGGGGGCCATCGACGCCCTGGAGGACACGCCCGGCGTCCGCATCAAGGGCGTCTCCCCTGTCTACGAGACCGAGCCCTGGGGTGTGGACCCGGGCAGCCAGCCCGCCTACTTCAACGCCGTCGTGGTCCTCAAGACCACCCTCCCGCCCTCCTCGCTCCTGGAGCGCGCGCACGCGGTCGAGGAGGCCTTCCACCGCGTCCGGGACGAGCACTGGGGTCCCCGCACCCTCGACGTCGACATCGTCTGCTACGCCGACGTCGTCTCCGACGACCCGCAGCTCACCCTCCCCCACCCCCGCGCCCACGAACGCGCCTTCGTCCTGGCCCCCTGGCACGACCTGGACGCCGAGGCGCAGCTGCCCGGCCGCGGGCCGGTCGCCGGTCTGCTGGACGCCGTCACCCGCGACGGGGTGACGCCCCGCGAGGACCTGGAACTCCGGCTGCCGGAGTAGCCGTTAAGGTCAAGACGGCCGCGAACCGGGCCGGAAGCCGGGGGAACCGAAGGGACACCGTGAGAGAGCTGCGTATCCGGGTGCTGGCCGGCGTCTTCGTCGTGGCCGGCGTCCTGTCCTGGGCGGGCGCCCGCCTGTGGAACTCGGTCGGAACGCTCCCCAGCGTCCCCCTGGCCGCCCCCGTCGTCCTGGCCGTGATCGCCGTGATCCTGCTGGCCACGGCGCTCTCGATCCGCGCCCGTCTCAAGGCCCAGCGCGAGCGCCGCCCCGAGGCCAAGGGCGTCGACCCCCTCATGGCGGCCCGAGCGGTCGTCTTCGGCCATGCCAGCGCCCTGGTCGCCGCCCTCGTCGTCGGCATGTACGGCGGCACCGGCGTCTTCCTCCTGGAATCCCTCGACATCCCCGCCCGCCGCGACCAGGCCGTCTACGCCGGCTTCTCCGTCCTCGCGGGCATCGGCGTCATAGCGGCCGCCATCTTCCTGGAGCGCGTCTGCAAGCTCCCGGAGGACGACGAGAACGACGGCACGGGGGCGGCGCCGACCGTGTGAGGCCCCAGGGCTGCGTCAGCGGGCCATGATGAGGCTCATGGCCTCATTACGGGTCGCCGAGTCGCGCAGCTGCCCCCGGACCGCCGAGGTGATCGTCTTCGCGCCCACCTTCCGGACTCCGCGCATCGACATGCACATGTGCTCGCACTCGACCACGACGATCACGCCACGCGGCTCCAGGATCTCCATCAGGGAGTCGGCGATCTGCGTGGTGAGTCGTTCCTGCACCTGTGGGCGCCGGGCGTAGACGTCCACGAGCCGGGCGAGCTTCGACAAGCCTGTGATCTTGCCTTCGACGGACGGGATGTAGCCGACGTGCGCGACACCGACGAACGGCACGAGATGATGCTCGCAGGAGCTCAGGACTTCGATGTCCTTCACGAGGACCATCTCGTCGTGCCCTAGGTCGAACGTCGTCGTCAGCACGTCCTCGGGCTTCTGCCACAGCCCCCCGAATATCTCCTTGTACGCCCGCGCCACCCGCGCCGGCGTCTCCCTCAGGCCCTCACGGTCCGGGTCCTCGCCGACCGCGATCAGCAGTTCGCGTACGGCGTTCTCGGCGCGCTTCTCGTCGAACTCGCCGATCTGGCCCTCGCCGTCCAGCGTCACGGGGTCGGTCATCTGGTGCCTCGTTCCTGTGTCCTTCTCGGTGGGCCTGCAGGATGGCGCAAAGCCGCGCCCCCCAGGCTAAAACCTGGGGGGCGCGGCATCCATTCCGGGGCCGTGGGCCAGCCGGGAGCCCGGTCAGCTCTCGGGACGGTCCTCCGGGGTCCGCTCGGGCGCCGGGGCGGGCTCCGCCACGGTGCTCTTCGCGGTGGAGATGGCCGGCGTCGCGCCGTTCGCCCCGTTCGTCAAGGCCAGCTCCTTGGGGGAGAGGACCGGGGGACGGGTGGACGGCGTACGGCGGGAGGACCCCGTCCAGGCGGGCCGCGGCGGGCGCTTGACGATGGGGGCGAAGATCTCGGCGATCTCCTCCTTGCCCAGCGTCTCCCTCTCCAGCAGCTGCAACACCAGGTTGTCGAGGACGTCGCGGTTCTCGACCAGGATCTCCCACGCCTCGTTGTGCGCGGTCTCGATGAGCTTCTTGACCTCTTCGTCCACGAGCGCGGCGACCTCTTCCGAGTAGTCGCGCTGGTGAGACATCTCACGGCCGAGGAAGGGCTCGGTGTTGTCGCCACCGAACTTGATCGCGCCGAGACGCTCGGTCATGCCGTACTGCGTGACCATCGCACGAGCCAGACCGGTGGCCTTCTCGATGTCGTTGGCGGCACCCGTGGTCGGGTCGTGGAAGACGAGCTCCTCGGCCGCGCGGCCGCCCAGCATGTAGGCCAGCTGGTCCAGCATCTCATTGCGCGTGGTCGAGTACTTGTCCTCCTCCGGCAGCACCATCGTGTAGCCGAGGGCCCGGCCTCTCGACAGGATCGTGATCTTGTGGACGGGATCGGAGTTCGGCGAAGCCGCCGCGACCAGGGCGTGTCCGCCCTCGTGGTACGCGGTGATCTTCTTCTCCTTGTCCGACATGATCCGGGTCCGCTTCTGCGGGCCCGCGACCACACGGTCGATCGCCTCGTCGAGCATGTGGTTGTCGATCAGCTTCTTGTCGCTGCGAGCCGTCAGCAGAGCGGCCTCGTTCAACACGTTGGCCAGATCGGCACCCGTCATACCGGGCGTACGGCGGGCCATGGCCGACAGGTCGACGTCGGGCGCGACCGGCTTGCCCTTCTGGTGGACCTTGAGGATCTCCAGACGGCCCTGCATGTCCGGGCGGTCGACGGCGATCTGCCGGTCGAAGCGGCCGGGGCGCAGCAGCGCCGGGTCGAGGATGTCGGGCCGGTTCGTCGCGGCGATGAGGATCACGCCGCCCTTGACGTCGAAGCCGTCCATCTCGACGAGGAGCTGGTTCAGGGTCTGCTCGCGCTCGTCGTGACCGCCGCCGAGGCCGGCGCCGCGGTGGCGGCCGACCGCGTCGATCTCGTCGACGAAGACGATCGCCGGGGCGTTCGCCTTGGCCTGCTCGAACAGGTCACGGACCCGGGAGGCACCGACACCGACGAACATCTCGACGAAGTCGGAACCGGAGATCGAGTAGAAGGGGACGCCCGCCTCGCCCGCGACGGCACGCGCGAGCAGGGTCTTGCCGGTGCCGGGAGGCCCGTAGAGCAGGACGCCCTTCGGGATCTTGGCGCCGACCGCCTGGAACTTGGCCGGCTCCTGGAGGAACTCCTTGATCTCGTGGAGCTCCTCGACGGCCTCGTCGGATCCGGCGACGTCGGAGAAGGTGGTCTTGGGGGTGTCCTTGGTGATGAGCTTGGCCTTGGACTTCCCGAAGTTCATGACCCGGGAGCCGCCGCCCTGCATCTGATTCATCAGGAACAGGAACACGACCACGATCAGCACGAAGGGCAGCAGGGAGAGCAGGATGCCGACGAACGGGTTCTGCTTGGACGGCGAAACCGTGTAGCCGTCCGGGATCTGCTTGTCCTGGTACTTGTTCTGCAGCGTGTTGGCGAGGTCGACACCCTGGGTGCCGATGTAGCTCGCCTGGATCTTCGAGCTGTCCTCGACCTTTACGCCGTCTTTGAGCGTGACCTTGATGATCGATTCGTCACCGGTGGTCAGCTTGGCCGACTCGACCTTGTTCTGGTTGATCGCCTGGACGACCTGGCCGGTGTCCACCGTCTTGTAGCCGCCGGACGAGCCGACGACCTGCATCAACACGACCACGGCGAGGACGGCCAGCACGATCCACATGACCGGCCCACGGAAGTATCGCTTCACGTCCATCCATACGGAGCGGTGCCGCCCCGTCCCTCCTGCCATAGTGAGTTTGATAAAGACTGTTCTTCGGACGGTACCCCAGCATTGTCACCTGAAGCCGCGTGGGACAGCTGGCGATCCGCCTACGCCTGCTCCAACGGCGGGAAGCCCGCTGGGGTTCCCGATCACCGGTACGGCACCCCGGACGGGGTTTCAGCCGCCGTACACGTGGGGCGCGAGCGTACCGACGAACGGGAGGTTGCGGTACTTCTCGGCGTAGTCGAGGCCGTATCCCACGACGAATTCGTTGGGGATGTCGAATCCGGCCCATTCCACGTCGATGGCCACCTTCGCGGCCTCGGGCTTGCGCAGCAGCGTGCACACCTTGAGGGATGCGGGCTCGCGCGAGCCGAGGTTGGAGAGCAGCCAGGACAGGGTCAGGCCGGAGTCGATGATGTCCTCGACGATCAGGACGTGCTTGCCCTTGATGTCGGTGTCGAGGTCCTTCAGGATCCGCACCACACCGGAGGACTGGGTGCCCGCCCCGTACGAGGATACGGCCATCCAGTCCATGGTGACGGGGGTGGACAGCGCCCGGGCGAGGTCGGCCATGACCATCACCGCGCCCTTGAGGACTCCGACGATCAGCAGGTCCTTGCCCGCGTACTCCGCGTCGATCTTCGCAGCCAGCTCGGTCAGCTTGGCGTCGATCTCTTCTTTGGTGATGAGCACCTTCTCGAGGTCGGCACCCATGTCTTTCGCGTCCACCCGCATCACTTTCGGTCGTCCCAGCGGCCGAGCGGCCCCTCCTGGCGACTGCGGGGAGGGGTCGTGGTTCAGCCTTGCCGAATCACCAGTCTGCCACCCTGCCGCCGGGCCACGACCTTGCCGGGGAGGTTGATGGCTCCCTGCCCGCGCCAGCCGGTGATCAGCCGGTCGATTTCCTCGATGTGACGGGCGAACAGCGACCCGGCGGGTGCCCCGGCCTCGATGGCGGCCCGGCGCAGGACGCGGCGGCGTACGGCGGGCGGCAGGGCGTAGAGCTTGGCGCACTCCAGGAGCCCCGCGGCGTCGCGGACGGTGGCCTCGGCCTGACAGGCCCAGGAGTCGAGGGCGTCGGCGTCGTCGCGGGAGAGCCGGGCCGTACGGGCGAGGGCCTCGACGACGCCTTTGCCGAGGGCCTTCTCCAGGGCGGGCAGGCCCTCGTGGCGCAGCCGGGAGCGAGTGTAGGACGGGTCGGCGTTGTGGGGGTCGTCCCAGACGGGCAGGGACTGGACCATGCAGGCCTTGCGGGCGGTCTGGCGGTCCAGTTCCAGGAAGGGGCGCCGGTAGCGGCCGCCGGCCCCCGAGACCGCGGCCATTCCGGACAGGGAGCGGATGCCGGAGCCGCGGGCGAGGCCGAGCAGGACGGTCTCGGCCTGGTCGTCACGGGTGTGGCCGAGCAGGACGGCGGCGGCGCCGTGGCGTTCGGCGGCGGTGTCGAGCGCGGCGTAGCGGGCGTCCCGGGCGGCGGCCTCGGGCCCGCCGGCGCGGCCGACGGTGACGACGACGGAGTCGACGGGGTCGAGGCCGAGTTCACGCAGGCGCTGGACGACTTCCGCGGCGCGCAGATCGGAGCCGGGCTGGAGGCCGTGGTCGACGGTCACGCCGCCGGCCCTGATGCCCAGCTTGGGTGACTCGAAGGCGAGGGCGGAGGCGAGGGCCATGGAGTCGGCGCCGCCGGAGCACGCCACGAGCACGAGCGGCGGGGGCGGGGGCGCCTCGCTGCTCGAGCGCAGCCTGGAGCTCGGGGGATGCTGGTGCGGGAGGGCGTGCGGGACCGCGGCGGGGGCGCGGTGGTGTTCGGTGAGGAGGTCGTGGAGGACGCGGCGGACCGCCAGGCGTATCGCCGCGACCGCAGGATGGGGACCCATGTCCGGTTCCCTTCATGAAATTTTCGGGGGGTGAGCCCGCGTGTCGGTCACGCAGAGTGTGTAGATGGTGACAGAACCGGGCCGTTCCCCGAGCATTGCACGCCTACCCCTGCCTCACGGTCCCTCGGACGGGTGATTGGAGGGGCGTTCGCCTGCCGTCGGCCGGTTCCCTTTCACGACCTTCCCGCGATGTTCACTACTCGGCCCTGCGGTGCACCCGCGCGACCCAGTCCGCCGGTTTGGCGATCTCCGACTTGGTGGGGAGGGTGTTGGGCGAGGTCCACACGCGGTTGAAGCCGTCCATGCCGACCTCGTCGACGACGGCCCGCACGAAGCGTTCGCCGTCCCGGTACTGGCGGAGCTTGGCGTCCAGGCCGAGCAGCTTGCGCAGCGCCAGATCCAGGCGGGAGGCGCCCTTGGCGCGGCGCTGCTGGAACTTCTCGCGGATCTCCCCGACGCTCGGTACCACCGCCGGGCCGACGCCGTCCATCACGAAGTCGGCGTGGCCCTCCAGCAGGGACATCACGGCCGTGAGGCGGCCGAGGATCTCGCGCTGGGCGGGGGTCTGGACGATCTCGACGAGTGAGCGCCCGCCGTCGTCCTCCTCGGCCTCGGGGCGGCCTCCGGCGAGGCTCTGGGCGGCTTCCCGGACGCGTTCCAGGACGGTCATGGGGTCGACGTCGGTCTCCTGGAGGAAGGACTGGATTTCACCCTCCAGGTGGTCCCGCAGCCAGGGCACGGCGGTGAACTGGGTGCGGTGCGTCTCCTCGTGCAGGCACACCCAGAGCCTGAAGTCGTGCGGGTCGACGTCGAGTTCGCGCTCCACGTGGACGATGTTCGGGGCGACGAGCAGGAGCCTGCCGCCGCCGTTCGCGCCGGAGGGGAGTTCGCGGGTGGCCGGGGCGAAGGTCTCGTACTGGCCGAGGACGCGGGAGGCCAGGAAGGACAGCAGCATGCCCAGTTCGACGCCGGTGACCTTGCCGCCGACGGCGCTCATGACCGAGCCGCCGGGGGTGTCGCCGCGCCGTTCCTGCATCTTGTCGAGCAGGGGCCGGAGGATTTCCCGGAACCCGGCGACGTTCGCCCGGATCCAGCCCGGGCGGTCGACGACGAGGACGGGGGTGTCGTGCCCCTCCTCGGTGCCCAGACGGGTGAATCCGCGGACGTGTTCCTCCGAGGCCTTGGCATGCCGGCGCAGCTCCGCGACGACGGCCCTGGCCTCGTCGCCACTGACCTCTGGGCCCGGCCGTACGAGCCGGGTCGCGGTCGCGACCGCGAGATTCCAGTCGACCATGCCGGTTGAAGCACCACCGATGCTCGTCATGCGTCAACCGTACGTGAGCGCCGAGCAGTGGGGCAGGGCGGCGAGGGCTGGGTGCCGGTCGTGGGGGCGGGTGGGTGGCGGTCACCTGCAGCCGCATGCCGCCAGCGCACTCGCGATGCGGTCCAGCGCCTGCTGGGTCGCCGCCGGCCTGCCGGGGTCCGTGTCCGTGGCCATGAACGCGAAGGCGAGCAGGCGGCCGTCCTCGTCGACCAGGGTGCCCGCGAGGGTGTGGACGCCCGAGAGAGTGCCGGTCTTGGCACGGACGACGCCGGATGCTCCGTCCGTGTAACGGGTGGTCAGGGTGCCGGTGAAGCCGGCTACGGGCAGGCCGGTGAGGGCCGGGCGGAGCTCGGGGTGGGAGGGGTCGGCCGCCTTGGCGAGCAGGGCGGTGAGGAGGTCGGGGGTCAGCCGGTCGGCGCGGTTCAGGCCGCTGCCGTCCTTGAAGGCGGCGCCCTTCACGGGAAGGCCGAGTTTGCGCAGCTGGGAGCCGATGGCCTTGCCCGCACCGGCGAAGTCGGGCCGGTTGCCCGTGGCGATGGCCGTCTGGCGGGCGAGGGCCTCGGCGATGTCGTTGTCGCTGTTGGTCAGCATGCGTTCGACGACGGCGGAGAGCGGGGGCGAGGAGACCGCCGCGAGGGTCTTGGCCCGGGTCGTGGCCTTGGACGGGCCGGGGGCCGTGGTCTTGATGCCGTGGGACTTCAGCATCTCCCCGAACCGGCGGGCCGCGTCCGCCGCCGGGTCCGTCACGCGCTGGGCCGGGCCGCTCACCGAGTCGTTCGTGCGGCCCTCGTCGGCCATGAGGGGGGTGACGCGGGCGAGATTGCCGTCGACCCCGATCGGGTGCATTTCATCGCCCGCGTAGCGGGTCGTGTCGTAGGAGAGGGTCACCTCGCGCACGCCCCGGTCGGCGAGGGCTGCGGCCGTCCCGGCGGCCAGGGTGCGCAGGCCGGCCGCGCCGTCGGTGCTCTCGCGGGCGGTGAGCGTGGGGTCGCCGCCGCCGACCAGGACGACTTCCCCGGTGTCGGGTTCCAGCGCGGCGCGGGTGGTGAGGCGGTGGTCGGCGCCCATCGCGGACAGTGCGGCGACGGCCGTGGCGACCTTCGTCGTGGAGGCCGGGGTGAACGCGGTGTCCGACGCCTTGCCGAACAGGCGTCTGCCGGTGGTCACGTCGATGACCGCGGCGGCGGGCCGGGGACCGAGGGCGGGGTCCTTCAGCAGGGGCGTGAGGGCGTCCGTGAGGGCCTTGCCGTCCGGGGCGGACTTCACCGTGCTGACGCCGCCGAGGCCGGTCAGCACCGGTCCGGCGCTGGGTGCGGGCCGGGGCCGACCGGGCGCGCCGGGGGCGCTGCCGTGATCTGCGCCACCCGAGCGGCCCAGGGCCACGGCCCGGTCCCGCTCGGCCGTACGCTGACCCGAGGAGTCCCAGGGACCGGCGGCGGTCACCACACCGGCGGTCAGTGCGAGTCCGGCGGTGGCGGCGCCCGCGGTGTACTGCCAGGTCTTCGGCAGCGCCTTCGCGACCTGCGGTTTTCCGGCTCGTGCGAGCCGCGCGAGCCGCGGTTTCGTGGCTGCTGCGGCCCGGACCAGGCGCGGTCGTACGGCATCCGCGAGCCGCACCACGTGCGGCTTCGCGGCCCGCCAAGGCCTCAGCTCTGGCACGACCACCAGCCCCTTTCGCGATCACACACCTGCGTGAGGGACACTTAACCACCAGAACTATGTGTTGATCATGGAGGAGCCACCGGTGGAGTTCGACGTCACGATCGAGATTCCGAAGGGTTCGCGCAACAAGTACGAGGTGGACCACGAGACCGGTCGTATCCGCCTGGACCGGCGACTCTTCACCTCGACCGCCTACCCGACCGACTACGGCTTCGTCGAGAACACCCTCGGCGAGGACGGCGACCCGCTGGACGCGCTGGTCATCCTCGACGAGCCGACGTTCCCGGGCTGCCTGATCCGCTGCCGGGCGATCGGCATGTTCCGCATGACGGACGAGGCGGGCGGCGACGACAAGCTGCTGTGCGTGCCGTCGACGGACCCGCGCGTGGAGCACCTGCGGGACATCCACCACGTGTCGGAGTTCGACCGCCTGGAGATCCAGCACTTCTTCGAGGTCTACAAGGACCTGGAGCCGGGCAAGTCGGTCGAGGGTGCCGACTGGGTGGGCCGCACCGACGCCGAGGCCGAGATCGAGCGGTCCTACAAGCGCTTCAAGGACCAGGGCGGTCACTGACCCCTTTTCTTGATGCTCACGGGCCGCACGCCTGCGTGTGCGGCCCGTTCGTCCGTCTGTGCGCATACTGAGGCTGTGGGGGGTACGAGGCTGACGTGTCGTACAGGGAGCGCCAGGCAGTGACGGACGCGGAGGACCGCAAACCGAAGTCGGACGAGGCGAGGAGTGCGTTCCTGCCTCCGGCCGGGACCGGCGTCGACGGCGACATGTCGACGACGTCGGAGTTCGCGATCCCCGAGGGCCTGGCCCTGCTCAGAACGGCAGGTGCGGAGCCCGAGACCACCTCCGAGTTCGCCGTGCCGCAAGGGCTGGGCGTGCATGCGGCGCCCTCGGCGGAGCAGGAGGGGTCGGCGTTCACCCCGCCGAGCACCTACAGCGCGAAGCACGCCCCGACGGCCTTCACACCGCCGAGCGGGATCCCTGTGGTCAGCCTGACCAAGGACGTGCCCTGGCAGGACCGGATGCGCACGATGCTGCGCATGCCGGTGGCGGAGCGGCCGGCGCCGGAGATCAGCCAGCGCAGCAGCGACGAGAGCGGGCCGGCCGTGCCGCGCGTGCTCGACCTGACGCTGCGTATCGGCGAGTTGCTGCTGGCGGGCGGTGAGGGCGCCGAGGACGTGGAGGCGGCGATGTTCGCCGTGTGCCGGTCCTACGGCCTGGACCGCTGCGAGCCCAACGTCACCTTCACGCTGCTGGCGATCTCCTACCAGCCGTCCCTCGTGGACGACCCGGTCACGGCGTCGCGGACCGTGCGCCGCCGGGGCACCGACTACACGCGTCTGGCCGCCGTGTACCAGCTGGTGGACGACCTCAGCGACGACGAGACGGCGGTCTCCCTCGAGGAGGCCTACCGGCGGCTCGCGGAGATCCGCCGTAACCGCCACCCCTACCCCGGCTGGGCGCTGACCGGTGCGAGCGGGCTGCTGGCCGGTGCGGCCTCCGTGCTCGTGGGCGGCGACCTGATCGTGTTCGTCGCGGCGGCGCTCGGCGCGATGCTCGGTGACCGGCTGGCGTGGCTGTGCGCGGGGCGCGGACTGCCGGAGTTCTACCAGTTCACCGTTGCCGCGACGCCGCCGGCCGCGATCGGGATCGCGCTGACGCTGGCCCACGTCGACGTGAAGGCATCGGCGGTGATCACCGGTGGACTGTTCGCGCTGCTGCCCGGGCGGGCGCTGGTGGCGGGTGTGCAGGACGGCCTGACCGGCTTCTACATCACCGCGTCCGCGCGACTGCTGGAGGTCATGTACTTCTTCGTGGGCATCGTCGCGGGTGTGCTGCTGGTGCTGTACTTCGGCGTGCAGCTGGGGGCGCGGCTCAACCCCGACCAGGCGCTCGGGGCCTCCGACGACCCGTTGATCATGATCGGGGCGTCGATGCTGCTGTCACTGGCGTTCGCGGTGCTGCTCCAGCAGGAACGATCCACCGTGATGTGGGTGACGCTGAACGGCGGTGTCGCGTGGGTGGTGTTCGGCGCGATGCACTACGTGGGGGACATCTCGCCGGTGGCGTCCACGGCGGCGGCAGCGGGCCTGGTGGGGCTGTTCGGGCAGTTGCTGTCGCGGTATCAGTTCGCCTCCGCCCTGCCCTACACGACCGCGGCGATCGGGCCGCTGCTTCCGGGCTCCGCGACGTACTTCGGGCTGCTGGCGATCGCGCAGAACGAGGTGGACGAGGGGCTGGTGTCGCTGTCGAAGGCGGTGGCCCTCGCCATGGCCATCGCCATCGGGGTGAATCTCGGGTCGGAGATCTCCCGCATGTTCCTGCGGATCGGGTCCGCGGAGAAGCGGCGGGCCGCCAAGCGGACCAGGGGCTTCTAGTCCGTCGGCGGCCGTGGGCGGCCGTGGGCCCTTGGGGGCCGTGGGCCTGTGGGGGCTGTGGGGCCGTGGGCCTGTGGGGGCCGTTCGCGTGGTGCCCCGCCCCGGTGTGCGGAGGCCGGCTCAGTAGCCGTTGTTGTAGGGGCCCGGCTGCGTGCCGTAGGGCCCCGGCTGCGTGCCGTGGGGCTGCTGCTGCGTGCCGTGGGGCTGCTGCGTGCCGTACGGCTGCTGCTGGCCGTAGCCCGGGCTCTGCGGGTACTGGCCGTAGTACTGCTGGTCGTCGTAGCCGTTCTGGCTGCCGTACGGGGGCTGCTGCGGCTGCTGGTGGGGCGGCTGGTCGTCCGGGGTGATGCGGCGGAGCTGGGTCGTCGCGTCGTCCATGGCGGGGGCCTGCTGCTGCCGCTCCGCGGGGGCCTGCGCCGCTCCGCGCTTCTTCTTCGAGCGCTCGCGCAGGTACTCGATGATGATCGGGACGACGGAGAGCAGGACGATCAGGACGAGGATCGGCTCGACGTTCTTGTTGATGAAGTCGATCTGGCCGAGCCAGTAGCCGGCGACGGTGACGCCGGTGCCCCAGAGGATGCCGCCGATGATGTTGTACGTGAGGAACGTGCGGTACTTCATGCGGCCGGCGCCCGCCACGATGGGGGCGAAGGTGCGCACGATGGGGACGAAGCGGGCCAGGACGATCGCCTTGGGGCCGTACTTCTCCATGAACTCGTGGGCCTTGTCCAGGTTCTCCTGCTTGAAGAGCTTGGAGTTGGGACGGTTGAAGAGCTTCGGGCCCAGGAACTTGCCGATCGTGTAGCCCACTTGGTCACCGATGACGGCGGCGAGCACGATCAGCGTGCAGACCAGCCACAGCGGCTGGGTGATGTAGGTGCCCTCGGCCACGAAGAGACCCGCCGTGAACAGCAGGGAGTCACCCGGCAGGAACGCGAAGAGACCGGACTCCGCGAAGACGATGAGCAGGATGCCGGGCAGACTGAACGTCGAGATCAGGTAGTCCGGGCTGAGCCACTCGGGGCCGAGCGCAAGCGTGGTCACGGGGATGTGGCTCCTGCTGCTGTGGGGTACGGGCTGGGGCTGGCTGCCTCAAAGTATCAACGCAACCGTCATGACCCAGGTTCCATGGGCGTACTCAGGATGCACTGTGCGCGGTCCCGGTCAAAGCTGTGAACCATGGGCATCGATGAATACGGCGGCGGACAGGGCCCGGAGCCCGACGTCCTGGTCGTCACCACGAACGACGTACCCGGCTACCACGTGCGCGAGGTGATCGGCGAGGTCTTCGGTCTGACCGTGCGCTCCCGGCACCTGGGGAGCCAGATCGGCGCCGGGCTGAAGTCGATGGTCGGCGGCGAGCTGCGCGGGCTCACCAAGACGCTCGTGCAGACCCGCAACCAGGCCATGGAACGACTCGTCGAACAGGCACGCGCGCGTGGCGCCAACGGCGTCCTGGCGTTCCGTTTCGACGTGACGGAGGCGGCGGACGTGGGCACCGAGGTGTGCGCGTACGGCACGGCGGTGGTCCTGACCCGGGAGTGAGGCACTCCCGGGCCGGGGATCAGGAGGTGTGGCGGGCCGCGTTGGCGGCGATCGCGTCCCTCAGGTGCTCCGCGAGGCCCGGGCGCATCGCGTCGTAGAACGCCGTGAAGCGCTCGTCGGAGACGTACATCTCGCCGAGGGAGCGGTGGAGCTCGTAGGAGCACTCGTAGAACGACCTGCAGATGTGCTGCCGGTGCTCCTCCGCCAAGGCCATGGCCGCCTCACCGGCCGGGTCCTCGCCCGCCGACATCAGGGCGACGTAGCGCTCGCCCCACTCGGCGGCCTCGGCCTGGATACGCTTCCAGTCCTCCTTGGTGTAGCTCGCGGTGCGGCGCTGCGACTCGGCGTACTCGTCCGTGCCGCCCCAGCGCGCCTCCACCTCCTCGGCGTACTGCTCCGGGTCCGTGCCCCCGAAGACCTCGAACTTCTCCTCGGGTGTGAGATCGAGTCCCATCTTGCGTGCCTCCATGGCGTGCTCCACGGCCGCCGCCATCTTCCGCAGCTTCTCGATCCGGGCGGTCAGCAGTTCGTGCTGCCGGCGCAGGTGCGCGCGCGGGTCCGCCTTTCCGGTGGCCTGATCGTCGAGCAGGGCGGCGACCTCGTCGAGCGGGAAGCCGAGCTCCCGGTAGAACAGGATCTGCTGCAGCCGGTCGAGGTCGGCGTCGCTGTAGCGCCGGTGGCCCGCGTGGCTGCGTTCGCTCGGGACGAGCAGGCCGATGTCGTCGTAGTGGTGCAGCGTGCGCACCGTGACGCCGGCGAATCCCGCGACCTGTCCCACGGAGTAGTTCACTTCCGCTCCCTTCTTCTTCCGTGCTCCACGGTCGGGCCTCACGCCACGTGAGGTGCAAGCGTGTTTGCGATTTGTCCGCTTTAAGGCGCTTATGGTGTGCGCGTGGTCCAGGATCCCGCGCAGCAGGCGCCCTCCGTCACCCCCGCGACTCCCGCCCGCACCCTGGTGCCGACGATCCTGCCCGCCCTGGCCGTGGGGATCCTGTCCAGCCTGGTCCTGGTCGGGGTCGAGGTCGCCGCCGAGGAACTGGAGCACGTGCTCTGGGGGCCGCTGCCCGACGCGCTGGGCATCGGCCGGTATTCCGTGGCGTGGATGTTCGTGATGCTCCTCGCGACCGGCGTCGCGGTCGGGCTGGTGGTGTGGAAGGTGCCGGGGCACGCGGGCCCGGATCCGGCGACCATCGGACTGGACGCCCCCGTGCTGCCGCCCGTCGTGCTGCCGGGGCTGCTGCTGGTGACCGCGCTGATGCTGGCCGGCGGGCCCAGCCTCGGCCCCGAGAACCCCATCATCACCGTGAACGTCGCCCTTGCGGCCTGGCTGGGCGCCCGGCTCGTGCCGCGGGCGCCGGGCCGGGCCTGGCCGGCGCTGGCCGAGGCGGCGACGATCGGCGCCCTGTTCGGCACGCCGGTCGCGGCGGCCCTGGTGATCTCCGAGGCGCTGGCCGGGAAAGAGGCCCGCGGGCTGCTGTGGGACAACGTCTTCGCACCGCTCACCGCCGCCACGGCCGGTGCCCTCACCGCCACCCTCATCGATCACCCGAGCTTCGACCTGAACCTGCCCTCCTTCGGCCGGCCGGGCTGGAGCGACCTGCTGGCGGCGGTCGTGGTCGCGGCGGTGGGCGCCCTGCTCGGCATGGCCGTGGTGCGGGCCTTCCCCTACGTGCACGGCGCCTTCCGCCGGTTGCGCCACCCGATGCTGATGCTCCCTGCGGGCGGCCTCGTGCTGGGCGCCCTCGCGGCCCTGGGCGGTCATCTGACGCTGTTCAAAGGGCTGGACGAGATCGCCGAACTCGCGCGGGACCCGGACGCCCGGTCGGCCGGGGAGTACGCCGTGCTGACGGTCGTGAAGCTGGCCGCGCTGCTGGTCGCCGCGTCCTGCGGCTTCCGGGGCGGGCGCATCTTCCCGGCGGTGTTCGTCGGCACCGCCCTGGGCCTGGGCGCCCATGCCCTGGTGTCCGGGGTGCATCCCTCGATCGGGGTCTCGGCCGCCGTGCTCGGAGTGCTGCTGGCCATCACCCGGCAGGGCTGGGTGAGCCTGTTCGTCGCCGCGGTGCTGACCGACTCGCCGGGGATCATCGCCGTGCTCTGCGTCGCCTCGCTGCCGGCCTGGCTGCTGGTGACGGGCCGGCCGCAGATGCAGCTGCGCGAGGACGGCACACCGGTCCGCTGAAATCCGTCCCCCTCCCTTCCCGAACCCACCCTTGGAGGCACCCTTGCCGCTCCACGAAGGCCCCCGCCGGCCCGCCGAGAGCCGCCTGTCCGTCAACCCCTTCTACGGCCCCGCCAACCCGCTCGGCGACATGGCCGAGGCCCCGCCCACCCACCGGCTCCCGGACCAGCCCATGGCACCGGCGACCGCCCACCAGCTGGTGCGCGACGAGCTGATGCTCGACGGCAACGCGCGGCTGAACCTCGCCACCTTCGTCACCACGTGGATGGAGCCGGAGGCCGGGGTGCTGATGGCGGAGTGCCGGGACAAGAACATGATCGACAAGGACGAGTACCCGCGCACCGCCGAGCTGGAGCGGCGCTGCGTGGCGATGCTCGCCGACCTGTGGAACGCGCCCGACCCGGCGACGGCCGTGGGGTGTTCGACGACCGGGTCGAGCGAGGCGTGCATGCTCGCCGGGATGGCGCTGAAGCGGCGCTGGGCGAAACGCAACGCCGACCGCTACCCGGGGGCCCGGCCCAACCTGGTCATGGGTGTCAACGTGCAGGTCTGCTGGGAGAAGTTCTGCAACTTCTGGGAGGTGGAGGCCAGGCTGGTGCCCATGGAGGGCGAGCGGTTCCATCTCGACCCGCAGGCCGCGGCCGAGCTGTGCGACGAGAACACCATCGGCGTCGTCGGCATCCTCGGCTCGACCTTCGACGGGTCCTACGAGCCGATCGCGGACCTGTGCGCGGCGCTGGACGCGTTGCGGGAACGGACCGGGCTCGACGTCCCGGTACACGTGGACGGGGCGTCCGGAGCCATGGTCGCGCCCTTCCTCGACGAGGACCTGGTGTGGGACTTCCGGCTGCCGAGGGTGACGTCGATCAACACCTCGGGGCACAAGTACGGGCTGGTCTACCCGGGCGTCGGCTGGGCGCTGTGGCGGGACGCGGAGGCGCTGCCGGAGGAGCTGGTGTTCCGGGTGAACTACCTGGGCGGCGACATGCCGACGTTCGCGCTCAACTTCTCCCGGCCGGGCGCGCAGGTCGTGGCGCAGTACTACACGTTCCTGCGGCTGGGCCGGGAGGGCTACCGGGTCGTCCAGCAGGCCGCGCGGGACGTGGCCACGGAGCTGGCCGGGCGGGTCGAGGCGCTCGGCGACTTCCGGCTGCTGACCCGGGGCGACGAACTGCCGGTGTTCGCCTTCACCACCGCACCGGACGTGACGGCGTACGACGTCTTCGACGTGTCCCGGCGGCTGCGCGAGAGCGGCTGGCTGGTGCCCGCGTACACCTTCCCGCCGAACCGGGAGGACCTGTCCGTGCTGCGGGTGGTGTGCCGCAACGGCTTCTCCGCCGACCTCGCGGAGCTCCTCGCGCAGGACCTGGAGCGGCTGCTGCCGGACCTGCGCCGGCAGCCGCGCCCGCTGACCGAGGACAGGGGCGCGGCGACCGGGTTCCATCACTGAGGGGTCGGGCGAAAGCGCCCTGAGAGGGCGCGGGGAACTGCGCGACCAGGCCCGACGGCGCCGCGGAGGAGCGACGGCACACCGGTGGGCTACCGGCTCAGGCGCCCGAACCGCCGTACCGCCAGCGGGAAGAACACCGCCAGCAGGGCCAGGGGCCAGATGATCGCCGGCCACACGTGCCCGGACTCCGCGCCGGGCACGCCGAGCAGGTCCCGTGCGGCCGTGGCCGTGTGGGACAGCGGGTTCCATTCGACGACCGTGCCGAGCCAGCCGGGCATGGAGCCGGGGGTGGCCAGCGCGTTGGAGAGGAAGCCGACCGGCCAGACCAGGATCTGCACGGCTTGGACCATCTCCGGCTTGCCCGCCACCAGGGCCAGGTGGATGCCGATCCACAGCATGGCGAACCGGAACAGGAGCAGCAGGCCCACGGCTGCGAGGAGGGCCGGCGGACCGCCGCCGGGCCGCCAGCCGAGGACGACGCCCACGCCGATGAGCACGACCAGGGCCATCGCCGACTGAAGCATGTCGGCGGCCGAACGGCCCACCAGTACGGCGCCGTTGGCCATCGGCATCGAGCGGAAACGGTCGATCACGCCCTTGTTCAGGTCCTGCGTGACGGCGAGCAGCGTGCCCTCCAGGCCGAAGGCCATGGTGAGCGCGAGCATGCCGGGGATGAGGTAGTCGCGGTACTCGCCGCTCACCCCCCGGCCGCCGCCGATGAGGTAGCCGAACATCAGCAGCAGCATCACCGGGAAGACCAGGTTGACGGCCACCTGCACGGGCTGTCGTCCCCAGCGGGCGAGTTCCCGGCGGGTCATGGTCCAGGAGTCGGTCAGGGCGTGGGCGGTCACGCGGTCTCCTTCACTTTGCGGTCGTCTCGCGTGAGGTGCAGGAACACCTCGTCCAGCGTCGGGCGGCGCAGGGCGACGTCCTCCGCCTCGATCCCGGCCTCGTGGAGGGCCCGTACGACCCCGGAGAGCGCCTCCATGCGGTCGGTCACCGGGGCGCTCAGCAGCCGGCGGTCGGCGTCGACGCCGATCCCGGTGAGGGGCAGCAGGGCGACGGCCGCCCCCAGTTGGCCCGCGTGGCGCAGAACCACGTCGATGCGGTCGCCGCCGGCCTCGGCCTTCAGCTCGTCCGCCGTGCCCTCGGCGATGACCCGGCCGGCGTCGACGACCGAGATGCGGTCGGCGAGCTGGTCGGCCTCCTCCAGGTACTGGGTGGTGAGCAGGACGGTGGTGCCACCGCCGACCAGGGAGCGGACGGAGGACCACACCTCGGCGCGGCCGCGCGGGTCGAGGCCGGTGGTGGGCTCGTCCAGGAACAGCACCTCCGGCTCGGTGATCAGGGAGGCGGCGAGGTCCAGACGGCGCCGCATGCCGCCGCTGTACTGCCGGACCGCCTTGCGGCCGGTGTCGGCCAGGCCGAAGCGCTCCAGGAGTTCGCCGGCACGCGCGCGTGCCCGCCGGGCGCCCAGGTGGTGCAGCCGGCCGAAGAGCTCCAGGTTCTGCCGGCCGCCGAGCTCCTCGTCGAGCGCGGCGTGCTGGCCGAGCAGGCCGATACGCGCCCGCACGGCGTACGCCTCGCGCACCACGTCGTGCCCGGCCACCTCGACCCGGCCCGCGTCGGGCCGCAGCAGGGTGGACAGGACCCGCACGAGGGTGGTCTTGCCCGCGCCGTTCGGGCCGAGCACCCCGTGCACCGTGCCGCGCGCGACCGTGAGGTCGAGCCCGTTCAACGCCTTCTTGTCGCCATACGTCTTCTCCACGCCTTCGACGGTGATCGCCGCGTCGGCCACCGGGCCTCCCCTTCTAGTCAAACTTGACTACAGACTCGACGGTATCCCCGCCCGAGTCATTCGTCAAACTTGATTAGTGATCGTCCCCGGGATGCCGCTCCCCCGTCGCGTGGGGGTTCTCCTCGTCCGGGGCCAGGACGCCGACGAACGGGTCGCCCTCGTCGGCGAAGGTGTAGGCGCCGCCCTCGATGCGCTCGATGAGACCGCGGGTCCACTCGGCCTCGGAGTCGGCCGTGTGGACCCACATGTTCATGATCTCGCCGATGTGCCCGAGCTGCCCGGGGCCCTCCTCGGGCACGTAGTGCTCCAGGACGGATGCACGCCACTGCTCGATGCGCAGGGTCCGTTCCTTCAGCAGCGCGACCGCCTCCGACCGGGGCAGGTCGACGACGAAGCCGACGGCCGCCGTCTTCACGTCCCCGCGCTGGTCGTAGGTGACCAGCGCGTCCCGCAGCAGCCGGAAGTACTCCTCGCTGCCCTGCCCGGTGATCTCGTACTCCGTGCGCGGCGGGCCGCCGGCCGTGGACGGGGCGATCTCGTGCGCGTGCAGCAGCCCCTGCTTCGCCATCTGCTTCAGGGCGTGGTAGATCGAGCCGGGCTTGGCGCTGGACCACTCGTGCGCGCCCCAGAACTCCAGGTCGTTGCGTACCTGGTAGCCGTGGGCGCGGCCGTGCATACGGACCGCGCCGAGCACGAGGAGACGGATCGCTGACATGCGGCCAAGGTTATGACCCGGCCGGCACCCGCTGCTCCTCGGCCACCAGCTCGAAGGCCGTCCGGCCGTCCAGCGACTCGCGGATGATGTCGGCGTGGCCGGCGTGCCGGGCCGTCTCGCGGATGAGGTGCAGGCACAGCCAGCGCATCGAGAGCTGTTCGTCCTTCGGGTTCCAGGACGTCGCGGGCAGCTCGAAGGTGTCGTCGAGGCTGGGCACCGTACGGATGAAGGCCTCCGTCCCGGCGGCCACCTTCTCGTAGTACGCGAGCTGCGACTCCACGGTCTCGGCACCGACCAGCACGAAGCACTCGTGCCAGTTGGACTCGTCCCGGTGGACGGCCGGGGGCTCGCCCTTGGCCCGGGCGATCCAGCCCTGCTCCATCTCGGCGACGTGCTTGAGCAGACCGGCCAGGGAGAGTTCGCTGGCACTGGGGCGGGACGACGCCTGCTCGTCCGTGAGGCCCAGCACCGCCCGCCGGATGCCGCCACGCTGCTCCTCGATGAAGGAGAGCAGCGCCCCGCGCTCGTCGCCGTGTGCCTCCGCCGGAACGTGAGTGACCATGACCGCCGCCTTTCGCCGGATCCGGGGGCCTCTCCCCCGACACCGACGAAACTACGGCCCTTTGCGGTCAGGTTCTGTCCGCAAGGGGTCTGACCCGGAAAGCTCTAGAACGGGAACCCGCTCCGGCCGTGCTGTACCGAGATCCACTTGGTCGTGGTGAACGAGTCCAGCATCGTGTCGCCGTTGAGCCGGCCGATGCCCGAGTGCTTCTCACCGCCGAACGGGACGATCGGCTCGTCGTGCACGGTGCCGTCGTTCACGTGGAACATGCCCGTGTCGATCTGCTTGGCGAAGGCGACCCCGCGCTCGATGTTCCCGGTGTGGACGGCACCGCTCAGACCGTACGGGGTGTCGTTGACGAGGCGGACGGCCTCGTCCTCGCCGTCGAACGGGACGAGGAACGCGACCGGCCCGAAGACCTCCTGCTTCAGCAGTGCCGAGTCGGCGGGGAGGTCCGTCAGCACGGACGGCTCGACGAGGTTGTCGGTCCGTCCGCCGCGCACCAGGGCGGTGGCGCCTTCGGCGAGGGCCTGCTCGACCACGCCGGAGACCGCGTCCGCCTGCGAGGAGTTGATGACCGGGCCGATGACGGTCTCGGGGTCGCGCGGGTCGCCCGCCTTGAGCGTCTTCACCTTGGCGACGAACTTCTCGGTGAACTCGTCCGCGACCGAACGGTCGACGAGGACCCGGTTGGCGGCCATGCAGACCTGGCCCTGGTGGACGTACCGGCTGAAGACGGCCGCGTCGACCGCGTAGTCGATGTCGGCGTCGTCGAGGACGACCAGCGCGCTGTTGCCGCCCAGTTCGAGGACGGAGCGCTTGAACTGGGCGGCGCAGACGGTCGCCACGTGCCGGCCGACCGCGTCGGAGCCGGTGAAGGAGATGACCTTGGGGACCGGGTGCTCGAGGAAGGCGTCGCCGATCTCGGCGATGTCGGTGATGAGCACGTTCAGCAGTCCGCCGGGCAGCCCCGCGTCCTCGAAGATCTTCGCGACCAGGGAGCCGCCGACGATCGGCGTGTTCTGGTGCGGCTTGAGCACCACGGCATTGCCGAGCGCGAGCGCCGGGGCGACGGACTTGATCGACAGCAGGAAGGGGAAGTTGAAGGGGCTGATCACGCCCACGACCCCGACCGGCACGCGGTAGACGCGGTTCTCCTTGCCGTCCACCGGCGAGGGGATGATCCGGCCTTCGGGGGCCAGGGCCAGATGGACCGCCTCGCGCAGGAACTCCTTGGCGAGGTGCAGCTCGAACGCGGCCTTCAGACGCGTGCCGCCGAGCTCGGCGATGATGGCCTCGGAGATCTCGGCCTCGCGCTCCTCGATCAGGCGCAGCGCCCTCTCGAAGACCGCCCGGCGGGCGTAGGGGTTGGTCGCGGCCCACTGCTTCTGGGCGCGGGCCGCCGCCCGGTACGCCTGATCGACCTCGTCGACCGTGGCTATGGTGATCGACGCCAGCTTCTCGTCGTCGTACGGATTGAAGTCGATGATGTCCCAGGAGCCGGTACCCGGGCGCCACTCACCGTCGATGTACTGCTGAGCAAGGTCGGTGAAGTAGGACGACGACATGTGTGATCCCTCGATCCCTGGCAGACCTCTGATCGCGCCTTCACGATCTGATCACACGTCATCGTACTTGTGTTTCAGCGGAGTTGGAGGAGTACCTCAGGAGAGCTGGAGGAGGCCCCTGAGAAGGTCCCGGCTCTCCGAAGGGCCCGGGCTGTCGCTCTGCAGTTCCTTGAGCGCCTTCTCGTACTGGGCGACGTCCTCGACCTTGTCCAGGTAGAGCGCGCTGGTGAGCTGCTCCAGGTAGACGACGTCCGAGAGATCGGACTCCGGGAAGCTGAGGATCGTGAACGCGCCACTTTCGCCGGAGTGGCCGCCGAGGCTGAACGGCACCACCTGAAGCCGCACGTTGGGCCGCTCGGAGACCTCGATGAGGTGCTGGAGCTGGCCCCGCATCACCGCGCGGTCGCCGTAGGGGCGGCGCAGCGCGGCCTCGTCCAGGATGATGTGGAAGTCGGGCGCGCGCTCGTCGACGAGGTACTTCTGGCGCTCCAGCCGCAGGGCTACGCGGCGCTCGACATCGGCCTCGCTCGCGCCCTGCATGCCGCGCCGGACCACCGCGTGGGCGTACGCCTCGGTCTGCAGCAGCCCGTGCACGAACTGCACCTCGTACGCCCGGATCAGCGAGGCGGCGCCCTCCAGGCCGACGTAGGTCGGGAACCAGCTGGGCAGCACGTCCGAGTAACTGTGCCACCAGCCCGCGACATTGGCCTCTTTGGCCAGGGACAACAGGGAGGCGCGCTCCTGCTCGTCCGTGATGCCGTACAGGGTCAGCAGGTCCTCGACGTCTCTGGTCTTGAAGCTCACCCGGCCCAGCTCCATCCGGCTGATCTTCGACTCGGAGGCGCGGATCGAGTAGCCCGCCGCCTCGCGCGTGATGCCCCGCGCCTCACGCAGTCGCCTGAGTTGTGATCCGAGCAGCATGCGCCGCACCACCGATCCCGGCTCTCCCGCGCTCACGTTCGCCAGCCTCCCCAACGTCTTCAGGGGCCGCAGTCTGCCACTAAAACACTCCGAGCAGTACTCGCCCGGTTACGGAAACGGAATCGAGACGGTCGACGCTCGCGCGTGTGAGTAGGAAGGAGGCAAGTGAACGGCCAAAGAGGGACGCGAAGATGACGGAAAAATTGACCAACAAGCGGTACGGGACAGCTCATTCCGGTCACCTGCACGTGCATCTGCCCTTGCATCTGCTGTACGCATCCGAAACCATGGTCCCGCACCACCGCCGCATCGCACCGACCGCGAATTCCGGGAGTGCCTCGCATGGGGACGAATGGATCGACCATGCTCGAGCCGTTACGGCAGGGCCTTCCGCCGCTGGATCCCGCGGCCGTGTCCGACGCCGCCTCCTGCGCTCTGCCCGCCCGCTACGAAGCGGTGCGCGAAGCACGGCGGTTCACTCGCGGAACCCTCGACCAGTGGGACATGGGCGACCGGTTCGACGACGTCTGCCTGGTGGTCTCGGAACTCGTCACCAACGCCCTGCGGCACGGCCTGCCGGCGAACGGCGTGTGCGTCGACGGCCGCGAGCCTCCCGTACGGCTGCACCTCATGCGGTGGTCCGAGCGGCTGGTGTGCGCGGTGCGCGACCCCAGTCACGACAGTCCGGTGACCCGGGAGACCGACGACTTCTCGGCCGAGTCGGGCCGCGGGCTGTTCCTCGTCGACTCCTTCAGCGACAGCTGGGGCTGGCATCCGCTCGCCGGGGCGCTCGACGGCAAGGTGGTCTGGGCGCTGTTCCGGCTGCCGCGAACCGGTTCGCGGCCCCACGGGGAATGAGAAACCGCGGCGCTTTCTCGCGTCGCGGTTCTACGCGCGTTACCGCGCAATGAGTGCCGATTGCCCCGATTTCACCGGGGGTTGTCGGATCGTCAGCCGCCCACCAGGTGGTCGAACTCGCCGTCCTTCACACCCAGCAGCATGGCCTCGATCTCCGCACGGGTGTAGACCAGGGCCGGGCCGTCGGGGAAGCGCGAGTTGCGGACGGCGACGTCGCCGCCCGGCAGCCGGGCGAACTCCACGCACGAGCCCTGGGAGTTACTGTGCCGGCTCTTCTGCCAGGCCACACCGTGCAGCCCGGCGGCCTCCATACCGTTGTACGCGTCGTGGTCCACAGGTCGCTCCCCGGTGGTGCACTGGCTGGTGTGGCCATTGATGCAGTGGTCAACTGACCCGGATCATAGCCCTGTTCATGTGCAGATGCATGGGCAGATGCACGTGCACGCGGGGTGGTCCCGCGATTACAGCTTTGACGACCGCTTTACCGAAGTCCTTGAGTGTTTGACGGCTTGGCCGCACCTCTCGTTCCCCATGGCCTGCGAGGAAGTCGGCGGGTTCGGCGGAGGTCCGGTGGAGGCGGAGCATCCGCTCGACGGTGAGGAGAGGGGCCGGGCGGAGGCCGCAGGGAAGAAGCGGGAGCTGAGGCGCGGGGCGCGGGGCCGGCCGTTCGACCGGCCGACCCGCATCCGGAAGACGGCCACGGCCTGCGGGGACGGGGAGAAATGGGCCGGTCGCAGCAGGTCGGGGTCGTCCCTGTGGCCGGTGCGTCGCTCGGACCATTGCCGGACCGCGCACCCGGCTTCCGGCCCAGGAGACCCGCGCGGCGGCCACCCGGGCCGCTCCTACCCTCGGCCTCCGCGCGCCCGCACCGTTCGGCGTCCGGCCCGGTCCGGAGCGCCTGTGGCGGACCGCGGGGCCGGCCGACCGACGGCGGCCGTCGGCCGGGGCGGGTCATGCGCAGGAGGTTCCCGCCCCGTCAAGCGTGGGGAACCTCACCCGGGCACGCGCGCGTGCGGCGGCCGCAGGCGTGCGACCGGTGCGACGGGTACCACGGGTTCGCGCCCGGGCCGGTCACCCGTCACCGGTCACGCGCGCGTGCGGCTGCCCCGGCCGGTTGAGCCGTCCGCCGGTGGCACCGGCATCCCGCCCGGAACCGAACGCCCGTCACGCGCGCGTGCGGGGCCGGTTGAGCCCGGCTGCCGTCGGCCGGTGGCACCGGCATCCCGCGCCCGGGCCCGACTATGAGTTGGGCGTGCGCCTGCCCCTGCCCCGGCAGGGGTCAGTGGCCGGTGTACGGGAGCAGTGCCATCTCGCGTGCGTTCTTGATGGCCCTGGCCATGTGTCGTTGCTGCTGGGACGACACCCGGGTGACGCGGCGGCTGCGGATCTTTCCGCGGTCGGAGATGAACTTCCGCAGCAGATCGGTGTCCTTGTAGTCGACGTAGGTGATCCCGGCCTGGTCCAGGGGATTGGGCCGGTCCTTGGCGGGCTTGCGGTCGGGCTTGCGCGGCATGAGGGGTCAGACCTCCAGGAGGGTGTCGAAGGCGTGCGGCAGCCGCTGCCAGGCGTCGGGCCCGGAGGCGTACTCGGCGTCGGTCAGCAGGCAGGACTCCAGCAGTCGCTGCAGGCCGTCCCGGTCGAGGCCGGGCGAGGTGAAGACGAGGTGCTGGCAGCGGTCGCCGTGCTCGGGGTGCCAGTCCAGCGCGGCGGCGGCCCGGCGCACCGGCGGGACCATGTCCCAGGCCGCGTCCGGCAGGGAGGCCAGCCATGGGCCCGTGCTCTCCACGCACAGGGCCCCGCCCGCCGCGTCCCAGTGGAAGAGCGTGTCCGGCTTGTCGGCGAGCCAGAAGCGGCCCCGGCTGCGGGCGGCCGCGCAGGTGAGGTCCTCCAGTGCGGCGTAGAGCCGCTCCGGGTGGAAGGGGCGGCGCCGGCTCCAGACCAGGGTGGAGACGCCGTGCGCGTCGGCCTCGGCGGGGAGCAGGGCGCAGGCCGGATGCTGGGCGGCGGCGGCCGACTCGACGTCGAAGCCGGCCAGGGCGGCCTGGGCCAGGGGGGAGAGCGCGTGCCGGCGCGGGGTCGGCACGGTCAGGCCACCGGCGGCCGGTTCGGCCGGTTCAGCCGGTTCGGCCAGACCGTCCTGCCCGACGGGCACCTGGCGGGCCGTCGGGTGCAGTTGCGCGAGCAGCTCGCGGTCCTCGTCGTCGGCCTCCGGGGAATCGACGACGGCCAGCACGGGGGCGTACTCCAGCTGGCGCGCGAAGGTGTCGGCGACCGTGCGCTGGTCGGTGGCGGCGGCGGCGAGACCGCCGTCGGCCAGGTCGTCGCCGTTGCCGAGGTACGGCAGGACCAGGGACGGGTCGACGGCGGTGATCACGCCGGTGACGGTGAGACCGCCGGCCGTGACGACCTCGGCCATGGCCTTGGGCTCGACGGAGTCCCACAGTTCGACGACGGCGAGCCGGGTGCCGCCGGCGTCCCGCAGCCGCTCCAGCTCCGGCACCAGGTCCTCGCGCAGGGCACAGCAGGCGCAGTCGTTGACGAGCGGCGCCTCCCCCGCGTCGAGGATGCCGGAGGCGTCCCTGATGGTCCGTACGACCGTGCCCGCGGCGGCCGTCGCGAGGTCATGGTGGAGGACGACGCTGCCGGGCACGTCGGCGAGCAGCCGCACGACGGCCGCCCTGCGGGCATCGGCGTGCAGCCCGCCGACGATCACGACAGGGAGCCCAGGAGGGACAGCCATGGGGTCAGCCCTTCTTTCCGTACCGGCGCTCGAAGCGCTCCACACGGCCCGCGGTGTCCAGGACGCGGGCCGTGCCGGTGTAGAAGGGGTGGCTGACGTCGGAGATCTCGACGTCCACGACCGGGTAGGTCCGGCCGTCCTCCCACTCGATCGTCTTCTCGCTCGTCATGGTCGAGCGGGTGAGGAAGGCGTAGTCGGCGGCGCGGTCGCGGAAGACGACGGGGCCGTACGCCGGGTGGATTCCCTCGCGCATGGTCAGCGCTCCTCTCGGAATGCGACGTGGCGGCCGGCGACCGGATCGAACTTGCGCAGGGTCAGCCGGTCCGGGTCGTTGCGGCGGTTCTTGCGGGTCACGTAGGTGAAGCCGGTCCCGGCGGTGGACCGGAGCTTGATGACCGGACGGAGTTCGTTGCGTGCCATGCCGCTATGATACTGAAAATGAATTCCATTTGCATCACCCGAGACGGAGAGGTAGGTCACCACCCATGTCCGCGCACTGCATGCTGACCGGCGCCCAGCCGGGCTTCGGCAACCGCATCTCGCACTCCCACCGGCGCACGTCGCGCCGGTTCGACCCCAACATCCAGTCCAAGCGCTACTGGCTGCCGGGCGAGGGCCGGTACGTCCGGCTCCGGCTGAGCGCCAGGGCGGTCAAGACCGTCGACACGATCGGGATCGAGGCGGCCGTCGCCCGGATCCGCGCCCGGGGAGTGAGGGTCTGATGGCCAAGAAGAGCAAGATCGCGAAGAACGACAGGCGACAGGAGGTCGTCGCGCGGTACGCCGCCCGGCGGGCCGAGCTGAAGGAGATCATCCGGAGGCCGTCGTCGACGGAGGCCGAGCGACTCGCCGCACAGGCGGAGCTGCGCAGGCAGCCACGGGACGCGAGCGCCACGCGCGTGCGCAACCGCGACCAGGTGGACGGCCGGCCGCGCGGCTACTTCCGGGCGTTCGGGCTGTCCCGGGTGGGGCTGCGGGAGCAGGCGCACGCGGGGTATCTGCCCGGGGTGCGCAAGTCGTCCTGGTGAGAGACCTTCGAGGAGGCCCTTGACGGGCCCTGATAGCTTGCTGCGATCGTTCCGGCCAGGAGGCCGGCCGGTGCCTTCCGGGTCTTCCGGACCTTCCGGCGCCTTCCGGTACCTTCCGGGCCGGCCGGTGCCTTCCGGGCCGGTCGGCCGGCTACAGCTTGGGGGCTTGCAGTGACTTCGGTGATCTTCTCGCGTCGCTCCGGCGCCGTGCGCCTCGCGGCGGCGGCCGCGGGGCTGGCGGGCGTGCTCGCGCTCAGCGCGTGCAGTGGCGACGGCGGCTCGGGGGACGACTCGGCGTCCAGTCCGTCCCCGTCGGGCTCGGCGCCCGCGGCCACGGACGGGGGTGCCGGTTCCGGCTCCGGCTCCGACGGGTCGGCCGGCGGCGAGTTGGCGGGCAGTTGGCTCGCGACGACCGGCGGCAAGGCCGTGGCCCTGGTGATCACCGGCAAGCAGGCCGCGCTGTTCGCCACCGGCGGGAGCACGTGCAGCGGCACAGCGGGCGAGGAGTCCGGGATGCGGATGATCCGTCTGAAGTGCATGGACGGCTCCAAGGACCGGGCGACCGGCATGGTCGACTCCGTGAACAAGAGCAGCTTGAAGGTCACCTGGGAGGGCGGCCTCGGCGCGGAGACCTACACGAAGGCCGAGGGCGGCAAGCTCCCCACGGGCTTCCCGACGGCAGGCCTCGGCTGACAGCGGCATCCGTGGAAGGGCGCCTCGCTCACCCGCTCGGCGATCCCGCCCGTGGCGCGTGCCACGACCGCACGGACGGGCCACGAATCCCCACGGGATCCGTGGCCCGTCCGGCGTTCGGGGGAATCGCAGGGGGTGCGTGCCCGCCCGGGGCCCGGGTGCGTGATGATCCAGGGGCCCGAAGCCGCTTCCGTACGACACGCCCAGAGGACCCCATGCGCACCTTCCCGCTCGCCCTGGCCGCCGCCCTCGCCACGACACTCCTGCTGACCGGCTGCGATGACGACAAGACCGGTGGTGACGACGTCAAGAACGCGGACCGGAAGAGCGGTTCGGCGTGCGCGCTCGGCGACATGGGCGTGGAGGTCGGTGCGGGCGCCGCCCCGGCCGCCGGGGACACCGGCACCGTCACGGTGACGCTCACCAACAAGGGTGCGCAGTGCGCGCTCAAGGGCTTCCCCGCGGTGGACCTGCTGGCCGACGCCAAGACGACGTCCGTCTCCCCGGACGAGGGCGCGAAGGCCCAGTCGCTGACCCTCGGGAAGGGCGGCACCACCTCCTTCACCATCACCTACGTCCGGGGCGAGGCGGGCTCCACGGAGAGCCTCGACGTGCGCAAGGCATCCTTCACCCTGCCCGGCGACACCAGGACGGCGCACGAACTGACGTGGTCGTACGGCGAGGTGGCCTGGGCGGACGAGAAGCCCTCGGTGAGCGGCTTCGAGACCTCGGCCGGCTGACGGGAGCGCGGCGGGGCTCAGCGCAGCGGCGGCCGGTGCCGGACCTGGGCCCGGTCCGCCGCCTGCGCGCCCTCCGTCCAGCCCGCCGCGTCGCGCACCCCGCGCAGCCGGGTCGTGGTCGTCTCCGGGAACATCCGGTCCAGCCGCCCTGTCACGGCGACCTCGCGGGAGGCGAGGACCGGCAGCAGATCGTCGGTCACCTGGGTCTCGGCGGCGGCTGCCAGCCGGGTGCCGATGCGGTGGGCGTAGGCCGCGAGGAAGGACTGCCGGAACGTCTTGGTGCGCTTGCGGCCACCCGCCCGTTGCGCGGCCTCCGCCTTCGTCATCGTGGTCGTGGCCTGCACCAGGAGCGAGGTGTAGAGGAGTTCGACCGACTCCAGGTCGGTTTCGAAGCCGACGACGGTGGAGAAGCCGAGAGGCTCGTTCCACACCGCCCGGCAGTGGTTGGCACCGGCGACGGCGTCCAGCAGCACCGCCTTGGCCTGCTCGTACGGCGGCTCGACCCCGATCCGGCAGGCGCCGGGCGCGTCCGGCGACGGCGCCCGCGCCGCGAGCAGCGCCTCGTCGACGCTGTGCCGGGCCATCAGCTCCTGCGCCTTGGCACTGAGCGCCTCGGCCTCCTCCGGGAAACCGGTCGCTTCCGCCTTGGCGAGCAGGGCGCGGATCCGGGTGAGCATGCGGGAGTCGGTCCTCGCCCCGCCGGGCGCGCGCCCGGGCCCCTCGTCGAGGGCCTCCAGCACCGGCAGCCGCAGCAGCAGGCGGTACAGCTCCAGTACGGCCGTGGCGTGCGAGAAGCGGTCGGTGCGGGGCGGGACGTCGGCGGGCAGCTCGGCGAGCTGCGCGCTCCAGCGACGGCCGCGAGGTCCGTCGCCGGGTGCCTGCGCGCGGATCAGCGCGGCCACCAGCAGCACATGAACATCGTCCAGCTCGCGCCGCACGATCCGCACGACATCGGCCGGCTGCCAGCCACGCCGCCACGCCCCCGCCACGAACTCGTGCCCGCGCCGGGCGAGTTCGGCGTCGGCCGCCGGGTCGGACGCGAGCAGGGACGCGCCGGCGTCGAGGGCGGTCTCACCGGTCTCGTAGAGGGCCGACGCGAACGCGCGATCGACGGTGCTGGACGTACTCACGGGCCGATGGTGCCACGTCGTCCCACTCGACGACGGGCGTCAACCCACAGTTGACACCCCGAGAGGCGCAACCTACGGTTGACACATGACGAACCCCGACACCACGTCGTCGATCCGTCTCGACGACCTCATCGCGGCCATCAAGAAGGTCCATCCGGAGCCGCTGGACCAGCTACAGGACGCAGTGATCGCCGCCGACCACCTGGGCGACGTGGCCGACCACCTGATCGGCCACTTCGTCGACCAGGCCCGGCGGTCCGGCGCGTCCTGGACGGACATCGGCAAGAGCATGGGCGTCACCCGGCAGGCCGCGCAGAAGCGGTTCGTGCCGAAGGAGTCGAACGACCTCGACCCGAGCCAGGGCTTCAACCGGTACACGCCCCGCGCCCGCAACACGGTGATGGCCGCGCACAACGCGTCCAAGGCGGCCCGTAACGCCGAGGGCCTGCCCGCGCACCTCGTCCTCGGTCTGCTGGCCGAGCCGGACGGCCTCGCCGCCAAGGCGATCATCAAGCAGGGCGTCACGCTCGACGCGGTCCGTGCGGCGGCGACGGCGGCCCTTCCGCCCGCCGTCGACGAGGTCCCGGAGCTCGTGCCGTACGGCCAGGCGGCCAAGAAGGTCCTGGAACTCACCTTCCGCGAGGCCCTGCGCCTCGGCCACAACTACATCGGCACCGAGCACATCCTGCTCGCCCTGCTGGAGCACGAGAACGGCGAGGGTGTCCTCAGCGGCCTCGGCATCGACAAGGAGCGGGCCGAGCAATACGTCGGGACGGTGCTGGAGAAGATCATGCAGGCGCAGAAGGAGACGGACGAGGCCTGACGGAGGGCGGCCGAGGCCCGGCGGAGGCTCGACGAGGCCCGGCGGAAGCCACACGGAGGCCCGATGGAGGCCCGACGAGGCCCGACGGAGGCCCGACGGAGGCCCGACGGAGGCCCGACGAGGCCTTCCACGGAAACGAGTCGGGGGCGTTGTCAGACCCCCCTGTCACACTCGCGACATGGCGGAACGGTGGGCGCTCGCTCCGGCCGAGGACGGTGGCGTGGACGTCGCCCCCCTCGGTCCGGACGGGCTGCCCTCCGGCCCGGTGCGCCGGGAGGCGGATGCCGGCGAGGCCGTCCGGAGCCGTCCCGGCGTCACGCGGTGGGTGTGGCGGTCCACCGCCGAGGTCTACCCGCGCCTGCTCGCCACGGGGGTGCGAGCCGAGCGGTGCTACGACATCGAGGCCGCCGAGACCCTCCTCCTCGGCCACGAGGGGCGGTACGGGGAGCCACGCTCGGCCGCGGCCGCCCTGGCCCGGTTGCGCGGCGGCCCCGTGCCGCCCGATCCGCCCCAGCGGTCCGCCGAACCGGGCTCGCAGTCCTCGCTGTTCGAGCCACAAGGCGCCCATCTCCCCCTGCCGGACCTCCTCGCGGTCTACGCCGGGCAGCAGCGGCGGCACGAGAGTGCCGAGCACCCCGGCCGCATGCGGCTGCTGACGGCCGCCGAGTCGGCGGGCATGCTGGTGGCCGCGGAGATGAACCGCGCCGGGCTGCCCTGGAGCGCCCAGGTGCACCGCGCCGTGCTGCAGGACCTGCTGGGCGATCGGTACGCGGGCGGCGGCGAGCCACGCCGCCTGGCCGAGCTGGCCGACGAGGTGTCCGCCGCGTTCGGCCGCCGGGTCCGCCCCGACCTGCCGGCCGACGTGGTCAAGGCCTTCGCCCAGGCCGGGATCAAGGTCTCCTCGACCCGCCGCTGGGAGATCGAGACCGTCGACCACCCCGCCGTGAAGCCCCTGATCGAGTACAAGAAGCTGTACCGCATCTGGGTCGCCCACGGCTGGTCGTGGCTTCAGGACTGGGTCCGGGAGGGGCGGTTCAGACCCGAGTTCCTCGCGGGCGGGACGGTGACCGGGCGCTGGGTCACCAACGGCGGGGGCGGGCTCCAGATCCCCAAGGTGATCCGGCGGGCCGTGGTAGCCGACCCCGGCTGGCGGCTCGTCGTCGCCGACGCGGACCAGATGGAGCCGCGCGTCCTCGCGGCGATCTCCCGCGACCCCGGCCTGATGGAGGTCGCGGGCCGGGAGACCGACCTGTACCAGTCCGTCTCCGACCGCGCCTTCTCCGGCGACCGCTCCCAGGCCAAACTCGCCGTGCTGGGCGCGGTCTACGGCCAGACCTCCGGGGACGGCCTGAAGAACCTCGCCGCGCTCAGACGCCGCTTCCCCAGGGCGGTGGCATACGTCGACGACGCGGCCCGGGCCGGTGAGGAGGGCCGGCTCGTGCGGACCTGGCTCGGCCGGACCTGCCCGCCCGCGGCCCGGGGCACGGACGACGCGACGGAGGAGGCCGGCATCCCGACGGCTGCCGTTGGCTCCGGCTCCGGCTCCGGCTCCGGCTCCGGGGAGGACGATCAGCCGGGGAGCGGGCAGTGGGTGCCCGGCTACGCCTCCACGAACGCCCGCGCCCGCGGCCGCTTCGCCCGCAACTTCGTCGTCCAGGGCAGCGCCGCCGACTGGGCGCTGCTGCTGCTCGCGGCGTTGCGCAAGGCCTGCGCGGAGCTGTCGGCCGAGCTGGTCTTCTTCCAGCACGACGAGGTGATCGTGCACTGCCCCGAGGAGGAGACGGAGACGGTCGTGGCGGCGATCCACGAGGCAGCGGCCCTGGCCGGACGGCTGACCTTCGGGGAGACGCCCGTGCGGTTCCCGTTCACGACGGCGGTGGTGGAGTGCTACGCGGACGCCAAGTAGCCGGGCCCGACGTGGTGTCGTCGGGGACGCCGCGTGACCGGTCGACGGGAGCGAGCAACGCGCGTAGCTCTGTGACGACCGTCTGCTCGTCCGTTTTCTCCAGGGCCGCGAGAGCCGCGCCCCACACCTCGCGCGCATCGCCGATGCGCCCCCGCTCCCGCAACAGCAGCCCGTGCTGGTGGCGGGCGAGAGCGCCGGCGTAGCGGTCGGCGCGGGCGTCGGCCCGGCCGAGCAGCTCGGCGCACTCGCGGGCGGCCCGCCCGCTGTGGCCGAGCAGACGCAGGGCACGGACCAGGCCGAGCCGGGCCCGGGACTCGCCGTGCCAGTCGCCGTGGCCGCCGAGGATGCGCAGGCTCTCCTCGAAGTGCGGCAGGGCGGCGGCCGGTCGGCCGAGCCGCAGATGCGCGTATCCGATGTTGCGGTGCGCGGAGTGCCGCACGATCACGGCGCCGATCGCGTCCCCGAGGGCGAGCGAACTCCGGTGCCGCTCGATGGCCGCCCGCGGGTCGGTGTGCTCGACGAGGTTGCCGAGGTGGCCGTGGGTGACGGCCTCGCCGTGCGGGTCGTTCAGCTGCCGTGCGTACTGCAGGCTCCGCGTCAGCGCCTCAGCCGCCTCGGTGCGCCGGCCGAGCCCGTCCAGCAGCAGGCCGCGGCTGTCGAGGCAGCGGCGGATCCAGGAGGGATTCTCCAGCCGCTGCCAGATGGCGAACGCCCGGTCGTTGAGCGCGAGCGCGTCCTCGTACCGGCCGGTCAGGAAGTGCAGCCCGGCGAGGTCGGCCAGCGCGTACGCCTCCGCCGCCACGTCATCGAGCCGTCGGGCCACCCGGAGGCCGGCTTGTCCGAGCACCTCCATCTCGGCGAGGCGGCCCCGGCGTTGCGCGTAGGGAAAGATCAGCCGGACGAGCGTGCAGACCAGGCCCGCGCGCTGCCCGCAGGGGTCGTCCGCGTACCGCTCGACCAGGGTGACGACGTTGTCCAGCTCCATGTCCCCCCAGGCGAAGGCCTCCGCGGGGCCGGCGAAGGGGGCGACGGTGTCGACGTGGGCCGTGTGGCCGTTCGGCCGGGCCGGGGTGGGCCGGCGGCGGTCGGTCAGGTCGAGGCCGGGTTCCATGATCGCGGCGAGGACCCGTTCGGCGACGGCCGCGTACCAGTGCAGCGCCGTCCCGACGGCGTCGGCGGCGTCGGCGGTTTCGGGGGCTTCGGGGGCTTCGAGGGCTTCGAGGGCTTCGGGGGCGCCAGCGTCGGCGGGCTCGGCGGCGTCCCGCTCTCCGGCCCGTTCGCGGGCGAAGTCGCGCACCAGGTCGTGCGGTGCGTAGCGGCCGTACGCCGACTCCTCCAGCATGGCCACGTCGAGGAGCCGTTCCAGGGCGGCCTCGGTGCGGGGCTCGCCGGTGCCGGTGAGGCGGGCGAGCAACGGGGCGCCGTACGTGGGCAGGGCGAGCGCGCCGATACGGCACAGGGTGCGGGCCGCGTCCCGGTCGGCCTCCCGCTCGGAGGAGGCGAGGGCATCGTGCGTGACGGCCAGGGAGCGGCGCACGCTCAGGTCGTCGTACTCCAGGTGGTGCAGGCGGCCGTCTGCGGCGGCGAGTTGACCCGCCAGGGTGTCGGGGGCCAGGGCCGGACGGGCGGCGAGCCGCGCGGCGACGATCCGCAGGGCCAGCGGCAGCCTGCCCGTGAGCTCGACGAGGAGCCGGGCGGCGTCGGTACCGTCCAGACCGTCGCGGCCCGAGTGCCTGCGCAGGAGCTCGGCGCTCTCCTCGTCCGACAACGGGGCGAGCGGAAACCCGGCCGCGCCGTCGAGGGCGGTCAGCGGCGAACGGCTGGTGACGATCACCCCGCACCCGGCACCCCCTGGCAGGAGCGGCCGCACCTGCGCGGCACTCGCGGCGTCGTCCAGCACCAGGAGCGTGCGCGTCGGCGCGAGCAGCGAGCGCAGCAACGCGGCTGCGGCGCCCGGCTGTTCCGGGATACGGCACGGCTCGGTGCCGAGGTCACGCAGCAGGGCGGTGACCGCCTGAGCAGCGGTGAGAGGGGGCATACCCGGGGTGGCGCCGTGCAGGTCGAGGTGGATCTGCCCATCGGGGAAACGTTCCGCCAACTGATGGGCGACCTCCAGTGCGAGCGCGCTCTTGCCGACGCCCGCCATGCCGCTGATGACGGCGGTGGGGTGCCTGCCGGGTGCCGTGAGCGCGCGGCGCAGGGAGTCGCGCAAGAGGGTGCGGCCGACGAAGTGGACGGGCGGTGGGGGCAGTTGAGCGGGTGGGGGTGTCGGCCTGCCCGCCCTGCCAGGCTCACTCGGCCCACTGGGTTCACCGAGATCACTGGGCTCACCGGGTTCACCGCGACCGCCGGGTTCACCGCGACCGCCGGGCTCACCACGATCACTTGGCTCGCTCGACTCACTTGGCTCGCTCGACTCACTTGGCTCGCTCGACTCGCCTGAAGCACCGCCCCCCGTGGACCCCCGCAGCACCGCGACATGCGCCTCCCGCACCCCCGGCCCCGGCTCGATGCCGAGCTGGCCGACGAGGCGGGTGCGCAGGTCTCGGTGGACGGCCAGGGCCTCGGCCTGACGGCCGGTGCGGTGCAGGGCGAGCATCAACTGCCGGTAGAACACCTCCCGCAGCGGATACTCACCGGTCAGCACCGCCAGCTCCGGCACCAGCTCGTTCAGTCGTGGGCCACCCAGGGCCAACTCGGCGTCGTAGCGCCACTCCAGAAGCAGCAGCCGGGCCTCGCACAGCCGCTGCGCGAAGGCGTACCCGCCCACCTCGGGCGGCAGCCCGGCCAGCGGCGCACCCCGCCACAGGGCGAGCGCGTCCGCGCACACGCGCACGACCCTCTCCCAGTCCTGGCCGGCGTGGGCGGCACGCGCCTCGGCGACGTGGGCGTCGAAGACGTGGACGTCCAGCTCACCCTCGTCGATCCGCAGCACGTACCCGGACGGCACGGTGCGCAGGCGTCCCGGGTCGTCCAGCAGCCGCCGCAACCGGGTGATGTGGTTGTGCAGCGAGGCCTGGGCGGACACGGGCGGCGCTCCGCCCCACAGCGCGTCCTTGAGCGACTCGACGGAGACCACCCGTCCGGCGTCGAGGAGCAACGCGGTCAGCAACACGCGCGACTTGTCGCCGGCGACGGCCCGGGCCGGACCGGGGACACCACCCCGCAGGCCGCCCCTCACGCCGCCTTGGACGACGCCCCGCACGACGCCTTGGACATCTCCTTGGACGTCGTAGAACAGCACCGGCGGCCCCAACAGCCCGAACCGCATCGTCACGCCACTACCCCCCGTGCATCCCGCCCTGACGAGCCCCCACCCCCGGGACGACGGATCTCCGCCACCGTGGCCTTCGCCCGCTCCGCCGGATTCCGCCGCTGCCCGGTCGTCGTCGACCTCGGTTCGGCGACTTCCAGCCGATCGGCAGACGACGCAACGGCGAACCGTTGGCCATATGTTAGCGATCCGTTGGCAAAGCCTGATGTGATCACTACATCGGATCTGGCCCGGCGGCGCGCGCGTCTGGACGCGCAACTCGGGGGAGTGTCGCCGCCGCGGCCGGGTCCGGGTCCCGGTCGGCGGAGGTGAACGGCCGGGGCCCACTCACCCTCTCCTGCGCCCTGCCGCCCCCGGCCGGTCGGCGTCAGATGACGGGCGGCCGTCCCAGCCGGGTGAGCCGCCACACCGTCCGCCACCGCATGGGCCGCCGCTCCCCCGCCGGCTCCCGCACTCCTTCCAGGAATCCGCCGAACCAGGCACGCAGCCCGGCGCCCGACCGGTTCCGGGCGAGGGTGAGCAGCACCCACACGCCCAGGTGGACGGGGACGAGCGCGAGCGGCAGCCGGCGGCGGGCCAGCCAGACCCGGTTGCGTGCGTTCACCCGGTAGTAGATGGCGTGCCGGGCGGGCGAGGTCTTCGGATGCCGGAGCAGCAGCTCCGGGGCATACAGGATCCGCCAGCCGGCATCCGCCGCGCGCCACGCGAGGTCGGTCTCCTCGTGCGCGAAGAAGAACTCGGCGGGCCAGTCGCCGATCTCGTCGAGCATCGCCATCCGCAGGGCGTGCCCGCCACCCAGGAAGCCGGTGACGTCACCGCCCCGGAGGGGGTCGGAGTTGCCGACCCGGGGCACGTGCCGCTGCTGCGTCTCACCGAGCTCGTCGGCGATGCGGAAGCCGACGATGCCGAGCCGCTCGTCGGCGGCGTACAGATCCCGTACGCGGCGCAGCACGTCGGGGTCGACGAGCAGACCGTCGTCGTCCAGATCCACCACGACGTCGATGTCGCCGAACTCCCGCAGCCGGGCCAGGGCCGCGTTGCGCCCGCCGGGGCAGCCGAGGTTCTCGTCGAGCTCGACGGCGGTGACCTCGCCGGGCAGCGACAGCCGCCGGGCGAAGTCGGGCAGCGGGCAGCCGTTGCCGACGACGACGATCCGCTCGGGCGGAACGTCCTGCTTGGCCACGGACTCCAGCAGGGCGTCGACCTCTGCGGGCCGGTTGCCCATCGTCACCACGGCGACGGCGATGCGGGGCGCCCCCATGTCCTCACCTCGTCCCGGTCGGCAACTGGCGGACTGACCGGCGATGCTAGCCGTTCACGGCAGGGGCCCGGTGAGGACGCCTGCCGGACATCCGTTCTCCTACGCCTTCAGTGCGGACGGCATCCGAGCGGCACCCGACCGGAGCGGGCACAGGATGTCGGGTGCGGCGGGGCCCGCGCTGCCTAGCGTGAGAGCACGAAAAGGAAGGAGACCGGACGTGCTGGACCGGCTCAACCAGGCGATGGACCGGATCGAACGGAACCTCCGCGGCACCGTCGACGTGGCGGATCTGGCGCGTACGGCGTGCACCTCGGAGTACCACCTGCGCCGCATGTTCTCGGCCCTGGCCGGCATGCCGCTGTCGGAGTACATCCGCCGCCGCCGGTTGACGGTCGCGGGCGCCGAGGTGCTGTCGGGGGACGCGACGCTCCTGGAGATCGCGATCCGCTACGGCTACGGCTCCGGCGAGGCGTTCGCGCGGGCGTTCCGCACGATGCACGGCGTGGGCCCGGGCGAGGCCCGGCGCACCGGCGCCGCGCTCGTCTCCCAGCCCCGGTTGGCCTTCCGCCTCACCGTCGAAGGGAACAGCAGCATGCACTACCGCGTCGTCGACCGCCCGGCCTTCACCGTCACGGGCTTCAAGACCCGGATCCCCCTGATCCACTCCGGCCCGAACCAGGCGATCATCGACTTCGTCCGCGGCCTGGACAAGTCCGCGAGGGAACGGTTGGAGGAACTGTCCGACCAGGAACCGCGGGGCATCGTCGCGGTCTGCGACGACCTGGACCCGAGCCGCGCGGAGGGCACGGAACTCGACTACTACCACGCCGTGATCACCTCGGCACCGGCACCGGCACCGGCCTCGGTCCCGGCACGGACCTCGACTCCGGTCTCGGCCCCGGTCCCAGAAGGCACCACCAGCCTGGCGGTCCCGCCCGGCACCTGGGCGGTCTTCACCACCTCGGGGCCCGCCCCGCAGGCCATCCAGGAACTCTGGCGCGACGTGTTCACCGAGTGGTTCCCGTCCAACCCGTACCGCACCCGCCCCGGCCCGGAAATCCTCCGCACCCGCCTGTCCGACGACGGCACTGAGGCGGACGCCGAGCTGTGGCTGCCGGTGGAGCGGGAATCCACCCGCTGAAACCCGCGAGAACCCCAGGCCGGGTTCCATCCGGCCCGGGGGTGGTCCCGCGGAGCCGCTGTGGCTGCGCGGCGGCCACGGCGAGAGCGCGGCCACAGGCTGAGGGGCACTCGTCTTATGCCGTCCACACAGCGGACCAATGCCCTGAATTGAGCGCGCAAGGGCCGCACCCGGCAGGTCGGGAACGCAGTTGACTTCCCCTTCCGTTTCGCGATCATTACATGTGCGGCCCTTCCAATTCCCCAATGCGTGAGGCATGGGGGTCAACGGGGCGAGAAGGCGTCGCACGGCCGACGGGGATGTGAATTCGCTGTGCGTGAGAGGTTGTCGTTCAAGCTGCTCGGGCCGCTCGAGGCAGCCGTCACCGACGAACCGATCCGCATCAGCAGTGCGCGTCAACGATCAGTTCTGGCCACTTTGTTGCTTTCCAGCGACCGGGTCGTCTCGGTCGACAGCCTCACCGAGGCGGTGTGGCAAGGAGACCCGCCGGCCACGGCACGGAACCAAATCGCCATCTGCATTACCTCGCTGCGAAGAATCTTCCGCGAGGCATCCGTGCCGGCGGAAATGATCGAAACGAGCCACCCCGGCTACATACTTCACTCCACACACTGCTATATCGATCTGAAAGACCTGCACCAGTCGGTGGCGAAAGCCCGCATGGTGGCCGCTCACGACGAACAGGCGGAGGAAGCCGCCAAGCTGTTCGAGCATGCTCTCGCCCTGTGGCGGGGCCCCGCACTCGACGGCCTCTCCGGAGCGCACATCGACGATGTCGCCGGTCAGCTGGCCGAATTCCGGCTCGATGTGTGCGAGGAGTACGCGGCCCTCCAGCTGAGGCTCGGCCACCACCAGAAGGTCGGCGCGCAACTGGCGGCGCTCGTCAAGGAGAACCCGCTGCGCGAGCAGGCCCGGGCGCATCTGATGCAGGCCCACCACATGGCCGGCCGGCGCGCCGAGGCGCTTCAGGTCTACCGCGAAGGGCGCCGGGCCCTCGTCGACGAGCTCGGCATCGAACCCGGGCCCGTGCTGCAGGAGATGCACCGCCGGGTACTGCAGGACTCCGACGACTCCGAGCCGCGCCCCGACGCGCCCGCGCCGGCCAGGGTGGCCGCCACCACCGCCCCGTCCGACCCCGCCCCGGGCATTCCCGCCCAACTGCCGCTGGCGCTCTCCACCTTCACCGGACGCGAGCCGGAGATCGAGGCACTGGAAACACTGCTGCGCCGCAGCGCCGACGGGTCCACACCGGCGGTGGCCGTCGTCACCGGGGTGAGCGGCATCGGCAAGAGCGCACTGATCGTGCACTGGGCGAACCGGGTCGCCGACCGCTTTCCCGACGGGCAGCTCTTCATCGACGTACACGGCTATGACAAGTCCAACCGGCCGCTGTCGTCCCTGTCCGTCCTCGACCAGGCGCTCCGCGGCCTCGGGGTGTCCAGCGCGCAGATACCGGCCGGCCTCCAGGAGCGCTCCGCGCTGTACCGCTCCCTGCTGAACCACCGCAGACTGCTCGTCATCCTGGACGACGTGCGCTCGTTCCGGCAGATCCAGCCGCTGTTGCCGGGACGCGGCCGGTGCGTCGTGCTGATCACCAGCCGGGATCCGCTGGACGAACTGGTCAGTGACTACGGGGCGGTCCAGATCCAGCTGAACGTGATGACGGCGCACGAGGCCGACCGGATGCTCGCCACCGTGATCGGGCAGGACCGGGTCGCCGCCGAGCCCGAGGCCGCGGCGCGGCTCGCGGAGCTGTGCGGGCATCTGCCGCTGGCCCTGCGCATCGCCGCGGGCCGGCTCACCCCGCGCCCCTACCGGTCGCTGCAGCGGCTCGCCGCCCGTCTGGAGGACGGAGCCGGCCGGCTCGACGTGCTCAGCCCCTCCGACGGCGGGGTGCGGGCCGGATTCTGGCTCAGCTACCGGGAGTTGTCACCCGAGGCCGCCGTGCTGTTCCGGCGCCTCGCGCTGCTCCCGGTGGAGGGGTTCGCCGCGTGGGCGGGCGCCGCGGTGCTCGACGTGAACCTGATGAAGGCCGAGGACCTGCTCGAACAGCTCGTGGACGCCCAGCTCCTGGAGCTGTGCCTGACGCAGTCCGGACCGTCCGCCCGGTTCCGCTTCCATGAACTGCTGCGTCTGTTCGCCTGGGAGCGCGCCCACGACGAGGACTCCGGCCAGGATCGCGCGGACGCCCTGGAACGCGCCTACGGCACCCTGCTCACGCTCGCCGGCTCCGCACACCAACTCCTCTACGGCGCCGGACACCTGCCACGTCATTCGGCCCGGCTCGTCCACGAGCTGCCGGTGGACGCGGTCGCGGAGCTGCTCGCCGATCCGCTCGAGTGGTTCGAGTCGGAGCGGGGCAGCATCCTCGCCATGGTGGGCGCGGCGGCACGGCACGAGGCCGCCGCCCACGCCTGGGAACTCACCGCGCGCGCCATGCCGCTGTTCGAGATGCGCAACTACCAGGAGGACTGGCAGCAGGCCGCACTGAGCGCCCTGGAGAGCGCCCGGCAGGCCGACGACACCTTCGGCGCCACCGTCATGCTGCGCTCGCTCGGCTCGCTCGCCATCTACCAGCGCCGATACCAGGACGCCGACGGCCTGCTGACCTCGGCGATGGAACTGCTCGACCGGGCCGACGACCCGCACGAGCGGGCGGTGGTGCTGCGCAATCTCGCCCTGTGCGCCCGTTTCCGCGGTGACCTCGACGGCGCGGCCGAACACTGCCGGGCCGCGCTCACCCGCTTCCGGGAGACCGACGACCCGGTCAGCGCCGCGCACGCCCTCGGCCTGCTGGCGCAGATCGAGCTGGAACGCGGTGACAACGACACCGGGATCGCGCTGACCCGGCAGGCCATCACGGCCAGCGCCGAGAGCGGGTCGGTGCGCGGCCGGGCCCAGAACGTCTACCGGCTCGCCGAGGCGTATCTGCGCATCGGTGATCTGCGCGAGGCGATCGGGACCTGCCAGGAGGTCATCGAACTCACCCGGGCCCAGGGCGACCGGCTCGGCGAGGCGTACGCGCTGCGCGCGCTGGGCGAGGCCCAGTGGCGCCAGGAACTGTACGACGCCGCGGAATTCACCCTGCGCGAGGCGTTCACGGCCGCCGGAGACGTCGGGGACCGGTTCCTGCAGGCACGTATCGAGACCGACCGGGCCTGCTCCGAGGCCCTGCGGGGCGATGCCGCGGCGGTGGACCGGCTGCGACGGGCCCACCAGGCCTTCACCGTGCTGTCGGCGTCCTCGTGGCAGGAGCGCACGGCCCGGCTCGTCGACGTCGTCGGCGATGCCTCCGCCGAGGGCCGGCCGGTGCCGCTCGAGCGCCTCCTGGCCACTCGTTGACACCGGCCTGTCCGGACTACTTGGTCCAGGGCAGGTCGCCGTCGCCCAGGGCCCCGTCCAGGGCCCCGTCCACCAGGTGGGTCACGTCCGTCACGGCGCTGCCGGGGCCGGGGCCGGGGCCCGTCCAGGGCAGGTCGTCGGCGCCGGCCGTACCGCTCATCAGCGCGATGTTGACCGCGACCGCACCGAGCACCGACACGACGAAACCCGTCTTCTTCTGCATGTCCTGGAATCCCCTCCGTCGCTGAACTCTTCAGCTGCAACAGACCGTACCCCAGCGAATCATCGCCGCTATTTCTCCTCGATTTCTCCCGCCTCCGGCCGGAGAAAATGAGCCGACATGACCGCGGGCTAAGGTCGGCTCCGAAGTCGACAGCGGAGGGGGACCAGCGTGCTCAAGGAGATCGGCGTCGGGATGGATGCGGAACGCGCCTACCGCGCTCTGCTGAGACAGCCGGGCGCGAGCCCGCAGGACATGGCGGAGCAGCTCGGATGGCCGCTCGACCGGGCCACCGGCGCCCTGGGCGAACTCGCCGAACTGGCTCTGGTGCAGTCGTCGCAGGAACACCACGGAGGCACTCGGGCGGTGGATCCGGAACTGGGTTTGAGGTCGCTCGTCCAGTTCCAGGAGCGGGAATTACTCAAACTCCAGCTGTCTCTCTCCGAGAGTAAATCGGCGGCCGAAAAGCTCATCTCCGAATACCGGCGCGGAGCCCGTACCGAAGAAATCGAATCGGTACAGCTCGCCCAGGGCCCCGATGCGATCCAGGCATGTATCGAAAAGGTGAGCCAGGAGTGCCGCGAGGAGGCCGAGGCGCTGCTGCCCGGCGGTGCGCAGCCGGCCGACAGGCTGAACGCGGCCAAGCCGCTCGACCAGATGCTGCTGGCGCGGTCCGTGCAGGTGCGGTGCGTCTACGCGCACAGCATCCGCAACGACCGGCCGACCACCGAGTACGCGCAGTGGCTGAGCCAGCAGGGCGGGCAGGTCAGGACCGCGCCGCAGCTACCTCTCAGGATCGTGATCTGGGACCGGAGCAAGGCCCTGGTGCCGCTCGACCCGGACCAGCCGGACCGGGGTGCGTTACTGCTGTCGAGTCCTGGGCCGGTGGCCGCGCTGCGCGCCCTGTTCGAGCAGGTGTGGCGGCAGGCGTCACAGTTCGGCCAGGAGCGGGCGCCGGGCCGGGCGCGGGAGCTGAGCGACGAGGAGAGCGCGGTGCTCGGCCTCATGGCGGGCGGACTCACCGACGAGGTGATCGCCCGCAAGCTCGGGGTCTCCGTGCGCACGAGCCGGCGGATCACCGCCGAGCTGATGACCAAGCTGGGCGCCCGCAGCCGTTTCCAGCTCGGGGCCGTCGCGGCGCAGCGCGGGCTGCTGACGGTGTAGGGCCTGGGCGGTCCGGGCCCGCCGAGGCACCTATGAGGTCTGGGCGGTGTCCACTCCGGGCCGGCCGCGCAGATACGCGAGGACCGCGAGGACCCGGCGGTTGGTCGTGTCGTCGAGGGAGAGGTCGAGCTTGGTGAGGATGGAGCCGAAGTGCTTGCTGACGGTGCCCTCGCTCACCACCATGGCCGCGGCGATCGACGCGTTGGACTTGCCCTCCGCCATCAGCGCGAGCACCTCCTGCTCCCGAGCGGTGAGCCGGGCCAGCGGATCCCGCCGGTGCCTGATCAGCTGGCGCACCACCTCGGGATCCACGACGGTGCCGCCCTCCGCGACCCGGTGCACCGCGTCGACGAACTCCTCGACGTGACCGATCCGTTCCTTGAGGAGATAGCCCACCCCGGTGCCGTCGGAGGAGTCGAGCAGGTCCTCGGCGTAGGACCGCTGGATGTACTGGCTGAGGACCAGGATCGGCAGTCCGGGCCGGCGGCGGCGCAGGGCGATGGCGGCACGCAGGCCCTCGTCGGAGAAGCCGGGCGGCATCCGTACGTCGGTCACCACGATGTCGGGTTCGTGCGCGGCGACCGCCTCGGTGAGCTCGTCCGCGTCACCCACGGCGGCGACCACCCGGTGCCCGAAGCGCTCCATGAGGCCGACGAGTCCTTCGCGGAGCAGGACACTGTCCTCGGCCAGCACGATGCGCAGCATCAGTTCCTCAATCACGCGGTCGAATCAGGCAGTTGAGCAGGGTACCAGCAGGCGGAACACGGTGGGCCCGCCGGGCGGACTGGACACCAGCAGGCGGCCGTCGAGTACCGAGACACGGTCGGCGACACCCTGCAGGCCCGTCCCCCGCCCGGTGTCCGCGCCGCCGTGACCGTCGTCCTCGACCTCCACGGCCAGCTGCCCCTCGTCCAGGCCGCCGCGCACCACGGCCCTGCTCGCGCCGCTGTGCTTGGCGACGTTGGCGAGGGCCTCGCTGACCGCGAAGTACACGGCCGTCTCGATCGCCTCCGGCGGCCGGACCGGCAGGTCGAGGTCCACGTCGACGGGGATCGTCGAGCGGTCCGCGAGGTCCTCCACGGCCGCCACCAGGCCGCGGTCGGTGAGGACCTGGGGGTGGATGCCGCGGATCAGCTCCCTGATCTCGACGAGGGCGGTGGCCGCCTCGTCCTGCGCCTTGGCGAGCAACGGGCCGAGCGGGCCGTCCGCCGCGTCGAGGCGGGCCAGGCCGAGCGTCATGGACAGGGCGACCAGCCGCTGCTGCGCCCCGTCGTGCAGATCGCGCTCGATGCGGCGCCGCTCCGCCTCGAAGGCGTCCACGAGCCGGACCCGGGAGCGGCCCAGCTCCTTGATCTTCGAGTTCAGTTCGCCGGTCGGTGAGGCCAGCAGGAAGCGGGTCAGGGCGGCCCGGCCCGCGGCGATCGCGCCGAGCGGGTAGGAGAAGACGGGCAGCAGCAGCAGCCCGGCGAGCGCCGCCGAGAGCGCCCCGGGCCAGCTGTCCACGATCCACATCTTGAGGACCCGTGCCTCCTCGCCGTCGACCGCCAGCATCACCGGCGTCGCGAGCAGCCCGCCGCACACGAGGAGGACGGAGCCCACGACCAGCGCTTCGAGGGGCCACAGCAGGAAGCCGAAGAGCACCGCGTAGCCCAGCTCGCGCCAGGTGGCGCGTTCCTGGAGCCGGGTGCGCAGCCAGGCGGTGAGGCCGGTGCGGTCGGGTTCGCGGTGCGGATCGGCGAGCGGCTCGCTGTCGATCAGACGCAGCCGGCCGCGCTCGACCGAGGCCAGCGGCACCCCGGTGAGGACGAGGACGAGCAGCAGCGGAAGGCCGACGACGACCACGGTGAGCACGCTGCCCGCGACGGCGAGCAGCACGAGCGTGAGCAGGGTGAGGAGGCCGAGGACCGCGCTGCTGAGCAGGTACAGCGCAGCGCGCCAGGGCCAGCCGCTGCGTACGTAGTGGCGCAGGTGGAGCCGGGTCCAGATCGTCGGGGGGTGCATGCGCCGCACGTTATGAGACCTTTCCGGCCCGGACCACCCAGCTAGCTCCACCATCGGGGTGGGCGCCGGCTACCGGCCATGACTGGGCCCAGCTGCGATGTGCCGGAACGCCCCCGCGCGGTCTGCTGTAAGGGCTCCGAACGACGGGGCGACGGCACAGCGGGAGGACCGAAATGGTGTGGATCCAGGAACAGTTGGCGGCTGTGCCCGTGTGGCTGACGCTGCTGATCGTCTTCCTGCTTCCCATGGCGGAGCCGGCGCTCCCTCTGCTCGGCATGCTGTTCCCTTCGCAGACCGCCCTGATGGCGAGCGGCGTGCTCGCGCACCACGGCGCGCTGCCGCTTCCCGCCGCGATCGCGATGGCGGTGCTCGGCGCGCTGGCGGGCAATGTGATCGGTCATCTGGTGGGGCGCCGGTGGGGTCCCCGGCTCGTCAGGAACCTGCCGGCCCGGGTGACCGACTCTCCCGGCTACCGCGCGGCGCTGCACACCGTCGGCACCTACAGCGCGCGGGCGGTGCTGCTCGGCCGGTTCAACGCGGTGCTGCGCACGCTGGTGCCGGTGATGTGCGGCACCGTCGGCGTGCCCTGGACCCGCTTCCTCGGCCTGTCCCTGCTCGGCAGCCTGCTGTGGGCGCCCAGTTGTGTGGCGGTCGGGATGATCGCGGGCGGCTCCTGGCAGAAGTGGGGCGGCTCGGGGGTGCTCGCCGCCGGCGGCGCCGTGCTGCTGCTGACCAGCTCCCTGCCGATGCTGCTGTCGTACCTCAGCAGCAGGAAGGCCCAGGCGAACGCCGCGCTCACCACCGCTGGTTGAGATAGGTCAGGAGTTCCGCCTCGTGCGGGACGAGGTAGAAGTGGTCGCCGGGAAAGACCCGGTGCTCGTACGTGGATGTGGTCAGGGGCCGCCACGACAGCAGGTCGGCCAGGGAGCAGCCCGGGTCGTCCACGCCGCCGACCGCCGTGACCGGGGCGCGCAGGGGCGCCGGGTCGGTGGGCCGGTAGGACTCGATGAGGCGGAAGTCGCCGCGCAACGAGGGCAGCAGCAACGGGCGCAGGTCGGGGTCGTCGTAGACGGCGGAGCCGAGGTCCCCCAGGCCCCGGGCCGAGGCGATCAGACTGTCGTCGTCGAGGAGGTGGAGGGCGCCGCCGCGTTCGGTGTGCGGGGCGCCGCGCCCGGAGACGACGACACGCTCGGGCACGATGCCGTACCGCTCGTCGAGGCGGCGGGCCACCTCGTAGGCGACGGCGGAGCCGAGGCTGTGCCCGAACAGGGCGACGGGGGCGTGGGGTCCGGGCCCGAGGACGTCCTCAAGGGCGTCGGTGATGCGGTCGGCGAGCTCCGCCATGGACTCGGCACAGGGCTCGGCGAGCCGCTCCTGACGCCCCGGGTACTGCGTGGCGAGCAGTTCCACGCCGCGCGGCAGGCGGGCCGCCCAGCCGTGGAAGAGGGTCGCCGTGCCGCCCGCGTGCGGGAAGCCGACGAGGCGCAGCCGGACGCTCCCGTCCGCGGCCGGGTAGCGCCGGAACCAGCGGCTCCTGATCCCCGTCCCCACAACGCCCCCTGCTCCTGCGACACCCATACGAATCCACCCTCGCCCTGTCGTGGCACGGCCCCTGACGGGCCCCCGGCCCCGCCATGATCCGTCGCGACCGGGCCCACGGGCGGGGCGGGCGCGGGCAGGACGCTGCCGGTGCAGCTTTTTGCAGCCCCGTGCTCTGCCCTTTCCATGCCGGGTGCAGCCATCGTGCACAGGAGGGTGGAGCTACCTCCACCCCCAAGATTCCGTCCCGCTGCGATGTCACCGTCGCGCGGGCCCGATTGAGTGGACACCATGAATCAAGCAGCCGTCCGGCTCCGCTCCGTGACCCGGTCCTACGGGACAGGCGACAACGCGGTCACCGCCCTCGACCAGGTCAGCCTCGACATCCCGCGGGGTACCTTCACCGCCGTCATGGGCCCCTCGGGCTCCGGCAAGTCGACCCTGTTGCAGTGCACCGCGGGGCTCGACCGGCCGACCGGGGGGCAGGTCTTCCTGGGTGAGACCGATCTGACCCGGCTGAGCGAGAAGAAGCTGACGCTGCTGCGCCGGCGGCGCATCGGGTTCGTCTTCCAGGCCTTCAACCTGCTGCCCGCGCTGACCGCCGAGCAGAACGTCGGGCTGCCGCTGCGGCTCGCGGGCCGCCGCCCCCGGCGGTCCGAGGTCCTGAACGTCCTGGAGAAGGTCGGGCTGCGGGAGCGCGCCGGGCACCGGCCCAGCGAGATGTCGGGCGGCCAGCAGCAGCGGGTGGCGCTCGCCCGTGCCCTGGTCACCCAGCCGGAGGTGCTGTTCGGTGACGAGCCGACGGGCGCCCTGGACTCGACCACGAGCCGTGAGGTGCTGACGCTGCTGCGGGCGATGGTCGACCGCGGCCAGACGGTGATCATGGTGACGCACGACCCGGTCGCCGCCTCCTACGCGGACCGGGTGCTCTTCCTCGCCGACGGCACGGTCCAGGGCGAGCTGTACTCCCCGACGGCGGAGCAGGTCGCCCAGCGGATGACCGCCCTGAGCGCCGTCCCGTCGAAGGCCTCGGCGGTGGCGTCGTGCTGAGTCTCGCGCTGCGCGGGATGCGCACCCGCTGGGTCACGTTCGTCGGTTCGTTCGTCGCGCTCGCGCTCGGCGTCGGCCTCATCGCCACCACGGGCCTCGCGCTCGCGGCGACGTTCGACGCGCCGGAGCGGGGCACCGAACGGTTCGCCGAGGCGCGGGTCGTGGTGCAGGGCACGGACGAGGTGAAGGCCGACACCCCGATCGGGGTGCGGACGTCGACGCTGACCAACCCCCGTGCGGTCCCGGAGGAGCTGGCGGGCAAGCTGGCCACGGTGGGCCCCGTCGCCGAGGACCGTACGTTCCCGGTGTCGGTGCCGGACGCGGACCGGCGGGTCGGCGCTGACGCCGCGCTCGTGGGCCACTCGTGGGCCGTCGCCGCGGCCACCCCGTACCGTCTCACCTCCGGACGCGCCCCCACATCGCCCGGCGAGGTCGTCGTCACGACCGGGCCCGGCGCGCAGGTGCGCGCCGGGGACCGGATCCAGGTCGTCACGCCCGAGGGCGCCGGCACCCGCACCGTGGTCGGCACGGTGCCGGCGGCCGGCTTCGAGTCGGCGGTGTTCTTCACCGCCGCCGAGGCCGCGCGCCTGTCACCGCGCATCGACCGGGTGACGGTGGACGCCGACCCGGCCGCCGTCCGCGCGGCGCTCGGCACCGGCTCGGGCATGGCCGTCCTCGCCGGCGAGGACCGGCGGCGCGCCGACCCCGACCCGGACCGCGACAAGGAGGCCCTGGTCTCCGTGAACGCCCTGCTCGGCACCGCGGCCGGCATCACCGCGTTCGTGTCGGTGTTCGTGGTCGCCTCGACGTTCACCTTCGCGGTGGCGCAGCGCAGGCGGGAGTTCGGTCTCCTGCGGATGGCGGGCGCGACCCCCGGCCAGGTACGGCGCATGCTCTACGCGGAGGCCCTGGTGATCGGGTTGCTCGCATCGGCCGCGGGGTGCTGGCTGGGTCGCTGGGCCGCGCCGCGGCTCGCCTCGTGGATGTCGGGACAGGGCATCGCCCCGACCTGGTTCCGGATCGGTGAGCAGGCCTGGCCGCTCCATGTCGCCTTCTGGACCGGCCTGACGGTGGCCCTGTGCGGTGTCGTCGTGGCGTCCTTCCGCGCGGGCCGGACCGGACCGACGGCGGCGCTGCGGGAGTCCGCCGTAGACAGCGGCACGATGCCGTGGAGCCGTCTCCTGGTGGCCGCCGCCGTGCTGCTCACGGGCCTCGGCCTGCTCGTCATGGCGCTGGTGGAGAACCCCGGCGACGTGCTGAAGCGCAAGACGTACATCACCCAGCCGATGCTGCTCATCGTGGCGATCGCCCTGCTCGCGCCGGTCCTGGTGCGGCCACTGACCCGGCTGCTGACCTGGCTGCCCGCCCGGCTGCCGGGCGCCGTGGGCATGCTGGCGCGGGAGAACGCGGCGGCCGGGGTGCGCCGGACGGCGGCCGTGGCCGCGCCGGTCATCATCACCGTGGCGCTGGCCTGCTCACTGATGGGCACGACCGCCACCATCAACGAGGCCAAGGCCGCCGAGGCCCGCGCCCAGACGCGGGCCGACTACATGGTCTCGTCGGGCGACGCGGGCCGGGCGCTGCCCGCCGGGTTCGTCCGGGCGGCCCGTGACGTCCCCGGCGTCACGGTCAGCACGTCCCGCTCGACCGGGGTGACCGTCCTGGAGGAGGGCACCGCCCTCGTCCGCTCCGAGGCCCGCGCCGTCGACAGCGGCACGGACCTGTCCGCGGTGTCCCAACTCCCGGTCGTGGCAGGCAAACTGGCCGACCTCGACGACGACAGCATCGTCGTCAACGAGGAATGGCTGACCACCCGCGTCGGCGACCGGGTGCCCGTCTGGCTGGGCGACGGCCGCAAGGCGAACCTCAGGATCGCCGCGGTCCTCGGGATCGGCACCGGCAACAACGGCGTGTACCTCACCGCGCGCAACGCCGCCGGCGCGGGCGTCGACCGCGTCGACATCAAGGTCGCCGCCGACGCCGACCGGGCCGCCGTCGACCGGCGGCTGCGCGCGGCGGCCGAGGCGAGCGGCGTCGAGGTGCTCGGCGCCGGGCAGTGGATCGACGCGCACTACCCGCGCTCCAGCGAGTCCACTCGGCTCGGCCTGCTGATGATCCTGGCCATCGCCCTGGTCTACACGGGCATCGCGCTGGCCAACACGCTGGTCATGGCCACCACGGACCGGGTCCGCGACCTCGCCGCGCTGCGCCTGACGGGCGCGACGAAGACCCAGGTGCTGCGCCTGGTCGCCGTCGAGTCGGTGATGGTCGTGGTGGTCGGCGCGGTGCTCGGCGCCGCCGTCTCGGCGGTGAACCTGCTCGGCGTCCGCACCGCCCTCGGCCTGCTGGACGTGCGCTCCGCGATCGTGGTGCCCTGGCCTACGGTGGGTGCGGTGATCGCCGCGAGCGCCCTCCTCGCGGTCCTCGCGGCCACCCTGCCCGCGTCGTTCGCCCTGCGCACCCGGCCGGTGGAGCTGGCGGGCATGCGCGAGTAGTCCCGGCTCAGACGTACCGCCCGATCCCTACGAGCCTGAGAGGCACAGAAGTTGACGAGTGAGACCGCGGCACCCGGGTCGTTGTTCAGAGAGTTCCTGCGCAGTCCCCGGCAGGTCGGTGCCATGGCTCCCAGTTCGCGCCGGCTGGCCGCCGAGGTGGCCCTGCCCGTGCCCGAGTCAGGCAACCCGGTGGTCGTCGAACTCGGGCCCGGCACCGGGGCGTTCACCGGAGTGATCCAGGAGCTTCTCGGCGGTCGCGGTCATCACCTGGCCGTGGAGATCAACCCTCGGCTGGCATCGTCGCTCGCCGAGCGCTTTCCGCGCGTGCAGATCCTGAACGACGAGGCGGTCGCGCTGCCTCGGCTGCTCGCCGAGTGCGGACTGGGTGCGGCGGACGCCGTCATCAGCGGGCTGCCCTGGGCCAGCCTGGACCCTACGACGCAGCGCTCGACGCTCGACTCCGTACGCCGGGTCCTGGCACCGCAGGGGGCGTTCACGACCTTCGGCTACGTGCACGCGACGTACCTGTCGTCCGCACGGCGCTTCCGGCGCATGCTCGGCTCGTCCTTCGAAGAGGTGGTGCCGGGCCGCACGGTGTGGGGCAATCTGCCGCCGGCGTTCGTCTATCACGCCCGGCGTCCACGCCCCCGCCTGTCGCCCGCGACCATCGATCTCCTCGTCGCGCAGGTCGGTGCGCGTGCCGCGGCGAGCTCAGGCATGCGCTCCTGAATCCCCCGCAGGGCGCATGAGTCCGCCGCTGTACCCGACACGGGTACAGCGGCGGATCGATGCCGGGACGGCCGCCCCGCGGCGTCAGCCGTCGGACGGCTCGGCCATCGCCACGGCGATCTTGCGCGGGCCGGTGAAGGGCTCACGGGCGTGCGCGGCCAGCATGTTGTCGACGACCAGGACGTCGTGCCGCTGCCAGTCGAAGCGGGTGCTCGCGTCCCGGTAGCACTGACGCAGGTGGGCGACGACATCGTCGGGGATCGCCGCCCCGTCCCCGTAGTAGGAGTTGGTGGGCAGGTCCTCGGGCGCGAAGATCTCCAGGAGTCCGTCGCGCACATCGGGGGCGACCGTGCTGACGTGGAAGAACGTGATGTGGTTGAACCACACGGTCTCCCCCGTCACCGGGTGCCGGTGCACCGCGTCGCGCACGGCCGTGGTGCGCAGCCCGCCGGCGGTCCACTCCACGTCGATGCCCTTGCCCGCGCAGTACGCGGCGACCCGGTCCCTGTCGTCGGTGTTGAAGGCCTGCTGCCACGGCACCCCGAAGTCCTCGTGGAAGTTGCGCACCACACGCCAGCGGCGCCGCGTGAACTCCTCCCGCACGTCGGGGTCGATGGCCGCGTGGACGGCCCGGATGTCGGCGAGCGGGGTGGCGCCGAGCGTGTGGGCGGGCTCGATGCAGAAGAAGTACAGGGTCTGCGGCCAGACCGATTGGTACGAGTTCTCGTTGTGCAGGAAGATCTCCTCGTCCGCCGGATAGTCGGTCGAGGTGTACACCTGCCCCTTGATGGTGGAGCGCGGCGAGGAGCGTTCCGCGTACGTCAGCGGCGGGGTGCCCGACAGGGCGTGCACCGAGCCGTTGAAACCGTCGACGCCGTCGACCGCGAAGCCGCGCAGCAGGACCGCGCCGCGCTCGACGAGGGCGGCGCGGACGGCCGCCCGGTGCTGTGCGAGGTACGCGCCGATCTCCACGGAGGGGTCGGGGGCGAGGAAGACCTTGGGGAGATGGCCCGGGAGGTCGACTCCCTGGTCCGGCATGGCGGTCGGGGTGGATATCGCCTGGATGGTCATGGTGGTGGTCAGCTCCTGGAGGAGGCGAAGGGTTCGAGCAGGGAACGGGACAGCGCGGATTCCCGCGTGCGCGGGACGGCGGGGCCCGCACGGCCCACGGGCCCGGCAAGCGCCGTGAAGAGGTCGTTGCGGCTCGGCACGTCCTCGGCGAGCCGGTCTCCTCCGGTGTCCGTGTCCGGCCGTGACCTGCGGTGCGGCACCGCGCGTCCGGCCACGGAGAGCAGCCGCGGGTCGGCGGCGGACGGCGGGTCGTGCGGGGCGCCCTGCCGCGGGTGGGCGCCACCGCCGTCGCACGGAGCGCGGTACTCGCGCTCAGCGGTATTCATCGGCCTCAGTCGGACATCGCGACGAGCACGCGGCGGGTTCCGGTGAAGGGCCGGCGGCCGTGCGAGACCAGCATGTTGTCGATGAGCATCAGGTCACCGGTGCTCCAGTCACAGTTCACGGCGGCGTCCAGGCCCCGGTCACGGATCTGAAGGACGTACTCGTCGGGGATGGGCGTGCCGTCGGCGAACGTGACGGACTGCGGCAGTTCGTCGGCCGGCATGATCTGGGCGAGCGCGGCGGCGGTGTCGTCGCCGAGGCCCGCCGGGTGCCACTGGTCGGACTGGTTGAACCAGACCTCCGCGCCGGTCACCGGGTGCACAGCGGTCGCGGGCCGGACCTGGCGCACCCGCAGCGAGCCGTCCGGCTTCCATTCCCATTCGGCGCCGGTCCGTCCGAGGAAGGCCTCGACGTCGGCGCGGTCGGTGGTCTCGAAGGTGTCCTGCCAGCTCTTGCCGAGGCCGAGGCCGTCGTGCAGGTTCTGCTGGTAGCAGACGCCGTCCTTGAACGCCTCCCTTACCTCCGGGTCCAGGGACTCGAACCAGAGCGCGGAGTCGGTCACCGGGGTGGCACCGCCGGTCTCGGCGGCCTTCTGGCAGAAGAAGAGCAGGCGGGCCGGCCAGGCGTGGGCGTACGACATCTCGTTGTGCATCGAGATGGTGAACTCCTGCGGGTACTCCGTGGAGGTGTAGACGTTCTTGCCGACCTTGGTGCGCGGCGAGTTGCCGTGGACGTAGGCGAGCCGGTTGGGCAGCAGTTCGTCCATGACCGGGTCGAGTTCCTCCTGCGTGACGCCGAAGCCGCGGAAGATCAGGGCCTTTTCCTTGACGAGCTGGTCGTCGACGGCGGCGGTGTCGCCGATCACCTTGAGCAGCCCGGCGGCCGAGGCCTCGACCCCGGCGCTCTGCGGGGTGATGACCAGGGGGCTCCAACTGGGGGTCGTGTTCATGAGGTGCGTTCTCCTTCTTGTTCTTGTTCTCGTACGGGTTCTTGCTGCTGTTCCTGGGAGGCGTGCTGTTGCTGAGAGGCCTGCTGTCCCTGGGAGGCGTGCTGTTGCTGAGAGGCCTGCTGTTCCTCGGAGGCGAGGAGGCGGGTCAGTGCGGAGGCCGCGGCGAGGAGCGCCAGGACGCCCATCGCCGCACCGAGCAGGACGGCCGTGCGGGCCGCGCCGAGGGAGTCGAGGAGTACTCCTCCGGCGAGTGCGCCGAGTGCGTTGGCGCCCGAACCGGCGAGTTGCAGGGCGCTGTTGACGCGGCCCTGGAGGGCGTCGGGCGTGGTGCGCACCTGGTGGACGCCGCCGGCGACGTTGACGGCGCCGCCCACCAGGCTCATTCCGGCCAGCAGTGCTCCGAGGAGCGGCGGCGAGCGGGTCAGGGCGAGGGCGGGCACGAGCAGCGCCCACACCACGAGCGCCCCGCGGACCAGGCCGGCCAGGCCGATGCGGCGTGTGGCCCAGCCGCCGCAGAGGGCGCCGACGGCGCCGCCCGCTCCGCTGATCGCCGCGATCACGCCGACCGCCGCGGGTGAGAGCCCGTCCTCGTACAGGACGAAGGCGGGCAGCAGGGCCAGCGCCTGGAAGATCATGTTGCTGCCGGAGATCAGCAGCGTGATCCGGCGCAGGAAGCGGCGCCGCCACAGCCAGCGCAGCCCCTCGGCGATCTCGGGCCCGAGCCTGCGCCGGGCGGCCGCCGGCCTGCTGCCGAACGGCGTCCTGACGCACAGGACGGCGAGCAGTGACAGCAGGTGCGCGACGCTCCCGAGCAGGAACGGCGACCATCGGGCGGCGGCGAACGCGGCGCTGCCGAGCGGTTGTCCGAGCAGGCCGGCGGCCCGTCCCCGCGCCTCGTTCCCGGCGAGCGCCGCGGTGAGCTGCGACTCCGGCACGACGTGACGGACGCAGGCTCGTTCGGCGAGGCGGTGGCAGACCATCAGCGATCCCTCGACGAACGCGGCCACCGCCAGGTGGGTCAGATGGACCCGGCCCATCGCGACCGCCGTGACCACGCTCGCCGTGGACACGGCGCAGCCCGCGCTGCACACGAGCATCGTGCGGCGCCGGTTCCACCGGTCGACGAGCGCTCCGGCGGGCAACTGCACGATCAGGTGCGGGAGTTGCGCCGCGAAGGCGGCCACCGCCCCCGCCGCCGCCGACCCGGTGGACCAGATCAGCAGCAGCGGGTAGGCGACCGAGGTGGCGCGGGAGCCGAGCAGGGTGAGCCCGGCGCCGCTCCACAGCTTGAGGTAGTCGCGGTTGCGTCGCAGGGGGACCGGATCCGGCCCCTTCGCCCGCGGGTGCGCGGGAGCCGTCCGGCCGTCGGTGACGCTCACTCTCCCGGTGCGGCCGGGCCGCCCGCTCGGCACCACTTCAGGACGGCCATCGCGCTGTGCATCTTGTTCTCGGCCTGTTCGAAGGCGATGCTGTGCGGCCCGTCGAGCACCTCGGCGGTGACCTCGTCGCCGCGGTGCGCCGGCAGGTCGTGCAGGAACACGGCCTTGGGGCTGGTCTCCCACAGCCGCGCACTCACCTGGAACGGGGCGAAGACGTCCCGCCAGTTGGGGTCGGGCTTGGTGGTGCCCGTGGTCTGCCAGCGCGTGGTGTAGACGGCGTCGACGTCGGCGGGCAGGTCGTCCATGTCGTGACGTTCGCGCACGCTCGCGCCGGTGCGGGCGGCGTGCGCCTCGGCCCGGGCGAGATAGGCCGGGTCGAGCCCGTAGCCGGGCGGGGTGCGCAGTTCCAGCTCCGCGCCCGGGAAGCGGCTCAGGGCGAGGGCGAGCGCGGACGCCGAGTTGTTGCCCTCGCCCACGTACAGGACGCGCAGCCCGTCCAGCCGGCCGAAGTGCGCGCTCAGCGTGGTGAGGTCGGTGAGGGCCTGTGTGGGGTGCTCCCCGGCGCTCATCGCGTTGACGACGGACATCCGCCGCTGGCTCGCCCAGGCCCGCATCTCCGCCTCGTCACCCGCGGTGCGGGCCACCAGGACGTCGAGCATGCGGGAGAGCACGGCGCCGGTGTCCTCGCTGGTCTCGCCGGTGTTGAGCTGGAGGTCGCCGGGCCCGTAGGTGATCACGGAGGCGCCCAGGCGCAGGGCGCCGCTGGAGAAGGCGGTACGGGTGCGGGTGGACGTCTTGCTGAAGTAGATCCCCACGACCTCGTCCCGCAGCGGCTTAGGGCCGCCCTTGCGGTCGGCGGCGCGGAAGGCGACACCGTCCGCCACCAGGGTGCGCAGGTCGTCGTCGGTGAGGTCGTCCACGGAGATGAGGTGGCGTGTGCCGGGGTGGTGCACAGGGTCCTCCTGGGTGGTGGTGGCCGTTCGCGGGCCGTGGGTGGTCATGCCCGCTCCTCGTCGGTGACGACGGGGCTGAGCAGCGGATGGTGGGCGGGGGCGGCGGAGCCGGTGCCGGCGGCCGCCCATTCGGCCATCAACTCGCCCTTGCCGAAGGTCTTTTCGTGCTTGCCGAGCCGGGCGGTCAGGTGCTTGACGACGCCCTTGCCGCTGTCGGAGTTGGTGAGGGCCACCAGGCCGACGCCGCTGCCGAGGTGGGAGAGCGAGAGGTTCCAGTAGCCGGCGGGTTCGCCGCCGTGGCCGAACTCGGCGTCGCCGCCGGTGTCGTCGACGATGGTGCCGAGGCCGTAGAAGCTGCCCGGGTGGGTGGCGAGCAGTTCCTGGGCGACGGCGCGGGGCAGCAGGGCCCCCTCGTGGCCGAGGAGCGAGGCCCGCACCTGCCGGGCGAGCCGGGCGATGTCCTCGGCCGTAGTCCACAGTCCGGCGGCGGCGAGGTGGGCGCGTTCGCGCCAGCCCCCTTCCATGGCCACGCCCTTGACGTGGTGGCCCAGTGCCACCGGCCGCCCCGACGTGCGCGGGAAGTCCTGGTCGAAGCTGCTGCCCGTCATGCCGAGCGGCGCGAGGACCAGGCGGTGCGCGAGGTCCTGGAACGCCTCACCGGTGACGTCCTCCAGGAGCTGCTGGAGGACCCAGTAGTGGGTGCTGGACTTGCGGAACGTGGAGCCGGGCACCAGCTGGCGGCGTACGCGCGGGGTCGAGACGGCGTCCGTGCCCTCCAGGAGGTCCCGCAGGGTGGGCACCTCGCCGCCCGGCGGGAATCCGACGCTGCGGTGCCGGGCGAGCCCGGCGGTGTGCCCGAGCAGCCGCCGGACGGTCACCGCGCCGGGTGCCGAGTCCAGGTCGTCGAGGCGCCAGGACGTCAGGTGCGTGTCGATGGAGTCGTCGAGGCCGATGCGCCCCTCGGCGACGAGTCGCAGGGTCGCGAACGCCGCGACGTGCTTGCTGATCGAGCCGACCTGGAACAGCGTGTCCGGGGTCACCGGCCGGTCGCCGTCCACCGCGAGGACTCCGGCGGCGTGAGTGCGCACCGAGCCGTCCGCGCCCAGCAGGGCCAGGCTCACGCCGGGCACCTGGTGCTCGGCCATGAGGGCGTCCAGGTCGTCGAGAGCGACCGTCTGCGTGGCCTCGGCGGCAACCTGCGTGCCGCCGCCGAGCAGGGCGGCGACCTGGGCGAGGGGCCCCTCGGTGAGGCGTGTGGCGTCGCCGCCGGCGGCCTGCCGCAGGAGCGAGGCGAGCAGCTCGGCCGGGACCTCGACCGGTGCGGCCTCCGCCTCGGCGGCCTCGGCTGCCTTGGCGGCCTTGGCGGCCTCCTCCGCGGCGGCGGCCGCCCTGTCCTCGTCGATGGCCGCCGCCAGGTCGACGAGCGTGCCGTGCTGGTACATGCGCCAGACCGACACCGCGAGGCCCTCGCGGCGGGCCGCCGCGAGCACCTGGATCATCAGGATCGAGTGCCCGCCGAGCTCGAAGAACTCGTCGTGCACGCCGATCTCGTCGACACCGAGCACCTCGGACCAGATCTTGGCGAGCGTGCGCTCCGTGTCGGTGCGCGGCGCCACGAACTCGCGGCCCGAGCGCATCGCCGAACGGTCCGGCGCCGCCAGCGACTTGCGGTCGACCTTGCCGTTGGCGTTAAGCGGGATCGCGTCCAGGGCGACGAACGCGGAGGGCACCATGTACTCCGGCAGCAGCGCCCCGCAGTCGTCGGCGAGGGCCGAGGCGTCCGGCAGCCGCTGTCCTTCCGCGGGCACGCAGTAGGCGACGAGGCGCTTGTCGCCGGGCGTCGGCTCGTGCACGGCGACCACGGCGTCCCGGACGGCCGGGTGGGCCGCCAGCACGGCCTGCACCTCGCCGAGTTCGGCGCGGTAGCCGCGGATCTTCACCTGGTCGTCGAGACGGCCGAGGAACTCGATGTTCCCGTCGGCCGGCATCCGGACCCGGTCGCCCGTGCGGTACAGGCGGCTGCCCGCCGGCCCGTACGGGTCGGGCACGAAACGCTCGGCCGTCAGGCCGGGGCGGCCCGCGTACCCGCGTGCCACACCCGTGCCGCCGACGTACAGCTCGCCGACGACACCGGCCGGCACCTCGCGCATCGCCGCGTCCAGGACGTACGCCGTCATGTTCGGCAGCGGGCGGCCGATCGGGACGACGTCGAGCGCGACGTGGTCGGTGACGGGGTGGATGGTGGAACCCACGGACGCCTCGGTCGGCCCGTACTCGTTGATCATGCGGCCGGCGCCGAGGACTTCGAGGGACCGGTTGGCGGTGGAGCCCGGCAGGGCCTCGCCCGCGACGACGTAGACCTGGCTGAGCCGGTCGACCTGCTCGGTGGTGAGCTGCTCGGTGAGGATGTCCAGGTGGCCCGGGGTCAGCTTGACGAAACTGTACGGCTCGCCGTCGAGCAGCGCGGCCGGCAGGTCGGCGGGCAGCGTGTCCTGCGGGACGACGTGCACGGCCTGTCCGGTGACCAGCGGCCCCCAGAGGTTGGGGACGACCAGGTCGAAGGCGACCGAGGAGAACAGCGGCGCACCGCCGGTGCCCCGCACGGCGAGCTCGTCCGCCGCCCAGGCGACGTGGTTGGCCAGGCCCCGGTGCGGGACCTGGACGCCCTTGGGCCGCCCGGTGGAACCGGAGGTGAAGATGACGTAGGCGAGCCGCTCGGGGTCGTCGACCCGGGCCACCGCACCGAACTCGCCGTCTCCCTGGGCCAGTCGGGCGATGTCCAGGACCGGCACGGTGCCGGGGAAGCGGTCCGTGTAGCCCTCCTGCGTCACGGCGAGCCGCGCGGCCGCGCTCTCGCACATGGAGGCGATGCGCTCGGCCGGGTAGGACGGGTCGATCGGCACGTAGGCGCCGCCCGCCTTCCACACCGCGAGCAGCGTGGCGAGCAGGTCCGGTCCGCGGTCGAGCAGCACGCCCACCGTGGACTCGGCGCCGACGCCCGCCGAACGCAGCCGGTAGGCGAACCGGGTGGCCCTGGCGTCGAGTTCGGCGTACGACAGCTCACCGCCCGCATGCCGTACGGCGACGGCGTCGGGGGTGCGGGCCACCTGCTCCTCGAAGCGCTGCAGGACGGTCGCTTCGGGGAAGTCGCGGGCCGTGTCGTTCTGCGCGAGCAGCCACTCACGCTCCTGTGCGGGCAGGTAGGTGTCCTGGGCGCTGCCCTGCGGGTCGCCGGCCATGGCCTCCAGGACCTGCCGGTACAGGGCGGTCAGGCGTTCGCCCTGCTCGCGAGCCAGGGCGTGGGTGTGCGTGGTGAGCAGCAGGTGCCCGGAGACCGCGGAGACAGCGAGCGCGAACTCGGTGCCGCCCTCTCCGCCACTGGCCCCGGCGTCGACGAGCTTGTCGTCGACGTGGTCGAAGTCCTGGTAGCTGAACCGGACGTGGAGCAGACGGCCGGCGCCCGCCTCCCGCTGGATGACGGGCATCGGGAATCGCCGGCGGTCCCAGACCTCGGCCTCGCGGGCGAAGACCTGGCGGACCAGGTCGGTCCAGTTGCCCGCGGTGCGGTCGAAGGCGAACGGCAGGGTGTTGAGGTACATGCCGTAGACGCGTTCCGCGCCGGGCGACTCGGGGCGGGCACTGCACACCAGGCCGCTGAAGAAGCCGTCCTCCTCGGTGAGGGTGCTCATGACCTTCAGGTGGGCGGCGAGCAGCACGCTCTTGAACGACGCCTGTGCCCGGGTGGCCAGGGCCCGCAGGCGCGGTTCCAGATCGTGCACGGGCACGGCGAGCCGGTACTTCTCGCTCGGCCCGGCGGGGTTCCCGGCCCAGCCGGCGGGCAGTGCGAACGGTGCGTACCGGCCGATGACGTCCTGCCAGTACGTCCGGTCCTCCGCCGAGTCCAGCGAGGCCAGTTCGGCCGCGATGAAGTCGGCGTAACGCACCGGCGTGGGCTCGGCGGGAGCGGGGACGCCGCCCTCGCGCAGGGCGCGGTAGACGTCGAGGAGCTCCATCAGGAGGGCGCGGTGGCTCCAGCCCTCGGTGATGGCGTGCGAGACGGTGACGACGAGTCGCCAGGAGTCGTCGGCCTCGACCTGGGCTGTCATGCGCAGCAGCGGGGCCGCCGCGAGATCGAGTCCCCGGGTCCGCTCCTCGCTCATGATGTTCCGTACGCGCAGCTCGCGGGCGCCCTCCGACAGCTGCCGCAGGTCCTCCACGGCCAGCGGGATCCGGGCCTTCGGGTGCACGATCTGCAGCGGCTGGGTGAAGGCGTCCAGGTCGAAGGAGGTCCGCAGCATCTCGTGCCGCCCGGTGACCACGTCGAGGGCGGTGCGCAGGGCGTCCGCGTCGAAGGGGGTGCCGTCGGTGATGCGGAACGACGCGACGTTCAGATAGACCCGCCGTTCGTCGTCGGCGAGCATCTCGACGAGCATGCCGAGCTGGACCTGCGACATCGGGTACGCGTCCACGACGCCCTCGGGCAGCCCGGCCCGGTCCTCGTCGGCGAGCAGTGCGAACGGCTCGACGGGCGCGGCGGTCTCCTGCGGCGCCGGGCGCCCGGTGAGGAACTCGCTCAGCTCGGCGACCGTGCGGTACTCGAAGACCTCCCGCACGCCGACGTCGAAGCCGGCCGCACGCAGGGCGCCGACCAGGGCGACCGCGCGGATGGAGTGGCCGCCCAGGTCGAAGAAGCCGTCCAGGACGCCGACCCGTTCCAGGCCGAGGACCTGCGCCCAGATGTCCGCCACCTGGGCCTCGGTGATGGTGCGGGGCGCGACATGGGACGTGCCGCCGTCGAGGCCGGTGTCGTCCGGCGCGGGCAGGGCCCGCTTGTCGGTCTTGCCGTTGGCGTTGAGGGGGATCGCGTCGAGGGCGATGTAGGCGGCCGGGAGCATGTAGTCGGGCAGCCGGGCACCGCTGTGCTCGGCGAGTTCGGCGGCACTCGTGCCCGCGCCGGACGGGACGTAGTACGCGACGAGCTGGATGTCTCCCGTCGCCGTCTCGTGCGGGACGACGACCGCCTCGCGGACCGCCGGGTGCTCTGCGACGACGGTCTGGATCTCGCCGGGTTCGATGCGGTAGCCCCGGATCTTCACCTGGTCGTCGAGGCGGCCGAGGAACTCCACGGCGCCGTCCGGGCGGGTCCGGGCGAGGTCGCCCGTGCGGTAGAGGCGGCTGCCCGCAGGCCCGTACGGATCGGGCACGAAACGCTCGGCCGTCAGACCGGGCCGGCCCGCGTACCCGCGTGCCACTCCGGTGCCGCCGACGTACAACTCACCCGCGACACCGACCGCGACCTGGTCGAGCCGGGCGTCGAGGACGTACATCGTCATGTTCGGCAGCGGGCGCCCGATCGGCATGACCTCGCCGGACTCGGCGTCGGTGACGGGGAAGACACAGGTGCCGACGGAGGCCTCGGTCGGCCCGTACTCGTTGACGAGCTCCGTCCCCGGCGCCAGCGCCCGCCACCGCTGCACCGTCGCCCGCGTCAGCGCCTCACCGGCGACCACCAGCACCGGCGCCAGAGCGGAAGCCTGCTCGGCGGTCAGCTGGGAGGCCAGGACGTCGACGTGCCCCGGGGTCAGCTTGATGAAACTGAAGGGGCCGGCGGCGGACAGTTCACGTGCCAGGTCGGCGGTGTCGGTGTCCTGCGCGATGGTGTGCACCCGCTGGCCCGTGACCAGCGGCGCCCACAGGTTGGGGACGACCAGGTCGAAGGCCACCGAGGAGAACAGCGGCGCACCCGTCGACCCCCGCGAGGCGAGATCCCGCGCCGCCCAGGCGACATGGTTGGCCACACCCCGATGCGTGACCGCCACACCCTTGGGCCGGCCCGTCGAACCCGACGTGAAGATGACATACGCCAGCGCCTCGCCATCCTCCACACGCTCCGGCACCGACCGCGGCCGCGCGTCGATCTGCGACGCGTCCCGGTCCACCAGAACCACACCCACATCACCGCCGAAACGATCCGCATACGCGGACTGCGTCAGGACGGTGCCCGCACCCGCGCTCCCCAGCATCGAGGCGATCCGCTCCGCCGGATAGGACGGATCGATCGGCACATACGCCGCGCCCGCCTTCCACACCCCCAGCAGACCCGCCACCAGGTTCGGGCCACGGTCGAGCAACACACCCACCACGGCACCCGGGCCGCTCACCCCCGACGCACGCAGATGGTGAGCGATCTGATTGGCCCGCACATCGAGCTGCGCGTACGTGACCACCTCACCGGCGAAACCGACCGCCGGCGCCGAGGGAGTGCGCGCGGCCTGCTCCTCGAAACGGGCGCACACACTCGCGTCACCGAAGTCGGCACGCTCGCCCGTGCCCTGTTCCAGGAGTGTCTGCCTGGTGGCGGAGGGGAGATACGAGGCACTCGCATCGCCCCCCGGGTCCGCGGCCATCGCCACGAGGACCTCGCGCAGGGTGCCCGCGAGACGCTCCAGGGCCTCGGCGGAGACGTGCTTGCGGCCGCCCGTCAGGAACAGGTGGCCGAGGCGGGCCGAGACGCCGAGCGGGAACTCGGTGGGGCTGTCGTCGATGCTCGCCAGGTAGTCGACCCGGTCGCGGTCGACCTGGTCGAAGTCGTGGTAGCTGAAGCGGACCGAGACGAGCCGCTGCCCCTCCTCGGCCTGCCGCTGGATGTCGGGCATCGGGTAGCCGCGGTGCGGCCACAGTTCGACCTCGCGCTCGAAGACCCGGCGCACCAGGTCGCGCCAGGTGCCAAAGGCGCCGTCGAAGGCGAACGGCAGTGTGTTGAGGTGCATGCCGTACAGGCCGTCGGCACCGAGGGCCTCGGGGCGGGCGTTGCACACCAGGCCGGTGAAGAAGCGCTCGTCGCCGGTGACCGTGCTGAGGACCTTCAGATGGGCGGCGTGCAGCACGCTCTTGAGGGAGGCGCCGGCGGTGGACGCCAGGGCACGCAGCTGCGGCTCCAGGTCGTGGAAGGGGACCTTGACCCGGTGCGGGGCGCCCGCGACCCCGTCGCCCGCCCAGGCCTCGGGGAGCGCGAACGGCGTGTGGCCCTCGATGATGCCGGTCCAGTACGCGCGGTCCTCGCCGGCCTCCCGGGAGGCGACCTCGGCGGCGATGAAGTCCGCGAACCGCACGTCGGGGGCGGCCGGCGCGTCCACGGGCTGCCCGTCGCGGGCCCGGTGGTAGCCCTCGACGATCTCCATCAGGAGGGAGTGGTGGCTCCAGCCGTCGAGGATCGCGTGGCACTCGGTGATCGTCAGCCACCAGCTGCCGTCGTCGCAGGCCGTGCCGTACAGGCGCAGCTGCGGCGCGCTGTCCAGCGGGATCAGCCGGGAGCGCTCCTCGGCGGTGAAGGCGCGCAGCGCGTCCCGCACCTCCTCGTCGCCGAGGCCGCGCAGATCGCGTCCCTGCACCGGCGGTTCGACCCGTTCGTGCACCAACTGCATGGGGACGGCGTAGGAGTTGAGGTCGAAGGACGTGCGCAGCACCTCGTGCCGGGCGACGGCCGACGCGACCGAGGCGCGCAGCGCCTCGATGTCGAAGGAGCGGCTGTCGGGGACCCGGAAGGAGGTGACGTTGTGGTACGGATGCCGGCCGGTGTCGCTGAGCATCTCGACGACCATGCCGATCTGGACCTGCGACATCGGGTACGCGTCCACGACGCCTTCGGGCAGCCCGGCCCGGTCCTCGTCGGCGACGAGGGCGAACGGGCGTACGCCGTGGGTCGTGGTGACCGGCGCCCGGCCGGCGAGCTGCTCGCACAGCAGGGCCACGGTGCGGTACTCGAACAGGTCGCGGACGCCGACGTCGAGCCCCGCCTCGCGCAGCCGGCCCGCCAGGGTGATGGCGCGCAGCGAGTGCCCGCCCAGGTCGAAGAAGCTGTCGTGGACGCCGACCCGGTCCACGCCGAGGACCTCACCCCAGACGGCGGCGGTGCGCTCCTCCAGGGCGGAGCGCGGCGCGGCGTACTCGGATGTGGCCACACGTGCGGCGGGCGCGGGCAGCGCCTTGGCGTCGAGCTTGCCGTTGTCGGTCAGCGGCAGCGCGTCGAGGACGACGAAGGTCTCCGGGACCATGTACTCGGGCAGTTCGCGGGCGAGTAGGGCGCGCAGCCCGGCGGGGTCGGGGGCGGCACCGCCGGCGGGGACGACGTAGGCGACGAGCTGCTTGTCGCCCGGGGTGTCCTCACGGACCAGGACGACGGCGTCACGCACACCGTCCTGCGCCGTGAGCGCGGCGTTGATCTCACCGAGCTCGACGCGGAAACCGCGGATCTTCACCTGGGCGTCGTTGCGGCCCAGGAACTCCAGACTGCCGTCGGCGAGACGGCGCGCGACGTCGCCGCTGCGGTACAGACGGTCCCCCGGCGCCCCGTACGGGTCGGGCACGAACCGCTCGGCGGTCAGGGCGGGACGGCCCACATAGCCGCGGGCGACGCCGCGCCCCGCGACGTGGATCTCCCCGGGCACCCCGATCGGCGCCAGGTTGCCGTGCGCGTCGAGGATGCGGACGGCGAGGTCGTCGAGAGGGACGCCGACCGGGCTGACGGAGCCCCGGGCGAGGTCGTCCTCGTCGAGGAGGTGGTGCGTGACATGCACGGTGGTCTCCGTGATGCCGTACATGTTGACGAGCGTGGGGGCGTTCAGGCCGAGTCGGTCCGCCCACGGCCGCAGGTCGGCGACTTCGAGCTTCTCGCCGCCGAACACCACGGTGCGCAGGGCCAGTTCGCCGACGCGCGGATCGCCCTCACGGGCGGCGGCGACCAGCGCGCGGAACGCGGACGGCGTTTGGCTGAGCACCGTCACGCCCTGCTCGACGAGCAGGTCGAGGAACGCGGACGGATCGCGCGAGACGTCCTTCGGCACGACGACGAGCCGGCCTCCGTGCAGCAGCGCGCCCCACATCTCCCAGACGGAGAAGTCGAAGGCGTAGGAGTGGAAGAGGGTCCACACGTCGTCGGTGCGGAAGCCGGTCTGGTGCGCGGTGACCGTGAAGAGGCGCTCCACGTTGGCGTGGGTGAGGCCGACGCCCTTGGGACGGCCGGTGGAGCCCGAGGTGTAGATGACGTAGATCAGGCTGTCGGCGTCGGTACGCGGGACCGGGTCCGTGACCGGCCGGGCGGCCAGCGCGGCACGGTCCTCCTCCGCGTCGAGGACGAGGACGGGCCCGTCGTGCAGGCCGTTCAGCAGCTCCGCGTGGGCGCGTTCGGTCACCACGACCGGGGCTGCGGCGTCCTGGAGCATGTAGCCGATGCGGTCGGCGGGCTGCGAGGGATCGAGCGGCAGATAGGCGCCGCCCGCCTTGAGGACGCCGAGCAGGGCGGGCAGCAGGTCGGCGCCGCGCTCCAGGCAGACGCCGACCAGGGTCTCCTGGCCGACGCCGAGGGCGACGAGGTGGTGGGCGATGCGGTTGGCGCGCTCGTTGAGCTCGGCGTACGTCAGCTCCTCGCCGGCGGCGTGCACGGCGACGGCGTCCGGGGTGCGGGCCGCCTGCTCCTCGAAGGCCCGGTGGACGGTTCGGGTGACCTCGCCGGTGACGGCCGCGCCCTGTGTGAGCAGACGCACCTCGTCCGCGCCGAGGAAGGCCAGCTGAGCCAGGTCGGCGTCCGGGTCCGCGGTCGCCGCGTCGAGGAGGCGGACGAGCTGCCCGGTGAGGCGCTCGGCGGTGGCCCGGTCGAACAGCTCGACGGCGTACTCCAGGTGCCCGTGCAGCCTGCCGTCGGCGTCCTGGCGCAGCTGAAGGTCGAGGTCGTACTTGGCGGCGTCGCCGTCGGCCCGGTACGGCTCGGCGGCGATGCCCGGCAGGGCGAAGGAACTGGTGCGCTCGCCGTGCATGGTCAGGGCGACGTCGAAGAGAGGGTTGCGGGACAGGTCGCGCTCGGGCTGCACGGCGTCGATCAGCCGGGCGAACGGGACGCCCTGGTGGTCGAAGGCGCCGAGGACGGTGCCCTTGGTGGCGTCGACGAGATCACGGAAGGAGGTGCCGTCGGCCCATCTCCCGCGTAGCGTCAGCGTGTTGATGCCGTAGCCGAGCATGCCCTGCAGCTCCGGGCGGCCCCGCCCGGACACGACCGTGCCCACGGTGACGTCGGCGGAGCCGGTGTGCCGTGCCAGCAGGCTCTGGAACGCGGCGAGCACGACCATGAAGGGCGTGGCGGCCCGCTCCCGGGCGAACTCCTGCACGCGCCCGGCGAGTGCGGCGGGCACGGAGAAGGCGACCGTGTCACCCGTCGCGTCCCTCACGGCCTTGCGGGGCCGGTCGGTGGGCAGCTCGATCGGAGTGATGCCCGCCAGCTCGCCCTTCCAGTGGTCGAGGTGGCGCTCCAGGGTGGCGCCGGACATCTCGGCGCGCTGCCAGGCGGCGAAGTCGGCGTACTGGACGGCGACGTCGGGCAGCCGCGGCTCCTCCCCCTTCACGAGGGCGGCGTACAGGGCGCTCAGTTCCTGCCCGACGATCTCGGTGGACCAGGCGTCGCAGGCGATGTGGTGGAAGACGACGGTGAGCACGTGCTCCTCGTCGCCGAGCCGGATCAGACGGGCCCGCACCGGCAGGTCGCGCTCCAGGTCGAACGGCACGAAGATCTCGCCGGTGACGATCGCCTGGACGCGTGCCTCGCGCTCGTCCTCGGGCAGGTGCGTGAGGTCTTCGAGGGGCAGCGTGACCCGTTCCCGCTCGGAGACGATCTGCACCGGCTCCTCGCCGTGCAGCCCGTACCGGGTGCGCAGGATCTCGTGCCGGTCGGTGAGCCGCTGCCAGGCGTCGGCCAGGACGCCGGCGTCCAGGGCCCCGGTCAGCCGGACGAGCAGCGGGACGAGGTACTGGGTGCTGTCGGGGTCGAGGCGGTTGAGGAACCACATCTGCTCCTGCCCGTACGACAGGCGCAGCGGGGCGTTCCGGTCCGTCTTGGGTATCGCGCTTCTGCGCGCACGCCGCCGCCCGGCGAGCCGCTGCCGCACGATCGTGTCGCGCGCCTCGTCCGTGTCGATGCCCGGGGGCGTGGTGGCACCGGTGCTCATGCTGTCTCCTTGACCGGCGCGGGGCCGTTGATCGCGGGGTCGGGGTGGGTGGACGCGCCGGCGGGACCGGACGGGTCGTCGAGGTGCGCGGGCCGGAACAGGCCGGACGGGTCGTCGAGCTCCGAGGGGTCCTCGATCTCCGGCGGGTCGGCGATGCCGGACGGGTCGTCGGCGTCCACCACCTCGCCGGGGTCCGACAGGCGTGGCCCGCCGGCCGCGTCCGGTCCGTCGAGGTCGGCGAAGATCTCCCGTTCCACGGCCACGGCCAGCTGAGCCACCGTCGGGCCCTCGAAGACCGCCCGGACCGTGAAGTCGATGTCGAACTCCTCCTGGATGCGGGAGATCAGGCGGATCGCCAGGATCGAGTTGCCGCCGGAGTGGAAGAAGCTGTCCGTCATGCCGGGCTCGACCGCGAGGAGTTCGGTCCAGATCTCCGCGAGGCGTTCCTCGGTGGCGGTGCGCGGAGCGATCCGGCCCTGCGGGGTGACCGTGTCGCCGGCGTCCGGCGCGGGCAGGGCCCGCCTGTCGGTCTTGCCGTTGGCGTTGAGGGGGATCTCGGCCAGCGGGACGTAGTGGTCGGGAAGCATGTACTCCGGCAGCCGCGCGGCACAGTGCGCCGCGAGCTCGCCGGCCGGGGTCACGTCCGCGTCGTCCCGCGGGACGTAGTACGCGACGAGCTGGATGTCTCCCGTCGCCGTCTCGTGCGGGACGACGACCGCCTCGCGGACCGCCGGGTGCTCTGCGACGACGGTCTGGATCTCGCCGGGTTCGATGCGGTAGCCGCGGATCTTCACCTGGTCGTCGAGGCGGCCGAGGAACTCCACGGCGCCGTCCGGGCGAGTACGAACGAGGTCACCCGTGCGGTAGAGGCGAGCACCCGCAGGCCCGTACGGATCGGGCACGAAACGCTCGGCCGTCAGACCGGGCCGGCCCGCGTAGCCGCGCGCCACCCCGGTACCACCGACATACAGCTCACCGGGCACCCCGACGGGCACGAGAGCCAGCCGGGCGTCGAGGACGTACATCGTCATGTTCGGCAGCGGGCGCCCGATCGGCATGACCTCGCCGGACTCGGCGTCGGTGACGGGGAAGACGCAGGTGCCGACGGAGGCCTCGGTCGGCCCGTACTCGTTGACGAGCTCCGTCCCCGGCGCCAGCGCCCGCCACCGCTGCACCGTCGCCCGCGTCAGCGCCTCACCGGCGACCACCAGCACCGGCGCCAGAGCGGAAGCCTCCTGCGCGGTCAACTGCGCCGCCAGCACCTCCACATGTCCGGGCGTCAGCTTGATGAAGCTGAACGGGCCCGCCGCCACCAACTCCCGTGCCAGGTCGGCCGTCTCGGTGTCCTGCGCGATGGTGTGCACCCGCTGGCCCGTGACCAGCGGCGCCCACAGGTTGGGGACGACCAGGTCGAAGGCCACCGAGGAGAACAGCGGCGCACCCGTCGACCCCCGCGAGGCGAGATCCCGCGCCGCCCAGGCGACATGGTTGGCCACACCCCGATGCGTGACCGCCACACCCTTGGGCCGGCCCGTCGAACCCGACGTGAAGATGACATACGCCAGCGCCTCGGCATCCTCCACACGCTCCGGCGCCGACCGCGGCCGCCCATCGAGCAGCGACGCGTCCCGGTCCACCAGCACCAGACCCACATCACCGCCGAAACGATCCGCATACGCGGACTGCGTCAGGACGGTGCCCGCGCCCGCGCTCTCCAGCATCGAGGCGATGCGCTCCGCCGGGTAGGACGGATCGATCGGCACGTACGCCGCACCCGCCTTCCACACCCCCAGCAGACCCGCCACCAGATCCGGTCCGCGGTCGAGCAGCACCCCCACCACGGCACCCGGACCACTCACCCCCGACGCACGCAGATGGTGAGCGACCTGATTGGCCCGCACATCGAGCTGGGCGTACGTGACCACCTCACCGGCGAAACCGACCGCCGGCGCTCCAGGCGTACGGGCGGCCTGCTCCTCGAAACGGGCGCACACACTCGCGTCACCGAAGTCGGCGGCGGAGGCGTTCCACTCCGTGGCGATCAGGTGCCGCTCCGCGTCGGACAGCAGCGGGACCTCGGCCAGGCGCGCCGACGGGTCGGCGGTCACCTCTTCGAGGAGGCGCACGAACTGCTCCCGCACCCGCTCCACGGTCGCCGCGTCGAACAGCGTGACCGCGTACTCCAGGACGCCTTCCAGGGAGCCGTCCGCCGAGCGCCCGATGAACACCGACAGGTCCGTCTTGGCGACGGTCCACGACTCGGCGAAGGCGCGCAGGTCGGCGGCGTCGGTGGCGATGCTGGTGACGCCCTCGCTGTGCATGTCGAAGGCGACCTGGTACAGCGGCGTGCGCGACAGGTCGCGCTCCGGCTGGATCTCGTCGACCAGGCGGTCGAAGGGCAGTTCCTGGTGGGCGAAGGCGGCGGTCGCCGCGGCCCGCACCCGGCCCAGGGCCTCCTCGAACCGCAGCTCGGGACCCAGCCCGCAGCGCACCACGAGGGAGTTGAGGAAGAAGCCGACGGTGCCGGACAGCTCCGGTCGGGTGCGGCCGGCGACCGGGGTGCCGACGGGCACGTCCCACTGGCCGGTCTGCCGCGCCAGCACCGTGGCGAACGCGGTGAGCAGCGTCATGAACTCGGTCGCCGCGTTCTCCCGGCTCAGCCGCTCCACGGCCGCCGCAAGGCCGGGCTCGATCCGGATCGGCACGACCGCACCGCGCGGGTCGCGCACGGCGGGCCGGGGCCGGTCGGCGGGCAGGTCGAGCGCGGCGATGCCGTCGAGCGCGGTGCGCCAGTGGGCGAGCTCGCCCGCGACGAACTCGTCGGTCTGCCGTCCGGACTGCCAGGCCGCGTAGTCCGCGTACTGCACGGTGACCGCGGACAGGGCGGGCTCGCGGCCCTCACGGGCGGCGGAGCACAGCTCCTGCAGTTCGCGCTCAAGGACGACCGTGGACCAGCCGTCGCACGCGATGTGGTGCAGGGTGACGAGCAGCACGTGGTCCTCGCCGGGGATCCGGGCCAGCAGCGCCCGCCACAACGGCCCGGTCGCCAGCTCGAAGCCGCGCGCGAACTGCTCCTCGAAGTGCTCGGCGAGCCGCTCGCGCCCGGTGTCGACGACCCGCAGTTCCACGGGGTGCGCGGCGCCGATCACCTGACGGGGCTCGCCGCCCTCGTCGACGTACCGCGTGCGCAGCGCCTCGTGACGGCCGCCGAGCGCGGTCAGCGCCGACTGCAGCTCGTCCGGCGTGGTGGCGGCCGGCAGACGCAGGATCAGCGGGGCGACCCACTCGCGGCTGCCCGGGCCCATCCGGTCCAGGAACCACAGCCTGCGCTGCCCGGACGAGAGCGCCAGGCGGCCCGCACGGTCGACCGTCGGGATCGGGGCGCTGTCCGCGTCCTGCGCGCCGATCAGCCGGGCCTGGGCCTCGACCGTGGTGGCGCTGAACAGGCCGCGCATCGACAGGGTGACACCGGTGGCGCGCAGCCGGGCCGCGAGCCGGGTGAGCTGCAGGGACGTGCCGCCCAGGGCGAAGAAGTCGTCGGTGGCACCGACCTTCTCGCGGCCCAGCAGCGCCGCCCACACCTCGGCGACCTTCTCCTCGGCCGCGTTGCGCGGGGCGACGTAGGCGCCCTGCCCGGTGAGATCGTCGCCCTGCTCCAGGGCGGCGGTCAAGGCCGCGCGGTCGATCTTGCCGTTCGGCGTCAGGGGCAGCTCGTCGAAGGTACGGAACAGCGAGGGGACATGGCTGTCGGGCAGCCGGGTGCGCAGGAAGCGGCGCAGGTCGCCCCCGGTGAGCTCGCCGCGCGTGGTGACGGCGGCGCCGATGCGTACCGCGTCCTCATCCGTGCGGTACGCGACGACGGCCGCGCCCGTGACCTGGGGGTGCGTGCTGAGCTGGGCCTCGATCTCGCCGGGCTCGATGCGTACGCCGTTGACCTTGAGCTGGCCGTCGGCACGGCCCTGGTACTCCAGGAGACCTGCCGCGTTCCAGCGCACCAGGTCGCCGGTGCGGTACAGGCGGGCGCCGGGCGGACCGTACGGGTCGGGCACGAACCGCTCCGCCGTGAGGTCGGGGCGCCCCGCATAGCCCTGGGCGACGCCGACACCGCCGGCGTACAGCTCTCCCGTGACGCCCTTGGGCGTGAGCCGGCCGTCCGCGCCGAGAACGAGGACCCGCATCCCGGTGAGCGGCCGGCCGATCGGTACGGGCCCGGTCTTCTGCGCCGGGTCGACCTTGTGGGCGGTGATGTCGATCGAGCACTCCGTGGGCCCGTACGTGTTCCAGACCTCGATGCCGGGCCCTGCCAGCTCCCTGACCTGCTCGACCAGTTCGGCGTGCAGCGGTTCGCCCGCCGACGCGAGCAGTCGCAGCGCGCCGCAGCCCTCCCAGGACGGTTCCTCGACGAGCAGGCGCAGCACGGACGGCACCAGCTGGAGCACGGTCACGCCGCCGTCGGCGACGGCTTTCAGCAGCGCGGCGGCGTCCTTCTCGGCGCCGTCCGGCGCGACGACGACGCTCGCTCCGCAGGCCAGCGGCGCGAAGATCTCCCAGCCCGCCGCGTCGAAGCCGACGGACGTCTTGAACAGGATCCGGTCGCCGGCGCCGAGCCGCTGGGCGCGCACGGCCCAGGCGACCCGGTTCGCGATGCCCTCGTGGGTGATCTGTACGCCCTTGGGGGCGCCGGTGGAGCCGGACGTGAAGATCGTGTACGCGAGCGAGGCCGAGTCCACCGGCGCCGGGCCGGCCGGGCCGTCCTCGGCGGCGGTGGTCAGCTCCTCGGTGCTCAGGACGCGCGGGCCGTCCTCCCCGAGCGGCCCGCGCAGTGCGGCTGTGGTGACGACGAGTTCGGCGCCTGCCTGGGACGCCAGGGATCTGAGGCGCCCGTGCGGATGACCGGCGTCCAGCGGCAGATAGGCCGCGCCCGCCTGCCACACCCCGAGGAGCGTGGCGATGAGTTCGGCGCCCCGGGGGAGGCACACCCCGACCAGGGAGCCCGGGCCCACGCCCTGCGAGCGCAGGAAGCGCGCGGTGCGCCCGGCGGCGTGGGCCAGGTCCCGGTAGGTCGTCGTTCGTGGGCCGTCCAGCACGGCAGCCGCGCCGGGCGTGCGGTCCGCCTGCGCGGCGAAGAGCGCGGGCAGGGTGGGCGGGACGGTTCCGCTCAGGGTGTTCCCCGGCAACTGTGCGGCGTTCAACAGGTGCTCCTTCAATGACCTGGCGTACTGGACGGTTCTCCGAAGTGACGTTCAGGCGAATGGTGTTCAGGCGGCGGTGGCCTGGGCCTCCATGCGGCGGCGCAGGCTCAGCGGGCGCATGTCGGTCCACACCTCGTCGATGCGGGCCAGGCACTCCTCGCGGGTGCCCTGGGTGCCCTCGGCGCTCCACCCGGCGGGCAGTTCACGGCCGGCGGGCCAGATCGAGTACTGCTCCTCGGCGTTCAGGACGACGCGGTACTCGGAGGCGGCGGACTGCTGGGACATGGTTCTCCTCGTGGATGTACGGAAAGGGGTTCTGGAAGGGCGGTGTACGGGCCGGGTCAGGACAGGAAGTCCGTGACCTCCAAGCCGATGCCGAGCTCGCGGGCGGTGGCCTGCACGTCGACGGCGAGGGCGAGGTCGAGGACGCCGAGGCCGAACGGCGAGTAGACGGTGACCTTGTCCGGGTCGGGCGTGAAAGCGACGGTCCCGTTGATGAGCTGGCCGATGGAGGCGTCGATGAAGGCGCGGCCGCCGGTGATCTGCTCGGTCAGGTGCAACGAGGTGCGCTCGCGGCACACGTGGTCCGCGTCGTCGACGATGTTGTGCGCTCCGCTGATGGAGAGCGGGTCGATGTCGCGCAGCGAGACGTGCAGGACCACGGTGCCGGGTTCGGCGGGCGTGAGGTCCACGTGCGGCTCGCCCGCGTTGGTGGCGAACGAGACGAGGCGCTGCGCCTCCAGGGCGTCCTCGATGCTGTCCGCGAGGGTGACCTCGGCGTCCGGCAGGAGCTCACGGCAGCGGCGGGCGAACTCCTCGGCACGCGCGGGCGAGGTGTCATACAGCGTGATCTCGCCGAGCGTGTCGATCGCGGCCTTGAGGTAGCGCAGGATCTCCAGGTTGATGACGCCGCAGCCGATGAGGGAGACGCCCTGCGGACGCCGGCCCTCGGTGAGGACGTCGGCGGCGAGGGCGGCGCTCGCGGCGGTCCGCGCGGCCGAGATCAGCGAGGCCTCGAGCAACGCCTCCGGATGTCCGGTGCGCAGCGAGTTCAGCACCATCACCGCACTGGCACGGGCGATTCCGGAGTGGATGTTCGCGGGGAATGAGGAAATCCACTTCAGCCCCGCTGCCGGATTCTCGCCGCCACGGTAGGACGGGAGTCCGATGATGCGGTTCGCGGGCTGGTCGGGAAACCGCAGGAAGATGGAATGCGGTACGGCCGTCGCACCCTTGTCATGCAGGGAGTAGGTCTGCCGGACCAGCTCGATGTGCTCCTTCTCCCTCCCACCGAGTATTTTCTCTACGTCTGCCTTGCGCAGTACGAGCATCGGGAGTTTCAGTCCTTCCACAGGTGCGACACTTCACCGAAGTGTTCGCGCACCCAGTCGTCGGAATAGATGGTTCCGAGATAGCGGTCCCCGCCGTCGGGAAATATCAGTGCGCTGACCGAGCCGGGCGGAATTCGTGGCAGCATCCGCTCCGCCGCGGCGAGCGTCGCCCCGGAGGAACCGCCGGCCAGGATCGCCTCGCGGACCACGAGGCGGCGGCAGGCCGCCACGCAGTCGAGATCGGAGACGTGCACGACCTCGTCGGCCGCGGCCGGGTCCATCAGGGCCGGCACGACGGAGGCGCCGTGCCCCGGGATCAGCCGCCGGGTGGGCAACTGGCCGAAGATGGCGCTGCCCTGGGCGTCGACCGCCACGATCTTGGTGCGCAGCCCCTCCTTGCGGAGGTGGTCCGCGCAGCCGCGCAGCGTTCCGAAGGTGCTGACGGCGCAGAAGACATAGTCGAGCCGCCCGTCGAGCGCCTCCACGATCTCCCGCATGGTCCGCTCGTGGGCCCGCGGGTTGGACGGGTTCGCGTACTGGTTCGGGGAGTAGGCGTGCGGGATGCTCGCCACGAGCTCGCGCACCTTGCGCAGCCGCACCGGCAGGAACTCGCCGGTGGCGGGGTCCCGCTCGTCGATCACCACCACCTCGGCCCCGTAGGCCCGCATGATGGCCAGGTTCTGCTCCGTGGTCTTGGCGTCGACCACGCAGACGAAGCGCAGATCGAAGTACCTGCAGATCTGCGCGAGCCCGACCGCCAGATTCCCCGAGCTCGATTCCACGACCACGGAACGCCCCGGCGTGATCTCGCCGTTGCGCAGCGCCTCGAGAAGCATGTTGAGGCCGCTTCGGTCCTTGATGCTGCCACCTGGGTTGAACCGCTCGATCTTGGCGAAGAATTGCGAGCGTTCCCCTGGGAACACTCTCTCCAGTTTCACCAGAGGTGTTTCGCCGATCGTCCCCAGAATCCCCGAATCAAATGTTTTCGGCATGGATTCCCTCTCACCTGTTAGGCGTGCAGTGGAGACACTAGTTCGCCTTTTGGCAGAGGTAAGGGTTCAGCTCTGGCAGCCAGATGCAGTCGCAGGATCCTGACACCGGGATCCTGCGACAGCGCTCCCTGCGGTGGCCAAGACTGGGGTCATTCGAAGAATCCCGGAGTGCTCACATTCTCAGATTCAGGTGGAGTCGTGACGGAACCTCAACTCGCATCCCCGCGGCGGTACGCGCCGTACGACCGGGCCGGCGTATTCGACCGCTCTCTCGGCCATCCCGCCCGCAGGGACCTGCCGTTCTTCGCGGCCCGGCTGCGTGAACTCGACGCCGCCGAGGCGTTCCCCACGGACGCCGTGGCCCGGCTCGACGCGCTCGGCCTGCCCGAGCACTACGTGCCCGCCCGGCACGGCGGCGCCCTCGACAGCTACGAGGACCTGCTCCAACTGGTACGGGTGGTGGCCCGGCGCGATCTGACCGTGGCCATCGCGCACACCAAGACGTATCTGGGCGCGGTGAGCACCTGGGTCGGCGGAACGGCGGAGCAGGCACAGGAGCTGGGCGCCCGCATCGCGTCCGGCGCCGTCGTCTCCTGGGGCCTGACCGAGCGCGCACACGGCAGCGATCTGCTCTCCGGCGAGCTGACCGCCACCCCCGTGGCGGGCGGCTACCGGCTCGACGGCGAGAAGTGGCTGATCAACAACGCCACCCGCAGCGACCTGGTCTGTGTCCTGGCCCGGACCTCACCGGCCGGCGGCACCCGTGGCTACAGCCTGCTGCTCGTCGACAAGGCCCTGCTCGCGGACGGCAGTCACACCTGCCTGCCCGCGGCGAAGACGCACGGCATCCGGGGCGCCGACATCAGCGGCATCGCCTTCGACGGCGCCGTCGTACCCGCCTCCGCGCTGATCGGCGAGGAGGGCGAGGGCATCGAGACCGTTCTGCGCTGCCTGCAGATCACCCGCACGATCTGCGCCGCGCTCTCGCTGGGCGCCGGCGACCACGCGCTGCGCATCGCCACCCGGTTCGGCCTGGAGCATCGGCTGTACGGCAAGCGGCTGATCGACCTGCCGCAGGCCCACCGCGCGCTCACCGAGGCCTACGCCGACCTGCTGGCCATGGAGGCCGTCACACTGCTCGCCTCGCGGGGCGTGCACACCCTGACCGAGGAGATGAGCGTCTCGTCGGCCGCGGTGAAGTACCTGGTGCCCACCACGGCCGACGAACTGATCTCCGCCATGGGCCAGTTCCTGGGCGCCCGCTCCTTCCTCAGCGAGGAGTTCGCGCACGGCCTGTTCGCCAAGCTGGAGCGCGACCACCGGATCGTCGGCATCTTCGACGGCAACACGCTGGTCAACCTGAGCGCCCTGATCAACCAGTTCGCCGCCCTCGCCCGCGGCTACCGGGCCGGGCGCACCGACGCCGAGGGCCTGGCCGCCGCGGCCACGTTCGACGCGCGGATCCCCGCCTTCGACCCGGCCCGGCTGCTGCTGACCTCCCGCACGGGCAACAGCGTCGCGGCGTCCCTGCCCCGAGGCGTCGTGGAACTGCGGGAGCTGGTGGCGTCCGGTGAGGCGCCCGCATCCCTGCTCACCGTCGCCGAGAAGCTGCTGCGCATCAGTGACACCACGCACGAGCAGATGGCCGCCCACCGGCCCAGCCCGCGTGACGTGCCCGCCGCGGCCTTCGACCTGGCGCACCGCTACACCCTGTGCTGCGCTGCCGCGGCCTGCCTCCAGGTGTGGCTGCGCAACCGGACCACCGTCGCCTCCGACACCACCGCGACCGCGGGCCTGTGGCAGGACGGGCTGTGGGTCGAGGCCGTGCTCTGCCGCCTCGCCGAACGCCTGACGCCCGGGACGCTGCCCGAGGACGGCACCGACGGCTCGGCGGTGCTCGACCGGCTGATGCCGCTGCTCGTCGAGCAGTACGACAGCGGCGAGATGTTCTCCCTGCTGCCCTTCCCGCTCGCCGAGGCGGCCGACTCCCTCGCCGAGGAGGCCGGTTCCCTCGCCGAGACGGCCGACTCTCTCGCCGACGCGGCCGACTCCTTCGCCGAGGAGGCGTCATGACCGACCCGAACTCCGTCCCCGGCGGCCCCGACGTCCTGGAGAGCGCGCTCGGCGACGCCCACGACCCCGACAACCCGCTGGGCTACGAAGCCGTCCTCGCCGCCGACGAGCGCGCGGAGATCCTGCCTGCCGGCGAAGCCGCGCTGGACGCCTACGGGTTCAACGCGGAGTACGTGCCCAGGCGGCTCGGCGGACGCCTGGGCCGGATCGACCGCCTCATGCGCATGATGCGCACGGTCTCCCGCCGCGACCCGACCCTGGCGCTCGGCCACGGCTTCACCAACTACATCTCCGGGTCCGCGATGTGGACCGCGGGCAGCGACGTCCAGCAGAAGCGGATGGCCGACATCCTGCTGTCCGGCGGCAAGACCGCGGCGGGCTACAACGAGCTGCCGCACGGCAACGACTTCACCCGCACCGACCTCACCGCGACGCCCTCCGCCGACGGCAGCCACTACCGGATCAACGGCCGCAAGCAGATCGTGAACAACCTGGGCCGGGCCGACGCCGTCGTCCTGCTCGCCCGCACCGGCGCGGGCCCCGGCAACCGCAGCCACTCCCATCTGTGGGTGGACCTCACGCAGGCCCCGGCCGACCGGCTGCGCAGGGACTACCGCTTCCCGACGGTCGGGCTGCGCGGCTGCCTCATCGGCGGCGCCGACTTCACCGACCTCGAAGTCCCCGCGGACGCCCCCGTCGGCCCGGTGGGCAGCGCGATGGAGACCGTCCTGCGCGCCTTCCAGACCACCCGCGCCGTACTCCCCGGCATGATGGTCGGCACCGCCGACACCCAGCTGCGCACCGTCACCCGCTTCGCCCTCGACCGTGCCCTGTACGGACGCAGCGTCGCCGACCTGCCGCATGCCAGGGCCACCCTGGTCGGCGCCTTCCTCGACCTGCTCGCCGGCGACTGCATGGCGACCGTGGCGTGCCGCGCCCTGCACGTCCTGCCCGGCCAGACCAGCGTGATCACCGCGGTCAACAAGTACGTCGTCCCCAAGGTCCTGCACCGGTCGTCGCAGACGCTGGGCACCCTGCTCGGCGCCAACTCGTACTGGCGCGACGGCCGCTACGGCATCTTCCAGAAGTTCTTCCGCGACCTGCCGGCCATCACCTTCGCGCACGCCAACGCAGCCGTCTGCCAGGCCACGACGCTGCCGCAGCTGCCGCGCCTCGCAGCAACCAGCTGGGGCAGCGCCGAGGTGCCGCCCGCCGCGCTCTTCGACCTGTCGGCGCCCCTCGACGACATCGACTACCAGGCACTGGAACTCACCTCGCGCGGCGCCGACCAGCTCACCGCGCTGCTCCACGACCACGCCGGCGGCCCGGCCCTGCCCCCGGCGACCGCCCGGATAGCCGCCCTGCTCCGCGCCGACCTCGACGACCTCGGCCGGCGCTGCCGTCAGCTGCCGCCGAGCGAGCACTCGGTGGTCGCGGGCCGCTCCGGTTTCGCCTTGGCCGAACGGTACGCGCAGCTGTCGATGGCCGCCGCGTGCATCGGCGTGTGGCAGCACAACCAGAGCGGCGTCGACGCGTTCCTGCGCGACGACGCCTGGCTGACCGGCGCCCTCGCCCGGATCGCCGCCCGCCTCGGTCACGACGTGGGCGCCCTGCCCGACGCGGTGGAGCAGCGCCTGTTCGCCGAACTGACCTCGAGGGAGGAGGACCGTGCCGGTTTCGACCTCGACCGTTCGCGGCTCGCGCGCACCTGACCACGCGCCCGGCCGCGCCCACCGCCCCGGCCCTGCCGGCCCTTGTCCGTTTCCGGACCAGCAGCCCCACCCCACCGTTTTCCACACCCTTCACATCACCAGGAGACTTCTCATGTCCACATCCGCCGCCACCCCCGAGACCACCACCCCCGAGACCACCGGCGCCGAGACGATCCGCACCTGGCTGACCGAGCGGGTCGCCTACTTCCTCGACGTCCGGCCGCAGGACATCGCCGCCGACGACCTGCTCGTCGAGATCGGTCTCGACTCCGTGTACGCGCTGACGCTGTGCGGCGACGTGGAGGACGAGTTCGGCATCCTCGTCGAGGCCACCCTCGCCTGGGACCACCCCACGATCGACGCGCTCACCGCCCACATCCACTCCGAACTCGCCGCCCGGTGATGGCCCGGGAACGAGCCCTCTCCATCGGGCAGGAAGCGCTCTGGTTCCTGTACCGGATGGCGCCCGACAGCCCCGCCTACAACGTCCAGGCCGCCCTGCGGGTGCGCGGCGCGCTCGACGAGGCGCGGCTGCGGCGCGCCCTGCGCGCGGTCGTGGAGCGGCACGACGTACTGCGCTCCACGTTCACCGAGACCGCGGCAGGCCCGCAGCGCTTGATCGGCCACCCGGACCTGGTCCCCCTCCAGGTCCGGGAGGTCCCCGGGGTCACCGACACCGGCCTGCTGGAGAAGTACGTCAAGGCGTTCGGCGACACCCCCTTCGACCTCACCGGCGAGGGAACGTGCCGTGCGCTCCTGCTGCGCATCACCCCCGACGACCACGTGATCGTCGTCAGCGCCCACCACATCGTCACCGACGCCACCTCCCAGTGGCTGCTGCTCCAGGACCTGCTCGACGCCTACGCGTCGGACACCGCGCCACCACAGCTGGCCCGCGGCTACGACGACTACGTACAGGGCGAACAGGAACTGCTCCAAGGGCCGCGAAGGGCACAACTGATCGCGTTCTGGGAAGAGTTCTGCGCGAACGCCACCGCCGGTGAACTCCCCGCCGACCGGCCGCGGGCCCCCCGCCCGCCGGCCGTCTTCAACGGCGGCACCTGCGAGGCCCGGATCCCCGACGAACTCGTGCCCCGCCTGCGCGAGGCGGCCAAGCGGGCGAAAGTGACCCCGTTCGCGCTGACGCTCGGCGTCTTCCAGGCCCTGGTGCACCGCTACAGCGGACAGCGCGACTTCCTCGTCGGCTGCCCGACGACCACCCGCAGCGGCCCCGGCATGCGCGAGGTCGTCGGCTACCTCGTCAACACCATCGTCCTGCCGGCCCACTTCACCGAGACGACCACGTTCGGGCAGGCCGCGCACACGGCCCAGCGCCAGGTGATGCGGGCCATGAAGCACATCGGCTACCCGTACGCCCTGCTCGCCGGCGAGGAGCCGTACAGCAGCCGGAACCCGCCCGTGCGGATGGTGTTCACCATGGTGGCGCCCGGCCGCCTCGAACCCCTGCTGATGCAGGTCACCGAGGCCGCGGCCCGCGGCACGGACACCGAGTACGCCGGCCTGCGCATCGAACTGATCGAGGTACCGCAGCTGGAAGGCCAGTTCGACATCAACGTGGAGATGCGGCAGAGCGCCTCCTCGCTGACCGCCGTGTTCCGCTACGCCACCGACCTGTTCGACGAATCCACCGTCCGCCGGCTTCTCGACTCCTATGTGCGGTTGCTCGCCGAGGCGATCGAAGACCCGGACGCCCCGGTGGCCGGCGCGGCCCTGGTCGAGGCGGACGACCTGGACGACCTGCTGGCCCTGGGCGAGGCCACCGACTGGTGACCGAACCCGCCGACCCGCACCAGCCTCCTGCTACCCCGAGGGATCCCATGCTCACGGACGAACACACGCTTCTGCAGGCCCGCAGCGCCACGGCCCGCATCCGTACGAACGCCCATGTCACCCCGGACGACCCGGCCGTCATCTTCGTCCGCGACCCCGACTCGCCCGACGGGGACGAGACATGGTCGTACGCCAGACTCGACCATGAGGCCCGCAAGATAGCCGGCTGGCTCCAGGAGAGGTACGCGCCCGGCGACCGGGTGCTGCTCCTGTATCCCGAGAGCCTGGAGTTCGCCGCCGCGTTCGTCGGCTGCCTCTACGCGGGCATGGTCGCCGTCCCGTCCTCGCTGCCCGGCCAGTACAGCCACCAGCGCCGCCGCGTGGACTCCATCGTCGAGAACGCGACCGTCGCCGCTGTCCTCACCAGCGAGGCCGTCGCCGCGAGCGTCCTGGACTGGGCGGCGTCCGACCCGGGCCGGGAGATCACCTGCGCCATCACCGACGGCCCCGACTTCACCGTCGCGCACGCCGAGGCCTGGCAGGTGCCCGACGTCGACCAGAACACCCTGGCCCTGCTCCAGTACACCTCCGGCTCCACCTCCGACCCGAAGGGAGTGATGGTCCACCACGGCAACCTGCTGCACAACTCGGCCGCCCTCAGCTCGGCGTTCGGCCTCGACCGCACCACCCGCTTCGGCTCGTGGATCCCGCAGTACCACGACATGGGACTGCTCGCGATCCTGCTGCCCCCGCTGCTGCTCGGCGGCTCCTGCGTGCTGATGAGCCCGACGACCTTCCTGAAGCGCCCGCACCGGTGGCTGCGGATGATCGACAAGTACCAGGTCAACTGGTCGGCCGCGCCCAACTTCGCCTACGAACTGTGCGCACGCCAGATCACCGACGAGCAACTCGCCGAACTCGACCTGTCCTGCTGGCGGTTCGCGGCCAACGGATCGGAGCCCGTCCAGGCCTCCACCCTCACCGCGTTCGCCAAGCGCTTCGCCCCGGCCGGCTTCCGCAGCGACACCATGGCGCCCTGCTACGGCATGGCGGAGGCGACCGTGTTCATCTCGGGCACCGGACCGCGCGAACTGGCCGTCACCCGGGTCGACGAAACCCTCCTGGAGCAGCACGAGTTCCGTCCGGTCGGCGAGGGCCGACCCGGCCGTGACGTCGTAAGCTGCGGCAAGGCCGAGGAGTACACGGTACGGATCGTCGACCCGGCCTCCCGCGAGGTGCTGCCCGCGGGCCGGGTCGGCGAGATCTGGCTGCGCGGCCCCAGCGTCGCACAGGGCTACTGGGGCCGCGAGGACGCCACCGTCGAGACGTTCGGTGTCAGCACCCTCGCCGGGGACACCGGGTACGTCCGCACCGGCGACCTGGGCACGCTCCACGACGACGAGATCTACGTCACCGGCCGTCTCAAGGAGATGCTGATCCTGCGCGGCCGCAACATCTACCCGCAGGACGTGGAGCACGCGCTGCGGCGCCTGCACCCTGAGCTGGTGGGCCTGTTCGGCGCCGCGTTCGCCGTCCCGGTGGCCGGCGCCGACGGCACCACCGAGGAGCAGCTCGTCGTCGTGCACGAGGTGCGCGGCTCGGTCGGCGCCGACGAACTCCCGCGCCTCGCCGCCCGGATCAGGGGCGGCATCGCCCGTGACTTCAGCGTCCGGCCGGCGGCGGTGGCCCTGGTCAGGCGCGGCGCGGTCCTGCGCACCACCAGCGGCAAGATCCAGCGCGCGGCGATGCGCGCGCAGTACCTGAACGGCCTCATGGAGAGCCGCCACCTGGACGGCCCGCCGGCCGCGTAGCCCGAGATCACGAACACGAGGAGAGGGCGCCTCACGGCAAGGCGCCCTCTCCCCCGGCTTCCCGGCGCCACGGCCCCGAGCAACAAAAAACCCCAGGTCACGGGCAATGTGACCTGGGGCCTCAGGAGAGCCGCCTTCGGGATTCGAACCCGAGACCTACGCATTACGAGCTGTCCTGTCCCGTTCCGTAGCGGTCCGGGCACGTCCTTCAATGACTTCGCGTTGCAGGTCGGGTGGCGTGCCGGACATGCACGGACGGGCGCGTGCTACACCGGATTGAGCAGCAATCGAGACTAGAACTGAGACTAGGGTCATTCTCAGGAACCCGAAGTCTGCTCAAGCCTTAGCCGCGCCGGCGGCGTCCCCCGCCTCTCCCCCGCCACCGGGCGAGGTGGTGCCGCGTGGAGAGAGTGTAGAGATGGTCCGGCCCCAGCACCCGAACCTGATCGACCAGCAGCGCAGCAAGCTCATCGACCGCGCCTCGAACATCCCCCGCGGCCCCCCGCCACCGGGCGAGGTGGTGCCGCGTGGAGAGAGTGTAGAGATGGTCCGGCCCCAGCACCCGAACCTGATCGACCAGCAGCGCAGCAAACTCATCAACCGCACCCTGAACATCCCC